>NZ_PQIA01000019.1 GCF_003385235.1 Amycolatopsis circi | reverse complement strand
GCCCCCGCCCTACCCGGGGGACGGCCCTTGTCCAGTCTATCCGCCCCCACCGACACTCCCACCCACTTCGGCCGGGTTGTCCACAGCAAGCGCGACTTGGGGAAAGTCCCGTTCCCGCCGCAACGGTCCCAGCAGCAGCACCCCCAGCGAAGCCAGCTGAATGCCCACCATCGCAAACATCGCCACCCGCACCCCCGCCGCTTGCCCGAGCGCTCCGCCCAGCAAAGCGCCCAGCGGGATGGTGCCGTAGTTGACCATCGAAGAACTCGCGCTGATCCGGGCATAGAGGTGGCGCGGGCAATATCGCTGCCGAAACGTCGCGCCCAGCACGTTCGACCCCACCACACCCGCCGCGATTCCGGCGCCGGCAAGGACAAACAGCGTCAGACCCCATCCCGGTCGAGCAAGCGGGCCGAGCAGCATCGCTGGCACTACCAGCGCCTCGCACCACAGGAAACCCCGCGCGGTGCCGGTCCTCCGGGCGACCCGGCTCACCAGGGTCGCGCCGAGCACTCCGCCGACTTCGCCAAGCGCGAGCACAATCCCGACGACACCCGGGCCCCGCCCCAACCCGTCTACCAGGAAAACCACCGACACCGCGTAAAAGCCGTTCAGGGCCAGGTTCGCGATCCCGCCGGACAGCACCAACACCCGCAAGTACGAATCACCGGCCACGATCCGCATGCCCTCGGCGATTTCGGCGCGCAAGCGCGTTCGCGGGCGCGGAGGTGGTTCGTCCGCGCGCAGGAAACCCAGGCACAGTGCGGAAAATCCGAAGCTCAACGCATCCACGAGCACGCCGCTGACCGGCCCGAACGCCGAAGCCAGCAGTCCGGCCAGACCAGGGCCGCCCACTTGAGCCGCGGATTCCGCGCCCTGGAGCCGGACGTTGGCTCCCAACAAATCCGAATCGTCCACAACGGACGGGAGGAAAGCCCGATAAGCGAGAGAAAAGAAGACCTTGGCGAAGCCGCCAACCAAGGCAACGGCCAAAAGCACGCCGACAGAAAGCCGTCCAGAAGCCCAAGAAATAGGCACGGCAAGGAAGGCCGCCATCTGGATCACGTCACAGACCAGCATCACCCGGCGTTTGGGCCACCGGTCAACCCAAGCCCCGGCAGGCAAACCCACCGCGAGCCAAGGAAGCCACGCCGCCGCGGTCAGCGAAGCGACTTCGAACGTCGAGGCGTGCAGCACCAGCAACGCCACCAACGGAACCGATGCACTGGCCACCGCGCTGCCGACCGTGCTGACCGTCTGCCCAGTCCACAAGAGACGGAACGCGGCACTCCTCACGGATCAGCTCTGAAACCACGCCCGAACACGAACACCGGCTCCCGATCCGTCGAAGGATCCGAAGCCGCCTTAGCCCCGAATTCCTCGAACAGCGCAGCCATCCGATCGTTCAGATCCCTCAACTCCGACGGCGTCAACCGCATCCACGCATCGGAAGAGAACCACGCGTCGCGCCATTCCGCAGGAGCCGTCTCCATTTCCGAAAGCCAGCCCCGGGACAACGTCGTCTGCCGATCGAGGCTCACCGTCTCCGCGACCTCCGCCACCGGATCCCCGGCAAAGTCCGAAGTGGACCAGGACAACGTGACAGAAGGACGCCGCCACCACCTCTCCCGCCGATCCCGGGCCAGTTCCGGCGCTTCGACCACCAGCCCGGCCCCGGAAAGCACCTTCAGGTGGTGGCTCACATTGCCCACCGCCTGCCCGGTTTTCTCCGCGAGCACCGACGCGGTGGCCGGGCCGTCGAGTTTCAGCATGTCCAGCAGGCGGCGGCGCAGCGGATGCGACATCGCGGCCAGCACCTGGGAATCGCGGACCTCCATGATGCACAAGAGTAGTTGTACAACAACTCTTGTGCAATAGCCCGCAGGTATCCTCGCGGCATGGGCATCATCCTGTGGATCGTCTTCGGCGCGCTGGTCGGCTGGATCGCGAACCTCGTGGTCGGCGGCCGGGAACGGCAGCGGCAGGGCTGTCTCGTCAGCGTGCTGGTCGGCGTGGTCGGGGCGGCGCTCGGCGGCTTCGTCTACCGGCTCGCGACCGGTGAGCAGCAACACTTCGAGTTCGATTTCCCGAGCTTCGGCGTCGCCATCCTGGGCGCGATCGTGCTGCTGCTCGTGTTGCGGCTGGTCAGCGCCGCGACCGCGAGCCGCCGCGATCGTGACCGTTGGTAACGGTTTCCCGACGATCCGTCAGAACACCCCCGTCGCGGGCTAAACTGATCCGTTCCGCGCCCGGGTGCGTGCTTCGTCGGGGGACGCACGCACCCGGGCCGCGTCCCGCACGAGCCGAGCAGCGTGAACAGGGTCGACGAGCTGGGGCACGGGCACCGAGAGGACATCCCGGCGCCAGTCGCGCAACAGCCGCGCGAGCAGATCGGGTACCGCCATCGTCTCCCTCGCCAGGTCGGCTCGGGCACCGGTCCCGAGCGGCGTCAACTACCCGGTGTTATCGGATTGTTCGACGCGTCGTTACCGGTTTGTGGTCGCGCCCACCCGCGCCGGGGCAACCCTTACGACCAGGGGCCGCCGGGTCCGCCGCAGGCGGGCGGTAGCGTGGAGGAAGCCCAAATCGGACCCTTACACCGACCGAGACGAACAGCGGGGAACTCGACCCATGAGCGGCCAGCCCACCGGTAACCCCCTCGCGCACGCTGTCCAGCTGGCCCGCGAGACGTTCCCGCCGATGCACCCGGCAGGACGGCCGTTCCTCCTCGGCGGCCTGGCCGCGACGTTCGTGCTGCGCCGCTTCTCCAAGCGCCTCGGCGTGGTCGGCGCGCTCGCCACCGCGGGCATGACGGCGTTCTTCCGCGAGCCGAAGCGCGTGCCCCCGCTGCGGGACAACGTCGCGATTTCGGCCGCCGACGGCACCGTCTCGCTCATCGAGGAAGCGGTCCCGCCCGCCGAACTCGGCCTGCCCGCCGAACCGCGGATGCGGGTGAGCGTGTTCCTGTCGGTCTACGACGTGCACGTCCAGCGCACGCCGGCGGCGGGCGTGATCTCCAAGGCGGCGTACAAGCCGGGCAAATTCCTTTCCGCGGACCTCGACAAGGCGAGCGAGGTCAACGAGCGCAATTCGCTGGTGCTGCACACGGTCGACGGCCACGAGCTCGTCGTCGTGCAGATCGCCGGTCTGGTCGCGCGCCGCATCCGGTGCGACGTCCGCGAGGGCGACAAGGTGTCCGCGGGCGAGACCTACGGCATCATCCGCTTCGGCTCGCGCGTCGACACTTACCTGCCGCCGGGCAGCCGGGTCGTGGTGGCCAAGGGCCAGCGCACCGTCGGCGGCGAAACCGTGCTCGCCGAACTTCCTGCGCTGGGAGAAAGCTGACCATGGTCCGCGTGACCACCCCTGGCGTCCGGCTGCTGCCGAACGCGATCACCGTGCTCGCGCTCTGCGCCGGTCTCTCCTCGGTGCAGTTCGCCCTCACCGGCAACTACGCGATGTCGATCGGCTCGATCGGCATCGCCGCCGTTCTCGACAGCCTCGACGGCCGCATCGCCCGCCTGCTCGACGCGACGTCCAAAATGGGCGCCGAACTCGACTCGCTGTCGGACGGCATCTCGTTCGGCGTCGCGCCCGCCCTGGTGCTCTACATCTGGCAGGCGCACGGCGACCGCATCGGCTGGGTCGCGTCGCTGATCTTCGCGGTCTGCATGATCCTGCGGCTCGCCCGCTTCAACACCCTGCTCGACGACACCGACCAGCCGCCGTACGCCGCCGAGTTCTTCGTCGGCGTGCCCGCGCCGGCCGGCGGCCTGGTCGCGATGCTGCCGCTGATCGCCACGCTGCAGTGGGGCGAGGGCTGGTGGTCCGAGCAGTACGTGGTGTTCGTGTGGACCATCGCGGTCGCCGCGCTGCTGATCAGCCGCATCCCGACGCTGTCGCTCAAGACCGTGAAGGCCCCGGCGAAGGCGATCGCCCCGCTGCTGGTGGGCGTCGGCCTGCTGGCCGCCGCGATCATCGTGTTCCCGCTGGCGGCGCTGGTGGTCGCGCTGGTGCTGTACCTGCTGCACATCCCGTATTCGGTCTACCGGCACCGCTGGCTCGCCGCGCACCCGGAGGCCTGGGAAGTGCCGCCGCGGGAACGTCGCGCGATTCGCCGCGCACGCAGCCACCGACGGCTGCGGCTGCGTCCGGCTTCGGGCCGAGTCGCCGGTGCCGCGATGCGCGCGGTGCGGCGGACGAACTCGGACCTGGTGCGAAGCCGGAACCTGCGAGAGCGGGACCACAGCTCGGCCACGTCCGGCCCCACCCAGCGGCGGCGCAGCTGGCGTCGGATCGGCATTCGGCGCCGGTAGTTTCAGCGTCCAGCAGGGTGCCGAGCATGCTGTCGATCACCTTCAACGTCCCCGCCGACGGTGGATTGGCCTCCTCCGCGACCGGGCAGATCGCCCTTGTTCCGCATGTTGTCGCAGAGCGACATCGCCTCCACGCCCAGCTCCGCGGAGATCGGCCTGCTCGCGGTGGCCTATTCGACCCAGCAAGAGTTCTCCCCCGTCGCACGGCCAGTGGCCGACGTCCTTTCCTTCGACGGCTGGGCGAAGCAGTAGCTCAGACGGCGAACACAGCGCGGACCACGGACTCGTCACCGTCGATCTCGATCATCCCGAGCGCTCGGGCGTCGTCGAGCGCGAGAGCGCCCGCGGCAAGGCCGAGGACGCAGGCCGGGTCAGCGCGGACGGTGGCGTCGAGTTCACGGCCGTCCAGCGGGCCGACCTCGAAGCCGGAGCGCGTCGCGTGGAGCTGGAAGGGCGGGCCGCCGACATCGAGGGCGACCGTCGCTGCGGCTCGGATCTTGACCCGGGCGTCGAGCAGGGCGGGAAGGGCGACCGCGAGCCACTCGGGACGGAACGAGTCGCCTTCCGGGCCGCGGACCATCAGCGGGGTGGACCAGCGGATCAGGCTCTCGATCGGCTCGCGCAGCTCAGCGCCCCACGGCGTGAGGGCGTACTCGACCGCGCTGCCCTTGCCTGCCAGCCGCCGTTCGAGTACGCCCGCGGTCTCCAGGTCGCGGAGCCGGTCGGCGAGCAGGTTGGTCGCGATGCCCGGGAGTCCGTCGATCAGGTCCCGGTAGCGCGCGGGGCCGAGCAGGAGCTGGCGGACGATGAGCAAATTCCACCGGTCGCCGACGATTTCGAGGGACCGGGCGAGCCCGCAGTACTGGCCGTAGCTGCGCATAACGTCCCTCTGCTTGACAATCTCAAGTACGCTTGACTACCTCAAGTATAGGGGGCGCCATGGCTGAAAGCGCACGGCCCGACTGGGTCGACGACGAGTTGTTCCCGTTCAAGAGCCGCTTCGTCGACATCGACGGGCACACCGTGCATTACGTCGACGAGGGATCCGGCCCGATTCTGCTGCTCCTGCACGGCAATCCGACCTGGTCGTTCCTCTGGCGCGACGCGATCCGCGCACTGCGCGAAGACTTCCGGTGCGTCGCCCTCGACTACCCGGGCTTCGGGCTGTCGACCGCCAAGCCCGGGTATCGCTACCTGCCCGAGGAACACGCCGACGTGGTCACCGGGTTCGTCGACGCGCTCGGCCTCAGCGGGGTCACGCTGGTCGGACAAGATTGGGGCGGGCCGATCGGCTTGGCCGCCGCACAACGTCGGCCGGGAGTCTTCGAACGGCTGGTGCTCGTCAACGCCTGGGCCTGGCCGGTCAACGGCGATCCGTACTTCGAGGCGTTCGGGCGCATCGCCGGTGGACCTCCGATGCGCTTCCTGGCGCGGCGGCTCAACCTCGTCGTCAAGGCGTTCCTCCCGATGGGCCACCGGAAGCGGAAGGTGACCGCGGCCGAGATGGTCCACTACCGCCGTGCGATGGACACGCCCGAGCGACGCCAGGCCTCCGGAGTGCTCCCCGGCCGGCTCCTCGCCAGCCGGGCCTTCTTCGCCGAGGTCGAGGCCGGCCTTCCCGACCTGCCGACACTGATCGTGTGGGGCAACGCTCAAATCGGTTTCCGGCCCCGGGAACGCGAGCGGCTGGAAGCGTCCTTCCGGAACCATCAGACGGTAAGTCTTGACGGCGTAGGGCTTTACGTGGAGTCCGACGCGCCCGAGGAGTTCGTCGCCGCGATCCGCGACTGGTCAGCGACGCTCTAAGGAGCCTTTCGTTCGCGCACAACCGCCCGCCGGTTCATTAGGGTGAGCAGCGTGAGCGATCCGCAGATCACCCTGACCGTCCGGCACACGCCGTCCGCGCTTGACGCGCGGCGGGGCGTTGTCCGGTTGCACCCGGAAGTGCTCGACGCGCTCGGCCTGCGGGCCTGGGACGCCGTGCACCTCACCGGCGCACGGCGCAGTGCCGCCTTGGCCGCGCCCGCCGCTGAGGAAGCGATGCCGGGTGTCGTGTTGACTGACGACGTCACCATGTCGAACCTTGGCGTCGCCGAGGGCGGCGAGGTCGTGGTCTCGCCGGCAGAGGTCACCGCTGCCCGCACGGTCACCGTGTCCGGGTCTCGGCTGGCGTCCGTTTCGGTGTCGCCGCAGACGTTGCGGCTCGCGCTCACCGGCAAGGTTCTCACCCGTGGCGACGCGGTTTCCCTGTTGCCGCAAGACCTCGCGCCCGCGCCGGGCTCCGACGTCGCCGCTGTGCGCGGGCAGTTGTCCCGCGTGATCGGGGCGACTTGGACCAACGAGCTGCTGACCGTCACGGCTACCGAACCGGCTGGCGTGGTCGTCGTTGGACCGTCCACTGTGGTCAGCTGGCGCGACGGTGCCCGTACCGGAGCGCCGACCGGCGAACAGCCGATGCGCACCGCGACTGCGCTCGTTCGCACCACTGCTGTCACCGCGGCCGAGGACTACCTCGACGCGGAGATCGTCGAAGAGGTCGTCACCGAGGCTCGCGAGGAAGAGCTGGATGAGCCGGTGCCGGTCGCTGACCTGGTCGGGGCCGAGGGGGCGGCGCGCAAGCTGGCTGAATGGTTCGACCTGGCGTTCCACCGGCCGGAATTGCTGGCGAAGCTGGGCACGTCGGCGCATCTGGGTGTGCTGCTGTCCGGGCCGGAAGGCGTCGGCAAGGCGACGCTGGTGCGGTCGGTCGCCGCGGCGGAGAAGGTGCGGGTGGTGTCGGTGACCGCGCCGAATATCGCGGTGCTGGAACCGAATGCGGCACACCGTTCGCTGCGCGAGGCCATCGACCGAGTCGCGGACGGCGACGGTCCAGGCGTGCTGTTGATCAACGACATCGACGCGCTGCTCCCGGCCACGCAACCGCCTCCGGTGGCGACTGTGGTGCTCGAAGAACTGCGCGCCGCGCTGCGTCAAGCCGGACTGGCGGTCGTGGCGACGACCGCGCGAGCCGAGTCAGTGGACCCGCGGCTGCGTGGTGCCGACCTGCTCGACCGCGAGCTGGGACTGCCGCTGCCGGAAGCGAAAACGCGCGTCGAACTGCTGCGGATCCTGCTCCGCGACGTCCCGGTCGAATCCGGGGCCGACCTGGGCGTGCTCGCCGAACGGACTCCCGGTTTCGTCGCCGCCGATCTGCTCGCCCTGCGCCGCGACGCGGCGTTGCGGGCCGCGTTGCGCCAGCGGGACGTCGAGGAACCCAAGATCTCGCAGCAGGATTTGCTTGACGCGCTGGCCACCGTCCGGCCGATCTCGCTGTCCACTTCGGACAATCTGGCCACCGGCGGCCTGACGCTGGACGACGTCGGCAACATGACGTCGGTCAAGGAAGCGCTCACCGAAACCGTGCTGTGGCCGCTGCGCTACCCGGATTCGTTCGCCCGGCTCGGCATCGACCCGCCGCGCGGCGTGCTGCTGTACGGGCCGCCCGGTGGCGGCAAGACGTTCCTGGTCCGGGCGCTCGCCGGAGCCGGCGCGCTCAACGTGTTCGCGATCAAGGGCGCGGAACTGCTGGACAAATGGGTCGGCGAATCGGAACGCGCCGTCCGCGACCTCTTCCGCCGGGCCGCCGACGCCGCCCCCTCGCTGATCTTCCTCGACGAGATCGACGCGCTCGCCCCGCGCCGCGGCCAGTCGTCCGACTCCGGCGTGGCCGACCGCGTGGTCGCCGCGCTGCTCACCGAACTGGACGGCGTGGAGCCGATGCGCGAGGTCGTCGTGCTGGGCGCGACGAACCGGCCCGAACTGGTCGACCCGGCTTTGCTGCGTCCCGGACGCTTGGAGCGGCGAATCTACGTCCCGCCGCCGGACGCCGAATCCCGCGCCGCGATCCTCGCCGCGACGGCCAAGCACACCCCACTGGCGTCCGATGTGGACCTCGCGGCCACCGCGGAGGCGCTGGAGGGCTACTCGGCCGCCGACTGCGCCGCGCTGATCCGGGAGGCGGCGCTGACCGCGATGCGCGAGTCGCTGGAGGCACGCGAGGTGACCGCGGCGCATCTGGACAAGGCTCGCGAGGCAGTGCGGCCTTCGCTGGACGCGGCGCAGCTGGCGACGCTGGAGGCTTACGCGCAGGCGCAGCAGGAGCGCTGAGCTGCTCGTGAGTGTTGATCACGGTTCTAACCGTGATCAACACTCACGAGGTCTCCCGCCGCCCGCCGCGCCGAACCGAAGGGGCGCGGCGCGCTCTGCGGAGGTCCGTGAGGGCCACCCTGAGGGACTCTGATTCCCTCAGGGTTCCCCTCACGGACCTCCGCAGGAGCGAAGCCACGCGACTCGCCGCTCCGAACGCGGACCAGCCGAGCGACCCCGCGCCCCACCGGCACCGCAGACATGACAAAGCCCGCGCCGTAGCGCGGGCCGTCATTGGTGTCGGGAAGCTCAGCTGCCCTTGTGTCCGCCGGGCTGATAGTCCTTCGTGATGATCACTATCACGCCGGGGCTCGAGTTCTGGATGCCGTCGAACCGGGGCTGGGCCTGGAAGCCGAATTCCTTGGCCAGTTGCTTCGCGGCGGCTTCCTCGTCGGTGCCCGGCCGGAAGTAGGCCGTGGTCGTCGGGATGTTGCCCTGCGAGTAGTTGCCGACCTCGGCGACGTTCCACCCCGAAGCGCGGAAATCGGCGGCGGCCTGTTCGGCGAGGTGCTTGACCAGCGAGTTGTTGTAAACGCGCAGGGTGACCCACTTGTTCGACGCCTGCTGGTCCGGACCGGCCTGACCCGGCTGCCCGGGCTGCTGCCCCGGCTGTCCGCCGGGCTGTCCGGGTCCGGGCTGGCCCGACGCCGGAGCCGACGACGCCGCGGACGACGAGGCCGGAGCAGAGGACGCGGGCGGCGACGGTGCGGAGCTGGGCGCCGCCGAGGACGACGGCTCCGGGGCGGACGACGATCCGCCGGGTGCGGTGGGCTCGCCGGACGTGCTCGGTCCGGCGTTCTGGTCGCCGCTCGTGTTGAGCACGGTGACCCCGCCGATGACGGCCGCGACCACCGCGATCCCGATCAGCGCGACTCCCGCGGCCTTCAACGGCCGGGACAGTCCCGAGAAGACGCTCATGACAGCTCGATCCCCAACCGCCGGGCCCCGCGTTTGCGCTGACGGGCGGCGCGCGTTTTGCGCAGCCGCTTGACCAGCATCGGATCGGCCGCGACGGCCTCCGGCTTGGCCAGCAGCGTGTTCAACAACTGGTAGTAACGGGTGGAGGACAGCCCGAAGCGCTCCCGGATGGCGTTCTCCTTCGCCCCGGCGTGGCGCCACCACTGCCGCTCGAACGCGAGAATGTCCAGTTCGCGCTCGGTCAGGCCACCGACATTTTCCGGCGGCGACGGCTGGTTTTCAGCCATCGACTCCGCGGCGTCCATGCGGTCCTCGCAATCGGTGTCGGCAGTCCTTCCGCGGGCGTCATTGAACCACGGAACCCATGCTCGACATGGGCATCCGACACGGCGCGTCACGGTCCGATCCAGGTGTACCAGAAGGGTCCGACTAAACTCGGCGTCCGTGACCGTCCACCCCATCTGCATCGCTGGCGAACCCGTGCTGCACCAGCCCACGCGCGAGATCACCGAGTTCGACGACAAGCTCGCCACCCTCGTCGAGGACATGTTCGAGACCATGTACGCGGCCGAGGGCGTGGGCCTCGCGGCCAACCAGATCGGGCTCGCCCTGCGGGTGTTCGTATACGACTGCCCGGACGACGAGGGCACCGAGCACCGCGGCGCGGTGGTCAACCCGAAGCTCGAGACCTCCGAGATCCCGGAGACGATGCCGGACCCGGACGACGACTGGGAGGGCTGCCTGTCCGCCCCCGGCGAGTCGTACCCGACCGGACGCGCCTCGTGGGCGAAGGTCACCGGCTTCGACGTCGAAGGAAATCCGATCGAGGTCGAAGGCACCGGTTACTTCGCGCGCTGCCTGCAGCATGAGACCGATCACCTAGACGGCTTCATCTACCTGGATCGTCTAGTCGGCCGCCACGCGCGCGCCGCGAAGAAGATGCTGAAGAAAAACAAGTGGGGCATGCCCGGCCTGACCTGGCTGCCTCCGAAGGAACCCGCGGACGCCTGACCCACGCGCCGCAGCTTCCCGAACCCCACCCCCGAGACCGCACCCGCTTCCGAACCACCACCCGAGACCGCTCCGCCTTCCGGACCACACCCCGAGACCGCGCCGGTTTCTGGACCACCACGCGAGACTGCTTCCGCCTTCCGGACCACAACCCGAGATCGCGCTGGTTTCTGGACTGAGCGATTTCGACGGCCCCCCGGGCCGGCGAAATCGGGAGGGAAGAAACCAGCTTCCCGGCGATCTCGGCGCCACGGCGGAGCCGGGGCAATCAAACACAGTGCTGGTGCCACTCAAACCCCAAGCCAGCCACAGCCTGCCCTCAAACCCCAAGCCAGCCACAGCCTGCCCACAACCCCCAAACCAGCCACGCCTCCGCTCAACCCCCAAGCCAGCCACCGCCTCCGCTCACCCCCTTGTGCGGACCCGACACCGCATGGCATCGTCGGACGGGCAACCTCAACCGAATGCAACGCGGGAGCTCGCGCCTTGGCGGGCTGAGAGGGTGGCTGGTGTCCATCTCGCGGACACCCGGCGTCACCGACCGCATGAACCTGACCGGGTAATGCCGGCGTAGGGAGTGAACGTCGTTGACGACGCTGGAAAACCAGGGTGCCATCGCCCCGTCCGTCACCACCGGGCCGATCACCGGTTCGCACAAGGTCTATCACCGCACCGAATCCGGATTGCGGGTTCCGGCTCGGCGGATCGATCTGTCGAACGGGGAGCATTTCGACGTGTACGACACGTCCGGGCCTTACACGGATCCGGACGCGAACATCGATGTCCACAATGGACTTCACCCGTTGCGGTCCGGCTGGGCGGACGGGCGGGAGCACAACACCCAGCTGGGCTGGGCGAAAGCCGGGGTGATCACCCGGGAAATGGAGTTCATCGCCGCGCGCGAACGCTGTACGCCGGAGTTCGTGCGGGACGAGGTCGCCCGCGGTCGTGCGGTGATTCCGGTCAACCGCAAGCATCCGGAGACCGAGCCGATGATCATCGGCAAGAACTTCCTGGTGAAGATCAACGCCAACATGGGAAATTCGGCCGTCTGGTCCTCGGTGGAGGAAGAGGTCGACAAGATGGTGTGGGCCACCCGTTGGGGCGCCGACACGATCATGGATCTCTCCACCGGCAAGCGGATTCACGAGACGCGCGAGTGGATCGTGCGCAACTCGCCGGTCCCGGTCGGCACCGTGCCGATCTACCAGGCGCTGGAAAAGGTCGACGGGGAGCCGGAAAAGCTCACCTGGGAGATCTACCGCGACACCATCATCGAGCAGTGCGAGCAGGGCGTCGACTACGTGACGGTGCACGCCGGTGTGCTGCTGCGCTACATCCCGCTGACCGCGCGCCGGGTCACCGGCATCGTCAGCCGCGGCGGGTCGATCATGGCCGCCTGGTGCCTCGCGCATCACCAGGAATCCTTCCTGTACACGCATTTCTCCGAGCTGTGCGAGATCCTGCGCGAGTACGACGTCACGTTCTCCCTCGGCGACGGCCTCCGTCCCGGTTCGATCGCGGATGCCAACGACCGTGCCCAGTTCGCCGAGTTGGAGACCCTCGGCGAGTTGACGCACATCGCCCGCGAGCACGACGTGCAGGTGATGATCGAGGGCCCCGGCCACGTGCCGATGCACAAGATCAAGGAAAACGTGGAGCTGGAGGAAAAACTCACCGGCGAGGCTCCGTTCTACACGCTGGGCCCGCTCGCCACGGACATCGCGCCGGCGTACGACCACATCACCTCCGCGATCGGTGCGGCGCAGATCGGCTGGTACGGCACCGCGATGCTGTGCTACGTCACGCCGAAGGAGCACCTCGGCCTGCCTAACCGCGACGACGTGAAGACCGGCGTGATCACCTACAAGATCGCTGCGCACGCCGCCGACCTCGCCAAGGGCCACCAGTACGCGCAGGAGTGGGACGACGAATTGTCCAAGGCCCGCTTCGAATTCCGGTGGAACGACCAGTTCAACCTGTCGCTCGACCCGGACACCGCGCGGGCCTTCCACGACGAGACGCTGCCCGCGGAACCGGCGAAGACGGCGCACTTCTGCTCGATGTGCGGGCCGAAGTTCTGCTCGATGCGGATCACCCAGGACGTGCGCAAGTACGCCGAGGAGCACGGTCTGTCCTCTGTGGAGGCGATCGAGGCGGGCATGGCCGAGAAGTCCGCGGAGTTTTCCGAGCAGGGCAACAAGGTCTATCTGCCCGTGGTCAACCAGTGACAAGCACGCCCCGCACCGCCCTCACCATCGCCGGATCTGATTCCGGCGGTGGTGCGGGCGTGCAGGCGGACCTGCGCACGTTCTTCGCCAACGGCGTGCACGGGCTGGTCGCGCTCACCGCGGTCACCGTGCAGAATTCGCTTGGCGTGCAAGGGTTCTCCGAGATCCCGGTCGACGTCGTCACCGCGCAGATCAAAGCGGTCGCCGAGGACATGGGCGTCAACGCGGCGAAGACCGGCATGCTCGCCACCGCGGAAATCATTCAGGCAGTGGCGAAAACACTGGACGAAGTCCACATCGGACGGACCACGGACACGCCGTTCGTAGTCGATCCGGTGGCTGCTTCGATGACCGGTCACGCGCTGCTGCGCGAAGAAGCGCTGGAAGCCATCCGGACGGAATTGTTCCCGCGCGCCACGCTCATCACGCCGAACCTCGACGAAGTACGGCTGCTCACCGGCGTCACCGTCACCGACTCCAAGAGCCAACACGCAGCCGCGGAAGCGTTGCTGGAGTTCGGTTCCCAGTGGGTTCTAGTCAAGGGCGGCCACCTCTACGACGCCGCCGATTGCGTCGACCTGCTCACCGACGGCTCAGCGGTGATCGAGCTGAGCGGTCCGCGCATCGACACGGAAAACACCCACGGCGGCGGCGACACCATGGCGTCAGCGATCACCTCGTCGCTCGCGAAGGGCGCGGACGTGCCCACCGCGGTCGCGGAGGCGAAACGGTTCATCGAACGCTGCGTCCGGGAGGCGTACCCGCTCGGTGCCGGCGTCGGCCCGGTTTCCCCGTTCTGGCGGCTCGCGAACCCGCGGTGAATGCGACACTGGCCGGATGAGCGAGACACCGGAAGCGTTGTGGGCGAGGCTGCCGCTTGAGGTACAGCACGAGGTCGACGGCCTGGTCACCGAGCACCGCACCGCTTCGGCGGTCAAAACGATCCGCAAATCGGGCGTCACCCCGCGGCCGGGGATCGCCGAAGCGCAAGCGGTGTACCAATACCGGATGTCGGTGCTGAAACCGCCGCCGCGGTTCTAGCCGCGCGAATCCACCGTCGGCAGCACGGTGGTGAGGCCCGTCCAGTCGGAGGTCACCACGGACGCGTGCTGCTTGGCCAGCTCCGCCACGCGCTGGGTTGCCTGGTCGACGGTCGGGTTGTGGTCGTCGATGGCTGGCGCGACGTTCTGGCCGTCCGTCATGACCACGTAGTAGTGGTTATTGTCGTACCAGGACATTCCGGCCTTGGCGAGCCATTCGCTCGCGTCCCCGTCGAAAACGACAAACCACGGTTTCTGCTCCGCGGAGTATTTGTCGCGCGGGTCACCGCCCGCAGCACCGTGCACAGTCGGGAAGATCTGCACCGAATTCAGCTTTCCGGCAACCTTCTGGTCTAGCAGATAACCGGCGTACTCGACGTCGGTGTGCAGCGTGTCCGTCGGGTTTCCCTCTTCGACCGTGCCCGGGATGATCTCGGTGAGCACCTTGCCCCGCAACGCGTCCAGCGTCGGCCAATTGTCCGCTTTGGACGCTTCGTCGAGCGTGGCGTGGCTGCCGAGAAGATCGGCGGGCTTGAACACGGCGTCACCGAGGTGGTCGCGGAAAGCGGCGTCCAGCTGAGCCGGGCCGAGGCCGGTATTCGCGGAGAACCCGGTCTTCATTTCGATCTTCAGCGTGAGCGGCGCATGGCCGGGATGTGCGCCGAGCCAGATCCGGATGTCGTCCAGGCACGATTCGAGATCCTTGTTGGTCCCGCCGGAGTAAAGGTCGGCAGCCGAATGCGCGTCGACGCAGTTGTTGCTGTTGCCCAGCGGATTGGAGTGGCTGACTTTCCACTCGTGAGTGAAGAAATCCGGCCAGACGTCGAGTTCGAGCAGCGACGAACCGTTGTCCAGTGCCTGCGCGAGGTACGGGTACGCCGCCGGATCGTAGGTGTTGTGCACGCCGACGGTGGTCACGTGCGAGAGCTTGGGGCTGTCCGCGCTGGCGACCCCCGGTACCGCCAGCGTGGACAGGAGCAGGAGACCGGCCGCGGCGAGCTTCACTGATGTCTCCTTCGTCACGGGGACCAGCACGAACACTTACTGTGCCATCGTGGTGGACTGTGAATGAAGCACAGTTGCCTCAATGGACCAGACCAGAAGTCGGAACGCGCACATGACTGAGAACCCGAGCCCGCCCTCCGCGCTCACCATCGCCGGATCCGATTCCGGCGGGGCCGCCGGGCTGCAGGCGGACCTGCGGACCTTCCTCGCCTGCGGGGTGCACGGCCTGGTCGCGGTCACCGCGGTCACCGTCCAGAACACGCTCGGCGTGCACGACCGCGCCGATCTGCCGCCGCACATCGTGGCCGGGCAGATCGAGGCGGTCGCCGCGGACATGGGCGTCGGCGCGGCGAAGACCGGCATGCTCGCGTCCGCGGAGATCATCCACGCAGTCGCGGCGGCCTGCGACAAGGCCGGGATCGGGCGCGACGGCGCGATCCCGTTCGTGGTCGACCCGGTGGCCGCGGCGATGACCGGCCAGTCGCTGTTCGACGACGACGGCCTCGCCGCGCTGCGCGACGAACTCCTGCCGCGCGCCACTGTGCTCACGCCGAACCTGGACGAGGTGCGGCTGCTCACCGGCATGACTGTGACCGACCGCGACGGCATGCACACCGCGGCCGTCGTACTGCACCAACTCGGCCCGAAGTACGTGCTGGTGAAGAGCGGGCACCTGCAGTCCGACCCGGAATGCGTCGACCTGCTCTTCGACGGCACGACGTTCGTGGAGCTGCCCGGCCCGCGCTGGCAGACCCCGCACACGCACGGGGCCGGCGACACCATGGCGTCCGCGCTGACCGCCGGGCTGGCCAAGGGCATGTCGGTGGTCGAAGCGGCGCGTTACGGCAAGTGGTTCGTCTCGCAGGCCGTCGAACACTCGTACCCGATGGGCGCGAAAGTCGGCCCGGTGTCGGCGTTCTGGCGGCTGGCCCCGGAAGAGCGCTAGCCCTCGTCGGAGTCTGGCGCGGAGTGCGTCGACCTGCTTCTCTACGACTTTCGTAGATCTCCCCGGCCCACGCTGGGCTGGCCAATCGCCGATGCAGCGCACTACGGCAAATGGTTCGTCTCCCAAGCCGCCGAACACTCACCCACGGGCGCGAAACTCGGTCCCGTCTCGGCGTTCTGGCGACTAGCCCTCGTCGGAGATCAGGGCTTCCAGCGCGGGCAGCGCGGCGATGATCGACTCGCGAGCCTCGGGGGTGAGCCGGTCGAGGCGGCGGTTGAGTTCCTGTACGCGGGTGGAGCGCACGCCGGAGACGAGGCGTTCGCCTTCCTCGGTGGCGCGGGCGAGCCAGGCGCGCCGGTCGACCGGGTCGGACTCGCGCGTGACGTAACCGGCCTCCACCAGCGTGGCCACGATCCGCGACATCGTGGCCGCCGCGACGCCTTCCTTAGCGGCGAGGTCGCCGAGGCGCAGCTCGCCGAAGTGGACGAGCGTGGCCAGCGCCGAGATCGACCCGTGTCCGGGCCCGGGCGCGCCCGCCTGGCGAAGCGAGCGGGAAAGCCGTCCCACCGCTAGATACAACCGGCCCGTTACGTCCTGGACCGAGGAAAGAGTCACGATCGGCTCCTTCTGACGCTGGTGCCCGCCGCTGGGTGCGCCGGAAAGGGTGCCGTCAACCATACGGCGTGCCCGTGCACAATCCGCGTCAAGCGCGGGCGAAATCACCATTACCCAGCCATTTGTGCAGCTTGGCCGCCCATTCAGAGCACCGACACGTCGAGCGGAAGCTCCGCGGGCGGCGGCAGCGGCGCGGCCGTCTCCGCTCGGAACGACTGCAGCAGATAGCTCGCGAGCCGACGCGACGCCGCCGGTGCCGCAGCTCCCGCGCTCGACCGCAGGCCGCCGTTCGCCAGCAAGACCAACGACAGGTCGGAGACCACGAAGTCGGCCCGCAGCGCACCGGCTTCCTGCGCCCGGCGGATCAACTCGGTGAACCCCCGCAACGCCTGGTCCCGCAACTCCGCGAAGGCGGCTTGATCCGGCAGCGAGGTCACGATCGCGGCGGAGAAACCGTGGTTGCGCGCCTGCATCGAGCACACCTCCTCGATCACCCGGCAGAACCCGCGCCACGGATCGGGGTCGGCGAGCGCTTCGTCGAGCATGCCCGCGCATTCGGCCATCGGCTCCGCGAAGGCTTCGGCGACGAGGTCGGCCTTGGTCGGGAAATGGCGGTACACCGTGGCGACGCCGAGACCAGCGCGGCGCGCCAGCTCGCTCATCGACACGTCCAGGCCCTCGGTCTCGAAGGTGCGCTCCGCGACCTCGAGGATCTGCGCGCGATTGTGGGCGGCGTCGGTGCGCAACCGAGTCGATTTTTCCGGCACTCTCTCACTTTACGCGAATCGGAAGACCCCTTCCACTTTCCGTGCTAGAAGTGGAACATGCCTTCCACTTCGATGCGTGCCATCACCTACGACCGCTACGGACCGCCCGAAGTCCTGCGCGAAACCACTGTCCCGACGCCCGTACCCGGCCCCGGCGAAGTCCTGCTCCGGGTGCGCGCGCTGACCGTCAACGGCGGCGAACTCGCTATGCGGTCCGGGAAGCTGCTTCCGTTCAGTGGCAAGCGTTTCCCCAAGCGAATCGGCGTGGACCTGGTCGGCGAGGTGGTGGCACCGGGGACGAGCCGGTTCGCGGTCGGCGACCTAGTCTGGGGCGGCGGACGGCGGATGGGCACTGCTGCCGAGTACTACGTGATGGCCGCGGATCGGCTGGACCACGTGCCTGCTGGGCTGGATCCCTCGCAGGCGGCGTCGCTCGCGGTGGGCGTCACCGCGATTACCGCGCTGCGCGACAAAGCCCATCTGAAGCCGGGCGAACGCCTGCTGATCCGTGGTGCGACTGGCGGAGTCGGTTTTGTCGCGACGCAGCTCGGTCGCGCTATGGGCGCGCACGTGACTGGGTTGGCGAGCGCTAAAAACCTAGAGCTGGCAAGGGAACTCGGTGCGGATGTCGCGCTCGATTACCGCGATCCAGGTGACCTGGGGAAGTTCGACGTCATCCTCGACACCGTCGGCCGCGACCTCGACACGTTCCGGCGGCTGCTGACCCCGCGCGGGCGGATGGTCGCGATCGCGTTTGACCTCGACCATCCGGTCCGCACGCTTGGTTATGTCGCGGCGAATTCGCTGCGCCCGACCCGGTGGGTGCGCGGTTTCAGCGGGAACCCGAAGGCGGACCTGCTCGCTGATTTGAGCCGGTGGGTGAATGCCGGGTTGGTGCGGCCGTTGGTGGACCGGGTGTTTCCGTTCGCCGATATCGCCGACGCACACCGCGCGCTCGAAAGCGGTGGGGTGCGCGGCAAGGTGGTGGTCGAGGTCTCGTGAGTGTTTATGCCGGTTAGAACCGGCATAAACACTCACGAGAACCCTAGCGAGGCGGACTGGACGCCTGCGCCCAAAACCGCTGCGGCACCCGCCCCGCACCTCGGGCCAAGTACCCAGCCTCCACTGCACTCCGCATCGCCAGCGCCATCCGTTCCGGGTCCGCCGCGCGGGTCACCGCCGTCGACAGAAGCACCGCCGAGCAGCCGAGTTCCATCGCCAGCGTCGCGTCCGAAGCAGTACCGATCCCGGCGTCCAGCACGATCGGCACCGACGCGCGCGAGACGATCAGTTCGATGTTGTGCGGGTTCCGAATACCCAGCCCGGTGCCGATCGGAGCGCCGAGCGGCATCACTGCGGAACAGCCCGCTTCTTCCAGGCGGAGGGCGAGAACCGGGTCGTCGTTGGTGTAGGCGAACACCGTGAATCCGTCCGCCACCAGGCGTTCGGCGGCTTCGAGGGTCTCCAGCGGATCGGGCAGCAGCGTCCGGTCGTCGGCGTGTACCTCGAGTTTGATCAGGTTCGTTTCCAGCGCCTCGCGGGCCAGCTGGGCGGTGAGCACGGCTTCCGCCGCCGTTCGGCAGCCCGCGGTGTTGGGCAGCAGCTCGATGTCCAAGCGCCGCAACAACTCCAGCACTCCGGAGCCGCCCTCGGCGTCGGCTCTGCGCATCGCCACGGTGGTCAGCTGGGTGCCCGACGCGACCAGCGCGCGTTCCAGCACCTCGAGATTCGCCGCGCCACCGGTGCCGATGATCAATCGCGACGACAGCTTGTGTTCGCCGATGATCAGGTCGTCCATGCTCAACCTCCTTGAACCGCGGTCAGCACTTCGAGGTGCGCGCCCTTCGGCACGACCGCTTCTTCCCATTCGCCACGCCGCACGACCTCGCCGTTGACCGCGACGGCCACGCCACGGCGTTCCGCTCCCAGCGCGTCCAAGACCGCGGAAACGGTGCTGTCGTCGGGAAACTCCCGCCACTCGCCGTTGACCTTGATCTCCATCAGACTCGCTCCTTCTCGACCAGACGGGCTGGCGTCGCCGCGGCCACCTCCGGCGGCGGGGTTTCGCCGGCCAGCCACGCGACCACAGCGTCCGCAGTCGCGGGCGCCATCAGCAAACCGTTGCGGTGGTGTCCAGTCGCCGCGTACACGCCTTCGCTCACTTCGCCGATGTACGGCAGAGCGTCACGGCTTGCGGCACGCAGTCCGGCGGCGACTTCCACCAGCTCGTACTCCGTGATACCAGGCAGAATCCGTTCCGCGTTCTCCAGCAGCTCGCGTACGCCGCGCGCGGTGACAGCCTGGTCGAAACCGGCTTCGTACTGCGTCGCGCCAAGGACCAGTTCGCCGTTTTCTCGCGGTACCAGATAGATCGGCCGTCCTTCGACCATCGCGCGCACGGTGTACGGCGGAGGCGGCAGACAGCCCCGACGCGGACGCAGCCGCAGGATCTCCCCCTTCAGCGGGCGTACGGCGTGCTCCAGCGACGGATGCAGCTGACCGGTCCACGCGCCGGCCGCGAGGATCACCGGGCCGGACACTTCGGAGAGGCTCTGGAGCCGTTCCCGACGGAACTCGACCCCACGCTTCGTAGCCGCTTCACTCAGCGCAGTAAGCAATTTCCGGTTGTCCACGGCTAAATCGCCCGGCACGTGCAGGCCGCTGCGGACCGCGCCGAGGCCGGGTGCGAGCCGCTTCGCCGCGCGACCGGTGAGCGTCTCGACGTCGCGGCCGAGCGAACGCAGGTACCCGGCGAGGATGCCGAGGTGCCCGGCGTCGGCGCTGTCGAACCCGACGACGATCGTGCCGTGCTCGGCCAGCCCGGGATCGGTCCCCTCGGCAGCGAGGTCCCGCGCGAAGCCGGGCCAGCGCCGCAGCGACGCTTCCCCCAGGCTGAGCACGGCTTCCTCGCCCGGCCACGCCTCGGTGACCGGGGCGAGCATCCCGCCGGCCAGCCAGGACGCGCCGCCGCGCACGGGATCCGGGTCGACGACCGTGACGCGCCATCCACGGGCGGCCGCGCGCCAGGCCGCGGACAGCCCGATGACGCCGCCGCCGACGACAGTGACGGTTGTGGTGCTGGTGTTCACAGTGGAATCACGCTCCCTGCGCCGGCATGACCCGGATCAGGTTCCACGGTCGGAGCGGCAGCTCCCTCTCAGCCCGTGCCTCGGGCTCCCGTGCGGACTCCCACACCGTAGCGCGCGGGTAACGTCACCGCCATGCCTGCCTTGACCGGAGACCAGATTCGCACCCGGCTAGCCGACGCTCGGCTGTACTTGTGCACCGACGCCCGCGCCTCCCGCGGGGACCTCGCCGAGTTCGCTGACGCCGCCTTGGCCGGTGGCGTCGACATCGTGCAACTGCGGGACAAGACCGGAGGCGCACCGCTGGAGGCCAAGCAGGAGATCGCGGCGCTGGAGGTGCTGGCGGAGGCCTGCGCGCGGCACGGAGCGTTGCTCTCGGTGAACGACCGGGCGGATGTGGCGTTGGCCGTAGGCGCGGACGTCTTGCACTTGGGCCAGGACGACATCCCGGTATCGCTGGCGCGCCGAGTCCTAGGCGACGACGTGGTGATCGGCCGTTCCACCCATTCGGACCAGCAGGCTGCCGCGGCCGCGGCGGAGACCGGCGTGGACTACTTCTGCACCGGCCCGTGCTGGCCCACCCCGACGAAACCCGGCCGGTTCGCGCCGGGGCTGGACTTGGTCCGGTCTACCGCGGCTCTCGGGACGGAGCGGCCTTGGTTCGCGATCGGCGGGATCGACGAGGCTCGGTTGCCGGAGGTGCTAGACGCGGGGGCTTCTCGGGTGGTCGTCGTTCGGGCGATTACCGAGGCTGCGGACCCGAAAGCTGCCGCGGAGGGACTGAAGGCGCGGCTTAAGTAGGCCGTGAGGGGAACCCTGAGGGACTCAGAGTCCGTGAAGGTTCCCCTCACGGATCGCCGTGGGGAGCTACTGGCCCGCGTTTGACGGGGCTGCGGGAGCGGTCGGTGTCTGGCTGGTGCTGGGAGCCTGCGAACTCGTGCTCGGCTTCGAGGACGTAGACGGCGGCCGAGTCTGCTCCTGAGTCGGCTGCGAGGACGGCGGAGCGCTCGGCGTCGTGGTCGGCGTGGACGTCGGGTTGTCCGACCGAGACTCCCCGCTCGGCGGAGTCTGCGGTGCGGTACTCGGCGCGTTGTCCGGATGATCGTCCTGATGCTGACTGGTATCCGGCTGCCGAGGAACCAACCCGGTCGACACGTTGCCCTTGGTAGTCAAGTCCAGGCCGACCAGGACAATCAACGCGACCACGAACGCAACCGCGCTCGACGCGATGATCAACGGCCACCGCAGCTTCCGAAGTTTTTCGCCCAGACTGTCGGACTTCTCCGGTTCAGTCGGCTTCAGTTCGGACAACCGAACCGTAGGCATGTTCGCCAGGTCAGCCGGGAGATACGCCGTCGGCGCCTCACCCGGGGCAGCGTTCTTCGACTCCGCCCGATCAAGCGGCACATGCACGGGAGCAAGCCCGGCCCGGCTGCGTCGCGCGGCGGTCTCCATCGCCTTCCGCGCGGCATCACGAGTGCGCTGCAGAGAACGCAGGTACAACTCGCCGCCGACGGTGCTGACCACACTGGCCACCCCGGCGCCGATGACTGTTCCCGCGACCCCCAGCGTCGAACCCAGCAACGCGGCGGTGACCGCCGCCAGCGCCGCGGCGAGCACCGGGGTCATCCGGAGTTTCTTCTTGTCCTCCGCGGTTTCCTTCTGCTCCTCGCTCATGATTCCGTTCTGATCGTTTCCCGGCCGTTGTCCCTGTTTCTTCAACGGTTAAGTCGCCTGAGGTGCTCCCTTCGTTGCCCCGGCGTGAGGGACGACACGTTGACTGTCCAAAATGGATAGACTAAAGCTCACACTTTCCTGACATACTCGCCGCATGCACCTCGTGACGATCTCCGACATCGAAATCGCGGCCGGGCGGGTGAAGGGCACCGCGGTGCACACCCCGTTGCTGCGCCAGCTCTGGGTTCCCGGCGAATTCTGGGTGAAACCCGAGAGCCTGCAACCGATCGGCGCGTTCAAGATCCGCGGCGCGTACAACGCGATCGCCGCACTCGCCGACGCCGAACGGAAACGCGGCGTGGTCGCGTATTCGAGCGGCAACCATGCGCAAGCAGTCGCCTACGCGGCGCGCGAATTCGGGATCCCCGCGGTGATCGTGGTGCCGGACGTCACTCCGCGGCTGAAGGTCGAAGCCACCCTCCGCTGGGGCGCGGAGGTCCGCGAAGTGCCGATCGCGGAACGGGAATCGGCGGCGCTCGCGCTCGCCGAGGAACGCGGTCTCACGCTCATCCCGCCGTTCGACCACCCGGACATCATCGCCGGGCAGGGCACCGTCGGGCTGGAGATCGCCGAGGATCTGCCGGACGTCGAAACCGTTCTGGTCCCGATCAGCGGCGGCGGTTTCGCCTCCGGGGTCGGCACCGCCATCAAGGCGAAATGCCCGAACGCGAAGGTCTACGGCGTCGAACCGGAACTGGCCGCAGACACCGCGGCCAGCCTCGCCGCGGGCGAGATCGTGGACTGGCCCATCACCGACCGCGCCCGCACCATCGCTGACGGCCTGCGTGCGCAGCCGTCCGCGCTCACGTTCGCGCACCTGCAGCACGTCCTGGACGGCGTCATCACGGTGACCGAGGACGAAATCCGCGACACCGTCCGGGCGCTGGCCCGGCAAGGTCGCCTGGTCACGGAGCCCAGCGGGGCCACCGCTCCGGCCGCGTACCTGCACCACCGCGACGAACTCCCCGGCGGCCGCACGGTAGCGATCGTTTCCGGCGGGAACATCGATCCGGCGATGCTGGCCGAACTGCTCGCCTAGGTGAGGCTGCCCCGATGCCGCATTGAGTCGGCGGTGCACAGGGGTTCTCTCCGGCTGATGGGCTTGGCGCGCGATACCGAACGTCCGTGAAGGGCTCCTTGAGAGAATCTGATTCCCTCAAGGAGCCCTTCACGGACCTTGGCCGGGACCACGGCTGTCACCAGTTGACGGTTTGGCCCTGCCGGTCCAGGTAGTGCAGCCCGCCCTTGCCCGCCCAAGCTTCGATCGTGTCGGCGACCCCGGGGATGCTCTCGTCGATAGTCAGCCGCGCACTGGGGCCGCCTAGGTCCGTCTGTACCCAGCCGGGTGCCATGAGCAGCAGCGTGCGTGGGTCGTCGGCGTGCCGGGCGGCGAAGCTGCGCATGAGCTGGTTCAGCGCGGACTTGCTCGCCCGGTAAACCTCGAAGCCGCCCTTCGTGTTGTCGGCGACGCTGCCCTGGCCCGACGACATCACGCCGATGGTGCCCGTCTCGGGGACCAGGTCCTGCAGGGTCTCGACGACGCGCATCGGGCTCAGCGCGTTCGTCACCATGACCTGGACGAAGTCCTCGGTGGACACGTCGGTGAAGGTCGCCGAAGGGTCGGTCGTGTAGTTGGTTCCGGCGTTGACGAACAGCAGGTCGAACGCCGACCCGGCCAGCCGTTCGCGCAGCGCCGCGACCTGTTCGGGCACCGCGATGTCGACGGTCTCCACCGTAAGATCGCCCAGCTCGTGCAGCGCGGAGGGCGTCCGCTCGGTCGCGGTCACCTGCCAGCCGCGAACCAGGAACTCGGAGGCCAGCGCGTAGCCCAGCCCCCGCGACGCCCCGATGATCAACGCGCTCTTGCCTGCGGCCATGACCGCCTCCTTAGCTATCAATTGATAGCTAACCTACGTCGCCGAGGAGATACCTGTCAAACGATAGCTATACTGGCCGGGTGAAAGACGAACGGCTCTTCGAACTCGCCGACCTGATCCTCGCGGTGGCCCGGCACATCAACGCCGCCAAGGAAGCCAACGCCGAGTCGGGGACGCCGCTGGAAGGCGCGGTGATGCGGTTCGTCGACCGGCACCCCGGAGCCACGGTCAACGCCGCGGCCGAGGCCACGCAGATGATCTCCAGCAACGTCAGCCGGGCCGTCCGGGGCCTGGAAACCAAAGGCCTGCTGCGCCGGGAATCCGACCCCGACGACGCCCGCCGAGTACGCCTCTACCCCACCGAAAAGGCGGCGGAGAACCTGCAGCGGCTGCGCGACACTTGGTCCACGCTGCTCGACGGGACGTTCACGGACACCGCAGAGATCGGCACCTTGATCACGGCGCTGCAGAGCATCGAGACCCGGCTAGTCGCCCGATCTCGCGGCTGACCCGCGCAACCGGGTCAACACCGCGTCCAGGCCCTGCCGCACCATCTCCGGCATCCGGTCCCGGCGCAGGTCAGTCAGCAACTGCCCGTTGATCCCGCCCGGAGTCATATGCCGGGCAGTCAGCTCTTCTAACGGGCCGCTCCCAGCCAGTGACTTCCCGACCTGCGCGAACACATGCGTCACGTACGCCGAAGCCGCGTCAGCCTCGACGCCCTGCGCGACCATCCACCCGGCGATAGTCGCCAGTCGCTTCCGTGGCCACAGGCGGCGCAGCGGCAAAGCCTTACTGCGATGTACCCCGAAGACGGCTTCGCGCGAGAACTGTTCGAGCGCGTCGGCGGGGTTGTGGTGCCTCGCGATGAGCCGAGTTGGGAAGCGTTCAGTGCGGCAAGCTCCCGTCGAGTCCGCTCACGACGGCAGCGGTCAGCTCCCCGGCACCCACAAACCCCAGCACATTTCCCCCACCGGAAGATCAGCGACGCGCACCGGGATGGACGTGCGTGGGCGGCCCTTCCACCCCGCAATGCAGACAATCCCCGGGATGCGGCGAATCATCCGCTTCTGCGGCGCCGAGCACCCCGTTGTGAATTCCTAACGCGATAAGCCCGCCGACGATCGCCAGCACCGCGCAGATCACCAGCGCTGTCTGCCAGCCAGCAGTCAGCGCGGCCGGATCCCGATAGGCCGAACCCGTCAAACCAGCCGCGGCGGGCAGCACCGCCACCGCCAGAAGTCCACCCGATCGGGCGATCGCATTGTTCACTCCGGACGCGACCCCGGCGTACCGATCCGGCGCGGCGGCCAGCACCGTCGCGGTCACCGGAGCGACCACAGTGGCCAGCCCCAGCCCGAACACGACCACCGCGGGCAGCACCGACCCGAGGTACGACGACCCCGGCCCCACCCGCGTCAGCAGCAACATCCCGACGCCGACCACGATCGGCCCGACCACCAGCTGCAGCCGCGGCCCGATCCGCTGCGCGAGCGCACCCGACCGGCCGGAAAGCAGCAGCATGAGCACCGTGATCGGCAATCCGGCCAGACCGGCCAGCGTCGGCGAATAACCCAGCGACACCTGAAGCTGCAGAACCAGCAACATCATCACGCCGCCAAGCGCCGCGTAGACCACGAACGTCAACGCATTCGACAGCGTGAAGGTCCGGTCGCGAAACAGCGAAGGCGGCACGAGCGGTTCGGCAGCACGGTGCTGGAGCCAGAGAAACAACCCCAGCCCGGCAACACCGACCACCAGCGCGACCAACACGACAGGATCGCCGATCCCGCGCACCGGTGCCTCGACCAACGCCCCGGTCGCCCCGGCCAACCCCAGCGCGCCGACCGCGGCGGCGACGTAGTCCGGATGCCCGGTCGCCGCGGTATCCCTCGACTCCGGCACGAATCGCCGCGCCATCAGCACGACGACCACCGCGAGCGGCAGGTTGATCAGGAACGCCAGCCGCCACGACCACGCCTGCACCAGCAGTCCGCCGAGCAGCGGCCCGACCGCCGCGGCGATCCCGCCGAGCCCGGACCACGAGCCGATCGCGCGAGCCCGGTCCTCGTGCGAGAACGACGACTGCAGGATCGCCAGCGAACCCGGCGTCAGCAACGCCCCGCCGATTCCCTGCAGCACGCGGAAGAGCACGAGCAGCTCGGTCGACGTCGCCGCCGCGCACAGTCCGGACGCGAGCCCGAACCACACGACGCCGATCAGGTACACGCGCCGTCTGCCGTAGCGGTCGCCGAGCGATCCGGCGACCAGGATCAGCGCGGCCAACGCCAGCAGGTAGCCGTCGAGAATCCACTGCAGACCGGCGACCGACGCGCCCAGCTCCTCGCCGATCCGGGGCAGCGCGACGTTCACGATCGTGCCGTCGAGCATCGCCATCCCCGAGCCGAGGATGGTCGTCCAGAGCACGCCGCGAGCCGCGGGCGTGCCCCAGCGAACGTCGGCCGGCACGGGGTCAGGGAAGCAGCGTGGTGACGAACTTGTACCGGTCGCCGCGATAGACCGCGCGGGCGAATTCGACCGGCTTGCCGTCGGTGGCGAACGAATGCCGGGTCAGCATCATCACCGGCATGCCGACGTCCGCGCCGAGGATCTCCGCTTCCTGCGGCCCGGCGAGCGACGTCTCGATGGTCTCCTCCGCGCGCTCCAGCTCGACGCCGTAATGCTCGCGCAGCACCGCGTACAGCGAACCGCCCGCGGTGATGTGCTTGCGCAGCCCGCGGAACCGGCCGAGCGGCAGGTGCGTGGTTTCGAGCGCCATCGGCTGGCCGTCGGCGAGCCGGAGCCGGCGCAGCCGCAGGATCTTCGCGCCGTTGCGCAGCTGCAGCAGCTTCGTCATCTCGCCCTCGACCGGCAGCTCTTCGAGTTCCAGCAACTGGGACGACGGCTTCAGGCCCTGCTTGCGCATGTCCTCGGTATAAGAGGACAGCTGCAGCCGCTGCGCGAGCTTCGGCTCGGCGGCGAAGGTGCCCTTGCCCTGGACGCGGTGCAGTCTGCCCTCGGCGGTGAGATCCGCCAGCGCCTGGCGCACGGTGGTGCGCGAAACGGTGAACTCGCCCGCCAGCGCCCGCTCGGTCGGGATCGGCGATCCCGGCGGCAGTGCGTCGAGCAGGTCCAGCAGATGCTGCTTCAGCGCCCAGTACTTGGGTTCGCGCTGCCCTCGCGCAGCAGTCCCCGCCTCGCTCGCGGGGGGTGTCTCCAGCATGCCCGGCTCCCTCAGTCTTCCCACATTAAACGCGCCACTGACCCGTGAGGAAACGTACCCTTCTCCCGACCCGCTCCGCCCGGCTAGCATTGGTCTAGACCTGACCGGACGCCGCTCAGCACACCGGGACACCCGTCCCGGCGGAGAGGAAAGTGATGACCCAACTACGTCCCGGCGAGCACATGGCCGCGGAAATCTCGGAGCAGCCCGGCATTCTCGCCGGGCTGGTCGAGCGGCGGTCCGGCATCGCGGAAGTCGCGGAAAAGATTTCACAGAACCCGCCGCGGTTCGCGCTGCTCGCCGCTCGCGGTTCGAGCGACCACGGCGCGCTGTACGCGAAATACCTGATCGAGGTACTCCTGGGCCTGCCGGCCGGGCTCGTTTCGCCGTCCACCGCGACGCTCTACGGCGCTCGCCCGGACCTGCGCGACGTGCTCTTCATCACGGTCAGCCAGAGCGGCGGCTCACCGGACTTGATCGAGGTCACCGAGGCCGCTCGCCGCCAGGGCGCGCTGACCGTCTCCGTCACCAACACCCCCGACTCGCCGCTGCGCGCGGCTTCCGAACTGGGTGTCGACATCGGCGCCGGGCTCGAGAAGGCAGTGGCGGCGACCAAGACGTACTCCGCGACGCTGATGGCGCTGTACCTCTTCATCGACGCGATCCGCGGCGGCAAGGGAGAGGACGCCGAGAAGATCGGCGAACTGGCCCAGCAGACGCTCGACGGTTCCGTCGAAGGCGTCCAGCGCGCGGTGGACCGGTATCGCTTTGTCGACCGCGTTCTCACCACCGGCCGCGGCTACTCCTACGCCAGCGCGCTCGAAGCGTCGCTGAAGCTGGCCGAGACGAGCTACCTCGCGGCCCGCGCATACAGCGGCGCGGACCTGCTGCACGGCCCGGTCGCGGCGGTCGACGGCGAGACCGCCGTGCTCGCTGCCACCAGCCTCGGCCGCGGCGGCGAGGCCATGCGCGAGGTCCTCGAAGCGGTCGGCGAGCGCGGCGCGGACGTGCTCGCGGTCGGTTCGGCGGCAGACGCCGTGCCCGCCGCGCTGCGCATCCCGGTCGCCCCGACCGTCGAGGAATTGGCTCCAGTGCTGGAAATCCTGCCGATCCAGCGGATCGCGCTCGGGCTGTCGCTCGCTCGCGGCGGCAACCCGGACAACCCGCGCGGCCTGCTGAAGGTGACCAAGACCCGGTGACCCTCGTAGTAGGCGTGGACGCCGGCGGCACCTCGACGCGAGCGATCGCGGTCGACGCCGCCGGCGTCGTGCACGGCACCGGCGCCGCGGGAGGCGCGAACCCGAATTCGCATCCTCCGGCGGAGGCGGCGGCGCGGATCGCCGGAGCCGTCGAATCCGCTTTGGACGGACGGACCGACGTGCTCGGCGTCGTGGTCGGCATGGCGGGCGAGAGCAAGCTGTCCGACCCGAAGGTCGCCGCGGAGTTCGCCGCGGCGTGGGAGCGGATCGGCCTCGGCGGGCTGGTCCGTGTCACCGGCGACGCCGAGGTGGCCTACGCCTCCGCGACGTCGGAACCGGACGGCACCGTGCTCATCGGCGGCACCGGCTCGATCGCCGGGCGCATCCGCGGCCGCCGGATGGTCCGCACCGCGGGCGGCCACGGCTGGCTGCTCGGCGACGAGGGCTCCGGATTTTGGCTCGGCCGCGAAGCCGTGCGCGCCACGCTCGCCGCGCTCGAAGGCGACGACCCGCTCGGCGGATTGGCCGAGGCGGTCCTCGCCGAAGCGTTCGAACCGTCCGCAGTGGACTTGTCCGACCGCTTCAAAGTCATGTGGGCACTCGTGACCCACGCCAACGCGGAACCCCCGGTCCGGCTGGCCCGGTACGCGCCGCTGGTGAGTGCCGCGGCTGCCGCCGGAGAACCGGTCGCCGAGGAAATCGTCGCGCGGGGCGCCCGGCATCTCGTGCGCGTGGCTCGCGCCACGCGCGAGCCGGGAGAAAAAACTCCGATCGTGCTCGTCGGCAGCGTGCTGGCCGAAAACAGCCCGGTCGGGGCTCGCGTGCGGACCGAATTCGCCGATCTCACCGTTCTGACCAGCTCCGATGGCGTGCTCGGCGCGGCGTGGCTCGCGCCGGTGGAGGCCTGGGGCGAGGACACCCCACGACCATCCCGACGGGTGAATGCCACCAAAACTTGAGCGGAAGAGTCGAAACCGTCGACTCAACCCCTCCGGTCCAGGTACCGTAGGAACCGGCCCCCGGACCCTCCCCCCTCGCCGGGGGCCGCCTTAACTTCCGGGTCCGTTTTCGGACTCGCCCGCACCCGGGTCTTTCGCCAGGCGAAGGCCCGGGTGTTCTGCTGGAAGGCTCCGGTAAAGGACCCAGCCGCTCACCGCCACCGTCGCCGCCACGAGCGGCCAGGAGAGCACCGTGCGCGCCACCCCGAGCGCCACCACCTGCCCGGTCCACCACAACAGGCCGTAAACGACCACGCGCAGCAAGTACTGCAGCACCCACACGCCGCTCGCCCACGAGTACGCGCGCAACAGGGCCGGATCGCGCCGCCAGCGGGTCTTCTGCCCGAGGAGCAACCCCACGATCACCCCGAGCAACGGCCAACGCACCGCGATGCTCGCCGCGAACAGCAGCGCGCTCGCCGCGTTCGAGAACAGCTGCAGCAGGAAGAAGTCCTCGGCCCGGCCGGTGTGCATCGCGATCAGCGCGGCGATCACCACCGCGGCGAGGCTCACCACCACCGCGCGGGCCTTGTCGCCGCGGATCAGCCGGTACGCGCCCAGCAGCACGGCGACGCCGATCGCGACCCCGGCTCCCCAGGCGATCGACTGGGCCGACGCGAGCCAGCCGACGACGAACGCGGCGGGCGGGATGCTGGCGTCGATCGCGCCGCGCCGCCCGCCGAGGATCTGCGTGAGCGACTCCCGCGCCGGCCCCTTCGCAGTCTCGTCTGTCACAGCTTCCAGCCTGCCGCAACTCCCGGCCGACCCCCAGGCCGGGAGACCTACCCCACACGGCGCCCGCTACCAGCCCGATCGTGAGCTTCGTCCCGGTGAAAATGCCGTAATAGGGAGGCGGAAACCCCCGACAAGGTAAGAGACTGTGACGTCCGGCTGAACCGGTCGTGTCCGGCGGGAAGGATATGGGGATATCCGACTGTTAGTTGGGGTGTACAACTACAGCCGGGACTTCTCAGGGGAACAGGCGCGCACCAGCGGGAAAGGGGAACCCAGCGTGTACGGGATCAACAGCTACGTAGCCATCGGGGACAGCTTCACCGAGGGCCTCAACGACGGGCAGCCGGACGGGACGTTCCGGGGCTGGGCCGACCGGCTCGCCGAGATGCTGGCGGGCGACGAGCCCGGTTTCCAGTACGCGAACCTGGCGCTGCGCGGCAAGATGCTCGACGAGATCATGGACGAGCAGCTCCCGATCGCTTTGCAGCTGAAGCCCGACCTGGTCACGCTGTGCGCGGGCGGCAACGACGTGATCGTCCCGGGGGCCGACGTCGACGCCATCGCGGAGCGCTTCGAGGCGGGGGTGGCGAAGCTGCGCGCGGCCGGGATCCCGGTGGTGATCTTCAACGGGCCGGACACCAAATCGCTGTCGGTGATGAGCGTGCTGCGCGGCAAGGTCGCGATCTACAACACGCACCTGTGGGCGATCGCGGCCCGGCACGGCGCGAAGATGGTCGACATGTGGGCGATGGAGCCGCTGCACGACCGTCGCGCGTGGAGCGACGACCGGCTGCACTTCACGCCGGACGCGCACCGCCGGATCGCGCTGCTTACCGCCGAGGTGCTCGGCGTCCCGGTCAGCGAGGACTGGCGAGAGCCGTATCCGGCGAGCAGTGAGCCCGCCACCTGGATGACGTCGCGGCGGTCGGACCTCGCGTGGACCAAGATGCACCTGCTGCCGTGGATCCGCCGCCAGCTGCGCGGCGAGTCCATGGGCGACGGTCTGTCGCCGAAGCGGCCGGAACTGGCCCCCCTCGCGCCGCTCGTGCCGGACGTCCCGCTCGTGCCGGACAACCCGGCGAGCATCAGCCTCGACGTACGGGGCGATGTGCGGGGCAACGCGACCGCCTCCTGAACGCCGTTCCCTCGACAGTGCCGGTGCCGGTGACCACCGGCACCGGCACTGTCGCGAGAGCCACCCGAACGGCGGCCGACACCAGGTCGCCAACCGGACGGGCCCGGCATATGGTCCTTTTATGTCCGGTGCACGAGGGTGGCTTCGCTTGATCCCCGTCGCGGTGGTGGTCACCGCACTGCTCGCGGGCCTCGTCACTTGGCTCCAGGGAAGCGGGATCCAGGACGACCTCGCCGCGCGATCACGCTCCGCGCTCGACGCGGCCGGCCTCCGCGGCGGCGACGTGAAGTTCTCCGGACGGCAGGCGACCCTCGAAGGATTCCCGGCCGAAGACGCCGGGCGCGCGCTGGGCATCGTGCAGGGCGTCGACGGAGTCGAATCGGCGCAAGCCTCCGGCGGTGCCGGGCCTGCGCAATCCGCGCCCTCGCCCGCACCGTCGACGACACCGCCTGCCAGCCCGCCGCCGAGCCCGTCCGCCCCGCCTTCCGCGCCGCCGACCGACCGCGACGGGATCCAGGCCGAACTGGACCGCAAGCTCGCGGCCGCGCCGATCACCTTCGAGCCGGACACCGCACAGCTCACCGACCAAGGCGAGCAGGCCGCGCGCGACCTCGCGCCGCTGCTTCGCGACGCACCGGACAACGTGCGTTACCGCGTCGTCGGCCGGGTCGCCGACGGTCCGGGCGGACGCAGTGCCGCGCTGAAGCTTTCCCGCAACCGGGCGCTGACCGTGATCCGGTTGCTGATCCGCGAGGACGTGCCGCCGGACCGATTGCTCGCGGTGGCCAGCACGAGCGGTTCGGACAGCGGGAACGACAGCGACCGGCGGGTCGAGATCACAGCGGAACAGAGGTGATGGCGGATGCTCTGGCTCTTCGGGCAGATCTGGCTGTGGCTGCTCGTCTCGTTCCTGCTCGGGGCGGCGGTCATGTGGCTGTTCACGCGGGCGGCCCGGCCGAAGGCCGACCCTGACCCCGGCCCCGGCTCCGGCTCCGGCTCCGGCTCCGGAGCCGGAATCGGAGCCGAGGCGCAGCCGTACCGGCCCGCGGCCGCGCCCGTCGAGGCGCCGACCGAGGAGACCCGGCACATCCCGCGGGCGAATCCGTACGAGGACTACGAGGAACCGGCCTACCCGCACTACGACGACCAGCCTGAACGCGTCTACAACGACTATCCGGAAGTCGACCCGGACGAGCCGTACGACGAGCGGCGTCCGACGCACGACTCGGCCGGGCATCCGCTGCCCGATCCCGAGCCGCGGCTGTCGGGCGAACTGAGCTGGCCCGACGACGACCAGCGGAGTCCGCACTGGCCGCACGACGACGAACCCGCGCCCCGCCGACCTGGACGCAGTGGCTGACACCCACCTGGTAGATTCGGCTACGCACGGTAAGCGGGCGCCGAGGGCCCCGGACGACGTCAGGAGGTCGGATGGCGCTTCCGCACTGGACGCCACAGAACCTGCTGCCGCCCGGCCGCCACCACGCCGACCTCGCCGACGTCTACGAACGCCTGGTCTACGACGCGCCGCACCAGAACGAGCGCGAGATCCTCTTCAGCGCGCTCAACAGCTACCTCGGGGTCGCCCAGCGGGTGATCACGTCCGGGAGGGCCTGGCTCGGCGGCGCCTTCGTCACCCGCACGGCGCATCCGCCGCGCGGACTCGACGTGGTGCTGCTGCCGGACGAATGGGGCGCGCTGAAGCGGCTTGACGACAGCGGCCGCACCGCGCTGTACGGCCTGCTGACCCTGCGCGGCATCATCGTCGGCCAGCCCGCGATGTACCTCGAGCAGATCCAGCCGGTCGGCGGCATGCTCGACGGCTTCCTGTGCCGTCCCGGCGACGAGGACGTGTGGGAATCGGTGTGGGCCGACGGCGGCAGAGGCATCCCGGAGATGGTGTGGTGAGGAACGAGTTCCGGCGGATCGCCGACGAGATTCCCGGCGGCACGTGGCTGGACGACCTCGCGCGGGCCTCGGCGATGGCGGCGAACGCGAAGTTCGAACGCACCTGCCGCGCGCCGCTGCTGCACGTGTCGGTGATCGGCGAAACGCACATCGACGCGTACACCTTTTCCGACATCAGCCGGGCGCTGCAGGACGCGACGGCGAAGATCGGCCACATCATCCGCAATCCGTCGAATGAGGTCACCTTCGTTCAGCAGGCGGACCGCGACAAGGCCCCGTTGATCCAAAAAGGACAGGCCGGCAACGCGATCTTCTTCGGTTTCCCGGAACCGGCGGTCGACGACGCGTTGATCCACGACGGCATCGAAACGCTGTCCGAGCGCGCGGTGAAAGAACTCTGCGATTTCCTGCCCGCCAACGGTTCCGACGACGGCGCGCTCGACGCGGTGCTGCTCCAGCGCGACACCGTGCGCAACGCGGTCAGCGATGTCGTCAACGCGGTCAGCAAGCACGCCGGAATCGGCATGGCGCTCACGCCCACCGCGGGCGAGCAGGTGACCCGGAGCATGACCACCGAACAGGCTCGGGTGCTGCAGGGCAGTCTGCGCGAATCGCGCGAGGCGGTCGGCTACGAGACGGTGACCGGACGCCTCGACGGCGTGCGTACCCGGCGCCGGATCTTCTATCTGGAGCGGGAATCCGGCGGAACCATTCAGGGCGCGGTCGCCCCGGATCTGCTCGACCAGATCAAGGAAAATCTCGATCGCCCGGTGACCGCGCGGTTGCGCGTGGTGCGCACGACGACGATCGACGGACGGCGCGGCAGACCGGTGCACGAACTTCTGGAGATCACTCCGGAAGTCAACCTTTTCGATCACTGAATTGGCGCGCGGACAGCACCGCGTCGCCAGGTCAAGGCCGCCGGGTAAGCGCGCGGTCGCTCTTCGGAATCAGCGGAAAGTCCTTTTCGGCCAGCAAATGGCGCCGCTTCGCGCAATCCGGCGGGAAATGACCCCGATTGCCCGCACGCGGTAAATGAATGACATTATCTCTCGATAACGATTATTCCAACTTCGCGGGCATCTGCGTTAGCGTCTTCGCCAACACAGCGGAAGAGGCACGCATGACGACCGAGCAGCCGTATCCGGCCGCACCCGCACGACACAGCCGGACCACCGCTCGCCCTGGTCCGCTCCGGCCATCTCAGCAAACGCCGTCCCGCCCGCCCCAGCAAGCGCCGGTCCGGAGGAAGGCGAACTGGCCCGGCGGCCTCGGGGTCACGCTCGGACTGGCCGCGGCCGGTGTCGCCTTCCTGCCGGATTGGGGTTTCCTCGCCTGGCCGGTCGCCGGCCTCGGGCTCATCGGCGGAATTGCGGGAATCGTACTTTCCTCCCAGGGCACAATGCGCGGATTGGGTGTCGCTCTCACCGGAACTACGCTTTCCGCGCTAGCTGTCCTGCTGTGCGGCGCGATGACGCTGTACCCGTCGATGTTCGGCACCGCGCGAGCGGGCGACCTGCACATCCCGCCGCAGCCGGGCGAGAAGCATTCGGTCGACTTCGTGGTGACCTCAGCGGGCGGCGCGACCGTTCGCTACGGCACGCTGAACGACCAGCGCACCGCGTCCACCCCGCCGAGCACCGACGACTGGCACGGGCACGCCTCCTACGACGGCGGCACGCCGATTCTTTCGCTCACCGCGGACACCGCCAACGCGGGCGTGACCAACCAGATCAGCTGCCAGATCCTCGTCGACGGCAAAAAGGTCGCCGAGAGCAGCGGCAGCTCGATCGCGCTCTGCACCGCGAACGTCGACTAGAGCCTGGCGGCCGGCCGGCCTACCCCCATCTCGGCCGGCCAACCGCCACCGAACCGCTCCTGGCGGCTCTTCCAGGTCCGCGCGGTGCTTGCCGCGGTCCCGTCGCCGGCTTCACAGCCTGCCCCTCCCCTAGGGCTCCGCCAGCGTCGCGGCCGACCCTACGCGCGCTGACCGCCCGATGGCTAAGAATCCGCTAAGCGGACGCGATTATTACCACGCAGACCTGCGAAAACACAGCTGAACGTTGTACAAGAGCGCAGCGCGCCGACTGCCCGCTCACTCCCCTGCGAGGAACTTGAGCCTCGTCGCCTTGCGGGTGCTGGGAGCTGGCTGTCCGTGAGGGGAACCCTGACGGACTCTGAGTCCGTCAGGGTTCCCCTCACGGACCTGGGGACGCAGGCGCCGCCTTGAGTTCCGGGCATTGCCGCTCACTCCAGGTCGGCAGCTTCCTTGCGCAAGTCCTCGACCTGCCGAGGGTTCATCCGCTCGTACAACGCGATCGCCCGCCGATACTGCTCCCGCGCCGGGTCCAGCCGTTCCTGGCCGCGCAGGATTCGGGCCAGCGTGAGCCGCAGGATGCCCTCCTGCAGCTCGAACTGCCGCGCGACGGCCAGCGACACCGCCTCCCGCGCGTAGCGTTCCGCAGCCTCCAGGTCGTCGATGCCCAGGTGCAGCTCGGCGAGGTTGTTCAGCGACACCACGGCATAGCTGTCGTCGCCAAGTTCGCGGTCGATCTTCAGCGACGCCAGCTGATGTGTGATCGCCTCGGTGGGACGACCGGCGCGCTTCTCCGTCTCGGCGCAGTTGTTGAGCGCCTGGCCGCGCAGTTCGAGATCGCCGGTGCGTTCGGTCTCCGCGACGGCCTCCAGCAGCCGTTCGATCGCCTCCGCGTAGCGGCCGAGCAGGGTCAGCACGCTGCCGAGGTGGATCTTGGCGACGATGAGCGAGCGTCCGTCGAGCCCCGAGGCCAGTCCGACCGCGCGTTCGGCGTCGGCGATGCTGCCCTGCGACAGCTCGAAGGTCAGCGCGATGGCGCAGCGGGAGATCAGCATCCAGCACTGGCCGAGCGGTTCGTTCGCGGCCTCGGCCGCGGCCAGGCCGAGGTCGACCAGCCGGATCCATTCCTCGTACAGCGGGCAGACGACCCGGTAGGTGTGCGCGACCCGGGCGAGCCGCCAGACGTCGGCGTAGCGGCCGTCGGCGTGTGCGGCGTCCAGTACGGCCAGCAGGTTCGGCCATTCCGCGGCGAACCAGTCCTGGGCTTGGGCGAAGGTTTCCAGCGGCGGCAGCGCGTCCGGCGGCACGAGTCCGGTGAGGTCGAGCGGATCGACGATCCGCAGCATCTTCCGGCGCGCGGTGTCCGAGGCGGCCTGGTGGTAGCGGATCGCCCGGTCGAGCACCGCCGCGCGTTCCGCCGGGTCCAGTTCGGTTTCCGCCAGCTCCCGCAGATACAGCCGGACGAGGTCGTGCGGGGCGAAGGCGTCGCGCGAGGTTTCGGCGATCAGGTTGTGCGCGGCGAGAGTGCGGAGTTCGCGGCGGGCCTGCGCCACCGGGATCTCCGCGATGGCCGCCGTCAGGTGCGGTCCGGTGTGCCGAGCGGGCACCGCGCCGAGCCGCAGCAGCGTCCGGGCGAGGCTGTCGGGCAGGCCGCGGAACGAGACGTCGAACGCGGCCCGCACGCCGTCGTCGGCTCCGGTCACGTCGAGTCCGGCCAGCCGGGTGCGTTCGTTACCCAGCTCGCCGACAAGATCTTTGAGTGTCCACTGTGGACTAGCGGCGAGCCGGGCCCCGGCGATCCGCAGCGCGAGCGGCAGGTAGCCGCACAGCCGGGCCAGCGCGTGGTTGAGGTCGAAGTCCGCGGGTCCGGCCAATTCCTCGATGACACTCACCGCGGCTTCCGGCGCAAGCGTGCCGAGCACGCGCAGCCTCGCCGCGTGGGACACCGCCAGTGCCTCCAGCCGCGACCGGCTGGTCACGACCGTCATCGACCGTGCGCCCGGAGGCAGCAACGGACGCACCTGTTCGGCCGAACGCGCGTCGTCGAGCAGCACGAGCATCCGCCGTCCGGCGATCAGCGAGCGGTACAGCGCGACGCGTTCGTGCATGCGCTCCGGCACCTCGTCGGCCGGCACGCCGAGGCCGAGCAGGAATTGCGACAGCAGGTCGCCCGGTTCCAGCGGCGCGTGGTGCGGGTCGAATCCTTGCAGCGCCGCGTACAGCACGCCGTCGGGAAACAACCGGGCCGCGCGGTGCGCCCACCAGATGACCAGCGCGCTCTTGCCGACCCCGGCGGTGCCGGACACGATCACGGTGCTGTCACCGCGTTCAGCGAGCCCGTCGAGCCACTCCACCTCCGCCTCGCGCCCGGCCAGCGTCGGCAGCGCAGGCGGCAGCTGAGACGGCGCGACGGCCTGCTCCGGCACCGCGCTCTCGTGCGCGGCGAGATCGTCGTTGAGCACCCGCTCGTGCAGCGAGCGCAGGTCGACGCCGGGTTCGACGCCGAGCGAGCCGAGCGTGGCCCGCGAGACGGTGCGGTACAGCTCGAGCGCTTCCCCTCGCCGCCCGGCGTGGTAGAGCGCGCGCATCAGCTGTCCGGCGATGCGTTCGGCGAGCGGGTCGGCGTGGACGAGCGGGCTCAGCTCCACGATCAGCTCGTCGTAGCGGCCGAGGTCGAGATCCGCGTTGACCCGGGCGTAGCGGATCGCACGCCGCAGCTCGTCCAATTCGGGCGCCCGTACCGAATCGGGCACGCCGGACAGCGTCGGGCCCTGCCACAGCGCGAGCGCCTCGCCGAGCAGCTTCGAGGCGCTCTCCGGCGATTCCAGCGCGGCCTGGTCCAGCAGCGCCCGCGCGCGATGCGCGTCGATCCGGTCCGGGGAGAGGGAAAGCTGGTAGCCGGGCGGGCGGGTGCTGATCTCGGCGACCGGATCGGCCATCTCCCGCAGCAGGCGGCGCAGCTGCGACACGTTGCCGTGCACGATCGTGCGGGCGGTGGCGGGCGGATCGTGGCCCCACAGCGCGTCGATGATCTCCTCGAGCGGCACCACCTTGCCCACGCGCAGCGCGAGCAGCGCCAGCAGCCCCCTCACCCCGGGGCCGCCGACGGGAACCGCACGGCTGCCGTCGAGCAGCCGCACCGGGCCGAGCAGTTCGACCCGCGCGCCGGCATCGGCCATGCTCGCGCGCACCTCCCAGGCTCACCCCCAGCCAGACAGGTCAACTTACCGTCAGCGGCAGCCCGCAGAAACCGCTCTTTCGTGAATTCGTCCCCTGAACAGACGAGTCCGGCCCCGCACCATCAGTCCCGATCTGATGGTGCGGGGCCGGACTCAATGATCGTCGGCCGGGCCGCCAGGGGGCGCGGTCCACCCGTGCATCGCGGCCGTCCGCCCGCGGTTCGGGGGGCTCACCCCGAGCAAGAACCCGGACCGCTGCGGACAACCGTGCCTCCGCAGACGAGCTGCGAGGTGGCGACAACGTAACAGGGCGCACATTGTTCGTTACGAGCGACCCGCCGCTTGGCGAAGGTGTCGCTGGTCACCGCTTGATCGGCGCGGGGTTGCGGCCCGCGATGAACGACGGCCGCCGCTCGCCCGCGGCGAACGGCTCCTGCAACGCGTTCTCCACGCTGTTGAACACCAGGAAGATGTTCGAGCGCGGATACGGCGTGATGTTGTTCGACGACCCGTGCATGATGTTCGAGTCGAACCACAGCGCCGAACCGGCCGAACCGGTGAACTGGTCGATGCCGCAGTCGGCGGCGAGCTTGGTGATGTCGTCCGGCGACGGCACGCCCACCCGCTGGTCCTTGAGCGAACTCTTGTAGTTGCGGTCCGGGGTCTCGCCGACGCACTGCACGAACGTGCGCTGCGAGCCCGGCATGACCATGAGCCCGCCGTTGTACGGGTAGTTGTCGGTGAGCGCGATCGAGCAGCTCACCGCGCGCGGCGACGGCATGCCGTCCTCCGCGTGCCAGGTCTCGAAATCGGAATGCCAGTAGAAGCCGGTGCCCTTGAAGCCCGGCATGTAGTTGATCCGGCTCTGGTGGATGTAGACCTCGGAGCCGAGGATCTGCCGCGCCCGGTCGAGCACCCGGGGATCGCGCACCAGCTCGGCGATCAGGCCGGAGATCTCGTGCACGTCGAAGATCGACCGGACCTCGCCGGTCCGCGCCTCGGTGATGACGCGTTCGTCGTCGCGCAGCTTCTCGTCCGACGACAGCCGGACGACCTCCTGCCAGTACGTCTGGACCTCACCGGGCGAGAGCAGTCCGTCCACGACCGTGTAGCCCTTGGCGTCGTGATTCGCCAGGGTCGCGGCGTCGATCGGGCCGTCAGCCTCGGTACCCCACACCGTGGGGTGCACGCGCGGAAGGTGCTCCGGCGTACCGGTGATCCGGGTCGGGTAACCGTCTTCGACCCGGGTGTCCATGATCGTCACAGTGGCTCGCCTCCAGTTCTTCTGGCGTTTCTTCTTTCTCGGGGTGGTGGTGGGAGCAGCTCAGCGTCAGGAGTCTTCGGTGACGAGCGGGTAGACCCCGTTCTCGTCGTGCACCTCGCGGCCGGTGACCGGCGGGTTGAACACGCAGACGCACTTGATCTCGGTCTTCGGCCGGACCTGGTGCTTGTCGTGGTCGTTCAGCAGGTACAGCGTGCCCGGCTTGAGCGGGTGCACCTCACCGGTGGCGAGGTCCTCGATCTCGCCTTCACCGGAAGTGATGAAAACGGCCTCGATGTGGTTGGCGTACCAGAAGTCGTTCACCGTGCCCGCGTACAGCGTCGTCTCGTGCACCGAGAAGCCGACGCCCTCCTTCGCGAGGATGATGCGCTTGCTTCGCCAGTTCGGGGTCTTGATGTCAGCGTCGGTGTCGGTGATCTCGTCGAGGGTGCGGACCAGCAAGTGAAGGGCTCCTTCTTGTTCTTCGGGGCGGTTACTTCAGAACGGCGGCGACGGACTCGGTGATGATCGCGAGGCCTTCGCTCAGTTCGTCGTCGGTGAGGGTAAGCGGCGGCAGCAGTTTCATCACTTCGCCGTCCGGACCGGAGGTCTCCATCAGCAGGCCGCGCTCGAAGGCCTCCTTGCAGACCGCGCCGGCCAGCTCGCCGTTCGCGAATTCGAGACCGCGCGCCAGACCGCGGCCCTTCGCGACGAGGTTCGCCTCCGGATAGGTCTCCACGAGGTCCTTGAAGGTGCTCGCGATGCGCTCGCCCTTGGCCTTGGTGGACTTCTCCAGTTCGTCGTCGCTCCAGTAGACGCGCAGCGCCTCGGTCGCGGTGACGAACGCCGGGCTGATGCCGCGGAAGGTGCCGTTGTGCTCGCCCGGCTCCCAGACGTCCAGCTCCGGCTTGATCAGCGTGAGCGCCATCGGGAGGCCGTAGCCGCCGATCGACTTCGACAGGCAGACGATGTCCGGCGAGATGCCGGCGTCCTCGAAGCTGAAGAACGGGCCGGTGCGGCCGCAGCCCATCTGCACGTCGTCGAGGATGAGCAGGATGTTGTGCCGCTTGCACAGGTCGTCGAGGCCCTTGAGCCATTCCAGGCGCGCGGCGTTGATGCCGCCCTCGCCCTGCACGCCCTCCACGATCACCGCGGCGGGCTCGTTCAGGCCGCTGCCGGAGTCTTCGAGCAGCTTCTCGAAGTACATGAAGTCCGGCATCGCGCCGTCGAAGTACTTGTCATACGGCATCGGCGTGGCGTGCACCAGCGGGATGCCCGCGGCGCCGCGCTTCATCGAGTTGCCGGTGACCGACAGCGCGCCGAGCGTCATGCCGTGGAACGCGTTGGTGAAGTTGATGACCGATTCCTTGCCGGTCACCTTGCGCGCCAGCTTCAGCGCGGCCTCCACGGCGTTCGCGCCGCCGGGGCCGGGGAAGACGATCTTGTAGTCCAGTTCGCGCGGCGCGAGGATCTTCTCCTTGAAGGTTTCCAGGAAGTCCCGCTTCGCGACGGTGTACATGTCGAGCGCGTGCGTGACGCCGTCGCGCTGGATGTAGTCGACGAGCGCCTTCTTGAGGTGCGGGTTGTTGTGCCCGTAGTTCAGCGCGCCAGCACCGGCGAAGAAGTCGAGGTAGGCCTTGCCGTCCTCGCTGTAGAGCCTGCTGCCCTGCGCCCGGTCGAAGACGACCGGCCATCCCCGGCTGTAACTGCGGACTTCTGATTCGAGCTCTTCGAAGATGCTCATGACGATTTCTTTCGCTCCTACTCGGCGAAATTGACGGGTTATTACCGGCGCAACGGCCCGATGCGGTAAAGATCCTCGGGTTCGTGCGCCTCCCCCTGCGGAAAATCAGCGACTTCGAACAACCGGCGGTGTTCCAGATCCGCGTCCCAGCGCTTCGCGAACGACTCGAAGAGCCGGATCGACGCCTGGTTGTCCGGAGTGATCGTGGTTTCCAGGTACCGCACGCCCTCGCCGACCAGACGCGTGTACAGGCTGTCCAGCAACTGCCCGGCCAGGCCTTTTCCGCGTTGCGAAGCGTCGACGGCGACCTGCCACACGAGCGCGACGTCCGGTGCGGACGGCCTTCGGTAAGCGATCACGAATCCGACTGGCTCACCGTCGACGCGGGCGACGACCGAGGTCTCCGCGAAATCCTTGCACCACAACAGGTACGCATACGGCGAGTTGAGATCAAGCTTCTGCGAATCGCGCGCGATTCGCCAAAGCGCGGCACCATCGGCCTTGGTCGGGGATTCGATCAAGTGCTTTCCGGACATACTTTGGAAACGTAACAGAGAATTTTCGCGCCGCCAGCGATCCATGCCACGCCCACCGCCCTCACCAGGGAGGACGCGGATACCCCGGTGAGGAGTGCCACAAACATGTTTAGCCAGGCTGAGTTCTGGGCACGCCGTGCCTCTGGGCCGCACACCTCCGGTATGCGACCTGTGACTCCCGACCATGGGCCTTCGCGGGCCCCGGCGCAACTCCAGCGCCGAAAATCGCGTTCTACCTGCTGGAGTGCGGACTGTCCGCAGGCGACCGCCGCCGCTTCTCGCGGCCGCGCCGTCCGAGCCCGGACAGCGGCGTCCAGACCGCGGGCAGCAAGAGCAGCGCGACGACGGCGAGCCACCACAGCGGAGCCTGCCCGCGGCGCCATCCGTCCACAACGGTACCGAGCCAGCCGAACAACGGCTGCGCGATCGGCGGCAGGAAAGCCGCGAACAGCAACGCCGCTATCACCAGCACGCCCAGCACGGTGAGCACCATTCGCCACGTGCGCCTCAACGTCAGCAGGCTCACCACGAGGAACACGAGCGCACCGCCGGCTACCGGCAGGCCGAGCCATTGCAGGACGGATCCGCCCTCGCCGCTGAGCACGAACCCGGCGATCGCGGTGATGGCGGCGGCGAGCAGGTTCCAGGGACGGCCCAGCCGCGTCGCGCCCTGCGTGACCCACCACGAACTGCGGCTGCTGAGCTGTGCGAACTTCGCCAGCGGCTGGAGAGTTTTCGGGACCCGGGTGGCGGTGGACGCGGCGTTGAGCCCGGCGGCCCCGGCTTTGACAATGGTTTTGGCGAGCAGAGTGCTGCCGAGTTCGCCCTCGAAGCGTTCGGCGGAGACTTGGCAGGCCTGGAAAGCGCGCTGAGCCGCGTCCTGCTGACCGGAGTTTTCCGGCTGGGCAGCGGTTTTTTGGGCTTCTTGTTCGAGCGGCCGGGAAACCATCAGCTTCCGGAAACTCTCCGACGCCTTTCCGTTGCCCTCCTTCGCATCCGCCTCGGCCTGGCGCGCGAGAACCGGCAATTCCTCCCGCGCGATGGCCAATTGCCGCGACTTCGCCAGCACCATCGACGTCACCGGAAGACTGGTCGGCAGTTCTTTCCCGAAGCCGACCGGCGACAGATTCGCGTCCAGGCCAAGGAAAGCGAGTTCGTCGCCCAATTGCGCGAGCAACCCGGGCAGGTCCGAGGGCATCCCGTTGTCCGCGGGGGAAGGCGGCTCCCAGCCGATGGCGCGGAACGTTGTCCTTACCTGCTCCCGGAATTCCTCGGGGCCTACGATGTCGCGCAGCACCCGCAGGCGTTTCGGGTCGAGCAGGCACTGCGTCAGCCAGCCCGCGGCGTCGATCCGGCCCCACATCCAGTCGTTCGCGCGCCAGGAAGCCTTGTAGAACGCGCCGAAGTTGTTCGCCTGGGTGCCGGTCAGCTTGTCCCGGCCGCGGGGGCGAGCCAGATCCAGCAGAGTGCGGCTGTCCGCGCTCATCTGCACCAGGTCGACGCGCTGGTCCACCGCCGGAGCCTCGGCCAGGAGGCCACGCGTTGCCAGGTGCAGCAACAGGAAACGCGCCATCACGAAGCCGTCCGCGACGTCCGCGTTGTCCAGGCCGAACCAGTCCAGCAGCGTCGTCACCGTGTCGGCCGCGTCCGCCGACCACTGGTTTTCCTTGCTCGACAACGCTTGCAGCACCGGAGCCGCCGACCGCAGCGCGGCGGTCAGCTCCGGCCACGCCTCGCGTACCGCGTCCGACGCCCCGAGGTCGGCCCATTCGTTGGCGAGCTGGCCGATCCAGTCCGGCATCGTCGTGCCTGGCCGCGGCGGTTCGTGCCGGGCCACCCACGCGGGCAGCCGGGCCTCGCGAGCCGCGCTCCGGCGGGCGGCGTGCATCTTCGCGCGGGCCTCGTTGAGCTGCGTCGCCTGCTCGAGATCCGGGCCCATCCGGAAACCCGCGTTGATCAGCTGGATTCCGGTGGCGACCGCGTCCTCCAGCGTCGAGGTGCGGTAACGGACCATCTCGCCGACCGTGACCGACTCGCCGGGCAGTGTCTCCGGGATGCCGCGACGCAGTCCGTCCGCAGCGATGTCCTGCAGCAGCGCCGAACTCCCGGCCGCCCACCCACTGTCCTCATCGGACAGTTCGTAGCGGCGGGTGACCGCGCGCACCAGGTCGGCCGCGTCGAGCGCGACCCGGCGGTCGAGGTACGCCCGGTGCACCCGGTCGTCCACCAGCTGTCCGCCGCGCAGGCCGAGCGACGCGAGCGCGACCCGTGTGTCCCGGGTGCGCGTGACAGCGGAGTTGTGCCGGCTCAATTCCTCCAGCTCGACGCTGATCGTCTGACTCATGATCGTCGAAGCGACCTTCGCCAGCGCGGTGCCGAGCATCGGCGGATCGGCCGGGTCGCACGCCACCGGCTTGGCTTCCCCGTTGACAGTCGGGACGACGTACAGCAGCAGCCGCCGCACATCCGTCGAGGACGAGCGTTCGAAGATCTCCCGCAGCGCCGGCCGCAGCGGTTTGTTCACCAGCACGCCGCCGTCGGCGAGCCAATGCGAACGCACCAGCTCGGTGTAGTCGGTCATGTCCGGATGCAGCCGGTCCGCCGCCTCGGGGCCGATCGGCATTCGCGACAGCTCGAAGGCACCCGGGAAGGACGCGCTCGACCGCGCGGCGAGCGCGAGCGGGGCGTGCACCTGGTTATTCCACAATGGACCGTCGAAGCGGAAGAGCATGCGATGTTCGGTGTCCCGCACCCGATTTCCGAGCGCGTCGTCGTATTGCGTGGTCTCGCCGTCGATCATGGTCCCGGTGAGCAGCACGGTCACGTCTGGCGGCTCGGTCGGCACGACGCCCGACCCGGTGATGTCGTGCATCGCCTGGACCAGACCGCCCAACAGCACCTTGTCGCCGTTCAGCACCGAACGCGGCCGCGTCTCGCCGGGGTCGCGGATCAGGTTTTCCAGCGACCCGGCGGAGAACCAGGTGTCGCGCAAGATCGCCGGTGTCGACCGGTACGCCTCCGCCAAACCGAGGCACGCGGCGTTGATGCCGCCCGCACTCGTGCCGGTGAGCACGTCGAGGCGCACCGAAGCGTGCAAAAGGTCGAGAAGTTTCCGGTAGCCGTTACTCTCGTTCGGCGTGCGCGAAGCGTGCAGCAACGCCGACGTTTCGGTAGCGACTCCCCCCATCCACACTGCCAGGCTGGATCCCCCCACCATGGCCATCGCGATCCGGATTTCCTGCGGCCACGGCACCGCCGTCTCACCCATGAGGGTCAGTCTCCCGGCCCGGCCCGCTCCTCCACAAGGCCCAAGCTCGTGAGTGGCAATCCCGGTTAGAACCGGGATTGCCACTCACGACGCTAGATGCTCCAGCACCAGCACCTGCGCCTCCCCCACCGCGAACCCCAGCACCGCCCCCGTCGCGATGAGAATCCATTCGTCCTGCTGGAAAGCCGGGCGCAGCAGCTGCTCGAACTCCTCGGGCGACAATTCCTTCATCTTGCCGACCAGGACGTTCCGGATGTCCATCGCGTCGGTGGCGTAATCCTCGATGTAGCGCATGGTGTCCGGCAGCCGGGTCATGATCTGCTCCGAGATGGCGAGCTTCATGTCCTGATAGCGGCGGCTGCCGATGGCGAAGACCAGCAACGGTTTCGCCACGTTCGCCGCCCGGCCCAGCTCGCGGTCGAGCTGCCGCTGGATGAGCGCGAGCACGCGGTCGGAAAGCGGGCCCTGCAGCACCGCCTCGATGACGTTGTGCGGGGTGATGATTTCCTTCGCGATCAACTCGCCGTAGGCCTCGGCGACTTCCGCGCGCCGTTTGAGGAACAAGCCCTGCCAGGTGACGCCGAAGTATTTCTTCGGCTCCAGCGGGTAAAAAATCATCCGCAGCGCGAGCCAGTCGGTGAACCAGCCGGTGAAGAGGCCGAACAACGGCATGATCGGCGGGAATTTGAACAGCACCCACGCGATCATCTGGATCACGCCGATCAGGCCGCCGAACACGAGCCCGGAGCGCGCGATGAACTTGAACTCCTCCGCGCCGGCTTCCTGGAAGATCCGGTTGAGCAGCCGTTTGTCCTTGACGAGGCTGGTCACCACCATGCCCTTGAGGTCGAACACACTGTCCACATCGGACTGGATGAGTTCGAGCACGGCCTTGACCATGTGCGGCGATTCGGCCTGCACGCGCTGGATCACCAGCCGCTGCACGCCGACCGGCAGCGATTCCCACAGGCCCGGCTGGTAGTGCCCAGCCACCTCGCGCACGATGTCCTCGACCGCCGCCAGCAGCGGTTTCTCGATTTCCTTGGCGATCCGGTCCGCGTCGAGCCGGGCGACGACCTCGGCCGGTTTGATCAGCTGCTCGGTCATCGTGTCGCAGGCGATGCTCGCCATCCGCGCGGCCCGTTTGGGCACGATGCCCTGCCAGCCCAGGAACGGTTTGACGCCGATGAACTCGACCGGCTGGAACATCATCCGGATCGCGACCAGCTTCGTGCCGTACCCGATCAGCGCGGCGACGATCGGGATGGAGACATACAGCGGCCAGTGCCGGACGAAGTCGTCGAGGACCTTCGAGACGAACTCGCCCATCGGGTTCAGCCCAGGCTCGGGTCGCAGGCCTGCCAGAACTGCGCGCCGAGCCGCGAGACGTGGATGGTGCGGCGGATGATCTTGATCCGCTTCACCTGCTTCTCCACCTCGCGGACCGACTCGTCGGTCAGCAGGATCTCGTACTGCGTCTCGAGCGAGGGCACCTCCTCGTCCAGTTCGACCAGGCCGAGGCCGATCAGCCGGGTCACGTAGCCGGGCACCTGGTCCGGCAGCGAAACCCCGGCCGCCTTGCCGACCGTCGAGGCGTTGCGCAGCATGATCCGGCCGGTGCCGCCCATGGCGCTGCGCTCGGCGACGTCGATCGAGGGGAACGGCGAACCGTCCGACAGCGCGGAGAGGATGCGCGCCTCGTCAGGCGTGAGCTGGCGAAGGATGATCGCGTACAGGTACTCGCGGGCGCGCTCGCGGCCGAAGCCGATGGAGTGGTTGAGCAGTTCGGCCATCGCCGCGCGCAGCGGTTCGACGTGGTCGCGGGCGGGCACCAGCGTGACGGTCGTTTCGACGGCGCGGCTGCCGATGTCGGGGCGGTTCATCGCGGACGCCGCGGTCAGCGCCGCGTGGTAGGGGTCGTCGACCTCGTCGAGGCGGCGGCGCAGTTCGCTCAGCAGCCCGCGTTCGACCTGTTTGAGGCCGCGGTCGGCGGTGTCGATCCCGGGGAGTTTGCGGGTCAGGTCGAAGCCGGTGCGCGCCGCCCATCCGGCGAGCTGACCGGCCCGGCGGGCCAGGTTGGCCACGTCCTCGGCGGTGCCCCGGCCGTTCGGTCGCTGGTAGTCCACGGGCTGCTCCCCTCACTGTTCGCGCTGATGCTACCTGCGAGTAGGCCGGATGGCCCTGTGATGCCGGGCTGGTGGGTGTTGGATGACGCGCATGACCGCGCCGTGGGGACCGCCGATCGACGTGCTGCCGCTGCTCGTCCGCGAGGAACAGGCGCTGATCGGAGTTCTCTCCGACCTCCGGACGCCGGAGTGGGCTTTGCCCGCGCTGGGCGAATGGACGGTGCACGACCTCACCGCGCACATCCTCGGTTTGAAGCTCACGCGGCTGTCGCGGGACCGGGACGGGCACTTCGCGGACGGGACGTCTTGGGTTTCCGCCTGCCGGCAGCTGTCGCCGGAGGTGCTGTTCGCGATGTTCGTGGACAGCACGACGCAGCTGACCGAACTGTGGAAGCACCGGGACCTGGACGAACCGGCCGCGGCGCCGTTGTGGCTGACGGTCGCTCGTGATTACGCGGAGCAGTGGGTGCATCAGCAGCAGATCCGGGAGGCGGTCGAGGCTCCGCTGCTCGACGAGCCGGAATTCCGGACGCCGGTGGTGGACACGTTTCTGCGTTCGCTGCCGCAGACGTTGCGCACGGTGACCGCGCGGGCCGGACGTCAGGTGGCGTTTTCGGTGGAGGGGGCTGGGCGGTGGACCGTCCACGCTACTGCGGTGGGCTGGACGATCGACCGGGCTGCGGCGACGTCGCGGTCTCCGCTCGCTTCGCTGGCGACTGACGCGGACTCGTTCTGGCGGTTATGCAGCGGGACCTTGCCCGCAGCGGAAGTGAGCACGCGGGTGCGGCTCAGCGGGGATCCGGCGGTGTGCGAGGTCCTGCTGGGGCTGAGAGGTCGTGAGTGTTTATCCCGGTTAGAACCGGGATAAACACTCACGAGACTCACCTACGCCGCCGAGCCTGCTTCCGCAGCTGGAGAATCCGCGCCCCGCCGATCAGCGCGACCAGCGCCGCGCCCGCGATGGCGGCGAACAGCATCGCCACCGCGAGCGGCATGCTGCCGGACACGCCCAGGAAGTGGACGGTCGCCGTGTCCAGGTTCTGCAGGATGAACACCAGCAGGAACACCAGCAGGATGATCGCCACGATGACGGCGATCCAGGTGCCGCTGATGCGGGTCGACTTGACCTTGCCCTTGCCGGGGCGGCTCGCGGGTTTCGCGGCGGGCGGTCGCGGTCCGGGTTCGGCTCCCGGAGCGGTGCCCGGGGCGGCGGGGTCGAGCGCGCCGGGCACCTCGGTGCCCGGCGCCTCGGGAATTTCCGATTTCGCGGCCCCTTCGGGACCGTCGTTTCGCGCGTGGGACATATCGTGATTGTCCGCCCACTCGCCGTGATGCGCTAATTCAGAGCTTCGCGTCGACGTCGCGCAGCACCCGCAGCGTGTTGCGGCCGGCGAGTTTCGCGCAGTCCTCGTCGCTCCAGCCGCGTTCCATCAGCGCGGCGATGAGCACCGGGTACTTCGACACGTCCTCGAGGCCTTCCGGCAGCTCGCCGACTCCGTCGTAGTCGCCGCCGAGCCCGATGTGGTCGATCCCGGCGACCTCGCGCGCGTGCTCGAGGTGCGCGACGACGTCCTCGATCGTCGACTTCGGCTTGGGCGGCGCGTCCCAGGTCTCGGCGAACCGGCCGCGCTGGCCGAGGTCGAGGAACTCCTGTCCGGCGGCCGTCATCGCGTCCCGGAGCTGGTTGTCCCACTCGGTGACCGCGGCGGAGATGAAGGCGGGCACGAAGGTGATCATCGCGACGCCGCCGTTGCCGGGAAGCTGGGCGAGCACGTCGTCGGGGATGTTGCGCGGGTGGTCGTTGACCGCGCGGCACGACGAGTGGCTGAAGATCACCGGCGCGCTGGACACCTCGATCGCGGCGCGCATGGTGCTCGGCGCGACGTGAGAAAGATCCACGAGCATGCCGATCCGGTTCATCTCGCGCACGACCTCGCGGCCGAACTCGGTGAGCCCGTCGTGCTCGGGCTTGTCCGTTCCGGAGTCCGCCCAGGTGGTGTTGAAGTTGTGCGTCAGCGTCATGTACCGGACGCCGAGCCGACGCAGAACCCTCAGCACCCCGAGAGATTCCGCGATGCTGTGCCCGCCTTCGGCGCCGAGCAGCGACGCGATCCGCCCGTCCGCGAACGCCGCCTCGGCCTCGTCGGCCGTCGTCACCAGCCGCAGCCGCTCGGGGTAGCGCTCGGCCAGCTGGTAAACCACCTCGATCTGTTCGAGGACCGCGGTGACCGCGCTGTCGCCCTTGAACTCGCACGGGACGTACACCGACCAGAACTGCAGACCCAGCTTGCCTTCGGCGAGTTTGGGAAAGTCGGTGTGCAGCGTCGGCTGGCCCACCGTCAGGTCCACTCCGGCGACCGCTTCGACCGGGTTCGGGCCGGCCTTGGCGCGAAGCGCCCAGGGCAGGTCGTTGTGTCCGTCGGCGAGGATCGTGGAGGCGAGCAGGTCTTGCGCGCGAGTCAGCTCGGTCATGCCTCGACCCTAGCGAGCCAAGCCCTGGCCGCGCTTATTCCGTCGACGGTCACTTGATGCCCTCCCGGCCAGCGGTGCGTCGCCACTTCGGCGTGCCGTTCGCGAAGCTGCCGCACGAGTTCGTCGTTGGCGGGCAGCGGAGCCATCGGGTCCTGCTCACCGTTGGAAAGGAACACGCGAGTGCCGGTGAGATCGAGCCGCGGCGGTTCCGGCAACGGGGACATCGAGGAGAACAGAATGGCTTCCTTGAGCGCATCCGGCCGCGTGAGCGCTACCGCGGCCGCGATGTTGGCACCGTTGGAAAACCCGACCGCTACCACCCTGCTAAACCCGTGCTTTTCGCGTGCTGTGTTGAGGAAATCCGCCAGCTCGTCCGCCCGTGCGCGCACGTCTTTGTGGTCGAATACGCCCTCGGACAGCCGCCGAAACCACCGCGCCGCACCGTTTTCCGACACCGGCCCGGTCGGCGCGAGCGTCCCCGAACCCGGACTCAGCTCGTTCGCCAACCCGAGCAGATCGTCCGGGCCGCCGCCGGTTCCGTGCAGGAGAAGAAGCACCGGGAGATCGGGATCGCCCTCGGTGTACTGGTGGATCATCGTCGCTCCTCGTTCGGCGGCTTCGCTTCCAGGAGTATGCGCCGCTCCCTTCATTGTCCAGGTAACTTCTCGCGCGCGAGAGTTATTCCGGGTAGACTCCGCCGGATGACCCCGGATCCGCAGACGGACGACGACGAGATCGTGACGTGGTGGGGCCTCGTGATCGAGGGCTATCTGGCCACGCAGAACGCGCTGATGGGCGAGATCGCCGAGCGATTCGGCCTGGCCCCCGCGTCGTTCGACATCCTGCTGCGCCTGGTGCGGTCCCCGGAACACCGGATGCCGATGACCCGCCTCGCCACCGAAGCCGCCCTTTCCAGCGGGGGTTTCACGAAGGTGGCCGACCGATTGGTCGCCGCCGACCTGATCTGCCGGATACCCAGCCCAGAGGACCGCCGGGTGACGTTCGCCGCGCTGACCGAGCATGGGCTCGAGGTGGCGGTCAAGGCGAGGGCAGCTTGCGCGGAGATCCTGCGCCGGATCGTGCTTACCCCGCTGGGCCCGGATGCCGCCGGGTTGGCGGAGGCGATGCGGACGCTTCGGTCAGTGAACGGCTGAGCCCCTACGGCTTGGCCGAGGAGGCGATCGAGGGTCCGGAGTCCGGAACCCCCGCGTAGTCGGGCAGTTCGACGCCGTTGATCGCGCGCCCGACCAGCTCCATGAACCATTCGCTGGCGAAATCGGGACTCGGCTCGGCGTCCGGCCCAGGGACCTCGCGACTGCGGGCGTTCAGCCGGCCGATTTCCTGGTTGGCTTCGACGAACGAGCGCATCCGCGCCTCGTAGCGGGCGAACCCGGCGTCGGCGTCCCATCCGGCGGCGGCCAGTTCACCGGCCAGCAGGTAGGCGCCGACCAGGGCCAGCCCGGTGCCCTGCCCGGACATCGGCGACGAGCTGAACGCCGCGTCCCCGAGCAGCCCGACCCGTCCGTTCGACCAGCGGTCCATCACCACCTGGGCGACCTGGTCGAGGTAGAAGTCCGGGGTGTCGTCCAGGTGCGCGAGGATGTCCGGAGCCCGCCAGCCGAAGCCGGACATCCGTTCCCGCAGCAGAACCTTCTGGGCGGCGATGTCTCGGTAGTCGACATCGAAATCAGCCGCGGCGAAGTAGAACATCGCCATCGCACGGGTGGCGTCCTGGATGGGGCGCAGGAGAGCGGTGCGTCCGGACTCCTGATCCTGATATTCGAACAGCCAACGGTCCAGCCCGAACTCGTTGGGCACGCTGTAAAAGGCCAGCACATGCCCGAGGTGATGGAGATACCGCTCGTGCGGCCCGAAAACCATCGACCGCAACGACGAGTGCAGCCCGTCGGCCCCGACCACCAGGTCGAAACGCCGCCGGTCGCCGCCCGCGAAGACCACGTCGACCCCGTCGGCGTCCTGGGCGAGTTCGGCGATCCGGTCGCCGAAGAGGTATTCGACGCCCTCGCGGGTGTCGTCGTAGAGCACCCGGGACAGGTCTCCGCGCAGGATCTCGATGTCCGCGATGAACCCGTCGCCGCCGTCGTCGTCGGCGCGGAAGGTCTCCAGCACTTGCCCGTTCGCGTCGACGGTGTACGCGCCGGCGGTGTCGGTGCACGCCGCGCGCACCGCCGCGTCCAGCCCCATGCGCGCGATGACGTCCTTGGCCACCCCGCGCGCGTCCACCGCCTGCCCGCCGGGACGCAACTCGGGAGCCCGCTCCACCACGGTCACCTCGGCTCCCCGCCGGCGCAACCAGTGGGCCAGCGCGGGCCCCGCGATGCTCGCCCCCGCCACCAGCACCTTGATACCGCTCACCGCGACCCCCCTGATCACCGTCTGGACGACGGTCGGGATCGTACCGTGTTTCGCGGCCTCGACCGGCGGTTTTGGCTCGCCGTCCGGTCATGGATAACTGAAGCCCTGCGACTCCAGTCGTCGCCGAAGGGTCCTCAGGCAGCGTTGCCGGATCCGGCTCACGCTCGACGTCGCGATGCCCAGCTCCGCGGCCAACTGGTCGTGCCGAAGCTCCGGGTAATACGCCAGCAGAAACATCATCCGCCGGTGGCGTTCCGGGAACCTCTCGACCGCTCGCCACAACGCGACCGCCAATTCGCTGGCCAATGTCTCCCGCTCGGGAGACTCCGCCGATTCATGCGTCTCCAGTTCCGCATCGTCGACAAAAGTAACTTGCGAACGCTTTTCCGTCGCTCGGAGCGCGTGCCTCCGCGCGACGGTCGCCAGCCAACCGGCCAAACTGTGCGAATCATTAAGGGTCGGCTGGCGTCGCAGGAATTCCAGCCATGCCATTTGGCAAGCGTCGTCCGTGTCCCCACGAAGGCCCGGATTCGCGCCGACGATCCGATACATTTTCGTCGACACACGGCGCACTTCGTCCTCGTCCGGCATTCCCGGCTCCCTTCCTCGCTCGGGAAGGCTGACGAACCGGGCATCTCGGAGGATCCGCCTCAACCGGGCGAATGCCGAATGGAGTGATCAACTTCTGCGCGATGTATCCAGGACCGGGCAAGCGCCTCGGCCAGGCGGAAACGAGGCGTCACCCGCGAGCGACGGCCTCCGCGTAAGCCGCCGCCAACCGCTCCGTAGCCGTCGGCCCGTCCCCGTCCGGCCGCGGAGTCCCCAGATGCCGCTCCCGAAGCTCCGCCATGAATTCCTCCCACAACGGCGGCCCGCCCGCCTCCAGGAGTTCCGCCCGCACGCGCAATTCCGGCGTCGTCGGCCGATGCCGCAATCCCCAGCTCCCCAGTTGAACCAACACCGGCACCAGCTGAATTGCCGCTTCCGTCAAACTGTAAGTCGCGCGCTGCCCGCGCCCCGCCGAATCGCGCGTAAGCAATCCCGCCTCGGTCAGCGTGCGCAATCGGTCGGCGAGGATATTCGACGCGATGCCTTCCTCGGACTGCGACTGCAATTGCCGGAAATGCCGCCGATCGCCGAACATGATGTCGCGCAGGACCAGCAGGCTCCACCGGTCGCCGATCACCTCGATCGCGGCGTTGATCGGGCACCCCGAGCGCGGACCGTCCGGCATCGCACACCTCCTCCGACCACTTGCACTTTACCATCACCTCGGGCATAGTGCTTGCAAAAGACAAGCAGGGGGTTCCCGATGCTCGTACGCGTCCAGTGTTTCAACCTTTCCGCCGACGGCTACGGCGCCGGTCCCGACCAAACCCTCGAGCAGCCGTTCGGCCATCCCGATCCGGGACCGCTCTTCTCCTGGGCCGGGGCCACCGCAAGCTGGCCCATGCGCAGCGAACCGGGAGGCACCCGCGGACTCGACGACTACTTCACCCGCGACATGCACCGCAGCGACAGCATCGGCGCGGAAATAATGGGACGCAACAAATTCGGTCCGCAACGCGGCCCGTGGGAGAACCACGACTGGCAGGGCTGGTGGGGCGACGAACCCCCGTTCCGCACCCCGGTCTTCGTCCTCACCCACCACGAACGTCCCTCGATCACCTTGGGCCAGACCACTTTCCACTTCCTCGACGCAGGTCCGGAGGAAGCGCTCGCGCAGGCGAAGAAGGCCGCTGGCGACAAGGACGTGCGGATCGGCGGCGGCGTCCACACGATCCGCCAATTCCTCGACGCCGGACTCGTCGACACGGTGCACATCGCCGTCGCGCCGATCGAACTCGGGGCTGGGGAACGGCTTTGGGAAAGCCCGGACGAGCTGACCGACCGCTATCACCTGGAGAAAATCCCCAGCCCCAGCGGGGTCGTGCATCACCTGTTCTGGCGGAAGTAGTTCAGCGCAAGCCGGGCATCAGCCGTAACGCGTTGCCGGACAAAACGCCTTCCAAGACATCAGCAGGCAACCCCAGATCGGCAACCGCGCGGACGTTCACCGCGGTTCCCGGCACACCCGGCCAGTCAGTGCCGAAGATCCACTTACGCGCCAACCGAACGAGGTCGAAGCGCGCGTAGTACTCCGGCAGCTTCTTCGGCGGCAGCCCGGCGAGGTCGAGCCAGACGTTCGGCCTCGCCTGGGCCATGAACGCCGCCACGTCGTACCACCAGCCTCGACCGCCGTGCGCGAACACGAAGTTCACCGACGGGAAGTCTTCGACCACATCGGACAGCAGCGCGGGATCCCCATAGCCAGCACGGGATCCGGGGAAAACCGACAGTCCGGAGTGGAGGATCACCGGAACCCCACGTTCGGCGCACAAGGCGTAGACCGGGTACAGCTCCTTGTCCGCCGGGGAAAACGCTCCGTGCACCGGGTGGATCTTCAGCGCCACCGCGCCCAGCGCGATCTGCCGTTCCACCTCGTCGACCAGCGGATGGTGCAGATGCGGGTTGACGTTCGCCACCAGCCGGAATCGCTCCGGGTTGTAGGCGACCAACGGAAGATTGTCTTCAATCGCCTGGATGCCGGTAGCCCGCGGACTGTATTCGCAAAACAACAGCACCCGGTCGACGCCCTCGCTCGCCATGAGGTCGTCCATCGCCGCGGGGATCACCGTGCCGTCCGCGTCGTACACCGTGCGCCACGGGTACTCGCCGGCGAAGTCGCGCGCCCAGTCCAGCCACGCGGGCTTGAGCGTAGGCAGTCGCGGGGTGTGCACGTGGGCGTCCACCACGAAGTGCTCGTCGATCATGCCGGCCAGTCGATCACGATTGCGGCTGCGGCACGAGCAGCGACTCGCGCACCATTTCGCGGATCACGTTCCGCCGGATCTTCCCGGTCGCCGTCTTCGGCAGTTCGGCCATCTCCACCACCCCGCGCGGTCGCTTGAACGCCGCCAAGCCCTCGCGACAAAATTCGATCAGCTCCTCAGCGTCCACAGTGGCCGAAGGCGCGGCGACCACGCACGCCACCGGTTTGTCCAATCCGTCCTCGTCCGGCGCGGCGACCACCGCGACCTCGGCAACGGCCGGATGTTGCAGCAGTCGTTCCTCCACTTCGGACGGAGACACCCAGATTCCGCCCGCCTTCAACATGTCACCGAATCGGCCGAGACACGTGTAGGTGCCGTCCGAATTGCGCACATAACTGTCCCCGGTCCGCAGCCACGGTCCCTGGAAAACCTGTTTCGTAGTCTCGTATCGCGCCCAATACCCGGTCGCGATGGACGGGCCGGACACGAACAGCTCGCCCGCCCGGTCCGCCTCTGAAATGACCGTGCCCTGCTCGTCCCGAAGCTCGACGGAATACCCCGGCACCGCCACGCCGGTGCTCCCCGGCCGCACCGCGCCCGGCTGGTTGGACAGGAAGATGTGCAACGCCTCGGTCGACCCGATCCCGTCCAGGATCTCGACCCCGAACCGCGAACGAAACCGCGTGAACAGCGCTGATGGCAACGGCTCTCCGGCCGAGACCGCGTACCGCACCGAGGAAAACGAGTCATCCGGCACGTCGCTGGCCAGCAGCGCCGCATAGAACGTCGGCACTCCGAAGAACAACGTCGGCCGATCCGCCCGCGCCCGCGCGGCGATGATCCCCGGCGTCGGACGTGCCGGCTCCAGCAGCGTCGTCCCTCCACAAGAGAGCGGGAAGAACGCCGAATTGCCCAACCCGTAGGCAAAGAACAGTTTGGGAACGGACAGGAATCGGTCCGAAGAGGACACTCCCAGCACCTGCGACGCGTAAGTCGAACACACCGCGCGGATGCTCCCGTGCCGGTGCATCGCGCCCTTCGGCTGCCCGGTCGTGCCCGAGGTGTACAGCCACAGCGCGGGCGAATCCTCCCAGGTCGGCGCGGCAACCACATCGTCCGAAGCGGTCAGCGGCCACCGATGCGTCCGCACCCCGGCGGGGAATTCTGCCGGATCCGCCCGGTCGAGCACGACGTCGGTCACCTCGGGCGCACCGGTCAGCGCTCCTGCCGCCTGCGCCGAAAACTCCCCGGACACGCACAGCACCCGCGCCCGCGAATCGGCGAGCACCTGGCCCAGTTCCAGCCCGGTGACCATTGTGGACACCGGCACCGCGACCGCGCCGACGAGCATCGCGCCGAGGATCCCGCTCAGCAGTTCGACGTCGTCGACCATGCAGAACATCACCCGCTCCTCCGGCCGCACGCCGAGCGCGCGCAGTCCGGACGCGACCCGGTGGGTCTCGGCGGCCAGCTCGCCGTAGCTGAGCGTGCGCCGCGGCGACACGACCGCGAGCGCGTCCGGCCGGCCGCTGCCGAGCAGGTACTCCGCGGCGTTGAAGTGCGCGGGAACCGTCATCGGGGTGCCCCCTCAGGTGAGGTACACGTACTCGTAGTCGAAAGGTTTTCCGTTGATGCCCTGCCTCGGCGGCGCGACCCAGCTGGCGATCTTCCCGCGCTCGTACACCGGGTGCATGAGCGACCGGACGAACGTCAGATCCTCGGCAGTCGGCAGCCAGTGGTGCCGCGCTGCCTCCCACGTGGACTCGTCGACGATGCTGCCGTCCGGAGTAACGTGGTGGCCGGAGTTTATGCCGACCTCGCGGTTGAAACCAGGGTGCGGCAACGCGAACCGGAAGTCGATGCCGGCGTCGCTGAGGATCTTGTTCCACCGGTTGACCCCGGTCTGGCAGTCCGCGGTGTACTCGCCGCGCAGGTCGAGATTCAGCAGCAGGATGGCCTGCAGTTCCTCGGACGTCCAGGTCCCGTCGTCGCGCGGACGGTCGAGCAGGCGGGCATCTTCAGTGAGCTTATGGTCGTCCTTGCGCCGCGCCTCCTGCCAGCGGCCCTTGAGCCCGGCGGTGTAGTAGTTCGCCGCATTGGTCGACGTCTCGCTGCCGAACAGGTCGAGCGACACCGTGTAGTGGAAGTTCAGGTACCGCTGGATCACCTCCAGCGGGATGCCGCCGTGCGACGCGATGTCGTACGTGTCGTGCTCGCGGATCAGCTCCGCGCTGCGCAGCACCACCCGGTCGACCCCGGTGGTGCCCACCATCATGTGGTGCGCCTCTTCCTTGAGCATGAACTCGCAGGTGCGCGACAACGGGTCGAACGAGCTTTCCTTCAACGTGCCGAGCTGGTATTTCCCATCGCGGTCGGTGAAGTACGTGAACATGTAGAACGCGAGCCAGTCGGCCGTTTCCTCGTTGAACGCGCCGAGGATGCGCGGCGCGTCCGGGCTGCCGGAGTTGCGCAGCAGCAGCCCCTCGGCCTCGTCCCGGCCTTCGCGGCCGAAGTACGCGTGCAGCAGGTAGACCATCGCCCACAGGTGGCGTCCCTCCTCCACATTCACCTGGAAGAGATTGCGCAAGTCGTACAGCGACGGCGCGGTGAGCCCGAGCAACCGCTGCTGCTCGACCGACGCCGGTTCGGTGTCGCCCTGAATCACGATCAGCCGCTGCAAGTCGGCGCGGTACTCGCCGGGTACCTGCTGCCACACCGGTTCGCCCGCGTGCTCGCCGAACGCGATCCGCCGGTCCGGTTCCCGCTCGGCGAGGAAGATGCCCCAGCGGTAATCCGGCACGTTCACGTGGTCGAAGTGCGCCCAGCCGTCGCGGCCGACGCTCACCGCGGTGCGCAGGTACACGCCCTCGGTCTCCAGTGTGGGACCCATCTCGCCCCACCAGTTCATGAATTTCGGCTGCCAGCCCTCCAGCGCGCGTTGCAGCCTTCGATCGTCGGCGAGGTGGACGTTGTTCGGGATTTTGGCGTCGTAGTCGATCTTTTCGGGCATCGTTCAGACCCGCTTCCTGTCGAAGACCGCCTTCTGCCCGGTGCCGTAGCGCCGTAGCGCGCCCTCGGGACCGGAGGCGTTCGGTCGGGTGAAGATCCAGTTCTGCCAGGCGGTCAGCCGCCCGAAGATCTTGGTTTCGATCGTTTCCGGGCCGACGAACCGGTGGTTCGCCTCCATCCCGGTGAGCGCGTCCGGCGACAGCGAGGCCCGGCCCTCCAGCGCGATCCGGATCTCGTCCTCCCAGTCGAGGTCGTCCGGCGCGTCGGTGACCAGGCCGAGTTCGACGGCCTCGGCGGCGCTCAACGGACGGTCGCGTTCGCGGGCCAGCCACGTCAGGTGGTCGTCGTCGCCGTAGAACCGCGACTCGAGCCGGGACAGGCCGTTGCCCATCGGGAAGACGCCGAAATTGGCTTCGGACAAGGTGATTGACGCGCGTTCCGGCGAGTCTTCGTCGTCGATCGGCGGCCCGTCCAACAGGTACTGCCGATCCGCCGCGAAGGCCAGCTCAAGCAGGCTCCCGGCGAAGCAGCTGCCCGGTTCGATCAACGCGATCAAGGTGCGGCTCGTGACGTCCAGCCGCTTCAACGTGCGCTTGTAGTAGTGCAGGATTTCGTTGCTCAGCCAGTCTTTTCCGCTGAGCACGACCTCCTCGTGCGCGAGCACCGCCTCCGGATCGCCTTCGGTGCGCAGCACCCAGGTACCGAGGTCCGGTTCGTTCGTGCGCAGCCGCAGGATCGCGTCGTCCATTTCGCGCGTCAGCCGCAACAACCAGCCGTCCAGTTCGGGTTCTCCGGAAGGACCGAGCACGGTGAGCGTGACCAGCGAGTTCGGCCGATCGTACGCGGCGCGAACGTGCCGGTACTCGATTCCGTCGTCGGTGATCGACGGCTCCAGCGGCGCCAGCTCGATCCCCTGCTCGGCAGGCAGCCGGTCGGATTCGGCGGCCAGCTCGTGCGCCCGCGACAGCACCTTCTCGCGGAACCCGACGCGCGGCACCAGCTCGTCCACCAGCCGCCAGTCGACCGCGGTCCGGCCCTTGACCCCGTCCGGCCGCGTGGCGAACACGTCCGCGAGGTCCCGGCGGACGCGCCGTTTGTCGACCACGCGGGTCAGCCCGCCGGTGCCGGGCAGCACGCCGAGCAGCGGCACCTCGGGCAACGCGACGGTGGACGAGTTGTCGTCCACCAGCAGGATTTTTTCGCAGGCCAACGCGATCTCGTAGCCACCGCCGGCGCAGCTGCCGTTCACCGCCGCGACGTAGGTCTGGCCGGAGAACTCGGTCGCGTCCTCGATGCCGTTGCGGGTCTCGTTGGTGAACTTGCAGAAGTTCACCTTCCACTCGTGCGGCGACGCGGCGAGCATCCGAATGTTGGCCCCGGCGCAGAACACCTTGTCCTTGGCGCTCGTCACGATCACCGCGCGCACCTGCGGATGTTCGAACCGCAGCCGCTGCGTGGCGTCGTAGAACTCGATGTCGACGCCGAGGTCGTACGAGTTCAGCTTCAGCTCGTACCCGGGCACTAGGCCGCCCTGCTCGTCGACGTCCATCTCCAGCCAGGCGACCTCGCCATCGACGGTCAGCCGCCAGTGCCGGTAGGTGTCCGGATGCCGCTCGAACGTGACAGGTGTGGTGGTGGTCACGCCCCCGATTGTCTACATGCTTTCAACGAACGTCAATGTTGTGTAGACATTTGCCCGACGCTCACCCGGTTGAGGCGCATCGCCGCCCAGCACCCGAATACCCACAGCGCGACCGCCGCGAACGCGTCGGTGAAGATCGTCGCGAACCAGAACGCCGGGATCTGCGGCACGCCGACCAGGAAATGCCCCGCGCTCGCCAGTCCGGACAGCGAGTAGACCAGCAGAAACGCCAGCGATCGCCAGTACTGGCCGCGCACGTAGGCGCGATAACCGAGCACGCCGAACACGGTGAAGACCACCCAGCTCAAAGCCACGACGACCTGCGTGACCGGCACGCTGATACCCGGGACCTGCGGGTAGTCCGCCGCGCGCACGACGTTGTGGGTGTAGTGCAGGACCGTACTGACCAGGGTGAACGCCAGAATCACCCGCAGCGGGCCGAGTCCCTTCTCGTGCAGAACGTCCATACTGCTCGCCCCCTTGCGATTTGATAGATCGCTCTAGCGGGAGAGTACTACCCGCGGTTCGCTCAGACCAGATCGCGCAACGCGCGAAGCGTGCGCAAGGTCGTCTCGACGTCTGCCAGCGGCAACTGCGAAGCGACGCCATCCGCCCATTCCGCCTGCCTAGAGCCAAGAACGCGCAACGCCGCCCGAGCCTTGGCGGTGAGCCGCAGCAGCGGCGCGCGGGCGTCCGCCGGATTGTCGGCGCGGGAGAGCATTCCGTCTCGCAGCAGGCGATTCACCGTCTCCTGCACGCTTTGCCGCCGCAGTCCCCGCCGCCGGGCCAGCTCCGCCGCGGTCACCGGACCGTCTTCGAGGAAGCCGACGACCTGCCATTGCGCGGCGGTCAACCCGCCTTCCGCGGTAAGTGCGTCGCCTGCGGCCAGCAGTGCGCCGTTGGCCACGAAGACCTCGTTGACGAGCTGGGTAAGGCTTTCCGCGCGGGGCGTCCTCGATGACATGCGTGCTAGTGTTCCACTTCGACAGGTACCTGTCGAAACCTAGGGGGACACTCATGGAAATGCCCGTCGTCGGCGCCGCGCACGAAGCCCTGGCCGCCCTCGTCGGAGACTGGTCCGGCACCGAAGAACTCGCCGCCGCGCCCTGGGCTCCCGCCGCGACCGCCACCGCGACCTGCAGTTACCGCCGCGCGCTCGACGGATTCGCCGTACTGGAGGACTACGTCCAGACCCGCGAAGACGGCACGCGAATGCTGGGACACCACGTCTTCACCGTCGACCCGACAACGGGCGACACGCTGTGGTTCGGCTTCGACAGCTACGGCTTCCCGCCCGCGTCTCCCGCGCGCGGCGGCTGGCGCGACGGCACGCTGCACCTCGAAAAGCAGACCGAACGCGGCGTCGCGGTCCACCGGATCACCCCCGAAGGGGACGTCCTCACCCACGAAATCGATGTCCGGCTCGGGTCCGCCGACGAGTTCCGCCCGTTCCTCCGTGCCCGCTACCTCCGGAGTGCGCGAGACTGACCCCATGAGCGAGCAGACCATCGAAGCGGGCGGCATCACCCTGTGCCACGAATCGTTCGGCGACCCGGATGCGCCGCCGTTGCTGCTGGTGATGGGCCTCGCCGCGCCGATGATCTGGTGGGACGACGAGTTCTGCGTCCAGCTCGCCGAGGCCGGTTTCCACGTGCACCGGTTCGACAACCGCGACGTCGGCCGCTCGCAGTGGTGGACGGGCCGGGCCAGCCTGCCGCTCGCGTACTTCCTGCGGTCCGCGCCGTACTCGCTCGGCGATCTGGCCGACGACGCGGGCAAACTGTTCGACGCGCTCGGCATCGAACGCGCACACGTCGTCGGCACGTCGATGGGCGGAATGATCGCGCAGGAGTTCGCGATCCGGCATCCGGAGCGCGTGCGGACGCTGACCTCGATCATGTCGACCACCGGCGCGCGCACCGTCGGCCTGCCCAGCCCGCGCGCCGCGCTCGCGATGCTGGCCCCGGGACCGCGCACGCGCGAGGACTACGTAACGCAACTGGTGCGCACGTCCAGGCTGATCGGCTCGCCCGGTTACGTGTTCGACGAGGACCACTTCCGCGAGCGCGCGGAACGCACGTACGACCGGGGCCTCAACCCGGCGGGCGTGTTCCGGCAGCTCGCCGCGATCCTGTCCTCCCGCGACCGGACCGCCGATCTGCGCCGGCTTTCCTTGCCGTCCTTGGTGATTCACGGTACGGCGGACCCGCTCGTGCACGTGTCCGGCGGCCGCGCGACCGCCCGCGCGCTGGGTGCCGACCTCGACCTCGTGCCCGGCATGGGACACGACCTGCCGCGCGAAGTGTGGCCGCGCGTGATCTCCGGGATCAAACGGCTCGCTACCCGCTGATCGTCACCGAACCCAGGTTCGAAAAGTGCGCGGCGACGCGAGAGCCGGGCCGCAGTTCGACGGCGTCGGTCATCCCGCCGGTCAGCACGAGCCAGCCCGGTTCCAGCGCCAAACCGCGTGCGGCCAAGGAATTCGCCGCCAATGCCAACGCCTCGGCCGGGTGTCCCTGAACCGCGGCACCGGTCGCGGTGTCGACGATCTGACCGTCCACTTCGAGCAGTGCGGCTTCCAGCGACAGGTCCAAAGAGGACGGTGGGCGGCCGACCGAGCCGAGCCCGAACAGAGCTGACGATCCGTTGTCCGCGACGACGTCCGGCAGGGTGAACCGGTAGTCGCGGTAACGGCTGTCGATGATCTCGATTCCGCCGTATACCTGGGAAACCGCGCCCAGAGCGGTAGCCGCGGTAACGCCCGGACCGGCGAGTCGCTCGCCGAGCACGAACACCAATTCCGGCTCCGCGCGCGGGTGGATGAGCTGCGGCGTCGGCGCGCCCGCGGGCAGCACCATCGCGTCGGTCAGCCACGCGAGCAGGGGTTCTTCGACGCCCATCCGCTGCTGCTTCGCCCGCGACGTTAGCCCGAGCTTTACCCCGATCAACGTCTCGCCGCGTTCCTGACGCAGCCGCAGAGCCTCGTCCTGGATCGCGTAGGCGGTGGCGAGGTCGAGGTCCGGCCAAGTGTCGGTGAGCTGCGCGCTTTCTTCCGTCCGGTTGAGCAATTCCTGCGCTGCGGCAACGATTTCGGCGGTCACTTTTCCTCCTCCGGAGCGAACACCGCGGTCACGCTGCCCAGGCCGGCCATGGTCGCCACGACGGTGTCGCCGGGGCGGACGGTCTGCGCGGCGGTCATCGAACCGGGCAGGACGACGTGGCCGGGTTCCAGCTTCACGCCGAGCGGGCCGACGGTGTTGGCAAGCCACACCAGTGCGTTGATCGGCGAACCCAGCACCGCGCCGCCCGCGCCGGTGGCCGCGAGCTGGCCGTTGACGTGCAGCGTGCAGCCGGCGAGCCGCAGGTCGACGTCGCGCAGGTTAGTCGGGCTGCTGCCGAGGATGACACCGCCGGACGACGCGTTGTCCGCGACGGTGTCGAAGATCGAGATTTTCCAGTCCCGGACCCGCGAATCGACGATCTCCAGCGACGGAAGTACGAAGTCGACCGCGCGGACGGCGTCGGCGACAGTCACGCCCGGACCGCGCAGCGGAGCGCCGAGCACGAACGCGATCTCCGGTTCGATGCGCGGCTGCAGGAACCGCGTCGTCGGGATCGGCTGGTGTTCGAGCAGGAACATCGAGCTGGTCAGGTGCCCGAAGTCGGGCTGGTTCACGCCCATCTGGCGCTGCATCGCCGCGGAGGCGAGGCCGACCTTGTGGCCGCGCACCACGTCGCCCGCCGCCACCCACGCGCGGACTTGCTCCTGCTGCACGCGGTAGGCGTCTTCGACGGTGCCGTCGGGGAAGGTCTTCACGAGCGGATCGATCGGCTCGTGGCGCTCGTACGCGCTCGTCAGCAGCGCGACGGCGTCCTGCAGCTCAGCGGGTTCCACGGGCCGAACTTTGCCTGACCGCGCCGGCTGAGCCAACCCGTTCGTTCCATTCACCGGTACGAGTTACTTCTCTTACTTAGAAACCTCTTGCTCGCGAGAGTTTGTCGGCGTACGGTTCTTCGTGTTGGCTCCCAGAGAGGACGTGACCCGAAATGGCACCCACCGAGACCGAAGTCGCCCAGCTCGCGCAAACCCGCGACCGGCTGCGGGACCAGCATCTGCACCCCGCCGCGGAACGCCCGGCGACCGTGGGCCGCGGCATCCACCACACCGCGCTGCTGTCCAGCGACGTCGAGCGGACGATCACCTTCTACCAGGACATCCTCGGTTTCCCGCTCACCGAGCTGATCGAGAACCGCGACTACCCGGGGTCGAGCCACTTCTTCTTCGACGTCGGCAACGGCAACGCGGTCGCGTTCTTCGACCTGCCCGGCCTCGACCTCGGCCCGTACGCGGAGGTGCTCGGCGGGCTGCACCACCTGGCCCTGTCGCTCACTCCGGAAGCCTGGGCGGGCGCGCGTTCGCGGCTCGACGCCGCCGGCGTGAAGTACCAGGAAGAAAGCGGCACGTCGATCTACTTCGCCGACCCGGACGGCGCCCGGATCGAGCTGATCGCGGACGACCTCGGCGAGATGTACGGCTCGAAGATCGGCTGAACCACTGGACTCGGTGCACTGCCGGGATCAGAGTGGGTGCCCATGGGCGACTGGGCGGCTTCGCGGCAGAAAGCACGGCTCGACCGGCGGGAAGCGATCGACGAGCTGATCGCGCGGGTCCGCTTCGAGGTGCGGCTGCATCTGGCGGAGCCGACCGCGATCAGCCGATACGACGATCTCGCCGAGATCTTCGCCCTCGGCCACGGCGAGTGTGCCGCGCTGCTGGCTCACCGCCGCTTGCTGCCCTGGTGGGAACGACGGCTGCTCACGCGATTCGCGCGTCGGCTGCATGGCCGGGCGATCGTGGGCAGCGTTGCCGATGTACCGGCGGGCGCGGCGGTTGGTGGTGCCTTTCGCGTGGAAATCGCCCGGCTCCTGCCCGATGCGGGCGACACCGGCGCCCGCTATGACGTGCAGGGACGCGGTCTGCTGACTGTCTTTCGCCTAGCGCTCGGTGCCCGCGGCGAAGCGTGGCCGGACCGGCACGAGGTCGCGTCCACTGTCGCTCGCAATGTTCTCGTGTGCAGTTCCGCCTTCCTGCGACGGTCGCCGTGGCAGGTGCTGTGGCCGGTCTATCGCGTTCGCGGCCTGCGGTTGTGGCGCTTGTGACTGTCGTGGAATCCCTCGCTGTCTTGGAGTGTTGAGGAAAGTATGAAGCCCGAAGAAATCCTCGCCAACGCGCGCACTATCGCTGTCGTCGGACTGAGTCGCGACCCGGGCAAGGCCGCGCACGGCGTACCGGCTTCCCTGCAGGCGCACGGTTTCCGGATCATCCCGGTGCATCCGTCGGCGACTGAACTGCTCGGGGAGAAGGTGTACCGATCGCTGGAGGAGATTCCGGAGCCGGTGGATCTGGTGGACGTCTTCCGTCCGGCTGAGGAAGCGCCGGACATCGCGCGTTCCGCGGTGGCGATCGGGGCTAAGGCGTTGTGGTTGCAGCAGGGGCTTGTGTCGGCGGAGGCACGGCAGATCGCTTCTGACGCCGGGTTGGAGTATGTCGAGGACCGGTGCACTGCTGTGGTGCGTGCGGTGGCGGGGATTTCACTGGCTTAATCGGGTGAACGCTTGCGAACGACCGGGTTTCGCGACGAAGTCCGCGATGAGTTGCGCGCATTCTCGCGGACTGTGCACTGACGTGTCGCATTCGAGGTCGTAATCGCCATGGGCATGTACGACCGCGTATTGCTGTTCTGCTAGCCCGGCGGGACGATCGCCTCGCGCCTGCTCTCGCCGCCGCAGTTCCGGCAGCGGGCAGTGCACGCCCACGAAGGTAACTTCCTGCTCCCGCAATACTTCCAGGCAGTCGGCAAGCCAATGCGGCCTCAGTACGTGGTCGGCGATCACCCCGTTTCCCGCCGCCGCGAGCCCGGCCAGCATTCGGTGGTAGCCGCGCACAGTCCGTTCGAAAACCTCGTCGAACTCCGGCGTGCCGAATTCGGGCGTCTGCGTTCGCGAGCGCATGCTGTTGATCGCATCCCTCGGCACGTAGAAATACGGTCCCGGCAGCAAATCCAGCAATTCCGCCGCGATACTGGACTTGCCGGAACTGGACGTGCCATTGAGGAAAAGGACGTGCCCGCTCATCCGACTAGCCGGTACCCCACCCCGCGCACCGTCTCGATCGTCCGGGTTCCGAACGGCGCGTCGATCTTCCGCCGCAAATACCCGACGTAAACCTCGACCACGTTCTCGTCCCCCTCGTAATGCGCATCCCACACGTGGCCGAGAATCTCGTTCTTGGTCAGCGCCGCCCCCTGCCGCCGCAGCAAAAACTCCAGCAGCCCGAACTCGCGCGCGGTCAACTCGATCCGCGTCTCTCCTCTGTGGACAGTGCGCGCGGCCGGGTCGAGCTGCAGATCCCCAGCGGTCAACACCGCCGGACGAGCCGGCGCACCCCGGCGAAGCAGCGCCCGCAGCCGAGCCAGCAAAACGACGAACGAGAACGGTTTCGAGAGATAGTCGTCCGCGCCGAGGTCGAAGGCATCGGCCTCGTCGTACTCGCCGTCCTTCGCCGTCAGCATCAGCACCGGCGTCCAATTCTCCCCGGCGCGCAAGCGTTTCAGCACTTCGTAACCGGAAAGCTCGGGAAGCATGATGTCGAGCACCACGGCGTCGTAATCGTGCTCCATCGCCGACCAGAGCCCGTCCCGGCCGGTGTGCGCCACGTTCACCGTGAACCCCTCGGCGACCAGGCCGCGGCGAAGGGTTTCGGCGAACTCCAGCTCGTCCTCCACGATCAGCAACCGCATGCTCAGTCCTCCTCGATCCGGGGCAGTTCGATGCTCGGCAGTTCGATCACGAAGTGCGCGCCCGGGTAGCTCGGATCGGCCACGTCGACGTACCGCGCGCGGCCGCCGTGCCGGGCCGCGATGCCGGCCACGATCGACAGGCCCAGCCCGGTGCCGCCCCGCCGCCGTGACGCGTCCAGCCGCATGAACCGCTCGAACACCCGCTCCCGGTCCTCCTCGGCGACTCCCGGGCCGTCGTCGCTCACCTCCACCACGACCATCTCATCTTGCACCGAACTCGCAATCCGGATCCGCTCGCGCGCGTGCCCGCAAGCGTTGTCGACGAGGTTGCGTACGGCGCGACGCAGCTGCGCCTCGCTACCGCGCACCTTCGCGGGTCCTGCACGCACTTCGATCTCGACAGCTGCTTCGCCGCGTACGCGTTCGGCTTCGGCGCGGACGATGTCGTCCAGATCAACCTCAGTACGTGCAGGACGGTCTGTGGCGTCGTCGGTGCGCGCGAGCATCAGGAGGTCGTCAACCAGCTCTCGCAGGCGCGCGGTCTCGCGAGTGATCACCGGCACCAGTTCGTTGGTGGTCTCCGGGTGCTGGTTCGAAACGTCGAGCGCGGTGCTGATGGTCGACAACGGTGAGCGCAGCTCGTGGCTCGCGTCGGCGACGAAGCGGCGTTGCGCGGCCTGCGCGGAACCGAGCCGTTCGAGCATCTCGTTCAGCGTTACAGCGAGCCGGTGCACCTCGTCGCCGCCAGGCGGCAGCGGCACGCGCAACGCGAGGTCGCGCGTCGAGATCTCGGCGACTGTGCGCCGCATCCGCTCAACCGGTCGCAGCGCGGACCCGACCGAGCGGTACACCGCGAAACCAGCGATACCGAGCAGTGGCAGCGAGATCAGCCCTAGCAGCAGCGTAAGCCGCGCAGACGCTTCGGTGACTGGCTCAAGCGACCGTGCGGAGATGACGGTGAACGGTCCGCCCGGCCCGTTGACGCCTTCCGAGACCAAGCGGTAGTCGCTGCCGTCGCCGTCTAAACCGAGCGGCAGCGTCTCGACGGTTTCTTGCCCTGGAGCCGGGCGCGCGGCGGTGATAGCCGGACGGCCGACAATCGCCGGATCGCTCGCGATAGGTGTGCTTCGCGGCCCGAGGACCTGCGTCACGGCTTCAGTGTCACCGGTGCTCGCGACGTCGCTAGGTGACAGGTCTCGCGCGCCCGCGCGCACGAGTTGAACGGCAACCTGCCGCGCCGTACTTCGCGCGCTTTCGGTGACGCTTCGGTCGAGCGACTGCTGCAGCAGGAGCACCACGACGACGCACGCGGTCGCGATGGCCAGCGCAAGCGCGAGCACGGCAACCCCGGTGGTCCGCATCCGGACGCCTGCTGCAGCGAGAAGTCTCACGCACGCAGCGTAACGAGCAGCGAGAGACGTCATCGGGCGCGGCGTGCAGCCAGCCGTTCCGAGCGCAGCGTGTCCACTTCTGCCAGGTCCAACGGCTTCAGCGCGTGGCCTAGCACCCAGGTCAACAGCAGGTCAGCCAGCTCTGGATTGCGTGCCAGCGCCGGGCCGTGGAGATAGGTGCCGAGGACGTGGTCAGTAACCGCACCCTCCGTGCCGTCGCCGTTGCCAGTGCCGCGGACGACGCGGCCGAGCGGCGCGCTGCCCGGTCCGAGCACGCTCGCGCCCTGATGGTTCTCGAAGCCGGTCAACGGAGTCTCGAGCAGGTTCGGTTCGATGATCAACTCGGCCACCGCGCGCTGCTGCGACGGCTCGGTGACCAGGTCGAGCAGCCCCAGCCCGGCATGCTCGATGCCGTCGACGCCGAGGAAGCGCGTGCCCAGGATCTGCAGGCCGGCGCACACGCCGAACACCGGACGTCCCGCGTTCGCCGCGCTCCGCAGCCCCGGCGAGTCGCGCAGGAAGTCCGCGGCCAGCACCTGCGCCATGTCCTCGCCGCCGCCGAGCAGGTAGAGGTCCAAAGTGGACGGAACCGCGGAGTCGAGCGAGACCGGCACCACCTCGGCCTCGTAACCTCGCCATTGCAAGCGTTTGCAGAGCACCTGCGCGTTGCCGGAATCGCCGTACGTCCCCAGCACCTCGGGGAGCAGGAGGCCGATGCCGACGGTCGAATCAGACATCGGGCAACCGGTCGACCAGGTCGCGGAAAGCGGTGTAGTTCGCGACGAGTTCGACCCCGCCCGGCGGCAGCGTGTCGATCGCGCTGACCGGGTCCGGGGCCGACCAATGCGGCACCTCGGCGTAGCAAAGCCGCACCGCGAGGTCCGCGGATCTCTCTCCGGCGACGACGACCTGACGGCCGCGCAACCGCTCGAAGTGCACGTCCCAGAGCCACGACAGGTCGCGGCCGTCCGCCTCGTGCGCGTTGACCGCGACGACGACCGGGGTGTCCTCGTCGAGCACACGCAACGTTTCGGCCCACCCAGCCGGATTTTTCGCAAGCATGAGCCGCACCGAATGCCGGGTGCGGCGAATCGTGCGGTATCGCCCGCCGATATCGGTGATCGTGCGCAGCCGGGCCGCGGCGGTGTGCGGCGGCACGCCGACGCAATGCGCGGCGGCGAGCGCGAGAGCGGCGTTGGCCCGGTTGGCCTCGCCCGGCAGGCGCAGGTCGAGGTCCACTTGCCGGCCCCCGGGCGTGTGGACCAGGTCGCCGTCGAGGGTCCAGGTTGGCTCCGGGCGAGCGAACGCGCAGACCGCACACCGCCATTCGCGATCCGTGTGGGTGATCGCGCCGCCGCAGCGGGGGCAGGAGACGGAATCGCCCGACCAGCGCCGTCCGGTACCGACCCACACCGGGCGCGCCGCCGCCGAAGCCGCCGAGGTGACCAGGACGTCGTCGCAATTCGCGACCACGACCGTGCGCGACAGCCCGGCGAAGGCGGCGCGGAGGTCGCGCTCCATCATCCGGACTTCGCCTACGCGGTCGAGCTGGTCCCGGCTGAGATTGAGCAGCACGAGCGCCGCGGGCTGCACCTGTTCGGCCACCCAGGGAACGTAAGTTTCGTCCACCTCCAGCACCGCGTACGGCGCGTCCGGGCTCGCGGCGAGCGCGGCGACCAGGCCGTCGGGCATGTTCGCGCCGTCGCCGTTGTGCGCGACCTCGGCGAGCGCTTCGAGCGCGCGGGTAAGCATCAGCGAGGTAGTGGTTTTGCCGTTCGTGCCGGTGATGATCACGACTGTGCGATCGCGGCCGAGCCTGCGCAGCGCCTTGGGGTCGAGCCGCAGCGTGACGCGGCCGCCGATCACCCCGCCGCGGCCCAGCCGGGCGGTACGGGAAAACCACGCGGTCAGCCGCCCGGCGGCGACCGACGCCCGGGTACGCAGACGTGTAGACATCACGCAAACCGTGCGTCACAGGCGCTGTGATTTCCCTGAGAGGGTGACTCCAGTCTCCGTTACCCTTTGTAAGCAGTCTTACCGATCGGAGGTTGAACCATTCGGCGCAACCTTTACGTCGCCGAATGACAAGGATCGGTCAAGATCTTCCGTCCATACATCGGAGGTGTTAGCGTCCAACCCCGCTTGATGGCACCACGCACCGGTGACCGGGAACGCAGAGCGACAGGCGGAGGGCGAACGTGGACGCAGCAGTACGCGGGCTGGACCAAAGCGGCACCCTGGAGCGTGGGCTCGCGGTGCTCGAGCACGTCGGGCAGCACCAGGAAATCTCCACGAACGCGCTCGCCCGCCAGCTGGGCTTGTCGCGCAGCGCGGCGTACCGGATCGTCGGCACCCTGAAGCGGCTGGAGTACCTGGAGGCGGACACCGTCACCGGACGCGTGCGGCTCGGCACCCGACTGGTCGAGCTGGGCGCCCGCGCGATGGCGGCGACCGACCTGCACCGCTGCGCGCCGCGGTATCTCACCGCGCTGGCCGAGCGTTCCGGGGAGACGACGTACCTCGCGGTGCCGGACAACGACGCGATGGTCTACGTCGCGACCGAACGCAGTGCCAGCGCGGTCACGCTCTCCTGCCGCCTCGGCACTCGACGGCCGCAGCACGCGACGTCGCTGGGCAAGGCCTGGCTCGCCGCGCTGCCGGAAGCCGATCGGGTGGAGCGCGTGCGCCGGATGAAGCTGGACAGCCTCACCCTCAAGACCATCAACGATCCGGTCCGGCTGCTGGACGAGCTGGCGCGCACGCGGCGGCGCGGCTGGGCCGTGGACGACCTGGAGAACGAGCCGGACGTCGGCTGTGTCGCGGCGGCCGTGCGGGACCACTCGGGGCGTCCGATCGCGGCGATCAGCGTCGCCGGGCCGGCGCCTCGGGTGATGCGCCGGGCGGACGAACTGGGTGCGACGGTGGCCGGGACGGCGGCCGCGTTGTCGATGCGGCTGGGGTACGTGCGAAACCGCTGATCTTTTCACCGGATCGGGTTTCTTGCCGGTTGTTCGCCGCTTCTACCAGCGGAAACAGGTTGTCCACAGGCGTGTCGACTTGTGGACAACCCTGGGGATGGCTGGTGGCAGGGCCGGGAATTGTCGGGCTCGCGGTGGACCGTTGCGGGCATGACGAGCACTCCCGCACCGCACGGTGCCCCGCTACCTCGTTCCCGCTTCCAGCTTGCTGCACGACTCGGCCCGATCCAGAAGCAACGCGCGCTCCCGCTCGTTGCCGGTCATCTTCGCCGCGCGCTCGAACTCGGCGCGCGCCTCGTCGCGGCGGCCCAGCTTGTACAGAAAGTCGCCGCGCACGCTCGGCAGCAGGTGGTAGTTCTTCAGCGCGGGCTCGGTCAGCAATTTGTCCACCAGCACCAGCCCGGCTTCCGGTCCCTCGGCCATCGAGACCGCGACGGCCCGGTTCAGCTCGATCACCGGAGACGGCGTGAGCTGCGCCAGCCCCGCGTACAGCGCCGCGATCCGCGCCCAGTCGGTCTCCTCCGGCGTGACCGCCACGGCGTGGCACGCGGCGATCGCGGCCTGCGCGGAATACGGCCCGTATGTGCCGTCCGCCAGCCGTTCGGACCGGGCCAGCGCGGTGAGGCCGCGCTGGATCAGCAGGCGGTCCCAGCGGCTGCGGTCCTGGTCCATCAGCAGCACCGGTTCGCCGTTCGGGCCGGTGCGCGCCCCCGAGCGCGACGCCTGGATCTCCATCAGCGCCACCAGGCCGTGCACTTCCGGTTCGCCGGGGATCAGGCCCGCCAGCACCCGGCCGAGCCGCAGCGCGTCCTCGCACAGCGCGGGCCGCATCCAGTCGTCGCCGCGCGTGGCGGAGTAGCCCTCGTTGAAGATCAGGTAGATCACTTCGAGCACGGCGGGCACCCGTGCCACGCGCTCGTCGCCCACCGGGGTTTCGAACGGCACCTTGGCCTCGGCAAGCGTCTTCTTCGCCCGCACGATGCGTTGCGCGACAGTGGATTCCTTCACCAGGAAGGCACGGGCGATCTCGTCGGTGCTGAGCCCGCCGAGCATGCGCAGCGTGAGCGCCACCCGCGCCTGGGCGGACAGCACCGGGTGGCACGCGGTGAACACCAGCCGCAGCAGGTCGTCCTCGATCTGCTCGTCGTCGAGCACGGCGTCGAAGTCAGGCAGCACGCCCTCGCCGAGTTGTTGGGCCTCCCGGCCGATCTCGTCCAGCTTGCGGCCGAAGGTTTCGTTGCGCCGGAACAGGTCGATGGCCCGCCGCTTCGCGATCGTCATCAGCCAGGCGCCCGGGTTGCGCGGCACCCCGGTCTCCGGCCACTGTTCGAGCGCGGCGACGAGCGCGTCCTGCGCCAGCTCCTCCGCGAGGCCCACGTCGCGGGTCATCCGCGCGAGACCGGCGATCACCCGCGCCGACTCGATCCGCCAAACGGCCTCTACCGCATTTCGCGTGTCCACCGGCCCATCAGACCGGCCCGGCCCGCCCGAGGCAACCCTCGGGCGGGCGCGGAGTCAGAGCTCGCCCGCCATCGGGCGAATCTCGACGGTGCCCGCCCGCCGGTCCGGGTTGGGCGCCCGCTTCATCAGCTCGACGATTTCGGCGACCGACTCCCCCTCCAGAATCCACACGCCGGCGACGAGTTCCTTGGTCTCGGCGAACGGGCCGTCGACCACGCCCGGCTCCGCCTCCCCTTCGAACCACAGCAGCCGGGCGCCCGCCGAGCTGGGCGTCAGCCCGGCGGCCTGCACGAGGTGGCCGGATTCGGCGAGTTCGGTGTTGAACTGGCCCATCTGCTCGATCAGCTCGGGGCTGGGCGAAGCTCCCGCTTCCGAATCCTCGCTGGCTTTCACCAGCACCATGAACCGCATCAGTTCTGCGCGGCCTGCTCGCGCAGCTTCTCTTCGGCGTCCCGCAGTTCCGGGGTGAGGTTGTCGCCGAAGTCGTCGGCCTCGAAGATCCGCCGGATCTCGATCTCGTGGTGCGCGCCGTCGGTGTTGGGCACGCGCTTGATCCACTCCACCGCTTCCTCGAGCGAACGCACCTGGAGGATCCAGAATCCGGCGATCAGCTCCTTGGTCTCGGCGAACGGCCCGTCGACCACGCTCGGCTCACTGTCGCCGGAGAACTTCACCCGGGCGCCCTGGGAGCTGGGGGCCAGTCCCTCGCCGGCGAGCATCACGCCGGCCCGCACGAGTTCCTCGTTGAACTTGCCCATCTCGGCGAGCAGTTCGGTGCTCGGCAGCTGGCCCGATTCGCTCTCTTCGCTGGCCTTCATGATCACCATGAATCGCATCTTCGGTTCCCCTTCGCTCTCGGCTTGCCTTCACCCCTGCGTCGAACGGGCCGCGGCCGGATCGACACGATCCTCAAACTTTTTTCCCGGTCGCGAAACTAGCAGGTCAGGCGAACTTCGGCGGACAAAACGGGCGTGGGAGAATCGTTGTCCGTGGCAGTACTCCCCGAACGTCTCCGCGCCGCCCTCGACGACGAGCTCGGCCGGTTCCCCGAATCCCGGCTCGCGCAGGCCGTGGACCGGCTCAGCAAGCGTTATCGACAAGGCGACTCGGCGACGTCGCCGATCCTCTCGTCTGAGCTGGATGTCGCCGCGTACGCCGGGTACCGGATGCCAGCGACGTACGCGGCGGTCAGCGCCGTGCTGGGCGAGGTGGCTGCCGCCGCGCCCGGGTTCGCCCCGAAGACCCACGTCGACATCGGCGGCGGCACCGGAGCGGCGGTGTGGGCAGCGGCCGGCGTCTGGCCGTCGCTGGAGAAGTGCACTGTCCTGGAGCAGGTGGCGGCCGCGCTGGCGCTGGGGCGCAAGCTGGCGGCGAACGCCGACGAACCGGCCGTCCGCACCGCGGTCTGGCAGCGCGGGCTGGTCGATTCCGCGTCAGCCGCGCCGGAGGCCGACCTGGTCACTCTCTCGTACGTCCTCGGCGAACTGCCCGAACGCGGCCGTACCGACATCGTCCAGTGGCTCGCTGCCAAGGCTGGCACCGTCGTGCTCATCGAGCCCGGAACGCCGGCCGGATTCGAGCGGATCCGCGAGGCTCGCGACGTTCTGCGCGAGATGGGCCGCAGCGTGGTGGCGCCGTGCCCGCACGACGACGTCTGCCCGATCAAGCCGGGCGAGGACTGGTGCCACTTCTCCGCCCGGCTGCCCCGAAGCGGGGTGCACCGGCGGATCAAGTCCGGCACTCTGGGATTCGAGGACGAAAAGTTTTCGTACGTGGCGGCCACGTCGGCACCAGTCGACCGTCCGTCGGCCCGGATCATCCGGCATCCGCGCAAGCACAAGGGGTTCGTGCAACTCGACCTCTGCACGGCCGACGGGCTCGCGCCCGGCACCGTCGTGTCGAAGCGGCACGGCGTCCGTTACCGCGCCGCTCGCGACGCGGAATGGGGAGACGCCTGGAGCGTGGAGTAACCCAGTTTCTCCCGCTTCTCCGGCCGCGGTGTCTGGTCAGCCGCGTCGGCTCCGACTGTCTGGTGTCAGCGGATCTGAACCGGAAAGGACACCCGATGGACTTCCACGAGCGTTGCGCGGAGATCGTGCGGCAGACGGAACTGCTCGCCGCGGCCGTCGAAGGCGCGGACCGGACGGCGCGGGTCGCGGCGTGCCCGGAATGGAACCTCGGGCAACTGCTCGATCACGTCAGCACCGGGCACCGATGGGCGGAAGAAATCGTGCGCACGCGGGCCGACCATTGGCTGCAGGCCGACGGACTCCAGAATCCGGTGAACACCCCGCGCCCGGCATCGTGGCTCGTGGACGGGGCGAAGGCGTTGGTGGCGACGCTGCGCGAAGCGGGTCCGGACGCGGAGGTATTCACACCGGTGCCGAACGGGCCGCCGAGAGCAGCGTTCTACGCGCGCCGGTTCATGAACGAGACGCTGATCCACCGCGCCGACGCGACGCTGGCCGCGGGCGGGGAATTCACCGTCACGCCGGAAGTCGCGCACGACGCGATGGAGGAATGGCTGGAACTCGGGTCGCTGCCGCAGCTGCTGGAGCACGTACCCGAACGGCGCGAACTGCTGGGCCCGGACCGCACGATCCACCTCGCACCGACCGACCACGCGAGTTCCTGGACGGTCGATCTCACCGGCGATCGACCGGCCTGGTGCCCGGGCCCGCCGGAGAACACGGCGGTCACCGCGGCCGCGCCGCTGGGCGACCTGCTGCTGATGGTCTACGGCAGGTTGTCGTCGGAGGTCGCGCACCGCGCCGGCGACACGGTGTACCTGGACCGCTGGCTTTCGCTCGTCGGCTTCGGCTGAGCCGGTCAGTCCCAGCGGATCGGGAGGCTCTTGAGGCCGTTCTGGAAGTTCGACCGCAGCCGGCGGGGTTCGCCCGCGAGACGGACCTCGCCGAGCTGGTCGAACACCGCCGCGAACAACGCCCGCATCTGCGTCCGCGCGAGGTGCGAACCGAGGCAGAAATGCGGGCCGTGGCCGAACGTCAGGTGTTCGCTCGGTGCGCGCGTCACGTCGAACACGTCCGGATCCGGAAAGACCGTCTCGTCGCGGTTGGCCGAGGAAAACCACACCACGACCTTGTCCCCGGCCTTGATGTCCACATCGGACAGTCGGGTGTCCTGCGTCGCGGTGCGGCGGAAGTGCATCACCGGCGTGTGCCAGCGCAGCATCTCTTCGACCGCGCCGGGCAGCAGGCTCCGGTCGTCGAGCAGCTTGCGGTACTGCTCGGGATGCGCGAGCAACGCGGCCATCCCGCCGGGCAGACCGTTGCGCAGGGTTTCGTTGCCAGCTACGGAAAACAACCAAAAGAGGTTCTCGAACTCCTCAATCGACACACGGCCGCCGTCGTCGTCCACGTACTGCATCAGGTTGCTCATCACGTCGTCGCCGGGGTGCGCGCGTTTGTGCTCCCCAAGCGCGTGCGCGTAGGCGTAGAGATCAGGCATTCCGGCGCGGCTGCGCGGATCCGGCATCCGGCCGTCGGGTCCGGGTTCCGGGCGCACGGCCAGCGCGGCGCGGGCGAGGTCGGTGACGTCGTCGGCTTTGACGGTCGCGCTCACCGCGTATTCGGCGTCCTGGAAGCCGATCACGCGGTTGCTCCAGTCGAACATCAGCCGGCGGTCCTGCTCGGGCACGCCGAACACCTCGGCGAGCGTGAGCAACGGAAGGTCGGCGGCGATGTCCTTGGCGAAATCGCATTCGCCGCGATCGGCCACCGCCGCGACGAGATCGTGTGCCCAGCCTTCGATCCGTTCCGCGATCCGGCCGACCGCGCGCGGCGTGAACGCTTTTGTGAGCAGCCCACGCAGCCTGCCGTGCTCGGGCGGGTCCATGTTGAGCATCATCCGGCGCACGTACCGGATGTCCTCGGCGCTGGCCGGGTCGCGGATCTGGGTTCCGCCGAGCTGCGACGAAAACACCGCCGGGGTGCGGAGCACGTGCCGCACGTCGGAGTGGCGCAGCACCGCCCAGAAGTCGCCGATGCGCGTCACCGGCGTTTCCCGGCGCAGGCGGGCAAGCAGGTCGTAAGGCACGCCCGTGACGTAGGTGTCCGGGTCGGCGATGACAGCACTCGACACGTTCCGACCCTAGCCCCGAGACCACCGCCTGCGGAAAGATCCGTCCGGTGGAAAAGCTGAAGCTGCGCGTCACCGGACAAGGCGAACTGCCAGCCCTGCTCCTGCACGGGCTCGGCGCCACCGGCGCGGTCTGGGACGGCCTCACCGGGCTGCTCGACCGGCGAGTGCTCGTGCCGGATCTGCCCGGCCACGGCGGCTCACCGCAGCTGCCCGAGTACACGTTCGAGGCGCTCGCGGCCGCGGTGGCCGATGCTTTCGACGAGCCCGGCCCGGTCGCTGTCGTCGGCCATTCGCTCGGCGGTGTCGTCGCGCTGGAGCTGGCGAGCGGCCGCTACGGCCTCGACGTCAGCAGTGTGCTGGCGGTGGGCATCAAGGTCGAGTGGAGCGAAGACGACCTGTCCCGCGCCGCCGCGATGGCAGCCCGTCCGCCCCGACTGTTCGAAACCCGAGAGGAGGCCGAAACCGCCTACCTGAAGGTCGCCGGGTTGATCGGCCTGGCTCCGGCAGACCCAGACGGTGTCACCGAAACCGCGGACGGCTGGCGGCTGGCCCTGGACTCACCGGCCTTCGGTGTCGGCCGCCCGGATCTGCCGAGCCTGCTGGCGGCCGCGCGCTGTCCTGTGGTGCTCGCCACCGGCGAAAACGATCCGATGTGCCGTCCCGAGCAGCTGCGCGCCCTCGTTCCCGAGGCCGTGGTCCTGTCCGGGCTCGGGCACAACGCGCACGTCGAGGATCCAGCCGCGGTCGCGGCGCTGCTCACGCCGCGGGGCGACTGAGCAGGCGCTTAGACTGGCCGGGTGACGACGATCGATCCGACCCGGACCGGGCTAGACCAGTTGCTGAAGCTCGAACCGCTCGAGCTGAACCTGTTCCGCGGCTGGTGCCACCAGGGTTCGCCGCAGCGGGCGTTCGGCGGTCAGGTCGCGGCGCAGGCGCTCACCGCGGCCGGCGCGACCGTGCCCAGCGCGCGGCACGTGCACTCGCTGCACGGCTATTTCATCCGCGGCGGGCGTACCGACATGCCGATCATCTACGAGGTCGAACGCACCCGCGACGGCGGTTCGTTCACCACGCGCCGGGTCGTCGCGATCCAGAACGGCGAGAGCATTTTCAGCCTGTCCGCGTCGTTCCAGACCGAGGCGGACAGCAGCGCGCACCAGGCGCGGATGCCGGACGTCCCGGCTCCGGACGAGGCCGGCGTCGTCGAGCAGGACCGCTCGCCGATCGTCCTGTCCGCCATCGAAGTCCGCTTCGTCAGCAGCCCGGAAACCGGCCTGCCCGACACCGGCCGCGGCCCGCGTCAGCAAATCTGGGTGCGGGCGAAAGACGCGCTGCCGGACACCCCGCTGGCGCACGTCTGCGCGCTCACCTACATCTCCGACATCCGCCTGGCGGGCACCGCCCTGCTGCCGCACCGGGACGACCCGGGAGAACCGCAGCTGACGTCGCTGGACCACGCGGTGTGGTTCCACCGCCCGTTCCGCGCGGACGAATGGCTGCTGTTCGACATGGAAAGCCCGAGCTATGCGAACACCCGAGGCCTGACCCACGGCGAATTCTTCACCACCGACGGACGACTAGTTGCCTCAGTGACCCAAGAAGTGCTGCTGCGCAGGCGCTGATCTGTCCGATGTAGACAGTCAGCCGAGCCGAACCCGTGCCGGCGCCGCGGATTCCGCGGCAGCCTCGGCGACGGGCGCGCGCAGAATCTTCGAGAGCTGCCACGCCTCAAGCCCCGCGAGGACGGTGTTGGCGACCACGAGCGCCAAGTACAGCCCGGCCTGCACCGAAAGCTGGAACGGATGCTGGTCGGAAGCACCGGCCAGCAACGAAATATGGCACGCGACCACGACCGCCATCGAAGCCGCGGACAGCCCGCCGAGCACGATCAGCAGCACCCGCAACACCCGGGTGCGCCGCCAGTTCAGGTACCCGGTCTGGACCAGGCCCGGCGTGCTGACCATGACCAGCCCGCAGCCGTAACCGGAAAACCCGCCGACCACGCCGCTGCCCGCGACCAACGCGGTAGTCAGGTGATACGAGACCGGAACCCGGTAGGCGGCAAGGATCGCGGCCACGCAGACCAGCAGCCCCAGCGGCAGGTGCGGCCAGCCGTACCAGGGAAGCCGCCGCTCCATGCGGAGAATCGTCGGCAGGTCGATGTCGCGGTACGCCTCGGGGTCGCGCAAAGCCATTCGCACCGTTCCTCTCGTCCCGGAAACCCCCGGTGTGTGCGCGGTGACCGGCGAATCCTAGGGCAGGCCGCCCGGCCGTGCAAAATCCACCGGAACCCGGCTGTGCGAGAGACCAGTTAACCCGGCCCTTGCTTTCGCATCCGACCTCCGGATTCCGCGGTTGGGCGGGAAAGACCGCGTGACCCACACCACCCGCCAGCTCGCTCGTATCCTCTCGACCAGCAGGAACCATCGCCGAACCGGCATTCACTTCTTGCGCTTCCTCCGGGGTTGTCCCGGGATGTCCGGTAGAGCGATTTTCTGTCGGTGGGGCCAGTTAGGCTGCAGGCATGAACACCGAGGCACCCACCGTCGCCGCCGAAGATCTCGCCCAGGGCCAGTGGTTCTGGCACGAACCCGCTCCCGGCCTGCGTTCCTGGCCGCTGCAGGTCGCCACGGCCGAGATCTTGGAAGACGCTGTCCGCATCATCACCACCGACGAGGTCCGCGAACTGGTCTCGTACGCCCGCGACCGCCGGGTCCGCCTGGCCGTCGCCTCCTGAACCGCGACACCACAGCAGCACCACTGGGGAATTCTGGGGGATCGGGCCGGCCGCGCACGCGAGCGGCCCGTCCAATATGGACACCACGTCCGGTGCCGCGGCCTTCGGCCGACTCTGGCGTTGAATTTCGGTAACTTTCCGGCGACATTCGCCTGCGCACACCATGCCGCGCTCGTCTGACGACGGTCGCCGCACGACGCGCTTCGCACTGCACTCGTGCCACCAGTTTCTGTCCGGCGCGCTGGTCGTGCGCACTCGCCCGCCGCACCGCGACCGCTGCACCCAAGATCCGGCATATCACCCAACCGCGTAGTGCACGCTGTTTAACGCGTCGCGTCTGTCGCACCTCGATAGCCAGCACTGCCGATCAGCCGTGAATCCGTTGCCGTGCAAGCAGTTCTCGCCAGCCCTGCCGTAGAGCAGCCCGTCGACCACCACGGTCCGCTCAGCGGGAAAGGACTCCCTGCAACAGCACGTCCAAGAGGTGCCGAGCGCGGGAATCCCACTCGTCCTCGTCCAGGCGAGTCAGGTAACCCGACAAGATGAAAAAGTCGCGAGCGTCGATGTCGGTGCGGATGCTTCCCTCAGCTTTTCCGGCGTCGAGCAGGAGGGTGAGGGCGTCGCCGATCGGCCCGTGGCTTTCTTCGGACAGTCCTTTCCACACCGCGGTTTCCAACGCCGCGAAGACGCCGCGCTTGACTCGCGCGTACTCGGCGATCCGGTCGAACCAGCGAGAGAGCGCCTCGACCGGTCCGTGCGCGGACAGCAATTCCGGAGCCAGCGCGACCAGTTCCTCCACCTCCTGCCGATACACCTCGGCAAGCAGGTCCTCGCGCGTGGGAAAGTGCCGGTAGAGCGTCCCCTGCCCGACGCCAGCCGACTTGGCCACCGCGTTCAGCCGCAGCTCTCCTGAACCGGCGATCGCCTCGCGGGCGATCTCGACGATCCGCTCCCGGTTCTCCCGGGCGTCGGCCCGCTGAGCCGCACTCATCGCCGACGTCCGGCGCCAGTGGAAACGCACATACCGCAACGTTATCGCGGACCAGCCGAGTGCCGCATAATCCGCGGGCCGTACGGCGCTGCCAGCCGCCAGGGCGACCAGCGCTCCCCGCAGGCAACCGGCGCTCCGAATCAGCGCACGGCCGCTCCGGCCGCCAACCGATCCCGGGCTCAACCCGGTCGGGCCTCAACGAAGGGTCCGGCCGCGACTTCCCGTTCCCAATGCTCCAGCCTCGAACGCCGCTGTCTCGGCCACCAACGACTCGGGCTCACCCCAGTCCCGATTTTCACCTAACCGATCCCGACGCGGTCACCACGTTCCGGTCTTGGAGCAAAGGCAGCGCTCCAATCTCCAGCACGCCATCTCGGACCTCTCCCAAGGAGCGGCAACGTTCGGCCCCGGCCGTGTCCACACAGGCCGATCCGCCGCATCTTCCCGGCGGGAGGGCCTGCGACAGTCCAGAAGCGACTCCCCAAGCCGCTATCCACCAAGCACCCCGCCATTCATAACCGCCACCCCACGGTTGAAACATGCCGCGCATAACTCCCCGATTCGATTGACAACCCTTCCGAACGGGGCAGAGGCTGATCCCAAGCTGCCCACGCCCGGCGCGGTCCGGTCCGGTTACCCTGTCAACGAGCCGAAAACCGCACCGAAAGGCTGACCCGGCACCGAAGCGCCAACCATCTCTACTTCTCTGGTGAGGAAAACGATGTCTCTCGAGCACTCCGCTACATCCGACCCGGCCGCCGGCAGCCAGGACCGGCGGGTTGCCGCGCTGGAGGAGACTGTCGCGGGGCTGGTTCGGCGGGTCGGGGTGCTCGAGGCCGAGGCGGAGATCCGCCGGGTGCAGGCGCGCTACATGTTCCTCTGCGACACTCCCTGCCCGGAGTTCGGCATCACCGGCGACGACGAGCGGATCGACCTGATCATGGCGCTCTACACCGAGGACGCTGTCTGGGAGGGCGTCGGCGAGTACTACGACGGGCAGTTCGGGCGGGCGGAAGGCGCGGCCGCTATCCGGGCGCATTTTCAGCGGTTCTGGGGCGAGAAGAAAGACCCCGAACTTCTGCTGAACGCGCATTACCTCACCTCCGAGCAGATTCACGTCGACGGCGACGAGGCCACCGGGCAATGGATTCACATGCAGCCGTGGCTGTTCTCCGACGGGAAGGCGCTCCTACGCTCCAGCCGGTTGAACAACGCGTTCCGCCGCGTGGGCGACACCTGGCGGATCACCCGTACTCGCACCGAAAACGTCTTCATCGCCCCGCTGCCGGAAGGCTGGGCCAGCGACTATCCCTCGGCCTCGGTGCTGATGAAGCCATGAGCGACGACCCGGTCGTGCACGTGGTGGACGACGACGAGGATCTCCGGCAGTCCCTGGTTTTCCTGCTGGAGAGCGTCGGCGTGCAGGCGTTGACTTATCCGGACGCCCAGACGTTCCTCGACGAGTTCGATCCGGCCGAGCCAGCGGTCGTGATCGTCGACGTGCGAATGCCTGCGATCAGCGGCTTTCAGCTGCAGGAAAAGCTCGCGGAAATCGACTGTCCGGCTCCGCTGATCTTTTGTTCCGCGCACGGCGACATTCCGATGTCGGTCCGTGCGCTCACCGCGGGGGCGGTCGATTTCCTGGAGAAGCCTTACCAGGCCCAGCGTATGGTCGAGGTCGTTCAGACGCAGCTCATCGAGGCTCGCCGCCGGTTCGCGGAGCATGCCGAGCGGCAGGCGGTTCGGGCTCGGCTCGACACCTTGACCCAGCGCGAGCGCGAGGTGCTGCGGCTGGTGGTCGACGGGATGCCCAGCCAGGCGATCGCGCACCGACTGGGCACCAGCGTCAAGACCGTCGACGTGCATCGGGCGCGGATCAAGGCGAAGACGTCGGCGGACAGCCTGGGGACGCTGGTCCGCGACATCCTCACCCATCGCGTCACCGTTTGAGCGCGGTCTCCGTCCAGCGACCCGCGGCCAGCAAAGCAGTCTCGCCCGAAGAACTGCCGACCAGCTGCAATCCCAGTGGCAAGCCAGCCTCGTCGCGCAGGCCCGGGACGGCGATGACCGGCAGACCCAGCGCCTGCCAAGGGCGGCTGAGCACGGGATCGCCGGTCGCGGTCAGGCCAGCGGGGGCCGAACCGAGCGCGGCAGGAGCGAGTACGGCGTCGTAGCCGGTCACGATCTCGGCGAGTCGCGAAGCACCGGAAGCGACGACATCAAGCGCGGCTTCGTATTCCGCGAGCGGCATCTCCGCGCCGGTACGCAGCAGTTGTGCCAGCGGGGCGCTGAGCCGGTCCGCGGAAGCAAGCTCAACGGAACGTTCCCGAGCCGCCTCGTAGGCCATCACCACGGGATGTGCGGCGGTCAAAGCGGAGACCAGAGCCGGATCCGGGAATTCGTCGACGACGGCCCCGGCGGCTCGCAGCCCCGCAACCGCGGAACCAAGCGCGTTCTGCATAGCTGGGCTCGCGTCGGCGGACGACCACACCAGCAATCGCGGAGCGGAAGAAACAGCGACCTCCGGCTCGCCCGACAACGCTGACCAGGCCAATGCCAGGTCGGAAACGGACGCGGTGAACATGCCGTGGCTGTCCAGGCTGGGGCTCAGGCCGGTGACGCCGTCGACCGGGAACCGGCCCCGGCTCATGACCAGCGAGGCAACTCCGCAGAACGCAGCTGGTCGCGTGACCGAGCCAGCGGTCTGCGAGCCCAGCGCCAGCGGAACGTGTCCAGCGGCGACGGCAGCGGCGGAACCGCTGGAGGAACCGCCAGGCGTATGGCCAGGCGCAGCGGGGTTATCCGTGGGACCAGGCGCGAAGAAAGCGAATTCCGTAGTGACTGTCTTGCCGATCGGCACTGCTCCGGCGCGCCGCCATTCCTGGACGATCGAAGCGTCCACAGTGGCCGGTGGAGCGTCCGCGCGCAGGACAGAGCCGCAGCGAGTCGGAAGCCCTGCCAAATCGATGATGTCCTTGACGCCCAACGGAACACCGCCCAACGGACCCGTCGACACAGGCACAAAAGCCGACGAAACCCAGGCGTCAAAAGAAGCCGCAGCGATCCGCGAGCGAGCCTCCGCGACAGCAGCTTCCGGCGTCGTCCGGCCAGCGGTCAGATCGGCGACCAGGGCACGCAGCGACCACGGGGCGGTCACGGCTGGGTCCAGGCGGCGTCGGCGGTCCAGTAGTCCATGCCGCTCGCGCTGACCGAATGCCGCCAGTCGGACGTCCGGCGCAGCAGCGGTTCGACGCGGGCGGTGGCCTCGTCGGCGGCGTCCGGGCCGTCGGCCGGGGCCTGCCAGTGCACCCAGTCCAGCTCGCGGCCGTGCTCGTCGTGCACGAACAGGTCGACGTGCCGCCAGCCGTAGCCGTGCGTGTCGTTGTAGCAGGTCAGGGTCATCCGGTCCACGGGTTCTCCTCGATCAGGCGCTGAGTGCGGCAAGCCGGTGGAAGCGGCGCTGGAAGTACACCAAAGCTCCGCTGTCCGGCGCGGTCAGCACCTTCTCGATCTCGACGAACAGCACCGAATGCGACCCGTGCTCCTGTTCGGCGACGATCCGGCCGACCAGCGAGGCGGCCGCGCCGCGCAGGACCGGGGCGTCCTCGCTGTCGAGGTCCCAGCACTCCTCTCCGAACCGTTCGGCGGTCGGCACCTTCGTCGCGCCGGCGAAATGCATCGCCAGGTCCTCCTGGCCGGGGCCGAGGACGTTGACGCACACCTGGCCGTTGCCGACCAGGATCGCGTGCGACCGGCTCGACCGGTTGACGCACACGAGCACCGTCGGCGGGCTGTCGGTGACCGAGCAGGCGGCGCTCACCGTCATCCCGGCGAGGCCGTACGGGCCCGCGGTGGTGACGACGTTGACGGCCGCGGAGAGGTTGGCCATCGCGGTGCGGAATTCGCGCTGGGTCCGGGTCAGCTCGGACACGGTGCCTCCTAGGACTGGGGCCGGGACTGTTTCGACCGTACAAAGCCGCACCGGTCGCGGGATATCGAGAACTTCCCCGGCACAGCTGAAGAATTCCTAACCCGGGCCGGTCGCGGGCAGTGCGAAGCCGAACCGCGAACCGCCTCCGGCCCGGTGTTCGGCCCAGATCGTCCCGTGCTGGCGGGTGATGATGCGGTGGCTCAGCGCCAGTCCGATGCCGCTGCCGCGCTCCTTGGCGGTGAACGACTCGTCGAACGGGTTGCGCGGGAAACCGCGACCGCGATCGTCCACGGTGACCACGCCGGTGTCGCCGTCGCGGCGCGTGGTGAGCACCAGGCTGCGCCGCTGCTGCGGGCACTGGGCCATTTCCTCGATCGCGTTGAAGCACAGGTTCAGCACGACCTGGCCGGTCAGCACGCGTTCGCAGTGCACCGGCACCGCGTCGGCAGACCGCTCGAAGGTCACCTCGATTGCGGCCGGTTCGGCTCGCAAGCGCACGAAATACAGGCATTCCTCGACGATCTCGTTGAGGTCCGCGACCTGCTCGACGTGCTCCAGATGCCCGACGAACGCGCGCACGGACGACACGATCTGGCTCGCCCGTTCGATCTGCCGGACCGCGCTGTCGATGCCGTACACAACGGGCGCGGCATCGAGCGTCCGCGACCGGACACCCGCCAGGAAATTGCCCGCGGCGGCGAGCGGCTGACTCAGCTCGTGCGCGATCGCCATCGCCATGTCGCCCATCGCGGTGTAGCGCGCCAGGTAGTTCTCCCGATGCAGCTCCCGCTCGCGCCGGACCTCGCCGCGGACGCGTTCGGACACGTCGTAGAGCAGCATCAGAAACGCGTCTCCACCAGGCTCGCGAAGCCGTTCGACGCTGCCCTCCAGCCACACGCGACCCTGGATTTCCAGCCGCACCGGGGTGCCCGGCGCGGCTCGCTCGCGGACCTCCTCCCAAGTGGCCGGACGGTCGTCGAGGCGCAGGCCAGCGTGGTCGGTCAGGCAGCCGAGCGGCTCGTCCGGAGTCGCGCCGAACAGCTCCGCCGCGGAATCGGTGACGAACCGGAGCGCGCCCGAAGCGTCGAGCATCACCGCGAGCGCGGACGTGTGCCGGGCCAGCGCGTCGACCCAGGACGTGGTCAACCGCAGCTCACGCTCGATTTCCTGCTCGCGTTCGATGTCGCGGAACTGCACCATCACCGCCGGACCTTGCGCCAGTTCAACTCGGGTGGCCACCGCGTCCGTCGGAATCACCCGGCCGGACTTCGTGCGGTAGTGCCATTCGATCCGGCTGACGCCCTTGTCGACCGCCTCCTGCAGCCACGCTCGCCCGATCACCCGGTCGTACTGCTGCGCGGAGCTGCTCATGTGGTTCGCCTTCAACGGCCGCAGCTCGGTGACACTCCACTCGAGCATCTCGCACGCGGCCGGGTTGGCCCACAGGATGTTCTTCGTCGCGCCGTCGTGCACGAGCACGCACGTGCGGCTGGCCTTGAGCATCGCGACGAAATCGTGCGTCGTCAGCTCGGGCGCGCGCGGGTCTGCCTCCATCGGCTCAGGGTAAAGCCCCTGGCTGGCGGCCCGCACTGAAGAAATCCCCTACGCCCGCTCAGGCACTACCAATTCCCGCGCGGCGGCCGGGTTCGTACCGTCGGAGCGACCGCACCGGCATTCTGAGGAGCAGCGATGAGCGAAGTCACCATGGAGGAGGTGCTCGCCGAGCTCGCCCAACGCAAGGACGAGTTCCAGCAGCAGCGCTACGTTCCGCGGGACTTCGTCGACCGGCTCAAGCAGCTCGGCATCTACCGGGCCAGCACCCCGGCGAAGTTCGGCGGCAACCCGCTCCCGCCCGCCGAGTTCCTCCGCCTGATCGAGCGCATTTCCACAGTGGACGGTTCGACCGGCTGGGTCGCCAGCTTCGGCTCGTCGCTGATCTACCTCGCCGCGCTCCCGCTGGACACGCAGGCCGAGCTGTACAAAGACGGTCCGGACGTCGCGTTCGCCGGCGGTCTCTTCCCGGTCCAGCCCGCCCCGGCGACCGAAACCGGCTTCCGCGTGGACGGTCGCTGGAAGTTCGCCAGCGGCTGCATGGGCGCGGACATCCTCGGCGTCGGCATCCCCGGCGACGAATCGACCGGCGGGAAACCGCGCACCGCGTTGCTGCGGCCCGAGCAGGTCGAGATCGTGCAGGAATGGGACGTCGTCGGCATGCGCGGCACCGGTTCGTTCGACCTGGTCGTGCGCGACGTCGAGGTCCCGCGCGAGTGGACGTTCATCCGCGGCGGCGCGCCTACGGTGGACGAACCGCTCTACCGCTACCCCACGATCGCTTACGCCGCACAGGTTCTCGCCATCGTCGGCGCGGGTGTCGCGCGTGCCGCACTCGACCACGCCCGTGAGGTCGGCGCTGGCTACACCGGTGTCACCGGTGCGCCGAAGCTCGCCGACCGCGGCTACTACCGCACCGGGTACGCCGACGCCGAGGCCGCGCTGCGGTCCGCGCGCTCCTGGTTCTACGAGGTCAGCCACGAGGTCTGGGACACCGTCGTTTCCGGCGACGAGGCTACCGACGAGCAGAACGCCCAGCTGCGGCTTTCGTCCGCGCACCTGGCCAAGACGTCGTCCGAGGTCGTCTCGAAGCTCGTCGAGATTTCCGGCACCGCGCCGATCTACTCGACGCACCCGCTGCGTGGACTTCAGGGCGACGCACTGGTACCCAAGCAGCATGCGTTCCTGGGCCCGGCCATCCACGACGCCGCCGGCGCGGTTCTCATGGGACAGCCGCCGACCAGCCCCGGCTTCCGCTGATCAGCCACCACCACGACGAGGAGTCTCCGACTGTGAGCACGCAGCCCCTGCGGGTGCTTTTCTGCATCGGCATCAACCAGAACTTCTTCGACCTGCCCGCCGACGGCATCACCATCGGCGACGTCTGGCAGTCCTTCGTGTCCATGATGGACCAGCTGAAAGCGTTGCCCGGCATCACTTTCATCGGCGACATCGACGACGACGCGCACATGGTCGGCCCGTCCGACGGCTGGCCGTGGACCTGCTACATCCTGGCCGACGCTGACAGCCAGGAAACCGTCAAGGCCGGTTGCAACCTGCTGCGGACGACGGAGGTCGGCAGCAATGGCGTCAAGTTGTGGCGCTTCGCCAAGATCGAAGCCCGGATCGGCCGCCCGCTGACTGTCCGCGAAGACGTCGAACTGCCCGACTGAACCGGAGACCTCATGACTGAGAACACCGTTGTTCCCGCCGACTTCGCCGAGAGCGACCGCGTAGCCGCTCGGCTTTACACTGACCCGGAAATCTTCGAACGCGAGATGACGCAGATCTTCGAGCGTTCGTGGGTGTGGGTCGCGCACGAAAGCGAATTGGCGCAGCCGGGCAACTTCAAATCCACTTATGTCGGCCGCCAGCCGGTCATCGTGACGCGAGACCGCAAGGGCACGCTGCACACGATGCTCAACCGTTGTCGCCACCGCGGCGCGAGCCTGTGCGAGAAGCCGAGCGGCAAGGCCAACGGCTTCACCTGCCCGTACCACGCCTGGAGCTACGGCCTCGACGGCAAGCTGCGCGGCATCCCTTACCCGGACGGCTACGAAGGCGTACTGGAAAAGGGCGAGCTGTCGCTCAAGAAACTGCGCACCGAGTCTTACGGCGGCATGGTTTTCGCGACCTTCGCCGAGGAGAGCGAGTCCCTTGAGGACTTCCTCGGCGACGCGAAACTGTGGATCGACCGCTTCATGAAGCAGGGCGGCGGCTATCCGATCAAGGTGCTGGGCAAGCACCAGTTCAAATTCCGCGGCAACTGGAAGATCCAGCTGGAGAACACCACCGACGGCTACCACTTCCCGATCGTGCACCGGTCGTGGATGGCTTCGGTGGACGCGGAAACCGCCGACATGATGTCGTTCATGACCGACCCGTCGGCCATCACGCATTCGCTCGGCAACGGGCACAGCGTCATGCAGATGGTGCCGGAGCACTCCGACCTCGACATCGACGACGGCACCGAACCGCTGCAGGGCCGCTTCGACCACGTCGTGGCCGAGCTGTCGAAGACGCTCGACGAGGCGCAGGTGCGCAAGGTCGTCCGGGCCATGCACGGCACCGGGTTCAACCTCAACCTGTTCCCGAACGTCTCGATGTCCGCGGCGTTTTTCCGGGTACTGCGGCCGATTTCGGTCAACGAGACGCTGATCGAGCACGTCGCGATCGGCCCCGACGGACCGCCGGAGCTGGACATCGTGAATCGCGAGCGGCTGCGCATCCACGAACACTTCCAGGGCCCGTTCGGGTTCGGCACCCCGGACGACGCCGAGGGCTGGGACCGCGTGCAGCGCGGTGCGCACGGCGGCCCGGACCTGCCGATCCTGGTCAACCGCGGGCTGGCGCGGGAAAAGGCGAGCCCCGAAGGCTGGCCGACCTCGCACGTCACCGACGAAACCGGCATGCGCGCCGCGTACGCCCAGTGGAAGGAGATGATGGGCGATGACTGAAACCATCCCCACCACTGATACGCGGGTCGCGCGCGCCGTCGACCTCGTCAACCGCGAGGCGGAACTGCTGGACCGCACGGAATACCACGTGTGGGAGAAGCTGTTCACCGAAGACGGCATTTACGTCATCCCGATCGACCGGGAAACCGACGATTTCGCCGGCTCGCTGAACATGGTCTACGACGACGCGCGGATGCGGCAGATGCGCATCGCGCGGATGACCGAGGGCTACGCGCTCGCCGCCGTCGATTCCGCCCGCACGGTACGCACGGTGTCGCGATTCGTGCCGGAATCCGTTTCCGACAACGAAGTCGTGCTGCGTTCGGCGCAGATCCTGGTCGCCTACAAGCGCGGCAACCACGACCTGTGGGCCGCGGATCTGGTGCACCGCATCCAGTTGTCGCCGGAAGGTCCCGAAGGCGACCGGATCGCGTTGAAGATCGTCCGGCTGGTCAACAGCGACGACGCCGTTCCGGCCGCGGGATTCCTGCTGTGAGCGCGCCGGTGGAGCCGCACGTCGCCGTTGTCACCGGCGGCGCGAGCGGTCTCGGAGAAGCGATCGTGCGGCAGCTGCACGCCGAGGGTTACCGCGTCGCGATCGCGGACGTCAACGGCGAGGCGGCAAAGAAACTGGCTGCCTCCCTCGGAAACTGCCGTGGCTATCCGGTCGATGTGCGGGATCGGGCGGCGCTCGCGCAGCTGAAGGACGACGTCGTCCACGATTTCGGCAGCGTCCAGGTGCTGGTCAACAACGCGGCCCGCACTCAGGCGGCACCGCTGATGGAGATCACGCCGGAAGACCTCGACGCGGTCCTCGCGGTCAACTTCACCGGCACGTTCACCGCCTGCCAGCTCTTCGGCGCGTACTTCGCCGAGCAGGGCTACGGGCGGATCGTGAACATGGCGTCGCTGGCCGGGCAGAACGGCGGCACGGCGACCGGCGGGCACTACGCGTCGTCCAAGGGCGCGATCATGTCCGCGACAAAGGTATTCGCGCGCGAACTCGCCTCGCGCGGGGTCACGGTGAACTCGGTGTCCCCCGGGCCGCTGGACAGCCCGATGGTGCATTCGATCGTCGGCGAGGACAACCTCGAAGCCTTCACGAAGAACATCCCCGTCGGCCGGCTCGGCGACCCGGCGTTCATCGCGCGGATGGTGTCGCTGCTCGCCTCGCCCGGCGCGGCCTCGGTCACCGGGGCCTGCTGGGACGCCAACGGCGGCCTTTACCTGCGCTGAACTCCCTTGCCCTGAAACGGAGAGCCGATGCCGAACACCGTGGTCCGCGTGGCCGAGGTCGTCGAGGAAGCGCCTGGGATCCGGGCACTTCGCCTCGTCCGCGCCGACGGTCTGCCGTTCGACCCGCACCCCGCCGGTGCGCACGTCGACGTCACCGGCCCGACCGGGGTCCTGCGCCAGTATTCGCTGTGCGGGCGGCCGGACGACACGTCGTCGCTGCTGATCGCGGTGAAGCGGGAGCCGGATTCGCGCGGCGGTTCCGAGGCGCTGCACACGGTCGCGGAGAACGACAAGCTCGAGGTCGGCGAGTCCCGGAACCTGCTTTCCCTGGCTCCGGACGCGGACCGGCACGTGCTGATCGCGGGCGGCATCGGCATCACTCCGTTGCTGAGCCTGGCTTATCAGCTGCACGCGGACGGTGCGGAATTCGAACTGCACTACTTCGCGCGCAGCCGGGAGTCGGCGGCTTTTGTTTCTCTGCTTGAAGAACAGGCCGAATTCCGAGACAGAGTGCTGCTGTATTTCGGCGTACCGCGCGACGAACAGCCCGCGGTGCTGACGGAAGTGGCGACTGGGCTCGGTTCCTCTGGACACGTCTACACCTGCGGCCCGGAAGGATTCATGGAGCAGGTCACCGGCGTCTTCGCGCCAGTGGTCGGCGAATCGCAGGTGCACGTCGAGCATTTCACCGCGGCCGAGGTCGACACGAGCGGCGATCAGCCGTTCACCGTCGAACTCGACACCGGCGAGGTGTTCGAGATCCCGGCTGACCAGTCGATCCTGTCGGTGCTGACCGACAACGGGATCGAGGTGTTCAAATCGTGCGAGGAGGGCATCTGCGGCTCGTGCGTTTCCGGGGTGCTGGAAGGCACGCCGGAACACCGGGACCAGTGTCTTTCGGCCAGTGACAAGGCTTCCGGCGACCAGATGGCGCTGTGCGTGTCGCGCGCCCGCTCGGAAAAACTGGTGATCGAACTGTACTGACTCGGACGGCCGGGATCCTCGTGATTCCGGCCGTCTTGTCTATTAATTGATAGATTTTATTTATCAATCCGCCGCAAATCGGACTTTGCCTCCTTCGTCACGTTTTCCCTAAGCTGTGTCCACCGTTTCCCCACCACCGGACACTCCGCGCATTCTCGCGCGAGACGACGAAAGGCCTGCTATGGCCAAGCGCGACGAAGCGCACTCTCCCGGCGTGCTGCGGCTCGGATTCGCCGCCGGCGTCGGCACTTCCCTGGAAATGTACGACTTCTCGATCTACGGCACCGCGGCGGCACTGGTGTTCGGGTCGGTGTTCTTCAAAACCGGCAACGCCTGGTTCGGCACCTTCATGAGCCTCGCGACCTTCGCCATCGGTTTCGTGATGGCCCCGCTCGGCGCGGCTCTTTTCGGATGGATCGGCGACCGCCGCGGCCGCCGCACCGCCCTGTACGCCGCGTTTCTGTTGATGGGTTTCGCGACGCTGGGCATGGGCGTTCTCCCGCCGTACGCGGTGATCGGCATCGCCGCTCCGCTGCTGCTGGTCGGACTGCGCCTGCTGCACGGTGCCGCTCGCGGCGGGGAAAGCGCCGGCGCTGCGGTGTTCGCCGTTGAACACGCTCCGGAAAAACGGCGTGGCCTCTACGGTTCCTTCGTCGCGCTCGGCTCGCCGATCGGCGTCGTGCTGGCGAACCTGGCTTTCGCGCTGGTCCTCCTGCTGCCGAACGACGACATCATGAGCTGGGGCTGGCGTCTTCCGTTCCTCGCCGGCGGCATCGTGCTGGCGATTGGCATCTGGATCCGCCGCGGCGTTTCGGAAAGCCCGGAATTCGAGAAAATGGCCGCCGCCGAAACGCGGGCGAAAAAGCCGCTCGCCGACGTCCTCCGCTCGAATTGGCGACGGCTGCTGCTGATCGCCGGCGCGAACCTCGGCCTCACCGCCTGCACTTTCGCGCTGGTCACGTTCATGCTGTCCTACGCGACCGCCGCCGCCCCGGAAGGTCTCGGCCTCCCGCGCGGCCCGATCGTCGCCGTTTCGACGATCACCCTGCTGTGCCACGCCGCCGCGAACGTCGGATCCGCCTGGCTGTCCGACCGGATCGGCCGCAAACCCGTGATGCTGACCGGCTCGGTCCTGTCGATCGCCGCCGCACTGGTGATGTTCCCGATCGCGTCGGCCGGCACGGTCAGCTCAGTGTTCCTCGCGCTGCTGCTGGGTTTCACCGCCACCGGAATCCTTTTCGGACCGATGTACACCTGGTTCGCCGAACTGTTCCCGCGCGAGCAGCGCCAGTCCGGCCTCGGCGTGGGCTACCACGTCGGCGCGGTGCTGGGCGGCGGCCTGTCGCCGATGATCGCCAACCGGATCGTGGCCGCGACCGGCGACGCCCTCGCGGTCGGCTACTACCTGGCCGCGCTGCTCGTGCTGAGCCTGGTCTGCCTGCTGATCCTCCCGGAAACCGCCCCCGCGCGCCGCGCCGCGAAACCGGCTCCCGAACTGGTCAGCTGATCTCGTGAGTGGCTATGCCGGTTCTAACCGGCATAGCCACTCACGAGTAAGACTAGGCACCATGCGCGAGATCGACGAAGTCCTGGACGCGGTCGGCCCGAGGCTGCGAACCCTGCGTAGCCGGCGCGGCATCACCCTGGCCGACCTGTCGGCGGAGACCGGCATCTCGGAAAGCACCCTGTCCCGCCTGGAAAACGGCCAGCGCCGGGCGAACCTGGAACTGCTGCTGCCGCTCTCGCGCGCCTACGACGTGCCGATCGACGACCTGGTCGGCGCGCCCCGGGCCGGCGACCCGCGCGTCCACCTGCGCCCGATCCACCAGCACGGAATGACCTACGTGCCGCTCACCCGGCGACCGGGCGGGGTGCACGCGTACAAAATGCTGATCCCCGGCAGCTCCGCGGAACCCGCACTGAAAACCCACAGCGGCTACGAATGGCTGTACGTCCTCAATGGGCACCTTCGGTTGATCGTCGGCGCGAAGGACCTGACGGTCCCGCCCGGCGAGGCAGCCGAGTTCGACACGACGGAACCGCACTGGCTCGGCTCAGCCGACGGCGGCGCGGTCGAGCTGCTGATCCTCTTCGGACTGCAGGGCGAGCGAGTGCACGTGGAGCCGCGCCCGAACTGATACCAGAAATGTAGTAACACCCGTGGCGGCTAATGCGACCTGTTTGTGCACGGTCGACCACGAAAGGTTCGCATGTCCGCCCCTGACTATCCTCCGCCGCCCGCACCCCAGGCGGCCCCTCCGGTCCACCAGGTCCCGCCGAAGAACGGCCTCGGCACTGCCGGGTTCGTGCTCGGTCTGGTCGGCCTGATTTTCTCGTTCATCCCGGTCATCGGGCTCGTCGCGTGGCCGCTGGTGATCCTCGGGATCATCTTCTCGGCACTCGGCTTCGCCCGGACGCGGTCCGGAAAGGCCACGAACAAGGGCCTCTCGATCGCCGGCCTGGTGCTTTCGGTGATCGGCCTGGCGATCTGCATCGTCTGGACCGTGACGGCCGCCAAGGTGGTCAACGAGGTCAACACCGAGGCGAACCGCTCGGTGACGGTCCACTACGAGGTCACCGGCACCGCGAAGGAAGCCTCGATCACCTACACCACAATCGGCGACGGCAACGCTTCCGCCAGCCAGGATCAACCGCAGACCCTGCCGTGGTCGAAAGACATCACCACGAAGGGCCTGGTCAAGGGCGGCAGCCTGTCGGTGACCACCGGCGCCGACGGCGGAGACGTGACCTGCAAGGTCGTCGTGGACGGCAAGGAAGCCAAGACGGCAAAGGCGTCGGGCAACTTCGCGACCGCCACCTGCGACGGCTTCTGACCAGTTCCCGGCATAAGGGCCCGGCAGGAGTTTGCCGGGCCCTTCTCCGCACCGGCAGCTATCGACGGCGCAACAGGCGAACCAAAATCGCCACGGCCACGACCGCCAGTGCGGGCAAGGCAGCCTTCTTCAGCAGCACCGGCGCCACCGCGGCCCCGAGGTCGACGGCTTCCGGCTCGGCCGGGGAAGAAACCGGGTCGTTCAGGGCTTCCGCGAGCCGGGCGGTGAACTGCTGGACGATCCGATCGCTCACCTCGGCGAGGATCCCGCGGCCGAACTGCGCGGGACGGCCGGTGAGAGCAAGTTCAGTGCGCACCCGCACCAAGGTCCCGGCCGGATCGGCGGCCAGCACGGCGGTGACCGTCGCGGAGGCGGTGCCCGTACCGCGGCTTTCACGGCCCTCGAGGTCGAGCACCATCTGCCGAGCGGCCTCGTCGCGTTTGACGGTGCCAGAGCCCTGATAGCTCATCTGCACCGCGCCGACCTTGACTTTGACCCGTCCGGAGAACGACTCCCCGTCCAGCCGGTCGAGGACCGCGCCGGGCAGACACGGCACGACCCGCTCGAGGTCGAGGAACAGCCGCCAGGCGGCGGCCGGGGCGGCGGGAACAGTGAAAGAATGGTCGAGGTGCATCGCGTTCTTTCCGTTTCGTGAGTGCGGATTCAGACGGTCCGCAGCAGGTCGCGCACCCGGCTCGGCGAGAGCGGGCCGCGGCGGACCACCACGCCGTGCGGGCGCAGGGCGTCCTCGAGCGCGTTCGCGAGGACCGCTTGGGGCGCGATCGCGCCGCCCTCGCCGAGTCCCTTGACGCCGAGGTCGTTCATCGGGCTCGGGGTGTGCAGGTCGTCGAGGTCGAGATCCGGGATCTCGGACGACGTCGGGACGAGGTAGTCCAGGTACGTGGCGGTGCGCGGCTGGCCATCCGGCCCGTAGATCATCTCCTCGTAGAGCGCGCCCGCGATGCCCTGCGCGATCCCGCCGGTCACCTGGCCCTCGGCGATCAGCGGGTTCACGATGACACCCGCGTCGTGCACGACGACGTACTTTCGGATGTCCACCTCGCCGGTGCGCTCGTCGACCTCGACGACCGCCGCGTGCGCCCCGCTGGACACCGCGAACCCCGGCGGGCGGAAGTGCACGGTTTCGGACAGCTCGGCACCGGGACCGTCGTCGGACAGCGGAGCGCCCGCGACCAGTTCCGCGAGAGTCAGCGACGGTCCGGTCCGAACCCCGCGTACGGTGAACACCCCGTCGGCAAGGTCGAGATCGGCCGCGGCCACCTCGAGCCTGCGGGCCGCGGCGGCGAGCGCCTTCTCCCGCACGAGCCGTCCGGCCCGGTGTGTCGCGTTGCCCGCGTTGACCAGCGCACGGCTGGCGATGGTGCCGACCCCGAAGGACGTGGCCGCGGTGTCGCCGCCGACGACGTCGATCTGCAGCGGCGACACTCCGAGCGCGTCCGCGGCGATCTGCGCCATCGCCGTGCGGTGGCCCTGGCCCTGCGACGGGGTGCCGATCGCCAGCTTGACCCGGCCGCTGGGCGCGAGGTCGATCCGGGCGGTCTCGAACGGGCCGAGGCCGGTGGCCTCGATGTAGAGCGCGAACCCGACGCCGACGCGTTTCCCTTCCGCCGTGCCAGATTCCTGCCGGGCCCGGACCGAGGGAAGATCGATCTTCGCCACCGCGCGGCGGAGCAGCTCCGGAAAGTCCCCGGAGTCGTAGACCTGCGGGCGGCCGGACCGGTCGACCAGCCCGGTCCGGTACGGCATTTCGCCGGGCCGCACCAGGTTCCGCGCGCGCAGCTCCACGGGTTCGAGGCCGAGGGCGGCGGCGAGCCGGTCCATCGCGCGTTCCATCGCGAACACCGCTTCGGGCCGCCCCGCGCCGCGGTACGGAGTCGAGAACGTCGTGTTCGTGAGCACCCCGGCCACGTCGATCTCGACGTTCGGCACGCGATACGGGCCGAGCAGGTGGCACAGCGAGTTGTAGGGCACCACGAGGCCAGTCATGTTGTACGCGCCGAAGTTGACCGTGATCCGGTCGCGCACGCCGAGGAGCCGTCCGTCGGCGTCGGCCGCCAGCTCGATGCGATGGATCTGCTCGCGGGCGTGCGACGAGGCGGTGAGGTTCTCGGTGCGGTCCTCGCGCCAGCGCACCGGCCTGCCGAGGCAGCGCGCGGCGTGCGGGACGATCAGTTCTTCGACGTACAGGATCCCTTTCTGTCCGAACCCGCCGCCGACGTCGACGGCGAGCACCCGCACGGCCTCGGCGTCAAGCCCGAGCGTGAGCGCGATCGAATCGCGAAGCCGGTGCGGCGTCTGGGTTCCTGACCAGACAGTCAGCTCACCGCGATACGGATCCACGTCCGCGGCGACAGCACGGGTTTCGATCGGAGAGGCGACGTACCGGTGAGCTTGGAATTCCTCGCTGATCACCGTGTGGGCGTCGCGAAATGCGGCGTCCGGTTCGCCGACGCGGGCGGTCACAGCTACCGCGGTGTTGTCCGGAAGGTCTTCGTGGATCAACGGAGCCTCGGGCTTCAGCGCCTCTTCCGGGTCGACCACCACCGGCAGCGACGCGTACCGCACGTCGATCAACTCGAGCGCGTCCTCGGCAAGGTAGCGGTTTTCGGCGAAGACAACGGCGACCGGCTGGCCTACGTAGGCGACCTTCTCCCGGGCGAGCAGCGGCATCGGCGTTATCCGCACCGTCGGATCGACGGTCTCCGCGAGACCGGCCGGGACGCGCAATTCCTCGCGGTTGAGCAAGGGGGCGAGTCCCGCCAGGTCCTCACCGGTCCAGACGGCGGTGACGCCGGGTGCCGCGAGCGCCGCCGACACGTCGACGGAAACCAGGCGCGCGTGTGCTTCGGGGCTGCGGAGGAACGCCGCCTCCAACGCATTCGGAAGGGCTAGATCGTCGACGTATCGGCCTTGCCCGCGCAGCAACCGATCGTCCTCCACGCGAGCCATCGGGCGGCCGATCCAGCCGGATTTTCCCGTCATCAGGCGGTTTCCTCTCCCCATCGCGCGTCGAGGGCCTGCGCGACGGCGCGGCGGATGTTGCGGTAGCCGGTGCATCGGCACAGATGCCCGCTGAGCGCGTCGGCGACCTCGGCTTCGGTGGGCCGGCGCTCGGCCGACGCGAGTGCGGTCGTGGTCATGAGGAGCCCGGGAGTGCAGTAACCGCACTGCATTCCGTGGCATTCGTGATAGGCGCGCTGCACGGCCGTGAGCGGCGCGTCGCCCGGTGCGAGGCTTTCGACGGTCCGGATGTCCGCGTCTTCGCACTGCACGGCAAACGTCAGGCACGCGCGCACTGGTGCTCCGTCGACGAGGACAGTGCACGAGCCGCAGACCCCGTGTTCGCAGCCGGTGTGGGTACCGGTCAGGCCTAGGCGAGCACGCAGGAAATCGGAAAGCAGCAATCTGGATTCCACTTGCGCGGCAACGACTTCTCCATTCACGGTCAGGCGGACGGCGTGCCACGCGGACGGTTCGGGCAGCGGCGGGCTGGCAGGTGTGTTCATCGGGTGCGCTCCCAAGCAGTGGTCGCGGCGCGGGTCAGCAGGTGGGCGGCGGCCTCGCGGCGGTACTCAGCGCTCGCGTGCACGTCCCCGGCCGGTTCCAGTTGGCTGTGGACGGCGCGCGCGGCCGCTGCCAGGACATCGGCGTCGAGCGCGGTTCCGGTCAAGGCGGCTTCGGCAGGCGGTAGCCGGACAGGCACCGGCCCGGCACCGCAAAACACAACCCGCGCGCCGGCGACAGAACCGGCACTGCGGTCGAGCAGGACACAAACTCCGACAGTGGCGAAATCGCCGTGCCGCCGCGCCAGTTCCTCGAACGCCCAGCCTCGTTCGGGAGGCTGCGCGGGGAAGACGACCTCGGTCAGCAATTCGTCGTCGGCGAGTGCGGTCTGAAACGTGGCGACGAAGAATTCGGCCGCGGGAACCGTACGGGTCCCGGCCGGCCCGGCGAGCACGAACCGCGCGTCCAGCGCGAGGGCGGCGGCCGGGAGTTCAGCGGCCGGATCGTGGTGGGCCAGACTGCCGCACACCGTTCCGCGATGGCGGATCTGCGGGTGCCCGATGCGGTCGATCGCAGCCGCGAGCAACGGCCAGCCGCGACGAACGGCCGGGTTGGCCGCGACCGCCGACTGACGGACCGCGGCACCGATCCGCAACTCCCCCTCGCCGCCGACCGCGCACCGGGCGAGAGCGGCGATCCGGGTGATGTCCACCAGCACCTCGGGCCTGGCCAGCCGCATGGACAGCATGGGCACTAGCGATTGGCCGCCGGCGAGCACCTTGGCTTCGCGGTCTCCGTCTGCCAGCAGGGCCACGGCCTCCGCCACGGTGGCTGGGGCGGCGTAGTCGAAGGGGCTCGGTTTCATGCTGACCCTCTCCGGTCGATTTCATTGAGTACTAAGATAGTTACACCAAAGATTTACACACGCAAGGACTACCGGTGGATTTCCTTCGCGCAGCCGGATGGCCAGCACTCTCGCGATACACCGAAATACCCGCCCACACCTGGATCATTGCCGATTCCCGTCCGCTAGGAAGCTCGTCCTCGATCATGAACAGATGTTCAAACTTTGCTGATTAAGATGGCAGCCATGAGCGCCGATGACGCCCCTCCGCCCCGGGCCGAGACCGCGGGTCGCCGCGGTCGCCCCCAAGATCCGGAAGGCAACCGGCGCGCGGTGCTTGACGCCGCGCGCCGGCTTTTCGCCGCGCGCGGCTACGAGAGGACGTCGATCCGGGAGGTCGCTGCCGAGGCCGGCGTGACGGCGGGCTCGGTAATGGCGTACTTCGGCTCCAAGGACGGCTTGTTCCGCGAAATCGTCGGCGGGAACACGGGTATCACCGTCGACATCGTCGCGGCGGCCGCGGACGGCCCGGCCCGCCTGTCGCACGCGCTGGCCGAGGCCTACCTCGAACGCTGGGATCGCACCCCCGCCGAACATCCCTGGGCCGCGCTGATCCGCTCGGCGGTCTCCCGCGAAGCGAGTGCCGAGCAATTGCGTGCCATCCTCGACGAACAGGTCACCAAGCCGCTCGCCGAACTGCTGACGGAAGCGCCCGACGCGCGAGAGCGGATCGCGCTTGTCCGCAGCGTGCTGTTCGGCGTAGTCATGGAGCGGTACCTGTTCGCGCACGAGCCGGCCCGATCGGTGCCCAGCGCGGCGTTCGCGCCCTATTTCGCCGAAGCGATGTCCGCGGCCTTGGACAGCGCGCAGCCGCCAGCGGCGGACACTGCCGATCACATCCATGACGAGCGGAGGACCGGACCCCCCGGGCCGGACGTGTCCGCGTTCGCCGTTTTCGGCCGGCTGCACCGGTGTTCAGCGCTGTACCGGGCTTCGGTGAGCCGGATCGCGGAGGAACACGGGATCACCATGGCGGCGTTCGACGTCCTGACCGAGCTGCGACGGGCCGGCGCACCGTATCGGCGCACCGTGGGCGAGATCGCGGAGTCCGCTCTGGCGAGCCCGAGCGGCGTGACCCTGCGCGCGGACCGGTTGGAGCAGGCAGGTCTGGTAGTACGCGAACGAGACGGCAAGGACCGCCGGGTCGTCCACCTCCGCCTGACCGAACCCGGCCGGGAACTGGTCGACCGCGTGGCGCGCGAGCATTTCCCCCGGGAGAACGAACTTCTCGGCCAAGCAGGCAGCGCGGAACGGACCGCACTGTCGAGACTGCTGGGACTGCTGGAAAAGTCCCTCTCCGCGGCGGATCCGGCCTGACCCGAGGCGGGCCGCGCGTCGAGCGCCGGCATCTGGTACCTGGAAATAGGCGCTGAACTGGATCTGGCTGGCACCAGATGGATCTCGCACAGTGATGTACAGCACTGAGCGAACCCGAACCAGCGAGGCAGTCATGTCCCTCCCGCTGAACCACCGCGAGCGAGCCACCCTCACCGCCGTCGGCCTCGGCCGCGCCGAAATGACCTGCAGCTGCGAACCCGACCTCTACATCGACGGCGTCGCGTGCTGCGATCAGTTCACCGCCCACCGCCTCGCCCGGTTCGCCTTGGTGGTCCCGCTGCGCGCTGGTCGGCGCGGCGAGCGCGTCCCGGCGCTCCTCACCGACGCCGGTCGAGCCGCGATCGATCTGCCTGCCACCGACCTCCCGCGGTCCGCTGCCTGAACCACCGCACACCGAAGCTTCGGCAAGCTTTCTTGACCGGCCGCGATTCTTCAGCGACGGCTGACGACGGGCTCACCTCCCCTCGGACGGGGCTACCGGCGCAGAGATCGAGGTGCGGGCGCACTCCTGGTGCAGCGCCGCGGACCGAGACTCGACGCTCTGCTCGTCGGCATAGTCATCGAGTGCCGGCCAACGGGGCCACCAGCCCCTGACCGCAAACCCGACGAGCTGTCACCGGGGTCAGGACCACACTTTCCGCGACAGCAGGCGAGTGTTGTCGATCGGCGGAAGGCCGTCGTCGAGGTTGCGCATCCGCCCGTACAGGTCACGCATCGCGCCACGGTCAGCCACCAGTCTTTTCTGCGCGGCGACCTCAAGAACCGTCAGCGTGCTCACCAACTCGACCGCGCCGACCGGCTTTCCCCCGGACCGCAGGCGCTCAAGCCGGGCCGCCTCGGCAGCGGCCAGACGCGCGCCTTGCCCGTCGTCGATCAACACCCGCACCGTGTGCCCCGACTCCGCGGCGACAACGGCATGCGCGACCACCATCAACTCGCCCAGGTCCTTAGGCTGCTGAAGCCGCTCCAGGACGGGAAGACGGGTAATCCGCTCGACCACGGCCGTCAGCTCCGAGGTCGGATCGTCGGACAGCACCTGCACCCACTTCGGCGTCAGCTTGCGCCAAGTCGCCGCGGCCGCGCGAAACCTCGCATCCTGGTTTGCTTTCCGCAGCACCTCGCCTTGCACCGTCTCCGGCACCGACAGCGGTCCAAGCGCCCCGATGAGCAGCCGTTCCTGGTGGACAGACAGGAAATTCAAGCTCGGGCCGGCGTCGATGATCGGCCGCTGGTTCATCAGCTCTCGCGATCCCCGTCCGGAGCGGCGAGGTCACGGTCCAAATCGGCCAGGTCGACCTCCACGTCCGGCAGGTCGTCGGCACTGGCCCAGGACGCCTTCTGCGGAGCAGGCACTACACCGGCGTCGCGCAATTCGGCTTCGGCTCGCTCGGCGGAGACGCCGCGCAGGGTGGCAATGGCCTGGACCGGCACCACCGCTTCCGCGTAGCCGACGATCGCCCGGGCAAGAAGTCGCTGCGGGGCGCGCGGGTGATCGGATTCCGCCTGCAGCGCGGCGTACTGGTCGCTCCACCCGAACCTGGCCGCCACCTGCGGTGTCGTGGTCGCCATCCACCGGTCTTTGGCGGCAGCGTCGATGTGCTTGCCTTCGTACAGCTGAATCGCGGCCATGGCGGGCGAGGCGAGGAACCACTGGACCACGCTCGACAACGTCGCCAGCGTGAGGTCCCGGCCGGCGACGAACTGGCCGACTCCGTCCAGCGGGAGCAAAAGGTGGCGGGCGAACGCATCCGCCCGCTGTTCCGCGAACCGCCGGTCTGCCCAGTCGCCGTCGTGGTCCTCGACCCAGTCAGCGAACAGGACGTGCGCGAGTTCGTGCGCGAGCGTGCTGCGCTGCCGCATCGGACGGCGAGTGCGCGCGACTCCGATGAACACCGCGTCGCGCGCCGGATCCCGCATAGTCAAGCCGTGCTCGTCCGGCTCCGCCTCCAGCACCGCGACGTCGAACCCGGTGATCTGCTCGATCAGCGCGGCCAAATCGCCCAAGGGCCGCAGCCCCAGGCAATGCTCGGCCCGAAACGCCTCCGCCGCGGCGCGGCCCTCGGTCTCCGCAGTCATCTCCGCCCCTTGGCCGCACTCACCCCGTGGCCGGCACAGCTTGGTCGTCCAAGTAAGCGTCCAGCTCCAGGTAGTGCAGCAGCGTCTCGCGCATCTGCTGCATGTCCGATCCATTCGTCGCCCGCGCGGCACACTGCACCCGGTCAGCCACCGAACCCGTACCCGAGAGCTCGGCGACCGTGGCACCGACCGCGCGCGCGATCGCGGCGATCTCCGGCATTTTCGCCGTGCGGGCACCGGAAACGATCCGCGACAGCGTGGACTGCGAGATGCCCGTCGCCGCCTCGAGAGCACGCTGGCTCAGCCCGGCCGCCTCGACGGCCCGCGCGATCCGCGCACCCGCAAGGTGTGTGCTCACAGTCCCTCCCCTCTGCGTGAATCAAAACCCAACCGACTGATTCAGTGTAGCTGACGCGCACGCGTCGCGCACCCGGAAAAGGGCATGGCGCAGCTATGAAGGGTCGCAAAGAAGGACGTTCCGACGCCTCGCGCACCGGTCGCGGTGGATTAAGATCAACTCAGCAGCATTGAGGCTGCGTTCACGGAGCCGGCAAGGGGGTTCGAACCCCTGACCTTCTGTTTACAAGACAGATGCTCTACCAACTGAGCTATACCGGCGCGCACCCGGCCACGGGCGCGCCAAAAGTATATCGGGCCTCTCCCGACGCACCCGGACAACCCGCCCTAAGTCCCAGGTCAGCACCGAAAATCGGCGCGATCCAACCCCATGCGGCACGATCGTCAGCAGGTGTGGCGGATACCACTGCAACAGCCGGGCCGGTACGGCCGATGGTCCCCGGGAACGAACGAGGAGGTGGGGATCGATCATGAAGATCAACGAGCGTGCCGGCCAGGGGGCTGCGCGCAGACGGTGGCCGATTCTCGAGCCTCCGCACCCGCGGTCCAGCCAGCGGCATCGGCCGAATTTGCTGCGCCGCCGCGCTTGGCACATTCTCGAGGCTCCGACGGCGGAACAGCCCGCGGTCGAGTCCGAGGAGGCGATCGGGCCCAAGCCGCCCGACGACGCGACCGTCAACTTCGTTCTGGATCTCACTTTGCGGATCGGCGAGGTGCAGATGGCCAGCGGTGCCGGCGCGTCCGACGTCACCGCGACCATTCTCGCGCTCACTTCCGCGCTCGGGCTGCCGCACTGCGAGGTCGACGTCATCTTCACGTCGATCACCGTCACCTGTCACCGCGGGACCGACCTCGCGCCGGTCACCGCGTTGCGAGTGGTCCGTTCGCGCAGTCTCGACTACACCCGGCTGACCGAGACCGAGGCGCTCGTGCGCCAGATCGTGCGCGGTCGCACCGGGGCCGAGGAAGCCGTCACCGAATTGGACCGGATCACTTCCGCGCCGCACCCGTACGCGCGCTGGACCGCGACCGCCGCCTGGGGCGGGCTGGCCGGGTTCATCACGCTGCTGCTCGGCGGTGGCCTCGACATCGCGCTCGTCGCGATGGTCATCTCCGCCGCGGTCGACCGGATCGGCAGGCTGCTCAACAAGTTCAACCTGCCGTTCTTCTTCCAGCAGGTCGTCGGCGGCTTGTTCGCGACGCTGTCGGCGATGGTGATAGTCAGCAGCAACATCCTCACCACCGACCGGCCGACGCTCGTGGTCGCCGCGGCGGTCACCGTGCTGCTTTCGGGACTGTCCACGGTTTCCGCGGTGCAGGACGGGATCACCGGGTACTACGTCACCGCGTCCGGCCGCACGATGGAAACCGCGTTGATGAGTGCCGGGCTGATCGCCGGGGTCGTGCTCGCCCTGCGCATCGCGGTGATGCTCGAACTGCCGCGCACCCCGTTGCCCGACGTCCCCGTCTCGACCGCGCAGCACCTGCCGATCATCGTCGTCGGCGGGGCCGGTGCGGCCGCCTGCTTCGCCCTCGCCTCGTACTCGAAACTGCGCGCGATGCTCGTCGCCGCCGCGGCGGGCGGGATCGGCGCGCTCGTCTACGGTGCGCTGATCCTCGCGACGCTCGACGCGGTGAGCGCTTCGGCGGTCGCGGCGACGCTCGTCGGGTTCTGCGGCGGCGTGATGGCGCGGCGGCTGAAAGTTACGCCGCTCGTGGTGGCCGTGTCCGGGATCACTCCGCTGCTGCCCGGTCTCTCCACCTATCGTGGTCTATACCAATTAGCGGTGTCGCCAGGCGGCAACATCTCCACCCTGATGACCGCGGTCGCCATCGGGCTCGCCCTCGCGGCGGGCGTTGTACTGGGCGAATACCTCGCCCAGCCGGTCCGCACCGGGCTCGGCAGGCTCGAGCGCAAGCTCTCCGGGCCCCGGCTGGCCGGGCCGATGGAGCCGACCGAACGGCGTTTGGAGTAACCAGTTGGTCACCGGCCGGTCACTCCGTGCGCGCTAGGGTTTCCAGTGGGGCCGCGACCCGCCGATGACGAGGGAGCAGCTGGAGTGACTGACGCGATCGCCGAGGAGAAGAACGCACCGTCCGCGGATTTCGTCGTGGTGGCCAACCGGCTGCCCGTCGACCTCGAACGGACCGCGGGCGGGGAACAGCGCTGGACCGCCAGTCCCGGCGGACTGGTCTCCGCGCTCGAACCGTTCCTGCGCTCCCGCAAGGGCGCGTGGGTCGGATGGCCGGGCGTGCCGGACGTCGACGTGGACGAGTTCGACGACGACGGCCTCGTCCTGCACCCGGTGTCGCTCAGCTCCGCCGAGGTCCGCGACTACTACGAGGGCTTCTCCAACGCGACGCTCTGGCCGCTCTACCACGACGTCGTCGAACGGCCGGTTTTCGACCGGTCGTGGTGGGACAGCTACGTGAAGGTCAACCAGCGCTTCGCCGAGGCCAGCGCCGCCGTCGCCGCGCAGGGGGCGACCGTCTGGATCCAGGACTACCAGCTGCAGCTCGTGCCCCGGATGCTCCGCGAACTGCGGCCCGACCTCCGCATCGGCTTCTTCCTGCACATCCCGTTCCCCCCGGTCGAGCTGTTCATGCAGCTCCCGTGGCGCGCGGAGATCGTGCGCGGCCTGATCGGCGCGGACCTGATCGGCTTCCACCGGCCCGGCGGCGCGCAGAACTTCCTGTGGCTGGCCCGGCAGCTGGTCGGCCTCGAACCCACCCGCGGCGCGGTCGGCGTCCGGTCCCGGCCGGGCATGGTGCAGGTCGGCGACCGCACCGTGCGCGTCGGCGCGTTCCCGATCTCCATCGACGCGGCCGGTCTCGACTCGCTCGCCCGCAGCAAGGGCGTCGTCGAGCGCACCAAGCAGATCCGCCGCGACCTCGGCAACCCGAAGACGGTGCTGCTCGGCGTCGACCGGCTCGACTACACCAAGGGCATCGACCTGCGGCTCCAAGCGCTGCACGAACTGCTGCACGAGGGCCGTCTCGAACCCGGCGACGTCACCTTCGTGCAGCTGGCCACCCCGAGCCGCGAACGCGTCGAGCACTACCAGCGGATGCGCGGCGAGATCGAGCAGATGGTCGGCCGGATCAACGGCGAGTTCGCCCGCGTCGGCCACCCGGTCGTGCACTATTTGCACCAATCCGTGAACCGCACCGAGCTGGCCGCCTTCTTCTCCGCGGCCGACGTCATGGTGGTGACTCCGCTGCGCGACGGGATGAATCTCGTCTGCAAGGAGTACGTCGCGTGCCGCCCGGATCTCGGCGGTGCGCTGGTGCTCAGCGAGTTCGCCGGCGCGGCGGCCGAATTGACCAGCTCTTTCCTCGTCAACCCGCACGATCTGGACGGGGTGAAGAACGCGTTGGAGGCTGCCATTACGCTCGACCCCGCCGAGGGCCGACGCAGGATGCGCGCCATGCGTCGCCAGGTCCTCACCCACGACGTCGACCGGTGGGCGCGTTCGTTCCTCCAGGCGCTGGGTGCCGAACCGGCCGACTGACCCCCTCCCCCGTACCGCGCTGGACCTCCTGAGGAGGAGTGTTGACCGCCGAGGCGTTGCCCGCGGAGCTACGGCGCGCGATCGTGCAGATCGCCCGTACCCCGCGCCTGCTGGTCGCCTGCGACTACGACGGCACATTGGCCCCCATCACGGCGAACCCGGACGAGGCGCGGCCGATGCCCGAGTCGGTGGGCGCGTTGAGATCTCTCGCCGGCCTGCACGAAACGACCACCGCCGTGATCTCCGGCCGGGCCCTGCGCGACCTCGCGACGCTGTCGCGGCTGCCGTCCGAGGTGAACCTGGTCGGCAGCCACGGGTCCGAGTTCGACATCGGCTTCATCCACGCGCTCGACGAGGACGCGAAGGCGTTGCACCGGCGGCTCGAGCACGAGCTGGAACAGCTGGTGCTCGACGTGCCCGGAGTGTCGCTCGAGGTCAAGCCGGCGAGCATCGCGGTGCACGTGCGCCGCGCCGAGCACAATGCCGGACGGCGCGTGCTCTCGGCCGTGCACGAAGGCCCGTCTAAGTGGGACGGCGTCACGACCACCGACGGCAAGGAAGTCGTCGAGCTGGCGGTCGTGAAGACCGACAAGGGCAACGCCCTCGACACCCTTCGCCACCAGGTCGGGGCCACCGCCGCGGTGTTCCTCGGCGACGACGTGACCGACGAGAAGGCGTTCGCCCGGCTGGCCGGGCCGGACCTCGGCATCAAGGTCGGCGACGGCGAATCGCTCGCCGAGTACCACGTGCCCGACACCGTCGACGTCGCGATGGTGCTCGCGTTCCTCCTGGAAGAGCGGCGCAACTGGCTCTACGGCGAGTCCGCGACGCCGATCGAGCGGCTGTCGCTGCTGGCCAACGAGCGCTCGGTCGCGCTGGTGACGCCGGACGCGAAGCTGACCTGGCTGTGCCACCCCGGTCCGGACGCCCCCGCGGTGTTCGCCGACCTGCTCGGCGGTCCCGGGGCCGGCCACTTCTCGATCAAACCGCACCGCAACGGGCTCCCGCTCGGGCAGCGGTACCTGCCGAACACGATGACGGTCGAAACGCGCTGGTCGCGGCTGCTCGTCACGGACTATCTCGAACCGGAAAGCCCCGGGCACCGCACCGACCTCGTGCGCGTGATCTCCGGCGAAGCGGTGGCGCAGGTCGTGTTCGCGCCGCGGCCGGAGTTCGGCGGGGTGCCGGTGCGGCTGGTCGCCGAGGCCGAGGGCCTGCGCGTGCTGGGCACGTCGGAGCCGTTCGTGCTGCGCTCGCCGGGCGTCGAATGGTCGATCACCTCCGACGGCCTGCAGGACACCGCGATCGCGCTCGTCCAGCCGACGCCGGAACAGCCGGTGGTGTTCGAATTGCGTTGCGGCACCACGGATTTCACCGCGCACGAACTGTCCGAAGTGGACCGTCGGGACCGGGCGGGCCAGTACTGGAGCGACTGGGCGGCCAAGCTCAAGCTGCCGACCGTGCAGACCGAACTGGTGCGCCGCTCCGCGCTGACCCTGCGCGGGCTGGTGAACACCGACACCGGCGGCGTGCTGGCCGCCGCGACGTCGTCGCTGCCGGAGGAGATCGGCGGGGTCCGCAACTGGGACTACCGCTACTGCTGGATCCGCGACGCCGCGATGACCGTGCGCGAGCTGGTGCACCTCGGTTCGCACGAGGAGGCCGAGGGCTACCTGAAGTGGCTGCACGGCGTGCTCGCCACGCTGGCCGGCCCGGAGCGGCTGCACCCGCTGTACACGCTGGCCGGAACCGTCATCGGCGCGGAGGCGGTCATCGAATCGCTGCCCGGATACGCCGGTTCGCGGCCGGTGCGCGTCGGCAACCTGGCCAACCACCAGGTCCAGCTCGACGTGTTCGGCCCGGTCGTGGAACTGGTCGCGACGCTGGCTCAGGTCCGCGGCGAGCTGCGCGACGAGGACTGGCAGATGGTGCGCGCGATGGCCGAGGCTGTCACGCGGCGCTGGAACGAGCCGGACCACGGCATCTGGGAAGAGCGGCACGTGCCGCGGCACCGGGTGTACTCGCGGGTGATGTGCTGGGTGACCATCGACCGCGCGGTGCGCCTCGGCGACGAGTACGGCCGCGACGTCCCGGGAGCCTGGCCCAAGCTGCGCGACGAGATCAAGGCCGACGTGCTGGAGCACGGCTGGAACGAGGAGGTGCAGGCGTTCACCACCGCCTACGACGGCACCGACCTCGACGCGGCGTCCCTGTTCGTGGGCCTGACCGGCCTCATCGACCCGGCGGACGAGCGGTTCCAGAAGACCGTGACGGCGATCGAGGCCGAACTGCGCAGCGGTTCCACCGTCTACCGCTACCGGCGCGACGACGGTCTTCCCGGCGGCGAGGGCGGCTTCCACATCTGCGCGGCCTGGCTGATCGAGGCGTACCTGTGCACCGGGCGGCGCAACGAGGCCGAGGAACTGTTCGCGCAGATCGTCGGCGCGGCGGGCCCGACCGGGCTGCTGCCGGAGCAGTTCGACCCGGTCGCGGAGCGCTCGCTCGGCAACCACCCGCAGGCCTACTCGCACATCGGCCTGATCCGGTGCGCGAATCTGCTGGCCGAAAAGGCTTGATCAGGCAAGCCCGTTAGCACGCCTCGGTGACAAGTGCCGTGAAGGCCGCCTTGCCGGAATCGCATTCCGTTAAGGTGGCCTTCACGAGCATTTGCACGTTCGTTCGGGTTGCCGGCGCGGAGGTGATGCGGTGAAGCAGTACTACGGGCAGCAGTCCGCGGGGTACGCCCCGCTGCCGCCGTTGTTCGCCGCCCGGGTGCGCGTCGCTTCCGTGGTCATTGGGGTTTCCCTGGCGATCGGCACGCTGCTCGTTTTCGGCATCACCGCGCTCGTGAACCGTCCGCTGCACGGGCACAGCCTGCCGCGCGGCCTGCTCGGTCTCGCCGCCCTGCTGCTGCCGATGCTGTCCGTGCTCGCCATCGCCGTGGTGGTGCTGTCGGCGCGCCGCTGCCTGCAAGGCGACTACCTGGTGACCGCCCGGGCCCGGGGCACGCGCGCGGCGCTCACCGCCTGTTTCACCGTGCTCTCGGTCAGCTGCCTGATCGCGCTCGGGGTGTCCGCGCTGGTGGATCTCTGGGGCAACCACGGCAAGCTCGGCTTCACCGAACTGCTCGCGACGTTCGCGAATTTCGCCATCGGCCTGATCGGCTACAGCGCCGGGCTCTGGTTCGTCCGGCCGTCGGTGAGCACGCTGGAGAAGTTCAGCGACCACCCCATCTGGTAACGCCGTGAACGCTCGCCAGCCATGCGGGCAAGAACAGGTATGCAGGTGACCCATGACGGTCCCGAGCCGGTGTCGACCGGCCCGCAGGACCGCCCCGACCTGGGCGGACCCGATCCCGCCCCGGCCTTCGGGCGGCTGTTCGACGCGCACGCGGCGACCATGCACCGCTACCTCGCGCGCCGCGTCGGCCCGGAAACCGCGCACGACCTAGTCGCCGAGACGTTCCTCGTCGCGCTGCGCCGGCGGGAGTCTTACCGGCCGGAGCTGGGCACCGCGCGCTCGTGGCTGTACGGGATCGCGACGAACCTGCTGCGCCACCACGTCCGCGGCGAAACCCGGGCGCTGCGAGCCACCGCACGGCTCGCGAATTCCAGCGACCGCGGCCACGGCGGGCACGACACCCGGGTCGCCGAGCAGGTGGACGCCCAGGCCCGCGCGGCACAGCTGGCCGGCGCGCTCGCGAAGCTGAGCGTCGCCGACCGCGACACGCTGCTGCTGGTCTCGTGGGCCGGGCTGGAACCGGTCGAAGTCGCCGAGGCGCTCGGCATCCCGCCGGGCACCGTGCGCTCGCGATTGCACCGGATCCGCAGATGGCTGCGCACCAACGCAGCCGCATCGACCCGCGAGGAGGCGAAGGAACAGTGAACGACGACACCGTGCGGCATCTGTGGTCCGATGCCGAACTCGACGAGGCGCTCGCCGCGCTGCACCCGCACGAGGCGACCACCGACCGCGCCGAACTCGACCGGGCCCGCGCCAGCATGATGCGAGCCGCCGCGGCAGTGAGCGAATCGGACGAACCCGTTGTCCCGCAACGGAAACAGCGCTCCGGTGCGTGGCGATGGATCGCCGTGGCCGCCGCGGTCTTGCTCGTCACCGGCGGCGTGGTCGTAGTCCGGGAACTCGCCAGCGCGCCCTCGACGCTGGCGCCCGCGGGCCCGGGCTCCCCAGCGGACCGCCGCGAAGCGGGCGCGCCGTTCACCCACGTCGTGACCAAGTACAGCCGCACCGCGTTGGTGAGCGGGACCAGTGTGTTCAGGGTCAAGGAACAGGTGGACGTGTGGATTCCGGCCGACCCGTCCGGAATCTGGAAACGCCGCTGGATCCGGGCCGAACCGCCGACCCTGCTCGGCGGGGAGCCCCGGGACAGCGCGAAATTGCCCGGGCCTTCCCAGACCGAGGAGTCCGCGCGCGGCGGGCGGTTCACGCCCGACTCCCGCTTTCCCGGAGATTCGTCTGCCGGCACTGGACTGGCCTGGTCCCACCCGACCCCGGAATTCGTCGCGAACCTGCCGACCGACCCGAACAGGCTGACCAATCGCCTCCTGCAGGACCGCATCCCTCCGGAGTTGTTGCCCGCCAGCGACGGACCGCTGCCGCAGCCGTTGAACTACGGCGCTCCGAAGGACCCCAGCCTCGTCAGCTATCCGTCGGCGACCGGGATGATCCTGAACGTCCTCGCTTCCGGGTACGCGTCGCGCGAGCTGCGGGGCGCCCTCCTGAAAGCGATGGACGACCCGGCGCTCGGCTTCCAGCTGGTGCAGATCGGTCCGGACTTCGTGCAGTACGCGGTCCCCGCCGGCCCGTACAAAATGCTCGTCTCGGCCAACCCGACGCGGGCTCAGCTGACCGACATCCAGGTGCTCGCCACGAGCCCCGTCGCCGGGTTCTCGCCCGGCATCCTGGTCAGCTCCGCCCAGTTCTCCTCCGAGACCACCGACCGGGCGGGAGAGTGATCATTTCGCGTGGTTCGCCGCGTTGAGCGCGCTCGCCACGTCGGGCACCTCCAGCACCCGGATGCCGTCCGGCAGCTTGCCGGAATCCGGCGGCACCAACGCGTGCGTGAAGCCCAGCCGCGCCGCCTCGGCCAGCCGGCGGGCGACGTTCGGCACCCGCCGGATCTCGCCCGCCAGCCCGACCTCGCCCACCGCCACCAACCGCGGCGACAAGGCCACGTCGTGCAGGGACGAGGTCAGCGCGAGCACCAGCGCCAGGTCGATGGCGGGCTCGGTGATCTTCATGCCGCCGACCGTCGCGACGTAGACGTCCTTGTCGCCGAGCTTCATCCGGCCGCGTTTCTCCATCACGGCGAGCACCATGGCGATCCGGGCCGAATCGAGGCCGCTCACCGCACGCCGCGGCTGCGGCATGCCGCTGCTCGACACCAGCGCCTGCACCTCGCCCAGCAGCGGCCGCTTTCCTTCGACCGCGACCGTGATCGCGGTTCCCGGCACCGGTTCCGCCGTCCGGCTCATGAACAGCCCGGACGGATCCGGAACCCCGACGATGCCTTCCTCGGTGAGTTCGAAACAGCCGATCTCGTCCGCCGCGCCGAACCGGTTCTTGATGCCGCGCACCATCCGCAGCGTCGAATGCTTGTCGCCCTCGAATTGCAGCACCACGTCCACCAGGTGCTCCAGCACGCGCGGACCGGCGACCGAACCGTCCTTCGTGACATGTCCCACGAGCACGACCGGCAGCCCGCGTTCCTTGGCGAGCGCGACGAGCCCGGAGGTGACCGCGCGGACCTGCGTCACGCCGCCCGGCGAGCCCTCGACCTGCGGCGACGCCATGGTCTGGACCGAATCGACGATCAGCACGCCCGGCTTCACCGCGTCGACGTGCCCGAGGATCGCGGACAGATCGCTCTCCGCGGCGAGGTACATCTCACCGTGCACGTTGCCGGTGCGCTCGGCGCGCAGCCGGACCTGTCCCGCGGATTCCTCGCCGGTGACGTACAGCGAACGCCCGGCCGTGACCGCCCATTGATAGGCGACTTCGAGCAGCAGCGTGGACTTGCCGACCCCGGGTTCGCCCGCCAGCAGCGCGACCGCTCCCGGCACGAGCCCGCCGCCGAGCACGCGGTCCAGCTCCGGCACGCCGGTGGCCTTCGCCCGGGCTGCCTCGACGTCGACCTCGGCGATCGGCCGCGCGGGCGCGCTCGGCGCTCCGGCGGCCACCCGCGCGATGGCCGGTTTCGCGGAGCCGCGCTCCTCAAGGGTGCCCCACGCGTGGCATTCCGGGCAGCGACCGACCCACTTCGCCGTTTCGTACCCGCATTCCGCGCACCGGTGGACGGTGTTGCTCTTCTTCACCACGCCGCGAGGCTATCGGCGGGCACCGACAAAACCGCGGCCGCGATCAGGAGCGCGGGTGCGCCGGCGCGGCGACCGGCAGCTCGACCACGATCGGGCCGGCGTTCTGGAAGGTGAAGGTGACCTTGATCGTCGCGCCCGGCCACAGCGGCTGCTTGAGGCCCTGCAACACGACCTTGCCGGTGCCGAGCTGGCTCTCCGCGCCGCCGTTCTCGCCCGCCTGCGGCACGCTCGACGCCGAGTTGGGGGCCGAGTTCGACGCGCTGTTCGGGGCGGAGTTCGGAGCCGAGCTGGGCGCGCCGTTGGCGGCCGAGTTCGCGTCGGAGGCCGGCGTGCTGTTCGCCGATTCCGGCAGCGCCGGGGCGCCCTGCTCGACCGCGTCGGCCGGGCCGATCACGAGCGAGTGGCCCGCGACGATCGTCGAGTCCCCGGAGATCTGCGCGGGACCGGAAGCGCCCTCGGAGGTCACCGAGACGAGCTTGTCGTCCTTCTGGCCCTGGTTGATCACGGTGAGCGTGAGCGGGGCGGGCGAACCGGCCGCGTAGCCGGGGCCCTGCGCCGGGTACTGCACCGCGACGTTGCGCAGCACGATCGTCTTCACCTGGGCATAGGTGCCGTTGACGGCGGGCTGCTGGGTGTCGGTCTGGGTGATCTGACCGGCTCCGCAACCGGCGAGCACGAGTGCGGCGCCGAGCGCCGACACGCCTGCGCCGAGCACGCGGCGATTCTGCAGCCTCACGTCAGAGTCCTTCCCTTTCACGGCCTCGTCCTTCCCGAAGACTAGCCGGGCGGTTCTCCGCCCGCGGAACCGGTGTGCGTTCCCGGCCGATCGACTGTCCACAAAGGATCCCGCGGTGCCGGCCGAGGTGCTCGTGGCTCACCTGCATGAGCACGGCGAAAACCGGTTTGTCAAGCCCTGCTCAGGCCGCTGACCTGCGACGACGATCCCGGGCCGCTAGGTGGCCGCCGAACAGCCGTGATAGGATGGAGTCAGCGAAAGGGGCAGAGGACACATGGTTTTCAAGGTCGGAGAGACCGTCGTCTACCCGCACCACGGTGCCGCACTCATCGAAGCCATCGAGACCCGCGTGATCAAGGGCGAGGAAAAGAAGTACCTCGTCCTCAAAGTCGCGCAAGGGGATCTTACGGTTCGCGTGCCCGCTGACAACGCCGAGATCGTCGGCGTACGCGATGTCGTCGGGCAAGAGGGACTGGACAAGGTCTTCGATGTTCTGCGTGCTCCGCACACCGAAGAGCCCACGAACTGGTCTCGTCGGTACAAGGCCAACCTGGAGAAACTCGCCTCCGGCGATGTGAACAAGGTGGCCGAAGTGGTGCGCGACCTCTGGCGGCGAGAAAAGGACCGCGGACTTTCAGCCGGCGAGAAACGCATGCTGGCGAAAGCACGGCAAATCCTGGTCAGCGAGCTCGCGCTCGCGGAGGGCACCGACGAGGGCAAGGCGGAAACGCTCCTCGACGAGGTTCTGGAGACCGCGACGGTCTGACCCCGGGTCGTCCGGTTCGCCGCCAAGGCAACCGGTTCCCTACGATCACGACCTGATGAACCCACAGGTGCTCAGTGTCGCGTTCGTGACTGTCGCGCACCATCCGGTCGATCCCGAGCTAGCGCTCGCGGCGGTCGGCGGTGCAGCACTACTCACGCACACCGTGCGGGGGCTGCTCGGCACACCGGAGATCGATCTGGTGGTCGCCGCAGCCCCCGAGCGGTGTGCGAAGTCGTTTTCCGAGGCTGTGCACGGCCTCGGCTGCCGGGTCGTTTCCGGCGAATCGCTCCGGCAGGTATTCGCCGCCGTCGAGCCGCTTCTTTCCCCGGACGCCGTCGTGCTGGTGCACGACGCGCTGCGGGCGTTCACTCCACAACGGACGGTCCGGCAGGTGCTGGCCGCGGTCCGGGAAGGCGCGCCCGTCGCGGTGCCGGTGCTGCCGATGTCCGACACGGTGAAAACCACTGACGAAACCGGAATTGTCACCGCCACGGTGGATCGCGACGGACTCCGCAGCGCGCAAACCCCGGTTGGTTTTTCCCTTTCCGCTTTCCGTTCCGCACTCGCCGATTCCGCTGACCCCGGTCTCGCCGACACCGCGGGCGCGGCCACCGTCCCCGGCGATCCGGACGCGATGCGCGTCGCGAGCGCCTTCGAACTCACCCTCGCCGAGGCGCTCGTCGCAGGCGGGGACCGAGAGGATCCCCTGTGACCGATCTGCGGGTAGGCAACGGCGTCGACGTCCATCCGGTCGAGCCGGGCCGCGAATGCTGGATGGCGGGCTTGCGATGGCCGGGAGTCGACGGCTGCGCGGGCCACTCCGACGGCGACGTCGCGGCACACGCGCTGTGCGACGCCCTGCTGTCCGCCGCCGGCCTCGGCGATCTCGGCGCGGTGTTCGGCACCGGCGATCCGCGCATGGACGGCGCGCACGGCACCGACATGCTCGTCGAGGTGCGCGCGTTGCTGCGGGCCGAGGGCTGGCAGGTGGCCAACGCGACCGTCCAGGTCATCGGCAACCACCCCCGGATCGGGAAACGGCGCGACGAGGCGCAACAGGTGCTGAGCGACGCCGCCGGCGGGCCGGTGAGCGTCTCGGGAACGACGTCGGACGGGCTCGGGCTGACCGGACGGGGCGAGGGCATCGCGGCGGTCGCGACCGCGCTGCTGGTGCGCGGCTGAGCGGAATTCGCTCGCGCGGGAAATCGTGATATTCCATTTTCGGCGATACCTGACCAGCGCGGACTAGCTGATCCGGGAAAACGATCTTCGCCGACCGGGCAAAAATCTTCGCTAACTTCTGCGCGCGTACCCGCGGCTCATTATAGTTATTCCGCGACGTTTGCGGCGGCAGGGAGCGGGGCCGCCCGGGCCAAAGGGGGACGATGCCCGTCGATGCGCATCGCTTGTCCGGAGTACGTTCGATCACCGGGAGGCTGGTCGAAGAACTGCTGAGCCGTCCGGGAGGGCAGAGCAGACCGCTGCCGATCGCGGTGGCGCTCGGCGTGCGCGGTTCGGGAAAGTCGGCACTGCTGGAGGAATTGCGCACCCGATGCGAGGACCTCCCGCACGCGCTCGTCGATTTCGAGCGGCGCGACTGGGAGCAGATTCAGCCGCGGGAACTGCTGGGCCACTTGGCGTTCGATCTCGGAAGGCAATGGCGGCAATTCGGCCGTATCGCGTTTCCCCGGCTGTGGCTGTGCATGCTCGTGCTCAGCGCGCCGGTGGAACTCGGCGACCGCAGGGCCGCGCTGCGCAAGCTCCGGGACCTGATCGCGAAAAACCAGCCGCTGGAACGCAATCGCGACACGATCGTGGACGTGGTCAAGCTCGTCGGCGGGGTCACGTCCGGCAACAGCCTTCCCGGCTGGAACGAGGCGACCGAACTGCTGCTGCGCGGACTCAGCTGGTACGACCGGCGGCGGCTGATGGGCAAGGTCAAGGCCATGCCGACCGGACACGGCAATCACCAGGACTTCCTGATCGAGATCGCCAAGCACGCGCACGGCGACGAGGACGACCGGGCCGCGGTCGACGCGATCATCTGCGACGCGTTCCTCGCCGATCTGCGCCGCGCGTACTCCGGCATCTCCGGCACCCGCCGGACGATGAATTGCCTGGTATTGCTGGACAACGCGCACACGAAGGGCGGACAGGACTTCCTGCGCGCGCTCGCCGAGTCGCGCAGGCACACGCCGGACGAGGCCGATCCGCTGGTGGTGATCGCGACGAGCCGGACGTGGAATCCGGACTGGGGCGAAAGCTGGTCGATGGTCACCGCGCATCCCGGCAGCGACCGGGAGATCCGCCGCAACCCGGAGCATCGGACCAGCGGGCTCGAATGGCCGGTGCCGCGGCTGCCCGCGCACGTGGAAACCGATTGGATCCCCGGTCAGCCGGACAACCGCTGGTCCCCGTGGTACCTGCTGGAACTCGGCACGCTGTCCACCGGCGACGTCGTCGATGTCGCCGCCGCGCACGACGTGCACCCGACGTCGCGGCTGCCGCGGTTTCTGTCCCGGCTCACCGACGGACACCCCGGCGCGGTGCGGGAAATCCTGCGGACTCTCGCCGCGCGATACGAATCGGCCAACCCGAACACCTTGCGGGAAGCCTTGTACACCACGGTAACCGCCGACGACGGCAGCGAGTCCACGTTGCTCGCCGAGATGTGCGACTACCTGCTGCAAGACTTTTCGACCGCGAGCCGCCAGGAACTCGTCACCGCGAGCGCCGCGGTGGACGTGGAAATGCTGTTCCACAAGGAAATTCTCGACCTGCGCAATCCGATGGGCGAGGGACCGCTCTTCAAGCAGCTCGCCGATCAGCTGTGGCTGCGGGCGGATCCGGACGATCCGTCGCGCTACGTCCTGCACCCGTGGCTGCGCCGGTTGCTGCTGCGGAAGCTGGCGACCCGCGCCGACGACCACCCGTTGAACTGGGAAAAGGTGCACACGCGCTGCCGCGATTTCTACGAGAAGAACGGCCGCGTCGCCGCCGCGCGCTACCACGATCTGGCGCTCGAAAACGTCGACGCGGTGGTGACGCATCTGTGCAAGCCGCTCAGCGCGGCGCACGCCGAGTTCGACGTGCCGACCGCGGAAGCGTGGCTCGCCGAACTGGACACGATCACCGCCGCGCCCAACCGCCTGGTGGAGAACGCGGACCCGTACACGCAGGTGCAGGAGCACGTCGGCGAATGGGAAGGCGAACTGGAGACCACCGTGGCGTGGCTGGTCGTTTCGCTGTGGCTGGCGCGCGATCCGCTCGGCGACCCGGGCGGCACCCTCAACGCCACCATCGAAAGCGGATTCCACCATCTGGCCCAGGGCCGGGGACGAGGATCGATGCTGCTGCACGAGCGAGCGGAGCGCTACCGATGACGCAACGGATCAAGCCGCCTCGGCCGGCCTGGGCGAAGTGGCTGTGGGGCGGCGGCGCGGTCGTGCTGGTCGTGGTCATCGTCGTCGCGGCGTTCGTGGTCGTCCCGGCGATCAGCGAGGCGAACCGCACGTGCGGTGCCGGCGTCGAGGAGCGCGGTGAGAATTCCGAATGCATCGGCACGACTGACGGCGAATTCGTGTTTTCTCCCGACCTCGCGGATGTGGAAAACAGAATTCATCAGGAAAATACCGAAACCGTCGGCTCCGGGAAACCGTACGTGACCATCGCGGTGCTCCTGCCGATGACGCTCACCGACCACGATATTCTTTCGCGCGAATGGGTGCGGCATCAGCTCGAAGGGGCGTATGTCGCGCAGCACCGGGCCAACAAAACGCAGTCGTGGGGCAGCGTGCCGCTCATCCGGCTGCTGCTCGCCAACCCCGGCAGCCAGCTCAAACAGTGGGAGCCGGTGGTCGACGACCTGATCGGCCGCACCGGAGCCGACCGGATCGTGGGCGTGACCGGGATCGGGCTGAGCCTCGACACCGCGCGCAGCGCCATCCAGAAGCTGTCCGACCACCGCGTCCCGGTCGTCGCCTCGCACCTGGCCGCCGACGAGTTCTCGCAGATCCCCGGGTTCCTGCGGGTCTCCCCGACCAGCTCGACCTACGGCAGTTCGATGGCGGGCTACGTGAAGCCGACCGCACACACCGCCACCGTCGTACAGGACCAGAACCCCGACGACCTGTACCCGAAGACGCTGGCCACGGCGTTCACCAAGACGTTCGCCGACGCCACGCACCGGATCGTCGGGCGCACCGAGTCCTACGACTCGAGCCTGCCCGGGATCGAGAACACGTTCCTGCAGATGATGCCCAACATCTGCGGCGACAACCCGGACGTCGTCTACTTCGCCGGCCGCGAGGACCACCTGAAGTCGTTCGTCGCGCAGCTCGCCCAGCGGCCGTGTCTCGACAAGCATCTGACCGTGCTGACCGGCGACCTCGCCCAGGTCGGCCCGCCCGGTCCGGAAATGCGCCGCGGCCTCCAGGCGAACGTCACCGTCCTCGCCCCCGGGCTCGCGCACCCGCAGGCTTGGCGCGACCATCCGGAGTCGTTCAACAAGGCGGCCGTCGCGAGCTTCGAAGAACCAGGGTGCGACGGCTGCTTCACGGCGGTCTTCCCCCGGGAGCGGCTGGACGACGGCATCGCGATCCTGGCGCACGACGCGGTGCTGACCGTGGTCTGGGCCATCCGCGGCATCCCGCGGGTGTCGCCGGAGCAGGTCACCGCCCAGGACGTGCTGCAGGCCAGGAACCGGTTGCACGGACAGTCCGCGGTCCCGGGAGCGAGCGGGATGATCTCGTTCGACGACCGCGGCGATCCGGTGAACAAGGCGGTGCCGATCCTGAAGGTCCGGCTCGACGCGACGCCGGAGTTCGTGGAGCTGTACGTCCCGGCCGCCTGACCGTCGACCTCGAATCGCCACGTGCCTACGCATCCCCCAACGCGAACTCGATCACCGTTCGCCACGACCTCGCCCCCGCGTTGCCAGCGATCAAGCGCACCCGGTTGATCTCATCGCGGATCGGCAGCTTCGACCGCACCTCGGCGGCTGCCCGCCGCAGCGCGGAATGATCACCAAGGCGTGTGCTCCCGACAGTGAGGTGCGGGATCAGCTCGGCATGGGCACCGCCATACGGCGGGTACTCGGGGAACCTGTGCCACACCAGTTCGGTCAACGTCCGGAAGGGCTCAGCCGGGTCAGGAGCCAGCCACGCCACCTCCTTCCCGAACCAGCCAACCCTCGAGAACGCACACTCGAACGAGCCGACCGCCGTCAGCGCCTCTCGCAAGTCTTCGACCACAGCCTCGGTGATCCGGTCCGGCGGGAGGAACGGATAAACGACCGTGACGTGCGCCGGAACACCCCACCAGGCCGAGTGGTCCAGGACTTGCCGGTAGCTGTCCACGACCGCGTCCGCGGCCGGTACCGGCACGATCACTGCCGTCTCGGTCGTGCCCGCCAGATTGTCCAGACGCACGTCAGTCATCAGACCACGCTCGCCCCAGCACCAGGAAAGGCGCGGAGGTGAGCCGGGGACCACAAACGGGCGGCATCGCACCCGGATTGCCGGATAAGGTTGGCGCGTGGCCATCAACGCGGTGTTGTTCGATTTCTCTGGCACTCTTTTCCGGCTTGAGCAGCAGGACGGCTGGCTCTCCGACGTCCGCGACGACGACGGTGCGGCGCTCGACGTCGAAGCCCAGACCGAGCTGATGCGGCGGATGACCGCGCCGGTCGAGCAGTCCGTCGAACTGGACGAGGAGCACCTGCACGCCTGGCACAACCGCGACCGCGACCCGAAGCTGCACCGGAAGGTGTACCTGGAGGTCCTGCGGCTGTCCGGCGTGCCGCGGCGCGACCAGGCCGAGGCGCTGTACGCGCAGCTCATCGCGCCCGACCAGTGGACGCCGTACCCGGACACCGAGGCCGCGCTCAAGGCAGTCGCGAGCAGCGGGCGCAAGGCGGGCGTGCTGAGCAACATCGCGTTCGACATCCGGCCCGCGTTCGGCCAGCGCGGCTGGGACGCGCACGTCTCCGAGTTCACGCTGTCCTTCGAGGTCGGAGCCGTGAAACCGGAGCCGGAGATCTTCCAGTCGGCGATCGAGCGGCTCGGCGTGCGCGCCGAGGAGACGCTGATGGTCGGCGACAGCGAAGAGGCCGACGGCGGCGCCCGTGCGCTGGGCTGCCACTTCGCCCTGGTCGACCCGCTGCCGACTGCCGAACGGCCGGACGCGCTGCTAGGCGTCTTGCGGGAGCACGGCGTGCTCTGACGTCCTGCGACGTCTCCCACAGTGCTCCCGGTACCCTTTACCTCGTGGCTTTGCACCTGTACGACACCGCGACCCGTGCCCCTCGGGAGTTCTCTCCCGTCCGCAGCGGAACGGCGTCGATCTACGTGTGCGGTGCCACCGTGCAGGGAGTACCGCATATCGGGCACGTCCGCGGCATGCTGAATTACGACGTGCTCCGCCGCTGGCTGCTCCACAGTGGACTGGACGTGCTGCTGGTCCGCAACGTCACCGACATCGACGACAAGATCCTCGCCAAGGCCGCCGACGCCGGACGGCCGTGGTGGGAATGGGCGGCGACGCACGAGCGGGCGTTCGAGAAGGCGTACGAGGATCTCGGCTGCCTCCCGCCGTCCGCCACGCCCCGTGCGACCGGGCACATCACGCAGATGGTCCGGCTGATGGAGCGGCTGATCGAAGCCGGGCACGCGTACGCCGTCGACGGCGACGTGTACTTCTCGGTGAAGTCGTTCCCGGAGTACGGCACGCTGTCGGGCCAGCAGCTCGACGAGGTCCAGCAGGGCGAGACGCCGACCCGCGGCAAGCGTGATTCGCGCGACTTCACGCTGTGGAAGAGCGCGAAGCCGGGCGAGCCGTCATGGCCGACGCCGTGGGGCGACGGGCGGCCGGGCTGGCACCTGGAGTGCTCGGCGATGGCGACCAACTACCTCGGCGCCGAGTTCGACATCCACGGCGGCGGCGTCGACCTGGTGTTCCCGCACCACGAGAACGAACGCGCGCAGTCGAACGCGGCGGGCGACGGGTTCGCCCGCTACTGGCTGCACAACGCGTGGGTGACCATGTCCGGCGAGAAGATGTCGAAGTCGCTGGGCAACACGGTCGCGATCCCGGCGATGCTGGAGCGCTACCGCGCGCCCGAACTGCGCTACTACCTGGTGCAGCCGCACTACCGGTCGACTGTCGAGTACTCCGAAGGCGCGGTTTCCGAAGCCGCGCAGGGCTACCGGCGGATCGAGGCGTTCCTGCGCCGGGCGGAGTCGGCAGGCGCGGTCTCCGTGGGCGAGGTTTCGACGGAATTCGCCGCGGCGATGGACGACGACCTGGCGACCCCGGCCGCGTTCGCCGTGGTGCACAACACGGTCCGCGACGGTAACGCCGCCCTCGACGGCGGCGACACCACGAAGGCGCTCGAATTGGCCGGCACGGTCCGCGGGATGACCGGCGTGCTCGGCATCGACCCGCTGTCGCCGGACTGGGCGGATGGCGGCTCGGACACTCCCGTCCGCGACGCGCTGGGCACGCTCGTGGAAGCCCTTCTGGCCGAACGCCAGGAGGCCCGTGCGGCGAAGGACTTCGCCCGCGCGGACGCCGCCCGCGACCGTCTCGTGGCGGCGGGGATCGCGGTGGAAGACACCCCGAACGGTCCGCAATGGACAGTCAGGAACTCCTGACTTCCTTCGCGGCAGCAGAGATTGAGGATTCATGGCAGGCAACTCACAGCGCAAAGGTGCCATCCGCAAGACCGGCACCAAGAAGGGCGCCGTCGTCGGGTCGGGCGGGCAGCGGCGCAAGGCGCTCGAGGGCAAGGGCCCGACGCCCAAGGCCGAGGACCGGCCCGGGCACAAGGCGTACCGCGCTGCCAACGCCGCCACCAAGCGCGACCAGGCCCGGCAGAAGAAGGCCGACCGGCCGGAGCTGATCGCCGGCCGCAACCCGGTCGTCGAGGCGCTGCGCGCGGACGTGCCGGGCACGGCGTTGTACGTCGCGCTCAACATCGACATCGACGACCGGGTCAACGAGGCCGTCCGGCTGGCCGGCGACAAGGGCATCTCGATCCTGGAGATCCCGCGCGAGGAGCTGGACCGCAAGACCAACCGGGCGATGCACCAGGGCCTCGGCCTGCAGGTGCCGCCGTTCGAGTACGCGCACCCGGACGACCTGATGCAGGCCGCGCGCGACTCGGGCAACACCCCGCTGTTCGTCGCGCTCGACGGCGTCACCGACCCGCGCAACCTCGGCGCGGTGATCCGGTCCGCCGCGGCGTTCGGTGCGCAGGGTTTGCTGCTGCCGGAGCGTCGCAGCGCCGGAATGACCGCCGTCGCGTGGCGTACCAGCGCTGGTACCGCGGCGAAGCTGCCGATCGCGGTCGCCACGAACCTCACGCGCCAGCTGCGCGCGTGGGCGTCGAAGGGCCTGATGATCGTCGGCCTCGACGCTGACGGCACGGTCGACATCGACGCCCTCGACCTGGCGGCGGACCCGCTGGTCATTGTGCTCGGCTCGGAAGGCCGCGGCCTTTCCCGGCTGGTCCGCGAGACCTGCGACGCGACAGTTTCGATCCCGATGGCCGCTGGTGTGGAGTCGCTGAACGCCTCGGTCGCCGCTGGCGTGTTGCTGGCCGAGGTCGCCCGCCGCCGCCGGATCGCCGGACGCGTCTGATTTCACTGGAATCACCGGCCTGTTATCGTCGATAACGTGCCCGAAGACGCCCGCGCCCGCATCATCAAGGCCGCCCTGGACCTGCTGTCCAGTGGCGGCCCGGACGCGGTGTCGACCCGCGCGGTGAGTTCAGCGGCAGGCGTCCAGCCGCCGACGATCTATCGGTTGTTCGGCGACAAGGACGGCCTGCTCGACGCCATCACCGTCCAGGGCTACGCCGACTATCTGGAGGAGAAAACGGCCCAGCCCCCCGCCGACGACCCCCTAGAGGATTTGCGGCAGGGCTGGGATCAGCATCTGGAGTTCGGCCTGGCGAACCCCGCGTTGTACCTGCTGATGACCACCCGACCCGGTCCTTCTCCGGCTTTGGAGAAGTCCCTGGAGATCCTCGCGGCGCGAGTCAGCCGCATCGCCTCGGCCGGACGCCTCCGGGTGCCAGAACCCCTGGCGGCGGCCTTGATCCACGCCGCCGGGTCCGGGGCGACGTTGAGCTTGATCACCACTCCGCCGGACTCCCGCGACCTGACGGTCTCGGTCGCGGCCCGGGAGGCGGTGATCGCCGCGATCAGCACGGACCGACCGGTGTCCCGGACCCCCGGCCCGGCCGCAGCAGCTACGGCTTTGCGGGCGGTTTTGCCGCAGGTTTCGGGGTTGAGTGCGGCGGAGAAGGCGTTGATGGGCGAATGGCTGGACCGGATCACTGATTGAGCCGGGGGTGGCTTCGCACGCCTCGGTTCGGATGGCTTCAGGCCTCGCCGCCCCCTCCGCCAGACCGACTGAGCCGGGTCGGGGGTGCTTCCGTCGGGACTTCCGCACCGGACTACCGCAGGCAGGTCTCGCCGCCCTCGACTCAGCCAATGCGACTGACCGAACCGGGCCCGGGAGTGCTTCCGCTCGCACCTCCGCACCGGACAACTCCAGCCAAGCCTCACTTCCTCCAAAACGCCTGACCAACCGGGGCGTTTGTTTGGATCTCCGCACCGGATTACTCCAGCCAGCCCTCGCCGCGCTCGACTCAGCCAGAACGGCTGACCGAACCGGACCCGGGAATGCTTCCACTCGCACCTCCGCACCGGACAACTCCAGCCAGGCCTCACCATCCCGGCTCCTCCAGAACGCTCCATCTCGCCAGGCCCCGCACCTAACCGCCCCCGGCCCGCCCGCCGGAATCCTCGCGCTGCTGCGTTGCGTGGCCACGGCTCTTCCCGTTAGCCGCCCCGGGTATCGCCCAACCCCAAGCCGCCCGGTCTCACCGACGTCCGCCGGACCACCTCGCGCCCCGCCGAGCCCATCCCGCTTCCCCACCGCGAGCGGCGAAATCCTCCCAAAACCATCACCCTCGGTGATTCGTGCTGTGATCCGTCGGGCATCGCCCCGCGAAGCCACCCGCTCGGGCTAAGGTCTCCTCCGGAACCGAGGGGGTCCGTCACCGATGTCGTTCGTTTCGCCGCTGTTCTTGTGGTACTTCATGCCCGCGGTGCTGATCGCGGTCCTGGTGTGCCCGCGCAGCTGGCGCAACGGCATCGTCGCGGTCGCGAGCCTGCTGTTCTACACGATCGGCGCCGGTCCCTACCTGTTCCTGCTGCTGCTCTGCATGGCAGTGAACTTCCTGGCCGGCCCGGCGCTGGAACCCAGCCCGTGGGACGTGCGCGGCCAGCGCCGGAAGCGGATTCTGATCGGCGTCATCACGCTCGACGTGCTCGTGCTCGTCATCTGGAAGTACGCCGGTTTCGCGACGCAGCAGATCGCGGCCGTCGCGCACTGGTTCGGCGGCGACCTGGGCGTCGCGAACATCGTGGTGCCGATCGGCATTTCCTTCTACACCTTCCACCACATCTCGTACGTGGTCGACATCTACCGCGGCGAGCGGCACGCGCTGCGCAACCCGGTGTCGTTCGCCGCGTACATCGCGATGTTCCCGCAGCTCGTGGCGGGTCCCATCGTGCGGTACCGGGAGATCGCCGACCAGCTTCCGCAGCGGCGTTCGCACCGCCTGGACGACATCGCCGCGGGTTTCCCGAGGTTCGCGCTGGGCCTGTGCAAGAAGTCGATCATCGCCGACTCGCTCAGCCCGATGGTCGAAGCCTGCTTCTCGACCCCGGCCAACCAAATGACGTTCACGACGGCCTGGCTCGGCGCGATCGGCTACACCCTGCAGCTGTTCTTCGACTTCTCCGGCTACTCGGACATGGCGATCGGCCTGGGCCGCATGCTCGGCTTCCGGCTGCCGGAGAACTTCGCCCGCCCGTACTCGTCGGTGACGATCACGGAGTTCTGGCGCCGCTGGCACATGTCGCTGTCCCGCTGGTTCCGCGACTACGTCTACATCCCGCTGGGCGGCAACCGTTCCGGCGCCGGAAAGACGTACCGGAACCTGTCGATCGTCTTCGTGCTGACGGGCTTCTGGCACGGCGCGCAATGGACGTTCCTGATCTGGGGCTGCTACCACGGCGCGCTCCTGGTCATCGAACGCCGCTTCAACCTCGGCGACTCCCCGGCCAAGCCAGCCGCCCGCATCGCCCGCCGGGTGCTGACGCTGATCCTCGTGGTGTTCGGCTGGGTCTTCTTTCGCTCCGCCGACCTAGGCCACGCGCTGTCGATGATCGGCCACATGCTGATCCCCGACTTCGGCGGCCTGGGTGACGTCGTGGAAAGCGCGCTGACGAACCAGCGACTGGTGATCCTGCTGCTGGCGCTGATCGTGTTCATCCTCCCGGCGCACCCGGTGACCGGCCCGCTGCTGGAATCGTCCCGAAGCCGCGGAGCGACGGCGCTGCGGATCGGGGTCATGACGGTGGGTCTGGTTTACGCGGCGATCTTGGTGGCTACGGGGACTTTCAGCCCGTTCCTGTACTACCAGTTCTGATCTCGCCTCGCCGCTCGCGACGGCAAAGGGAAATGCCGCGTAAGCCCAGCGCTATCAGGACTTCCGCCCGCCGAGGGTAAGCTTCGACCGTTGTCTAGCGGAAGGCCCGGAACGATGACCGACCCGCCGGAATTGGCTTCTACTCCGAACGTGATTCCGTACGTCGACCCGCATGACGGGCCTCGACGGTTGCTCACGATCGATATTTCCACGCATATCGTCCGAGCTGACACGTACATCCCGTTCGCGGGAATCGACGGTCGGCAATACGTCGTTTCCTGGGGTGCGGTGTCGTTCGAGATTCCCGCTGACCGCAACGTCCATGTCAGCGTGCGTCTGCAGAGCCACGGCGGGCCTGGTTCCACGCCGTCGCCGTTCGCGTCGATCATTTTGTATCCGAATCCGTTGCCGCAGCGACTGGCGACGCAGTTCGCGGGGGCGGGCATGGGGGCACTCGTCCCGCTGCCGTAAGAGGACCAGGGGGTATGGGCTATCCCGGCCTGCCCGGACCAACCAAACAGGCGCGGAATCTTGCCCTGGCGCTCACGGGAGCGCTCGGACTCAGCGAGATAGTCGTGCTCTGGGCCGAAGCCGCAACCATGATCAACCATAGTTGGAAAAGCGGCAGTTACGTGCATCCGCTGTTGGCCGTGCTGAGTATCGCGGTGCTGCCTGGAGCGGCATTGCTCGCGACGTGAGGTCTGCGCCCGGCGCGTTTTCTCGTGGTGCCTGCGGTTGTGCAAGCGGTGGTGGCAATTGTTTCGCTGTCGCGTTTGCTCTCTCGTCACGTGCTTGCCGTCGTGGAACTTCAAACTGGATTGCGGCGATCGTCGCCGGGCTGACGGCAATCGCGATGTTGCTGCCTCCGGTCGCCAAGGTGCTTTTGGGCGCGCAACCTGTCGGAACAGGCTACGGTCCAGCGGCTTGGACGGCAGCGCAGTTCACGCCGCGGGGATACGCCGGGCAGGCCGGTACCCGCCTCCACCGGGCACCGCATATCCGGGTCAGCCCGGGGTTCCGGTGCCGCCCGGATTTTCACCGCAGCCCTGGGCTCCTGATCAGGCTAGGCACCCGATGCCGCCTGGACCGGGATTCCTTGTCGCAGAACGGTTACCCGGTGCCGCAGGCTGCACCACCGCCTGGATACCGCCACAACCCAGGTATCCGCAACAGCCCGGGTGTCCGCCGGGACAAGCTGGTCAGCAGGGCGGGCCGCCACCCTCGCATTGATCAGTCAGCGTTGGCCATATCCTTTCAGTTTCTCCACCACGTGCTCGATTTCCGCTGGCGGCAACAAATTCGGAGTACCGGCGGAGCGGGCCTGCAGCCACACCTGGCAGACCCATTCCAATTGCTGCGCGCGGCTGTACGCACTCGACAACGTGTCGCCATAGGTGATCGTGCCGTGGTTGGCCAGGAGACAGCCTCGTCGATCGTCCAGGGCTTGCAGCATGGCGTCGGCAAGTTCGGTGGTGCCGTAGGTCGCGTATGGGGCTACGCGGGCCGTGGGGCCGATTGCCGCGAGCATGTAGTGGATCGGCGGGACCTCGGTGACCAAAGTGGACACTGCGGTGGCGTGCACGGAATGCGTGTGCACTACCGCGTTCACCGGTGCGCTCGCCGGGTCGGCGGCTCGGGTGTACACGGCCAGGTGCATCGGGAGTTCGCTTGTCGGCTTCAGGCTGCCGTCTGCAAGGTTGCCGTCGAGGTCTACTACGGGGATGTCGGCGGGTGTGAGGGCGGCGTAGTCGACGCCGGTGGGGGTTACGGCGACTAGGTCGCCTGCTCGCGCGGACACGTTGCCTGACGTGCCGACGACCAAGCCGTCCGAAGTCAGGCGGCGGGCGTACTCGCATACCGCGGCACGCTCGTTCTCCAGGATCATTCACAGCCTCCACAGTCCGCGCGCGGCAGACAGGGAAGCCTGGTAGTCGGCGTAACCGCGCTCGTAATCAGCTACATTTTCGGGCCGGGCCTCGACTGTTCGCGAGTTCGCGGCCCAGCGGTCCCGATCGTACGGCGTTCCCAGTGCGGCCGCGGCGGTGAGCACGGCGCCGCGGGCGCCGACGCCGGGGTCGCTCGGGATCACGACCGGGCGGCCGAGCACATCGGCGAAAATCCGCAGCCATTCGGGCGAACGGACTCCGCCGCCGCAGGCGTAGAGCTGCCCGGACAGGCCGGCTGCTTCAAAGCAATGCCGTGCGGCGTAAGCGATCGACTCGCACAGTGCCCGGACCAGGTCGGCTCGGCCGGTTTCCAGGCTCAGCCCGGAGAACTGTGCGCGCGCTCCGGCGTCGACGAATGGTGCGCGTTCGCCCGATACCGAAAGGAACGGCAGTGCGCGTACTCCGCGAGCGCCTGGCTTGCTGCTTGCCAGCAGCGGGTCGATTTCTTCGACGCTGATGCCCAGCAACTCGCAGGCCCAATCAATCCCGGCAGTGCCGACCATCGCCGGCATCGCGTGCAGGTACTCGTTTTCGTCGGGTGTGCACAGGAACATGCCCGCTGGTTCCGCTTCGGGGTCGAATGCGGGATCGGAGGTGAGCACCTGGCAGGCGAGCGTGGTCCCGGCGGTGAGGATGCCGTCGCCTGGTTTCCGTACGCCTGCACCGATTGCGCTGGCTGGCAGATCGAAAGGTCCTGCGGTGACCGGCAAGCCCACCGGCAACCCGAGCAGATCGGCACCGCGTCGGTCGAGCCGGAAGACCGACTTCGCCGGGGCCGGTTTCGCGAACAGTGACCGGCGATGCCCCAGTCCGCATGCCTCGATCGCGCCGTCGTCGTAGCTGCGGGTGGCTGGGTTCAGGAACGGCAGCGACGCATCCGAAACGTCGACCGTGATCTCGCCGGTGAGCCGCTGCAACACCGCGTCCACGCAGTACCCGGCTACCACGGCGCGGTCGAGCACCTCGGGCTCATGAGTATCCAAATAGGACATGATGGCCGCCGTGCAGCCGGGGAACATGCCGGAGCCGGTGCGGCGGAAGACTTCCGCGGTCACGCCGTCGGCCTGCCATTTCGCGAGCACCGTGTTCGCCCGGCCGTCGAGCCACGAGATGGCCGGGTGCACCGCGGCGCCCGTCTCGTCGCGGAGCCACAGCCCGTCGCCCTGGCCGGTCAACGCCAACGCGGACACCGGCTCGGGCAGGGCGGCCGCGACCTCGCGCACCACCGTCGCGACCGTGCCGACGACCTGGTCGAGGTTCTGCTCGACCCGGCCGCCTGGAAGGTGGTGCACCTCGGACGGCGTGCACGCGCTCGCGATGGAGCTGCCGTCCTCGTCGAACACCACGGCCTTGGTGAGCGACGTTCCGATGTCGACCCCGACTATCACGGCCGTCGCTCCAGCACCTCAGGATTCGCGAGGTTGGCGAGTTGCTCGCCGCGCGCGTACCGGCCGACCTCCGCGGCGACGATCGCGGCCGCCCGCTCAGCGGTTTGCCTGCTCGCGCCGGCGAGATGCGGGGTCGCGATCACGTTGGGCGCATCGCGCAGCGCCCAGTCCGCTGGCGGCGGCTCGACGTCGTAGACGTCCAGGGCGAGTGCGCCGAGCCGACCGGAGCGCAGAGCTTCGGGCAGCGGCGCGTAGTCGAGCAGGCCACCGCGGGCGGTGTTCACGAGGACCGCGCCCTGCGGCAGGAGGTCGAGCTTGCTCGCGTTGATGAGGTGCCGGGTTTCCTCGGTGAGCCGTGCGTGCAGGCTCACGACGCGGCTCTGCCTGAGTAGCTCGTCCAGCTCGACAAGCTGTGCGCCATCGGCCTCCACCGCGGCGCGGTCGGCATAGGGGTCAGCCACCAGGACGTTCGCCCCGAACGCGACGAGCACCTTGGTGACCCGGGACCCGATCGCGCCGTAACCGACGAGGCCGACCGTGGTGCCGCCCAGTTCGAGTCCTGCCTGGTCGTACGCGTAGTAGTCGCCGCGCCAGGTGCCGACGAGCAGTTCGGCCGAGGAGGTCGAGATCCGGCGCATCGCGGCCAGGATCATGCCGACCGCGAACTCGGCCGCCGCGCCCGCGTTGCGTCCCGGCGCGTAGGTGACGGCGACCCCGGCCTCAGTGGCGGCGACGAGGTCGACGTTCACCGGCCCGCCACGGCACACCGACACGAGCTTGAGCGCCGGCGCGGCGGCGAAGACCTTCTTGGTGAACGGAGCCATCTGCGTGACGACGGCCTCGGCACCGGCGAGTGCCTCGATCACCTGGTCCTCGGTACCGCTGGCTTCCAGCACGTTGCCGACCGGCCCGAACGGCTCGACCGGCCACGGCAGCGTCAGCTCGGCGACCCCGTGGTCGCCGCCGAGTTCCGCGCGGACGGCTCCGGCCAGCAGGCCGGGGCTGACGAAGTGGTCTCCCGCAGCGAGAATGTGCAACTCTGCTCCCTCACTCGCTCTGTGCCGATTGTGCGCCACGACGGACGCCTTGGTCAGTGGGCGTTCTCGTATTCGGTGATGTGCGCGACCTTGGTCGCGCTGGCCGACTCGGGGTCGAAGCGGTATCCGACCCATTCGGCCACGATCTTCTTCGCCACTTCGGGGCCGATCGCGCGTGCTCCGAAGGTGATCACCTGGCAGTCGTTCGACTTGATCGACCGCTCGGCGGAGTACGAATCGTGCGCGACCGTCGCCCGCACGCCGGGAACCTTGTTCGCCGAGATCGCCATGCCGATGCCGGTGCCGCAGACCAGGACGCCGCGGTCCGCTTCGCCGCGGGCGATCGCTTCCGCCGCGGCCAGCCCGAGCAACGGGTACGCCCGGTCGTCCGCCGCGTCCGGCACGCCGAGGTCGGTCACCTCGGCGACTCGCTCGTCGGCCCGCAGCAGGTCGCGCAGCTGATTCTTCAGTTCGACCCCGGCGTTGTCCGCCGCCACCACGATGCGCATCAGTCCGCGCTCCTTTCCAGCTCCTCGCCGACAGCCGTCACCAGCAGCGAGAACGACACCGCACCTGGATCCGAATGACCCTCGCTCCGTTGCGCGAGCCGCGCCGCGCGGCCCTTCGCCGGACGCAGGTGCGCGGTCTCCTGCGCGGCCACGACCGCGGCTCCGGCGGCTTTCCGCCATGCCTGCACTACCTCCGAACCCGTCTGCTCCCGCAGCGTGGCCCGGAACGGCTCGATCGCGTCGAGCATCGTCTTGTCGCCCGGTTCGGCCTTGCCCAGCTCGCAAAACGCCTGAACCGCGCCGTCGACCGCGTCGGCGAGCATTGCCGTGGTGATGTCCTCGGCAGCAACCCCGCGCAGACCGGCTCCGGTTTCCGCCAGCAGCACGCCGTACAGCGCGCCTGAGGCACCGCCAGCCGCATCGGCGAACGCGGTGCCGGCAGCCAGGAGCGCACCGGAAACTGTGTCCGGCTCGCGCCGCGCGGCGGCGACGGCGGCGCGCATCCCGCGGGTCATGCCGAGCCCGTGGTCTCCGTCCGCGGCTACCGCGTCGAGCCTGCCCAGTTCGGCTTCGTTCTCCTCGATGCTGCGCAAAGCCGCGGTGAGAACCCGGTCGACAACGCTGGTCCCCGGAGCCTCCGCGGTCAGCAATTCGTCCACTGTGGACTCAAGCTCGACCGTGGTCAGTTCGGCACCGCTGGTGCGGTATCCCGGGGTGTCGCACGGCGCGGCGTACAACTCGGCCAATTCGTCGTCCAGCACCAGGATCGACAGCGAAACCCCGGCCATGTCGAGCGAGGTCACGAACTCCCCGACCTCGGAGTGCACGGGGCTGAGCCCGGCCTGGGCGAGCCTTTCGTGCACGCGGGTGTAGGTGACGAACATTTCCTCGTATTTGGTGCGGCCGAGCCCGTTCACCAGCACGACCACGCGGCCGTCGCCCTCTGGCAGCTCCGGCAGGAGGCCGTCGACCAGTTCGTCTGCCAGCTCCGCCGCGGACAACCGGCCCACCGTGCGCACGCCCGGTTCACCGTGGATTCCGAGGCCCAGCTCCATTTCCTGGTCCGCGACAGTGAAAAGGGGCGCGTCCGCGCCGGGCAGCGTGCAGCCGCCGAACGCGACGCCGAACGTCCGCGTGCGCGCGTTCGCCTTCGCCGCGACCTCGTGTACTGCGTCCAGGCTGTAGCCGCGTTCCGCCGCCGCGCCCGCGATCTTGAAGACCAGGAAATCGCCTGCCACGCCGCGACGGCGCTCGGGCTCAGTCGCCGGACCGCTCGCGATGTCGTCGGTGACCAGAATGGTGCGGCTCGGAATGCCCTCCGCGGCCAGCCTGCGGGCAGCGAGTCCGAAGTGGAGCACGTCGCCTTGGTAATTGCCGAAACCGAAGAGGACACCGGCACCGTTGTCCGCCGCCCGCGCCGTGCGGTAGACCTGCTCGGCGCTCGGGCTCGTGAACACGTCGCCGACCACCGCGCCATCCGCAAGGCCGGGCCCGACGAGACCCGCGAACGCCGGGTAGTGCCCGCAACCGCCGCCGATCACGACCGCGACCTTCGGGCTCGCCGGAGCCTCGCGGCGCACGACGCCGTAGGCATCCGGCACCTTCTGGACCGTGCGGCCGTACGCGGTGACGAACCCGTCCAGCCACTGCCGCTTGAACGTGTCCGGGGAACCCAAGGTGGTCATGGTTCAGTCCTTCGCAGCCACCGGCTCGCCGGCCAGATAGGCCAGGAGCTTCAGTCGGACGTCGTCATTGCTCGCGGCCACCGCGCTGGCCAGCTCCAGCGCGTCCGGCTTCGGCGGATACGTCGGGTTGGGCAGCGCGATCACGGTGAGCCCGGCCGCGGCCGCCGCCCGGATGCCGTTGCTGGAGTCTTCGACCCCGAGGCATTCGCTGCCCGATTTGCCGAGCCGGGCCGCCGCTTCGAGGTACACGTCCGGGTTCGGCTTGCCCCGCGCGACCTCCGCACTGGACACCGTCGCGGTGAACTCGCCGGTGAGCTGGTGTTTCTCCAGCACCGCGTCGATCACCCGGCGGGCGGCCGACGACGCGAGCGCGACCGGAACCCGTTCGCTGACCTCGCGCACCATCGCGCCCGCACCGGGAAGCAGCGGCGCTTCGCCCGCGTCGATCGAGGCGATCATGCCGTCGACCACCGCGCGTTCCACCTCGACCGCCTGGTCCGGCACCCCGCACCGCCGCGCGAGATAACCGGCCCATTCAGGCGCGCTCATGCCTTGTACCGAGGCCGTGTCCTCCGCCGTCCACTCGACCTGGTGGCGAGCGGCGAAAGCGACCCAGTTCTCCTCCCAGAGGTGTTCACTTTCCACCAGGACACCGTCGAGGTCGAACACCACCGCGTCGAGCGTCATCCACCAGATCCCTTCAGAGAGCGAGCCCGTTTCACACGAGCAATGTTAAGTTAACAGCGAGATTGAGAAGTTCGCAAGGGTGTTCACACGCAAGGAGGGCACGAGTGGGCGCACGGCTGCTGCTGGCCAGGCACGGGCAGACCGAATGGCACGCGGAGAACCGCTACGCGGGCACGAGCGAGGTAGCGCTGACCGAGGAGGGGATCCGCCAGGCCGACGCGCTGGCCGCGTACGCCCGTCGGGTGAAACCGGACGGGCTGTTCTGCTCGCCGCAACGACGAGCCCGGCGCACGATCGAACCGGCGGCCGAGGCACTGGAGCTGGTCCCGGAAATCGTCACCGACCTGCGGGAAACCTATTTCGGGATCGCCGAGGGCCGGACTCGCGACGAGGTGTGCCAGACCGATCCCGAGGCGGTCGAACGCTTCCTCGCCGATCCGATCGCCGGCGCGTTCCCCGGTGCCGACGATCCGGCCGAGGCGGCCGCGCGCGGGGCTCGCGCGATCCGGGCGATTGCTGCCGCGACCAGCGGAACTGCCCTGGTCGTCGCGCACAACACGCTGCTGCGGCTCACGCTCTGCGAGTTGCTCGGCATCCCGCTTTCCCGCTATCGCAGCGTGTTTCCGCGGTTGGACAACGCGGCCGTCACCGAACTGGAGGTGAGCGGTGACCGAACTGCCCTGGTGCGGTTCAACCTCCCAGTCGAACCGCGATAATCACGGCATGTCGAGCGAAAAGCCTGCCGCCCACCCCCGCGAGAACCGTCAGCAGAAGCTGACCGAGCACGTCTTCCGGCAGGGTTCGGCGACCATCGGCGAACTCGTCGACCTGCTCGGCGTCAGCATGATGACGGTCCACCGGGACATCGACGAGCTGTCCCGGCGCGGCCTGGTCCGGAAGTACCGCGGCGGGGTCTCGGCGATGCCGTCGACGGTGTTCGAGAGCAATGCCGAGTACCGGATGAACGCGCACGTCGACGCCAAACGGGTGATCGCGATGCACGCGGTGGAGCAGGTCGAGCCGGGCATGTCGGTGCTGCTCGACGACTCCACGAGCGCTCTCGCGCTGGCCAGGCTCCTGGTCGAGGTGACGCCGCTGACCGTGGCCACGAACTATCTCGCCGCGATCGACGCCCTCAAGAACGTGCACGAACTGCGGCTGATCTGCATCGGCGGCGACTACTCGCCCACTCACGACTCGTTTCTCGGCATGCAGAGCATCGAGTCGATCGAGCGGCTCTCGGTGGACATCGCGTTCGTGTCCACCTCGGCGATGAGCACGTCGATGAGCTTCCACCAGGAGCCCGAGATCGTGATGATCAAGCGGGCCATGCTGGCCGCCGCGCGGCACAAGGTGCTGCTGATGGACCACAGCAAGATGAAGCGCACGGCGCTGCACCGGCTCGCGCCGCTGGACGATTACGACCTGCTGATCGTGGACGAGGAGACCGATCCGCACTACGTCGACGAGCTGCGCAGCCGGGTCGAGGTGCAGGTCGCCGAACATCCCGACAGCTGATCGACTTAATAACACTCTTGCGTGCGAAGTTCACACGGTCCATGATACGTTCGATCTCGACGTCATGGAGGCGTGTATGAACGAGTCGGCAACAGCGGAGTTGCCCAAGTCGGGCTTCGGGCGCTTGCTCACGAAATGGGGGCTGCCCGCGCCCCTGTTCCTCGGGTATGTCGGACTGCTCCTGTTCATGATCGGCGACGGAGTGGAGTCCGGTTTCATCGCGCCGTACATGGCGGGCAACGGCGCGGGCACGGAAATCAAGGCGTCGTACGTGATCACCGTGTACGGCGTCGCCGTGATGCTGGCGTCGTGGCTGTCGGGCGCGCTGTCCGAACTGTGGGGGCCGCGCCGGGTGATGATCATCGGCCTGGTCATCTGGCTGGTGTTCGACGCGCTGTTCCTGACGCTCGGCCTCGCCGGCGGGAACTACGCGGCGATGCTGATCTGCTACGGCATCCGCGGATTCGGCTATCCGATGTTCGCGTTCGGATTCCTGGTGTGGATCACCGCGGTGGCTCCGGTCGCCCGGCTCGGCGCGGCGGTCGGCTGGTTCTACTTCGCCTTCACCGGCGGCCTCCCCACGCTCGGCGCGCTCGTCGCGAGCTTCACCAACCCGATGTTCGGCCACTACGGCACGTTGTGGGTGGCGGTCGTGCTGCTCGGCATCGGCGGGCTCGTCGCGGTGTTCGGCGTCCGGCAGCGCACGGGATACCGCAGGCTCGCGCCGCCGGATGTGAAACCGGTGCAGAGCCTGGTTTCCAGCGTGTCGATCGCGTGGAAGAAGCCGCAGGTCGGCGTCGGCATGATCGTGCGGGTCATCAACACCGCGCCCGAATTCGGCATGCTGGTGTTCTTCCCGACGATCTTCATCTCCCAGATCGGGTTCGGGGAGAGCCGCTGGCTTCTGCTCGTGTCGGTGATCTACGGGACGAACATCTTCTTCAACCTGATCTTCGGCGTGCTGAGCGACCGGATCGGCTGGCGCACCACGATTTTCTGGTTCGGCGCGATCGGCTGCGCGATCTCGATCCTGCTGCTGTACTTCGTGCCGGTCGCGATGGGCTCGCAGTACTACTGGCTCGCGTTGATCGTCGGTGCGCTCTACGGCGCGACGCTCGCCGGGTTCGTGCCGATCTCCGCGCTGCTGCCGTCGCTGGCCCCGGAGCACAAGGGCGGTGCGATGGCTCTGCTGAACCTCGGTGCGGGTGCGGCGGCGTTCGTCGGACCGGCGATCGTGTCGCTGTTCCTCGGGCCGGCCGGTGCCGCCGGAGTGGTCATCATCTTCGCCGCGCTGTACCTGGTGGCCGCGGTGCTGGTGCGATTCCTGAAGCTGCCTGAGGAAACCGAGAAGGCACTCGCGAAAGACGGCAGCCTGCAGGATGTCGAAGAGAGGGTCAACACGGCGTGAACGAGCAGGTCTCGGTCGGCATCGACGTCGCCACCGCGGGGGTTCGCGCCTTCGCGGTGCGCGGCGGCTCGGTCCTCGCCACCGCATCGGCGGCGCTGCCGGCGCCGGTGCGCGCGGGCGGTGGCCGCAGCGAACAGGATCCGTCGGCGTGGTGGCCCGCGGTCGGTTCGGTGCTGAGCGAGGTCACTTCCGCGCTGCCCGGACGCGGTGCGGAAGTCTCGGCGGTGGCGATCGCGGCGACGTCCGGGACGATCGTCGGAGTCGACGCCGCGGGTGAACCGGTTACGCCCGCGTTGATGTACGACGACCGGCGCGGCGCGGACTACAACGCGAAAGCCGTGGAACTCGGAGCCGGACGGTGGCGGAAACTCGGTTCGGGCGTCTCGCCGACCGCGGCGCTCGGCCGAATCGCCTGGCTGGCCGAGCACACCGAGGCGGTCGCTGTCCGGCACACGCCGGAGATGATCGCAGCGAAATTGACCGGACATCCGGTCGCGGCCGATTGGTCGCACGCGCTCAAAAGCGGCTACGACCCGCTGGCTGACGAATGGGCGTCGGAAGTATTCACCGGGTTGGGCGTGCCAGACGGGATGTTGCCGCCGGTGGTCGCGCCGACGAGCGTGCTCGGCGAGATTTCGGTGCCGACGGCCGGGTTGCCTGCCGGATGTCTCGTGGTGGCAGGCATGACGGACGGGTGCGCGGGACAGTTGGCCGCAGGCGCGGTCGAACCGGGACGGTTCGTGGGGATTCTCGGGACCACGTATGTCTTGAAGGGCGTCACGGAATCGTTGGTGCCGGATCCCACTGGAGTTATGTACAGCCACCGGCATCCGGACGGCTGGTGGTTGCCGGGCGGTGCGTCGAACACCGGCGGCGAGTCCGTTTCGGACAGTCCGCGACTGGCCGAGCTGGATGCCGCCGCTGCGGCCCGTGGCCCAGCCGACGTGGTGGCGTTCCCGTTGCGGCGCAAGGGAGAACGGTTTCCCTTCGCGCACGGCGATGCGGAAGGCTTCGTCCTTGGCACTCCGGCCGACGAGGTCGAGCTGCATCGGGCTCGGCTGGAAGGAGTTGCCTTCCTAGAGCGACTCGCCTTGGACCACCTGCGGCGACTGGGGGTTCCGGTCCGCGAACCGCTCCTCGCGGCGGGCGGCGGAAGCAAGAGTCCTTTGTGGACTCGGATTCGGGCTACGGTGAGCGGGCTTGGGCTGCAGGTGGCACCGCAGGCAGAGACGGGCTACGGCGCGGCGCTTCTTGCGGCGGCAGGGTGCACACCGGGTGGACTGAGTGCGGTGTGCAAGGGAATGCCAGTGGGGTCGCTCGTCGAGCCGGAGCCTCGTGAGGCAGCGGCTATGTTGACTTCGTACCAACGGTTTTGCCGGGAGTTGCGGGACCGCGGCTGGATTGACGACGAGTTGTTCGCGGTGGCGGCGGGGTGATGCGGCTGGGAGTCGTACTGGTGCGAGGCTAAGCGTCGTTGCTTGGCCGGATGGGCGGCGGAAGCGTGCGCCGGAGTGATCGAAACCGGAGGACGGTCGCGATCTGGTGACTGGCCTTACGCATGCGCTGGGCTGACCGCTTTCCGCTGCCGTGGTCAGCGGCGCGGCGGTCGCACCGTCGCGGAGACGACTGCGGCGATCGCGGTAAGGAACGCGAAGATCGTGGCCAGACCGATCGGCACGCCGTTGCTCTTGTGGAAACCGAGCACGAAGTCGAGGTGAGCGCCGAAACTCGTGCCCGCCGGCATCGGCACGGCCACAATCACCACCACGTACAGCAGGCACAGGCCGAACAGGGTCCATGCTGCCCAGATGTGCCGTGCGAGCAGGAAGCCAGCCGGCACGACCACGGCGAACGCGGAGATCAGGCCGCACACGACGTTCGTCCAGACCATGCCCGACCATTCGCCGAACGGGCCGCCGATCAGCACGTTCGCGAAGACGAACCACACCAGCGCGATCGCCATGCAGCCAGCGAGGGCGGCCGCGACCGCACCTGCCGGAAGGTTGGCCCGGCGGCGGACCACCGCAGGGGTCGGCGAAGGGAAACCGGGTGGTACGGACATCCGGAACTCCTGACGATCGCGGGTAGAGGCGAGCCTCTCATCTTCCTTGGCGCGGTCCACCCTGCTGTCCTGTTCCGGCCAAGGAATTCACGGCGAGTCCCGCACGCTCGCGGAGACCGGCGTGATCTTGCTTCCGCCGCCGACGCCAATCCGGCGCACGGCGCGGTCATTTCTGGGGACGTCGCGGGCCGCGCAGCGCCAGGCGGTCAGGTCAGGAACGGCCCGCGCGAGGGCGGCCGGGGCGGCGGCCATTGCCGTTGCCAGTACGAGAGGCCGACGGATCCGCGGACGCGGCGGGTTGCTGCGGATCCGCGTCCGAAGTCGCGGAAAGCGGCTGGGGCGACTGGTGACGGCGCAGTCCACACCTCAGCTGCGCAGCACCAGGCGAGCAGACCAGGAGCGCCCCGCGAGGCGACGGCCGGGGCGGCGGCCATTGCCGTTGCCAGCGCGAGAGGCCGACGCATTCGCGGGCTTGCCGGTTCGCTGCGCGTCCGGAGCTGCGGAGGCGGCTGGACGCCCGGTGACGGCGCAGTCCACACTTCGGCCGCGCCAAGCGAGCGAGCTGGTCAGGAGCGGCCCGCGCGAGGACGGCCGGGGCGGCGGCCATTGCCGTTGCCAGTCCGAGAGGCCGACGGATCCGCGGGCGCGGCAGTTTGCTGCGGGTCCGCGTCCGAAGTCACGGAGTCGGTTGGGCGCGGAGTCGGCTGAGGCAGGGCAGGTGCGGACGAGTCAGCGGGCGATGGTGCGTCAGCTGAAGCCTGCGAAGGGGCCGAAGCGGCTGCGTCCTCTTCCTGCGTACCGAGAAAGCGCAATGCCTCCTGGACGGCCTCGTTGGTGGCAGCGATCCGGTCGGCGACCTTGGTGCGCAGGTCCAGGGCCAGGGTGCGCGATTCGGTGGCTTCGGTTTGCTTTCGAAGGGCGTCGGCGAGGGCGGTTTCGGCCTGTGCCTTCTTGACCGCGATCTCTTCCGACGCTCGGCGATCGGCTTCGGCTCGGAGTTTGGCGGCCTCGGCTTCGGCGGCGGCGTCGGTTTCGGCGCGGGCTCGGGTCGATTCTTCGTCGGCGGCGAGGCGGGCGGCTTCGGCTGCGGCGTCTGCCTCGGCGCGGGCTTGGGCGGCTGCTTCGTCGGCTTCGGTGCGGACGCGGAGGGCTTCGGCGTCCTTCTCGTCGCGGATTCGGCGGGCTTCGGCGTCCGCGGCTAGGCGCGCGTGCTGGGATTCGGCGTCGGCCTTGGCACGGGCTTCGGCTGCGGCTTCGTCGGCCTGAGTGCGGGCCGCCAACGCAGCCTGGTCTGCTTCGGCGCGGGCGGCGGCGGAAGCCTGGTCTGCTTCGGCGCGAGCCCGAGCGGCTGCTTCGTCGGCTTCGGTGCGGGCGCGGTCGGCAGCCTCGGTGCGGGACGCGATTTCGGCGTCAGCTGCGGCAGTGCGCGAGGTGATGTCCTCATTGGCCGCCGCAGTGCGAGTGGCGATATCCGAATCTGCTGCGGCCGTGCGGGCGGCGATGTCCGCGTCGGCAGCAGCGGTGCGGGTGGCGATGTCTTCGTTGCCCGCCTTGAGCCGCGCCTCCAGATCCGCCAGGCGCGTCGCGATCTCCTCGTCCGCGGCAGCAGTTCGAGTAGCGATGTCCTTTTCGGCAGCAGCGATCCGGGACTCCAGGTCCGCCTGTCGCGCGGCTAGGTCCTTCTCTGCCGCCGCGACGCGGGCGTCCAACGCCTCCGACCGCGCGGCCAGGTCGGCGTTGGTCTCCGTCAGCAACCGCTGGCGTTCCGCTTCCGCTTCTTTGGCCGCTTTGTCCGCTGCCCGTTGGGTTTCGTGGGCGTAGCGGTCCGCTTCGCCGCGCGTTGAGGTCGCGTCCGCGTCCGCCGAGCGGCGCAGGTCGGCGATTTCCTCCTCGGCCAGCTGCACCATCATCCGCACGCGCTCGGAGATCGCGCCGGCACCGGCCGGGCTCGAGGTGACTCGGACTAGCGCGGCCTTCGCCTCGGACAGCTCCGTCTGGGCCGTCGTCAAGGCCTTCGTGAGTTCGCCAGCCGTGGCCACCGCCTCGTCCCGGCCGTGGGAGGTCGTCCTCAGTTCGCTGGTCAGCTGGGAGATGCGGGCGTCGACCTGGTTCGGGTCGTATCCCTTCCGGGTAACAGCAAAGGCGGGGTGCTGCGGCTTTTCGGGCGCGACCATCGGGCTACCTTAGTGATCGGGGCACCCGAGGCACGTACCGCCAAACGGCTGTATTACGAAGCGCGAAACCCGACGTCACGCATGGCATCCTGTCCCCTCGACGTACCGCGCGGGCGAACGGGGCAGACGCATGGACCTTTCAGCCGTCGCCGCCGACCTGGCCGCGCACTGGCACGTGTACGCGACCATGCCGTTCATCGCGGCGCTCATCGGCTACCTGACCAAACGCGTCGCCATCGAAATGATGTTCCGGCCGCTCGAGTTCCGCGGCATCCGGCCCTTCCTCGGCTGGCAGGGCGTCATCCCGGCCAACTCGCGGCGGATGGCCACCACCGCGGTCGACCTGCTCACCAAGAATCTCCTCGACCCGCGCGAGGTCTTCGCCCGGCTCGATCCGGAGGAAATGGTGCGCAGCTGGAAGAACCGCTGCTGAAGGCGGTCGACGAGGTCACCCGCGAGGTGTTCGAGACGTATCAGCCGCGGTTGTGGGAAATGCTGCCCGCTCGCGCGCAGCAACTGCTGGTGGACCGCGTCCGCGCGCAGGCGCCCGTGGTCGTTAAGCGGCTGATGCGGGAAGTGTCGGCCAATGTGGACGAAGTTCTCGACGTCAACGACATGCTGATCAACGCGATGGTCCGGGACAAATCGCTCACCTGCCGGCTGATCCGCGAGGTCGCGGCGCCCGAGTTCCGGTTCATCGCGCGCAGCGGGATCGGCTTCGGATTCGTGATCGGGCTCGTCCAGCTCATCGCGTGGGCGCTTACGAAACAACCGGTGATCATGCCGATCTTCGGTTTCGTCACGGGCTTCGTCACAGACTGGCTCGCGCTCAAAATGATCTTCTACCCGCGTCAGCCGCGCCGGTTCTTGTTCTTCAGCTGGCAGGGAATGTTCCAGAAACGCCGCGCGCAGGTCGCCGCGGATTACGGTGCGTTGATCGCGGAAGAAGTCCTCACCGCGGGGAATGTGCTGGAGGCCGTGCTGACCGGGCCGCGTGCGGACAAGCTGTTCGCGCTCGTCACGCGAGAGGTTCAGCGGACCGTCGACGCGCAGGCCGGGCTGGCGAAACCGCTGGTCGCGCTGGCTGTCGGCGGCCGGGAGTACCAGCAGATGAAGCAGGCCGCCGCGGAGAAGGCCATCGCGTATCTGCCGGAAACCGTGAAGCACGTCGAGAGTTACGCGACCGACGCGCTCGACGTCCGCAACACCATCGTCGAGAAGATGCAGCAACTGACGCCGCTGGAGTTCGAGGGCATTCTCCGTCCGGCGTTCAAACAGGACGAATGGAAACTGATCGCGGTCGGCGCCGTGATCGGCGGGCTCGTCGGCGAACTGCAGGTGCTGCTGCTGCTCCACTGAACGCGCGGGTTACCGTTCCGTAGGCAACACGGAGGGGACGCGCGTGCACACTTTCGCCGAGCACTGGCCGGTGTACGTCTCCATGCCGTTCATCGCGGCGCTGATCGGCTACGTCACCAAACGCGTCGCCATCGAGATGATGTTCCAGCCGCTCGAATTCGTCGGCGTGCGGCCGTTCCTCGGCTGGCAGGGCGTGCTGCCCGCGAACGCCGAGCGGATGGCGACGACCGCGACCGAAATGCTCACCACCAACCTCGTCGACCCGCGGGAGATCTTCGCCCGGCTCGATCCGGCGCAGGTCGCGAAGGAGATCGAACAGCCGCTGCTGCGCGTGGTCGAGGACGTCACCCGCGAAGTGATGGAGACCTACCAGCCGCGGCTGTGGGAAATGCTTCCCTCAGGCGCGCAACAGCTGCTGCTGAAACGCGTGCAGGCGGAGGCCCCGCGGGCGATCACGAAGATCATGCGCGAGATTTCCCAGAACATCGAGGACGTGCTCGACCTCAAGCACATGGTCGTCACGAACCTGGTGCGCGACAAGGCTTTGCTCAACCGGCTGATCCGCGACATCTCGCGGCCGGAAATGCGGTTCATCGCGCGGTCGGGCATCTGGTTCGGGTTCATTCTCGGCTGCGTGCAGCTGCTGGTCTGGGCGCTGACGAAGTCGCCGATCGTGCTTCCGCTGTTCGGGCTCGCGATCGGCTGGCTGACCGACTGGCTCGCGCTCAAAATGATCTTCCTGCCGCGCGAGCCGAAACGGTTCTTCGGCTTTTACAGCTGGCAGGGCGTGTTCCAGAAGCGCCGCGACGAGGTGGCCGCCGACTACGGCGACATGATCGCGCGCGAGATCATCACCGTGCCGAATCTGCTGGAGGCCGTGCTGCGCGGGCCGAAGGCGGATCGGCTGTTCTCGCTGATCAGCCGCGAGGTGCAGAAGACGATAGACGCGCAGGCGAGCGTCGTGAAGCCGTTCGTCGCGATCGCGGTGGGCACGAAACGGTTCCAGGAAATGAAGCAGGTCGCCGCCGCGAAGGCGGCCGAGCGGGTGCCGGACACCATCCGGCACGCGGAGAAGTACGCGATCAACGCGCTCGACGTCCGCAACACGATCGTGGACCGGATGCGCCGGCTCAGCCCGCTCGAGTTCGAGCAGCTGCTGCGGCCCGCGTTCCGGCAGGACGAATGGAAACTGATCGCGGTCGGCGCGGTGATCGGCGGGCTCGTCGGCGAACTGCAGGCGTTGCTCCTCCTCGGGTAGGCGGGCACGCGATACGGTTTCCTTCCGGAGCGGGGAGGGAGACCCGGTGGACGCGGTGCTGGACGACTTCGCGCGGCACTGGCCGGTGTACGTCTCGATGCCGTTCGTCGCCGCGTTGATCGGCTACGTCACCAAGCGCGTCGCGATCGAGATGATGTTCCGCCCGCTCGAATTCGTCGGCATCCGGCCGTTCCTCGGCTGGCAGGGCGTCGTGCCGAAGCACGGTGGCCGGATGGCCGCGATCGCGACCGACCTGCTCACCGCGAACCTGCTCGACATCGAAGAGGTCTTCGCCCGCGTCGATCCGGCGATCATCACCCGCGAACTCGAACAGCCGCTGCTGCGCGCGGTCGACGGGATCGCCCGCGACGTGCTCGAACAGCATCATCCGCGGCTGTGGGAGGTCATGCCCACGATCGCGCAGGAACTGCTGATCAAACAGGTGCAGGCCAGCGCGCCGCAGCTGGTGCGGGAATTCCTGGACGAGGTCCGCGACAACCTGGACGAGGTCCTCGACGTCCGGCACATGACGGTCGAACGGCTCACCCGCGACCGCGCGCTGCTGGTCCGGCTGATCCGTGAGACGTCCCGCCCGGAGATGACGTTCATCGCGCGCGCCGGGATCGTCTTCGGCTTCGTGCTCGGTCTCGTCCAAGCCCTGGTGTGGGCGTTGACCAGGCAGCCGCTGGTGCTGCCGATCTTCGGCGGCGCGATCGGGCTGTTCACCGACTGGCTGGCGATCAAGATGATCTTCCTGCCGCGCGAACCGGTGCGGCTGGGCCGGGTGATCCTGCAGGGCAAGTTCCAGCGGCGACGTGCCGAAGTGGCCCGGCAGTACGGCGAACTGGTCGCCAACGAGGTGCTCACCGTCCCGAATCTGCTCGACGCCCTGCTGCGCGGCCCGAAGTCGGACCGGCTGGTGGCGATGGTCGAACGCGCTGTCGGGCACGCGGTGGATGCGCAGGTCAGCGCCGCGAAACCGGTGGTCGCGCTTGCCGTCGGCGCGCAGCGGCTGCAGGAGATGAAGCACGCCGCGGCGCAGCGGGCGCTGGCCGAGATGCCGCTGACCGCGCGCTATGCCGAGGGGTACCTGACCGAGGCGATGGACGTGGCGAAGATGGTGGAGCAGCGAATGCTCGCGCTGACGCCGCTGGAGTTCGAGGGCTTGCTGCGGCCGGCGTTCCGGCAGGACGAGTGGAAGCTGATCGCGGTCGGCGGCGTGATCGGGTTCCTCGTCGGCGAGTTGCAAGTCCTCCTCATGCTCGGCTGACTTTTCGGCGGTTGTTCGCGCCGGGCTCACTCGAACTGACTAACCTCAGCTACGTGTCCGAGCCACCGCAGCTGCCCGCAGTCCACGAGGCCTACCTGCCCCGCGAGCACGCGCTGCATCGCCCGCGGCACGGCAAGCGGCAGCTGACCGCGCTGGTCAGCGCCCTGTTGTTCTTCGTGACGCCGACCCTGCTGTGGGTCGTCGGCGTCCGGCCGAGCGAGATCGAAAACCACAAGCTCGCCGGATTCCCCAACCTCGGCGAGGGGTTCGGGTTCTTCACCAACCTGCCCAAATGGGCGACAGACCAGCTGTCGTTCCGGGCGGGCGCGATCAACGCGGCGAACGGGATCAGCGAGGGCGTCTTCGGCGAGGCCGCGCCGCTCGACCAGGGTTCGGCGTCGAATTCCGGCCCCATCCCGGCACCGCCGCTGCAGCAGCCGAGCGCGCCGAACACCGGGCCGACCGTGCCGAGCGGACCGGGTTCCAGCCAGGCCGGGTACCGCAAGGTGGTTCAGGGCGCGGACGGCTGGCTGTACTACGGCTACGACTCCGAGGCGAAGTGCACGCCGACCCAGGACATCGACACCACGATGAAGCGGGTCGACGAACTGCGCTCGGCGGTCGAGGCGTCCGGCCGGAAGTTCATCTTCGTGGTGACGCCGGACAAGACGACGATGGTGCCGCAGTTCTTGCCCGCGAGTTACCCGGGCAAGGAATGCTCGCAGGCCGCCTCGCCGAACGACTGGTACAAGATCACCACCGAGGGCCACTCGCTTGACCTGCGCCCGCAGCTCGCCGCCGAAGCGGCCAAGGTCGGGCACCCGATCTACGCCCCCAACGACACGCACTGGCGCGACGAAGGCGGCCTCGTCCTGACCCGCGCGCTCGCCGACACGATCAAGCCGGGCACCACGAACAGCTGGCTGAGCGCACCGGACGGCCAGTACGACGCGGTCGCGGACCTGCCGTTGCTGCTCGGCCAAACCGGCGTGAAGAGCAACACCCGGTACGACCTGCGTCCGGACGGCGTCACCGACCGCGCGGGAGAATTCGTCGGAAGCATCGACCAGCCGGTGCACCGCTCGGCCCCGCCGATCGTCGGCACGATCGACCAGCCGACCCTCGTCTACGGCGACTCGTTCAGCCTCGCGTCGTCGCGGTATCTGGAGGCGGCGTTCACGAATCTCACGTATCTGGCGTATTCGACGGACAAGACGCCGCAGTCGCAGGCGGTGGACCAGTTCGTGAACTCGCACGTGGTGGTGCTGCAGGCGGTGGAGCGAAATGTCGCGGGCGGGTTGGTGCCGTTCACTGACGAGGGCTTTATTTCGGCGGTGAAGGCGGCGTTGGCGCAGCATCCGATCCGGTAGTGGACGGGTGGTTTCGGCGGTGCGCAAGGAGATCGGCCAGGTGCTGATCGCTCCACTCGCGCATGGCGTCGATGACGGGCAGGAGGCTGCGGCCCAGGTCGGTCAGCTCGTAGGTGACGTGGGGCGGATTGGCCTGGTGGTCGATGCGGGTGAGGAGACCGTCGCGAGCCATGTCGCGCAGGGTTTCGGTCAGGACTTTGGCGCTGCTGACGCCCAGGGTTTGCCGGAGATGGCCGAAGCGCCGCGGGCCGTCCAGCAACGCGACGACGACCATCCCGGTCCACTTCCCGCCGACGTGGAAGGGGAAGGCGGCCATCGGGCACGCCGGATCCATCCGCGCGCTGAGCTGGGCATCGGCAGACATCGCCGGTGGCCTCCGGTTTCGTTGAAGTAACCAGTTTTCCGAAGATACCTTCGCGCACATGGTGCCTGACGAGAGAAACAGTCCGATCGTGGTTTTCGGCGCTGGCGGGCGTGCCGGGCTCGCCGTAGTCGCCGAAGCACTGCACCGCGGACGCCCAGTGCTCGGAGTGGTTCGCGATCCCGCCCGGCACTCCGAACTATCCGCCCTCGGGCATGCCGTCACGGTCGTCGCGGGAGATCTGACCGATTCGGACAGTGTCGCGGCGGTGCTGGGTGGCGTGTCTGGCGAGGTCGCGGCGTTGGTGAATGCGGTCTCGCCGTTTCCTGGCCCGCCGGAGTCGTTCGAAGGCTTCGACCCCGAGCACTACGTGCGTTTGGTCGCGAACCTGGCTCGGGCCGCGCCGAGGTCTCGGCTGATCGAAATCGGTCTCGCCGCGACCCTTCGTACCGGCAACGGCCGGATGTTCGAGGATCCCGCAGCCTTTCCCGCCTTCTTGCGCCCCTTCGCGGAAGCCCGGTTGAAGGGCCTGGCCGCCTGGCGGGAACAACCCGCCGCGGTGGACTGGCTGGTCATCACACCGCCGCCCGAGTTGTCGCTCGAAGCACCGGCGACCGGCGAGTACCGGCTCGCGGGCGACGTGCTCGACCCCCGAGCAGCGCCGGTTCCGTTGTCCTACGCGGACCTTGCGACAGCCGTCCTCGACCAGATCGAGGCACCGACTTCGTCTCGCCAGCAGGTGTCCGTCTACCGCTAGCCGACCGGAACCGGAGCCGCTTCCACCGGGCTGGTCCGTACCCCGCGCCGACGGTCGCGGACCCACGCGAGCACCCGGCACACCAGGTAGATCAAGAACGAAATCGAAGTCACGAACGCACTCACCGGCAATCCCGGCGCGAGCGACAGCACGATCCCGCCCAGTGCGGAAATCTCCGCGAACACCACGGACAACACCGTCGCGCGCAACGGGCTTGCCGTCACCCGGGCAGCGGCCGCGGCGGGCGTGACCATCAAAGCGACCACCAAGAGCGACCCGACCACCTGCACGCTCAACGCCGTCGCGACGCCGACCAGCAGGGAGAACAGCACCGTCAGCGTCTTGACCGGGACCCCGCGCGCCTCGGCCACCGCGCGGTCGACGCTGGCGAACAGCAACGGCCGGTAGATCAGCGACAGCACGGCCAGGACCGCCGCCGCCGAGATCACCAAGGCGGTCAGGTTCGTGCTGTCCACGGTGATGATCTGGCCGGTCAGGATGCCGAATTTGTTCGCCGACCGTCCTTTGTAGAACGACAGCAGCAGGACGCCCATGCCCAGCCCGAAGGACAGGATCACGCCGATGACCGAATCGCGGTCGGAGTCGCGAATTCCCAGGATTCCCAGCAGCAGCGCGGCAGCTACCGCACCGGCCAGTGCGCCGTATTCCACTCCGACGCCCAGCAACAACGCGCCAGCCGCGCCGGTGAACGCCAGCTCGGACGTGCCGTGCACCGCGAAGGACATGCGGCGCATCACGATCAACGGGCCGAGCACTCCGGCCAGCAAGCCAAGCACCGCGGCGGCGATCAGCGCGATCCGGACGCTGTCCAGTTCCGCGATCAGCTCCCACGTCTTGGCGAAGTCGAACATGCCGTCCAAGGCTCAGCCCACTGCTTCCTGCTCGTGGTGATGCGGTTCGTCCTCGCACAGCGCGCTTTGCGCACCGGCGATGTGGATCTGCCCGCCGACGCGCAGCACCTCGATCTTCGTGCCGTACAGATCCGACAGCGTCTCCGAGGTCATCACCTCGTCCGGCTTGCCGATCCGGAACTGGCCGTTCACCAGGTACAGCACGCGGTCGACGAACTGCAGGACCGGGTTGATCTCGTGCGTCACGAACAGCACCGCGGATCCGGCATCGCGGCGGCGCGCGTCGATCAGTTCGCTGACCGCGCGTTGGTGCGCCAGGTCCAGCGACAGCAGCGGTTCGTCGCACAGCAACACCGCCGGGTCGCCGACCAGCGCCTGCGCCACCCGAAGCCGCTGCTGCTCGCCGCCGGACAGGCGACCGACCGGCTGTTTCGCGTATCGCGTGCCGCCGACCGATTCGATCACCGACGCCACGCGGCGTTTCCGTGCGCGCATTCCGGCCAGGCCCGGGCCCCAGCGGTGGCCGTCCAGGCCGAGGCCGACCAGGTCGACGCCGCGCAGCGTGAGCGAATCGTCGATCGCGCGCTGCTGCGGGATGTAGCCGATTTTGCGGTTCGCGCCGCCCGGACGGCCGCCGGCGATTTCCACCGTGCCCGCCGACAGCGACTGCATGCCCAGCAACGCCTTGAGGAAGCTGCTTTTGCCGGAACCGTTCGGGCCGAGGACGGCCAGGAATTCGCCCGGCTCGACGTCCAGGTCCAAACCGGACCAGAGGGTGCGGTCGCCGAAGGCGAGCCCGGCCCCGCGCACGCGGACCGCGGGGCCGGCATCGGGAAGCTGGACGGACATCAGCTGTTCAGAGCCCCCGACAGCGCGTCCACATCCTTGGTCATCCAGTCAATGTAGCCCGTGACGTTCGCCGGGAGCGTCTCGGATACGTCGACCACCGCGACCCCGGAGGCCTTCGCGTCGGTGACCGCTTGCTTGGTCAGCGGGGTGACTGTCTGCACGTTGTTGACCAGCGCCTTCACCTGCTTCTCCTTGATCAGCTTGGTGAACTCCGAAACCGCCGCGGCAGGCACGTCGGTCTCGTTTTCGATCGCGTCGGAGAACGCCTTCGGGGTGGCATCGGCGATGTTCGCGGTCTTCAGCAGATAGTGCGCGACCGGTTCGGTGACGACGACCTTCGTGTCCGGGTGCGCGGTGCCCAGCGCCCCCGCCTTCTTGATCAGGCCGTCGACCTGGCCTTTGAAGTTCTTGGCGTTGTCCTCGAACGTCTGCTTCGACGCGGGCTGGATCTCGCCGAGCGCGGCCGCGACCTGGTCGGCGACCTTCTCGACGCCCGGCAGGTCGTACCAGACGTGCTCGTTCTCCTCGCCGGGCTTGGCGATGTCGTAGGCGACCAGTTTCTTCGCCGAAGCCGCCTCGCCGGACAGCTTGGTGAAAAACTCGTCGTACCCGCCGCCGTTGGCCAGCGTCAGCTGCGCCTTCTTGGCGGCGAGCGCGTCGTCGGCAGTGGACTCGTAGGAGTGCGGGTCGGCCGACGGGTCGTGAATGATCGACGTGACCTGCACTTTGTCGCCGCCGATGGCGGACGCGACGCTGCCCCAGACATCGGTGGAGGCGACGACCTTCACCTGGTCGCCCGTTCCCCCTCCCGCCCCGGAACCGGTCGAGGACGTGCTGGAGCACGCGCCGAGCGCGAACACAGCCAGAGCCGACGCGGCGGCGAGAACGCTCGTGGTGCGGCGGGAAGTCATCGGGCACTCCTGGGTCGAACTGCTAATGGAAACCGTTGTCAGATTCACTTTACCCCATCCGAAGGGCGAGCCTCACTCCACCGGGTGGCCGCACCCGCTCTTGATCACCGAGAGGATCGAGACGCTCACCACAGGGGTGTCGCTTCTGGAAAACGATCTGAACCGTTACGGTTTGCGGATGGGCCGTCCTATTCGCACCCGGAGGCAGGCGACATTGGCGTCGCTCGCGGCGGAACTCGGGGTGTCCAGGACCACCGTGTCCAACGCCTACAACCGCCCGGATCAGCTCTCCCCAGAACTGCGCCGCAGGGTGCTCGAGACCGCGCGGCGGCTCGGCTACCCCGGCCCGGACCCGGTCGCGCGCTCGCTGCGCACCCGCAAGGCGGGCGCGGTCGGGCTGCTGCTGACCGAGAACCTCTCCTACGCCTTCCGCGACCCGGCCGCCGTCGGCGTGCTCGAAGGACTCGCGCTGGCCTGCGAGGACGCGGGCGTCGGCCTGCATCTCGTGCCGGCCAGCCCCGGTCGCGAGGACCTCGCCGCGGTGCACCGCGCGGGCGTGGACGGTTTCGTCGTCTACTCCGTGCCGGACGACGACCCGCATCTCGCGGCCGTCCTGGAACGGCCCGTGCCGACGGTGATCATCGACCAGCCCCGCATCGAGGGCGTGGACCGCGTCGGCCCGGACGACGCGGCCGCCGTCACGCAGCTCGCCGACCATCTGGTGGCGCTCGGCCACCGGCAGATCGGCGTTCTCTGCATGCGGCTCGGCCGCGAACGCAACGACGACTTCGTGACTTCCGAACGCCAGAGCGGCGCACACTTCCACGTGCAACGCACCCGGCTGGAGGCGCTGGCGACGGCGTTCTCCTCGGCTGGTGTCGACTGGGCAACCGTGCCGGTGGTCGAGCGTTTCGACCACACGGTGGACGACGGCGCCTCCGCCGCGCGCCAGCTGCTGGACGCGTATCCGCAGGTCACCGCCCTGGTCTGCACCTCGGACATTCTCGCGCTCGGCGCGCTGGCCGAGGCCGCGCGTCGCGGGCTGCGAGTGCCGCTCGATCTCACGGTGACCGGTTTCGACGGCATCTCCGAGGCGGAGCGGTCCGGGCTCACGACGGTGCATCAGCCGGTGCTGGAGAAGGGCAAGGTGGCCGGACGGCTGCTGCTCAGCGCGGCCGAGCGGGTCGGGCCCAAGGTCATCACCTTGCCGACCGAGCTGCGGGTCGGGAGGACGTCGGCGCCGCCGCGGACGGTCGAGGAGCCCTGGTTCGGCGGGTGAGTCGTGCGCGGCAATGCCGGTTAGAACCGGCATAAACACTCACGAGCACCCCAGCCTTTGCCGTGATCTCAGGCCCACCGCATTGTGTGCGCGGCCCGGTGCCGGTTCCATGGACGCAACCGCCCGCTCCCGCGGGGAAGCGCAGGCCGAAAGGTGCCCCATGACCTCCATCGACGTGCTGCTCAAGCGCAATCAGGAGATCGGGAACATCGTTCCCGGCGACCGGTCCTCCCCCAAGCCGTCGCTGCAGGTGTCGATCCTGACCTGCATGGACGCCCGGATCCGGGTGTTCGAGATCTTCGGCCTGCTCCAGGGCGAGGCGCACGTGCTGCGCAACGCGGGCGGCGTGGTCACCGACGACATGATCCGCTCGCTCTCGCTCAGCCAGCGCAAGCTCGGCACCCGCGAGGTGCTGATCGTCCAGCACACCGACTGCGGCCTCTCCGCGGTCACCGAGGACGAGTTCAAGGACGAGCTGGAGTCCGCCACCGGGCTGCGGCCGACCTGGGCGGTCGAGGCGTTCCGCAAGGTCGAGGACAGCGTCCGCACCTCGGTCGAGCGCGCCCGGCGCAGCGACTTCCTCCTGCACAACGACAACGTGCGCGGATTCGTCTACGACGTGAAGGCCGGGAGCCTGACCGAGGTCAAGTAAGAGCCGTCGTATTCAATGGCGGGGTGGCAGTTGACACCGATGTTCTGATCGAGTGGTTCGCCGATGTCGGCCGGGACCTGCCGTGGCGGGAACCGGACTGCTCGGCGTGGGGCGTGCTGGTCAGCGAAATCATGCTGCAGCAGACGCCGGTCTCGCGCGTCCAGCCGATCTGGCTGGAGTGGATGGCCCGCTGGCCGGTGCCCTCGGCGCTGGCCGCGGAGACCACCGGCGAGGTCGTGCGCGCGTGGGGCAAGCTCGGCTATCCGCGCCGCGCGCTTCGGCTGCATGCCGCCGCCACCGTTATCGCGCAGGAGCACGGCGACGTCGTTCCGTCCGATGTGGACACTCTGCTCGCGTTGCCGGGTATCGGCGCGTACACGGCGCGCGCGGTGGCGGCGTTCGCGTACGGCAAGCGTGCGCCGGTCGTGGATACGAACGTCCGACGGGTAGTCGCGCGTGCCGTTCATGGCGCGGGCGACGCGGGCCCGGCGTCGAATACCCGCGACATGGCGGACGTCGAAGCGTTGCTTCCCGCCGAGGACGCGCCCGCGGCGAAGCTGTCCGCGGCGTTGATGGAGCTGGGCGCGCTGATCTGCACCGCCCGGTCGCCGAAGTGCGCGGACTGCCCGATTTACGCCGAATGCGCCTGGCAGCACAACGGCCGTCCCGAATACGCCGGTCCGGCCAAGCCGGTGCAGAAGTTCGCCGGCACCGACCGGCAGGTGCGCGGGCTGCTGCTGGACGTCCTGCGCGGCAGCGAGGGGCCGGTCGAGAAGGCCCGGCTGGACCTCGTGTGGCACGAATCCGGCCAGCGCGACCGGTGCCTGGACTCGCTGCTCGTGGACGGTCTGCTGGAGCAAACCCGCGACGGGCTCTTCGCGCTTCCCGGGGAACACTGACGCACTACGACGAAAGTCGGCAAAAAGTTGTCCCCTCCGGGGCGCCGGGTTAGCTTTCCTCCCGTCGCACTTGCAGGCTGAGGAGTTCCGCATGGGGGAAGCAACGCGTCGTGCCGTCTTGAAGGGCGGCCTCACCGTCACCGCCGTGGGCGCTTTGGGGTTCGCCACGGCGAGATCCGCGGCCGCCGTCAGCACGCCGGTCATCCATTCGACGGCCGAGTGGAACGCCCGGCCCGCGTCGGGTGCGATCGTGGTGGAGAACCACAAGCCGACGTACATCGTGGTGCACCACACCGTCGATCCCGGCAACAACACCGACTACTCGCTGGCGCACGCGTTGCAGATCTCGCGGGACATCCAGAACTTCCACATGGACACCCGCGGCTGGATCGACACCGGCCAGCAGTTCACGAACAGCCGCGGCGGCTTCGTCACCGAGGGGCGGCACCGCAGCCTCGAAATCCTGCGCGGCGGGAAGCAGCACGTGCAGGGCGCGAACGTGGCCAACCACAACAGCGAATGCCTCGGCATCGAGAACGAGGGCCTCTACAGCACGGTCGACGTGCCGGTCGCGCTGTGGGATTCGCTCGTGCAGCTGATCGCCTACATCGCGCACCAGTACGGCATCACGCCCGAGTTCATCAAGGGCCACCGCGATTTCAACTCGACCGAGTGTTGCGGCCAGGTGCTCTACAACCGGCTCCCGGAGCTGCGGACGGCGGTCGGCCAGCAGCTCGGGCTGTCTGTCGCGCGGCTCGACGCGCCGGAGTGGCCGCTGCTCAAACCGGGTGACACTGGGCCGCAGGTGAGGACCGCGCAACAGTTCCTGCGCGCTGCCGGGTTCGGCGTGCCCACCGACGGCGTGTTCGGCGAGGCCACCGCTGATGCGGTGTCCTCGCTGGCTGTCGCGCACGGGCTTTCCCGCGACAGCTGCACCGCTGCCCGAGCCAGCGACGAATCCGCCTACCTCGGCTCGGACGTCTGGCCGTTGATCGTGCCGGGCGGACGGTCAGTGGCGGCTTGGCGAAGCGAGCTGAGCAGGGAGTGAAGGGCGGGCGCGTGCGTGAGCGAGGGCTGCGCACGGGTCGGGTTCTCGTGAGTGTTTATGCCGGTTAGAACCGGCATAAACACTCACGAGGACAGGAACGCCTCCACCGCGCCGCGATACGTCTCCGGCACCTCGGCGTGCGGCAGGTGCGCCGCCCCCGCCACGACCAGGTGCTTGGCGCCGGGCACCCGCGCCGCGACCTCGGCTTGCTGACCAGCGGGCATCGCGGTGTACTCGCCCTCGACCAGCAGCAGCGGACAGCGGATACCGTCCACAATGGACCAGTAGTCCCGGCGGCCCCATTCGGCGGCGATCTCGTACAGATTCTCCAGGTCGGCGATCAGGTGATAGCCGTCTTCGCGTTCCTCGACGCATTCGGTGAAGTAGTCGCCCGCGGTGCCGAAGAACTCGCGTACGTGCGCCAGCGACTCGAACGGCACCGGCCAGCTCTCGAAGTAGCCACGCCAGGTTTCGACAGTGCGTCCGCGCTGGTCCGGGGCGAAATCCTCGCTGACCACCGCGCGCACCAGCTCCGGATACTTCGCCGCGGTGGCCCACGCGTGCAGCCCGCCCATCGAATGCCCGATCAGCACGGACGGACCGAGGTCGGCCAGCACGTCCGCGACGTCCTCCGCGAACTGTTCGGTGGTCCACGGCCCAGTGTGCGGCGCACGCCCGTGACCACGGGCGTCGAGGGCGTACACGCGGCCGTATCGCTTGAGCCATTGCGCGACCGGCCACCAGGTGCGGGCGCGGCCCATCAGCCCGTGCAGCAGCAGGATCGACACGCCGGGGCGTTCGTCGCCGCCGAAGTCGATCAGGCCTGGTCGCATTAGTCCTCCTGGGTTTTCACGGCTACTTCATCACAAACCTGCCCTTAGGGTGAAGGAATGCGCAGCCGCCAGACCGCCGTCCTCGCCCTCATCGGTGTGCTTGCGCTGTCCGCGTGCAGCCCCGCCGGGCCCGCTGCTCCGCCGTTGCCGCCGATGCATCCGGCACCAGGCGCGAACAGCGCGGGCGACCCGTACTTCCCGGACGACGGCAACGGCGGATACGACGCTCTCGACTACCACGTCGACGTCAGCTACGACCCGCCGAGCGGCCGTCTCGACGGCGACACCACAGTCTCCGCGAAAGCCACCCAAGACCTCAGCCGCTTCGACCTCGACCTGCGCGGGCTGGATGTTTCCGCGGTGGAGATCGACGGAAAACCGGCGAAATACAGCCGGGAGAAGAACAAACTGGTCGTGACTCCGGCCGAGCCGCTGCGGTCGGGTTCGACGTTCCGGACGCGCGTGCGCTATTCGGGTATTCCGGCGAAAACCCCGCACGACGGCGGGTCGGAAAACGGCTGGGCTCGCTCCGAGGACGGCGGCGTATACCTGGTCGGCGAGCCGCATTCGGCGTCGTTCTGGTACCCGGTCAATGAAACCCCGCGCGACAAGGCGACCTTCACGCTGACCGCGCATGTGCCCACCGGCTGGACGGTGCTGTCCAACGGCCGGGAGCAGGGCACCAGCGCCAAAGACGGCAAAACCACCACGACGTGGGGCGATCCGAATCCGGTGGCCAGCTACCTGACCACGATCGCGATCGACAAGTTCACCGTGCAGCGCTCCAAGCTGCCGGACGGCACGCCAGTCGTTTCCGGCTACGCGCCCGGCGCCGAACCCCGCGAGGCCACCGGCGACCGGCTGCCCGAGGTGCTCTCGTTCCTGGAGAGCAAGTTCGGCAAATACCCGCAGAGCGCGGCCGGCGGGATCTACCTCGACGAGGACATCCACTTCTCCCTGGAAACGCAAACCCGTCCCACTTATGCGAAATGGGCGGAAATTCTGACTTTGGTGCACGAGAACGCGCACCAGTGGTTCGGCGATTCGGTGTCGCTCGACTCGTGGGCGGACATCTGCCTGAACGAATGCTTCGCGTCGTACGCGCAGTGGATGTGGGGCGAACGCGAGGGCCAGAACCTGGACGACCGCTACCGCGCGGCTGTCGAAATCACCCAGGGCAGCAAGGATTTCTGGGGCCAGAAACTCGTCGACATGGGCCCGGAGCACCTGTTCGAGGGCGCGTACGACAAGGGCATCCTGGCGGTGCACGCGCTGCGCCGGGAACTGGGCGAACCGGGATTCGAGATGGTATTGCACGAATGGGTCGGCGAGCACCGCAACAGCAACGCGACGTGGGCGGACTTCGAGAAGCTCGTGTCGAAGGTCGCCGGACGCGATTTGAGCGGGTTCCTCAACGACTGGTTCCACGGGACGAAACTGCCGTCGGACGCCGATCTCTACCCGGGCGGGTTGCGACCCTGACTGCCTAGCAACGACCTGGTCAGACTGCTGCGCGCGTCGTTCATCTCGGCCAGCGCCTCGCCAAGCTCGTCGTCGCCGACCCGCACTTCGTCATCCGGCCGAAGCGCCAACGCGTGCAGTGACGCCCGGCGAAGCAGCTCCTTCATGAACGACGCCGTGACGCCGTCGGTCGCCTCGACCACTGGGGCCAGATCAGCCGTCAGCTCCAGGCCACGCGAGTACAGGCGCAGCAACGCTTCCCGACCTGCCGCGTCCGGCAGCGGCACCTCGACCGCCAGGTCGAAGGTCGCCGGACGCGATTTGAGCGGGTTCCTCAACGACTGGTTCCACGGGACGAAACTGCCGTCGGACGCTGATCTCTACCCGGGCGGGTTGCGGCCCTGACTGCCTAGCAACGACCTGGTCAGGCTGCTGCGAGCATCGTTCATCTCGGCTAGGGCCTCGCCCAGTTCGATGTCACCGACCCGCACGGGTTCGTCGGGCCGAAGCGCCAACGCGTGCAGTGACGCCCGGCGAAGCAACTCCTTCATGAACGACGCCGTGACACCGTCCGTCGCCTCGACCACTGGGGCCAGATCAGCCGTCAGCTCCAGGCCACGCGAGTACAGGCGCAGCAACGCTTCCCGACCTGCCGCGTCGGGCAGCGGCACCTCGACCGCCAGATCGACCCGGCCCGGACGGTCTGCCAGCGCTTTCTCCAGACTGCTCGCCCGGTTGGTGGTGAGCAGGAAGGTGACATCCGCGTCACCGCCGACGCCGTCCATCGCGTCGAGCAGGCTGAACAGCAGCGGCGTCGGGCCGTGCACGAGGTCGCGGTCCTCGGCGATCAGGTCAACGTCCTCCAGCACCATGATGCTCGGCTGCAGCCGGCGCGCCAGCGAAGCGGCTTTCGAGATGAACCGCATCGCGGTGCCGGTCAGGATCACGACCGTGCAGTCCGGGAGCTGACCCATCAGGTACCGCACGGTGTGCGTTTTTCCAGTGCCGGGCGCGCCGTGCAGCAGGAGACCGCGCTTCAGATGCTGGCCCGCCGCGGCCAGGCGCGCGCCGTGCTCGGCGATGCCGATGGTGTGCCGCTCGATCGCTTCGAGGACGCCGTCCGGCAGCACCACGTCTTCCTTGCTCAGCTCTGGCCGCGGCAGGAAGGTGACCAGCTCGTTGTTGCGGTGCTCGCTCAAGCCGAACGCGATCACCTGGCCGCGCAGCACGTCGTGCTCGGTCATCAGTGCTTCGATGCGATCCCGGGTCTCGGTCGCTGCCCGCCGGTCCTCGGCCATCACCTCGAGGCGGCAGTTCACCTGCCCGTACTGCGGTGCGGCACCACGCACCCCGATCAGCACCTGGGAGCCGTCCGGTGCGACCGTGCCGACCAGGCCCAGCTGGACGACATCCGCCGCCTCGTCCGGGCCGATCGCGACTGTCGCGTAGTCCACCGCGCCCAGCTCGTAGTGGCCGTGCTGTTTGGCCGTGACCAGCATGCCGACCAGGTCCTCGTGCCCGCGCAGACCACCGGCGATGCCGAACCAGTCCGTGCCGACCCCGTGCTCGGCGAGGTACGCGTCGACCCCGGCCTGGATGTTCGCGTGCTCCCAGTCCTCGAAGTTGCGCGTGACCACCAGCGCCTGCGCGAGCGGCACGCCGAGGTGCCCGATGACGCGGCCGATCAGCTCATTCCCGTTGCCCGAACCGGCCGACTCCGCCGCGGCTTTCACGAGACGCTGCAGGTTGCGGGCCAATTCGGTGCCAAAGACTTCGTCGTCCCCCATGTGAGCAGAGTGGCACGAACCGCGACCCCGAACCAGCCCCACGCCTCCCCAACGCAACCCAAACGCGGGATCGCGTCGGCGTGCGGAGGGGCAGTGTGAACGGCCCCCCGGGCCGGGCGCACTGCCCCTCCGCACGCCGACTTAAAGGCGATCCCGCCCGCGACGACGGAGTCGGCGCCATCAAACACAGCGTGCAATAAACTGCGAGCATGGCTGTAGTCAAGATCAACGCAATCGAGGTCCCTGAAGGCGCCGGCCCGGAGTTGGAGAAGCGTTTCGCCGCGCGGCTGCACTCCGTCGACAACCAGGAGGGGTTCCTCGGCTTCGAGCTGCTCCGCCCGATCGCGGGCGAGAAGCGCTACTTCGTGTACACGAAGTGGGAAACCGAGGAGCACTACCAGGCATGGGCGGGCGGTCCGGCGCGCGAGGCGCACGCGGGCGAGCGCAAGAACCCGGTGTCGACCGGCGCGAATTTGCTGGAGTTCGAGGTCGTGCAGGCATCGAAGCCGGGTGAGTGACGAACTCGCCCGCGCCGCCGAGCTGATCTCGGGCGCCGGCGCGCTGCTCGTGTGCGCCGGCGCCGGGATGGGCGTCGACTCCGGTCTGCCCGATTTTCGTGGCGGGGAAGGGTTTTGGCGGGCGTATCCGCCGTACGCCGGGCTCGGGCTGCGGTTCGAGGAGTTGGCTGATCCGCGGCATTTCGCCTCGGATCCGGAGCTGGCGTGGGGTTTCTACGGGCACCGGCTCGACCTGTACCGGAAAACGGTGCCGCATCGCGGGTTCAGTCTGCTTCTCGAATGGGGGCTGGCGAAACCGGGCGGCGTGCGCGTTTTCACGTCCAATGTGGACGGACAGTTTCAGGCGGCGGGGTTTCCGCACGTGGCCGAGGCGCACGGGTCGATCCACCATCTGCAGTGCCTGGCCGGGTGTTCGCGGGAGATCTGGTCGGCTGAGGACATCTCGGTCGAGTTGGACGAGACGACGATGCGTGCTCGGCCGCCGTTGCCGTCGTGTCCGCGCTGTGGCAGTTTGGCGAGGCCGAACATTCTGATGTTCGGGGATTTCGACTGGGTTCCCGACCGGAGTCAGGAACAGCTGGACGAGCTGGCTGATTGGCGGCGCGCACATCGCGACGCGGTGGTGGTCGAAATCGGTGCCGGGCAAGCGGTTCCGACGGTTCGGCGGTATTCCGAACTCGCCAGCGCGGCGACGGGTGCGCTGATCCGGATCAATCCGCGGGAGCCGCAGATCCGGCATGGCCGCGGGGTTTCGCTCGCCGCCGGCGCGCTGGAGACGTTGGTCAAGCTCGGTTGAGTTCCAGCAAGGGAAACGGGCGGCCGTCCGAATCGGTCTCCTGCCTGCCGACGACCTCGAACCCGTGGTGCAGATAGAAACCGATCGCCTGCGGGTTTTGCTCGTTCACGTCCAGCGTGAGATCCGGGAAGCGGTCCAGCGCCGCGCGCAGCAACGCCGTGCCGACGCCGCGACCGCGGAAATCGTCGTGCACGAACAGCATTTCCAGCTTTCCCTCGGCGATTCCCGAGAAACCCACGGCGATTCCGTCGACCTCCGCCACGGTCAGGTCCACTTCCGGGAAGTAGAGCGGGACGCGCGTGGCGTAGTACTCGACGTCCACAGGTGCCAGGAAGTCGTGCGTCGCCTCGACGGCGCTGCGCCAGACCTCCAGCAGCCTCGGGTACTCGGCTGCCCCGTTGCTTGGCCGCAAGGTCGTCACGGCAACTGCACCTCCGCGTAAACCGCCCGGTGATCGCTTCCTGGCACATCGAAAGCCTGGTAATCCCGGATCGCCACCCGGCGGTCCACCAGCACGTGATCCAGCGGCACAAGCGGGACCGCCGACGTCGACCAAGTCGGGACCATCCCGTCGCCGCGTGCCTCCGCCGAGTCGACATATCCGCGGGACAGCACCGTCCGCAGCGCGGCATGGTCGAGGGTCGCGTTGAAATCTCCGGCCACCACGCGCAGCCCGTGCTCGCCGATCGCGCGCGACAGGTCCCGCATCTCTCGCTCCCACTGGTAATACCCGGAGTCCGGCGAACGCGGATGCGCGGCCACGATCTCCAACGTCGTCCCGCCGCCGAGATCTGCCTCCGCACCAGGCTGCTTCTGGACCGAATCGCCGGTGTAGTCCTCTTCCGTCAGCGGATAGCGCGACACGATGCCCGAACCGTCCACACCGGACACCGGATGCATCACGCGGTACGGCAGCGTCTGGAACAGCCCGGCCTTCTCCAGCCCGGACATCGCGGCAGGCGTCATCTCCACCAGGTTCAGCACGTCGATCCGATGCTCCCGGACCAGCCGCACGAGCGCCGCCGGATCGGCCTGGCCCAGGTAGAGATTGGCGGCCAGTACGCGCACCGTCTTCCCGTGCGCCGCGGGCTGGTCGTCGGGGATCACCCGCGGCGCGACGTACACCGCCAGCAGCGCGGACAACGCCAGCGCGACGCCGCCGACCCACCACCGCCGCAGCAACAGTGCGAGCGCGGCCAGCAGGACGCCGTAGATGACGAAGTACGGGGTCAGCGCGAGCAGCGCGGTCAGGTACCAGCCGCTGCCGTCCCAGCCGATCGTGCGCAGCACAGCCACCGCCAGCAGTGGCAGGCCGACCAGCACGAGCAGGCTCGTGACCAGCCGGGTTCGCGTCCGCGCCTCCATCACCATGATCCCGAGTATGCCGGGGCCCCGCTGACAGGTCCGTGTCAGCGCCGTGTGCGCGGCTTGCCAGCGACTCCGTCCACAGTGTGCTGGAGCGTCACAGGAGGAGGCGACATGTCGCACGCGATCCAGGCCGAGGGCCTGGTCAAGCATTTCGGGGAGACGAAGGCGCTGGACGGCGTGGACCTGGAGGTCCCGTTCGGGAAGGTGGTCGGGGTGCTCGGGCCGAACGGCGCGGGCAAGACGACCGCGGTCCGTATCCTGGCCACCCTGCTGAGACCGGACGCGGGGCGCGCCACGGTCGGGGGTTACGACGTGGTCCGCGACCCGGTCCGGGTGCGCGGGCTGATCGGGCTCACCGGGCAGTACGCGTCGGTGGACGAGGACCTGAGCGGCACCGAGAACCTGGTGCTGATCGGCAAGCTGCTGAACCTGTCCCGGGCCGACGCCCGGGCGCGGGCGGCAGAACTGCTGGAGCGGTTCGAGCTGACCGACGCGGCCAAGCGGCCGATCCGGACGTATTCCGGCGGCATGCGACGCCGGCTCGACCTGGCGGCGAGCCTCGTCGGCCGTCCCGCCGTGCTGTACCTGGACGAGCCGACCACCGGACTCGACCCGCACGCGCGCAACGAGGTGTGGGCGGTGGTCCGCAGCCTCGTCGCCGACGGCGCGACGGTGCTGCTCACCACGCAGTATCTGGAGGAGGCCGACCAGCTGGCCGACCGGATCACCGTGTTCGACCACGGCCACGTGGTCGCCGACGGCCGCGCGGACGAGCTGAAGCGACGGGTCGGCGGGCAGACGCTGCAGGTGCGGCCGACGTCGCTGCGCGATCTCGACGAGGTCGACCGCATCCTGGCCGAACTCACCGGCGTCCGGCCGATCCGCGACAACGCGACCGGGCTGCTGACCGCGCCGGTGTCCGACCCGGTGCTGCTGTCCACGCTGGTGCGCCGCCTCGACTCGGCGGGCATCACCTCCGACGAGCTGGCGCTGCGGCTGCCCAGTCTCGACGAGGTGTTCCTCGCGCTGACCGGGCACGCGGCCGAGGAGCCGAAGCCGGACCGCGAACTCGAAGGGAGCAGGTCGTGACGACCGCGACCGCCGTGGCCCCGCCCCGGCACATCAGCCTCGCCCAGGGCACGAAACACGCGTTTTCCCTTGCCTGGCGCGGCGTACTGAAGATCCGCAAGAATCCGGAACAGCTGGCCGACGTCACGCTGATGCCGATCATCTTCCTGCTGATGTTCACCTACCTGTTCGGCAACGCGCTGGGCGGTTCGATCGAGAACTACCTGCAGTCGTTCGTGCCGGGCCTGATTGTGATGAACGTGCTGCAGGCCTCGCTGACCGTCGGCACCCAGCTCAACACCGACATCACGAAGGGCGTCTTCGACCGCTTCCGAGCCATGCCGATCGCCCGCTCGGCGCCCTTGGTGGGCGCGGTGCTGGCGGACCTCGTGCGGTACGTGGTGTGCCTGGCGGTGCTGCTGACCGTGGCGACCGTGATGGGCTTCCGCGTGCAGACCGGTCCCGGGGAGTTCGTCCTCGCGATCCTGCTGGCGATCGCGTTCGGACTGTGCTTCTGCTGGGGTTCGGTGTTCGTCGGGATGCTGATGAAGTCCCCTGGCGCGGCGCAGGGCCTGATGTTCGTCTTCATCATGCCGCTGACGTTCGGCAGCAACGTGTTCCTCCCGACGGCCACGATGCCGGGCTGGCTGAAGGCCTGGGCGGACATCAGCCCGGTGAGCCTGATGTCCGACGTGATGCGCGGCCTGCTCAACGGCGGCGCGTACGGCGGATCCCTGCTGGGCTCCCTGGCATGGATGGCCGGTGCGGTCGTGGTGTTCTTCCCGCTCGCGACGTGGGCTTACCGCAAGCGGGTCTGAGGGCGTCCTTCACGGGGGTGTGGGCGCTGTGAGTGAGTGTCTGTGTCCGGGTTCCACAGCCGGGCACAGACACTCACTTTTTTGTTGCGAGCAGCCTGCGCAGTGCGGTCGGGGTATGTCCGAGGTGCGCGCGCACAGTTCGGCACAGGTGAGCTTGATCGGCGAAGCCGAGGTCTGCGGCGAGGGCGGCCGAGCTGGGTTCGCCTGCCTCCAGCCGGTCCAGCGCGCGGGCTACGCGCACGCGGTTGCGGTAGCGGGTCAGCGACACTCCCAGTTCGCGGGTGAAGGCTCGGCTGAGCCGGTACGGCGAGACGCCCAGCAGAGCGGCCAGCGGAATCAGGCCAGTCGCCGCAGGATGATCGGCGCCGATCGCGGCGCGGGCTTGGGCTGCCAGTGCCCGGTCGCTATCGCCTGCACGGCCGCTGTCCGGGACGGCCGTGGCCACCACCTGCCGGACCACCGCGGCTGCCAGGCCGATCAGTCCTTCGGCCGCCGCGTAGTCAGTGTCGGCAGCGCGGGTCGCGGCGAGGAGCTGGCGATGGGAGAGGTCGAGCGCACCGTCCACGTACAGCGTCGAGCGGTCCAGCACCGGTGCGTCGCCGGCCAGGGCGCGCCAGAACGCGGGGGGCAGGGTGATCGAGGTGCACCGGTCACCTCCGACGGGATGGGCGAAGTGCTCCTCCTCGTCGGGCATCCCGAGGTAACCGACGGTGCGGTCGAGGTCCGCGCAGACACCGCGGACGCGGCGGCGGAATCCGCCTCGGCGCACGAGCACGAGCCGCACGTCTTCGCGCGGCTGCTCCGCCGACCAGCCGCGGTGATCGTCCCGGCAGTCCACCGCCCCGACGGCGAACTCCGGGCGAGTGGCGAGACCAACGAAGGAGAGCACTCCCGGAGGCTAAGCGGAGGGTCCGACAATCCCGCAAGAATCTTCAAGACCCGCGGGCAGAGACCGGGCAGGCTGGCACACCCATTGCCACCGCAGGAAAAACGAAGCAGGAGACATGGCGTCCATCCGGAAAGAAACAGTGATCGAGTCCAGTGCCGACGACGCGTGGGAGGTGATCGGCGACTTCGCCGCGGGCCCCCGGCGGATGGCACCGGGGTTCGCGCAGGACAGCCGGGCCGAGGGAGACTGCCGGGTCGTCACCTTCGCTGACGGAACGGTCGTGCGAGAACGGCGGGTCAGCGTCGACCACGGCGCGCGCCGGATCGTCTACTCGGTCGTCGGCGGCGACGTCCAGCCCGAACACGACAACGCCTCCATGCAGGTTCTCCCCGACGGCCAACAGCGGTGCCGCCTGGTGTGGATCCGCGACGTGCTCCCCGACGAACTGGCCGCGCCGATGACCGAAGCGATGTCGGCCGGGCTGGAAGTGATCAAGCGGACTCTCGATCAGCTCCAGCCAGGCTCACGCGAGTGAGGCTCCCGCGAGATGGCCGGTCAACCGCTCCCAGTTGCCGGAGCCGATGGCGATCTTCTCTTCTTCGCTGAACGGCGCCGTCTCCAGAAACGACCGCGCGACCCCGCCGCTCGTGTCCAGGTAAGGGAAACCGCCGGGCCGGGTGCCGAAGGTGTACGGGTAGTCGGTCGAGTACAGCATCCGCTCCGTCCCGACCATCTCCGCCGCCCAGCGCAGGTAGCGTTCGCTGACCGTGCCGCTGCCCGCGATCCAGAAGTTCCGGCGGAAGTAGTCGGCCAACGGCTGCCGCAGCCCGGCCATCTCCTGCAGGAAGCCGACGTGGTCGAGGTAGAACAGCACGACCTCGCCCCAGTGCCCGGCGATCACCTGCAGTTCGGGATGCCGGTCGAAGACTCCGGAGAAGATCATCCGCAGGTATTGCACGCCGAGGTCGTAGTACCAGCCGAGTCCGGCGGTCGCCAAAGCCGCTCCGACGCCGTTGGGCAGCTCTGAGTAGTACGCCTCCTGCACCGCCCGCACGGGCGCTTGGGGATGGAAGTGCAGCGGGACGCGAAGCCGTTCCGCGGTTGCGTAGATGACGTCGAATTCCGGTGCGTCGGCCAGTTTGTCGCCGGTGCGGCCGTACAGCATCGCGCCGCGGAAGCCCAGGGAGACCGCGCGTTCCAGCTCCTCGACGGCGGCTTCGGGCGAGGACGTCGGAAGCGTGGCGAAGGCCTGGAACCGCGTGGGATTGGCCGCGACGATCTCGGCGAGCGCGTCGTTGGCCTCCCGCGCGACAGGCACGGCATCTACCGTCGGAAGGTTCTGCACGCCGGGGGTCGACAGGGACAACACCGCGACGTCGATGCCCTGCTCGTCCATGTCGGCGAGACGTCCGTCGCCGACGTCGCGCAGGCGTCGCGTGACTGGGTGGTCCTCGGGATAGACGTGCGGCTGGACCCCCGCCTTCGCCCACGCGTCGCGCAGGACGGGCAGGACCACGTGTTCTTCCAGGGCGACGATACGCATGACAGCTCCTCGGTGTTTCCAGTGATACTCAACTCAGCGTATCACCGGAAACATCACTGGAAGCAAGGATTAGTTATCACCGATATCGACTACTTCGGCGAGCGCTCCGCCCGAACCGCTTCGATCGCCTCGTCGCGGCCTATCAGCGCCACCCCCGCCACCAGCGCCTCGTACCGCTCCGCGCCCAGTTCCCGGGTCAGGTTCGCGATCAGCTCCCGGACTTCCGGGCTCCCCAGGTCGAACCGTCCGCGCACCACCGCGCTCAGCCCGAGCATCCGAGCGGACGACTCCAGCCGGCCCTGCTGGTACCGGATCCGCGCCAGCAGTTCGACCATGGCAGCCAAGTCCGGCATGTCAAAGCGCCTGGCCGTCTGCTCGATCACCTCGAACACCGTTGGCTCCGCTTCGTCCGGGCGGCCTTCGGCGAGCAGCAAACCGGCCTCGATGGTGCCGAGCCATTCCGTCTGGAAACCCTCCGGCGTCGGCCAGTCCGCGCGCGCCGACTTCATTTCCCGGAAGACCGCTCGCGCCTCGGTCACGTTGTTCTCGCGGACCAGCAGCTCAGCGCGGCCGAGCAGCACGATCAACCGCAGCCCGCTGTTACCGCCGGAAGCCGCGTAGCGTTCCGCGGCTTCCATGTCCCGCCACGCGCCCTCCTGGTCGCCAGCCCGCGAACGTTCCACGGCCAGCCGCCACCACTGCTGCACGATGTCGTCCCGGGATCTCAGCTCCATGACCAGCCGCAGGCCCTCGGTGTACCCGGCGATCGCCCCTTCGTGGTCGCCGGCCTGCGATCGCGCCGCGGCCCGGAAACCGTGCGTCATGCCGAGGCCCCATCGGTCGCCGACCTCGGCGAAGCCAAGGTGGGCAAGCTCTCGCGCCCGGTCCGCGCTCTCGAGATCGCCGGTGTCGCCGAGGACGAAGCTCTCCGCCCAGTACCCGGCGGCGCGGCTCCAGACGTCGTCCCGCGCGACGGCCCGGCGGATCTCGCGCTTCGCCAGATCCCGTTCGCCGTTGAGGTAAGCCACTATCGGCAACCCGACCCAGAGCCACGGATTCCGTTCCGCCGCACCGGTCCGCACGCATTCCTCGATCAGTTCGGGAACGTTCACCTTCTCGTGCGGACCGGACATGGCCAGCATCAGCACCTGGCTCAACCGCAGGCTCGCCGCCATGTCCGGCGGCAGCTTGCCGCCCAGTTCGAGCACCTCGTTGACGAACAGCGCGGCCCGCTCGTTCTGGCCGACGATGTTGAGATACCAGAACAATCCGAACAACAGCCGGGCCGCCGATTCCGCGGAGCCCGACTCGATCGCCGCCCGCAGCGCGGCGGTGAAGTTGTCGCTTTCGTGCTCGTAGACGTCGATCGCCCGCAGCTGATCCCGCCCGCGCAGCAACGGTTCGTTGCGGTGGGCCAGTTCCGCGTAGTACGCGACCATCGCCGCCCGCATCCGCTCCTTCTCGCCGGATTCGGCGAGCCGTTCGGTCGCGTAGGCGCGCAAGGTTTCCAGCAGGCGGTACCGCATGCCCACCACGTCCACAATGGACTTCTCGACTAGCGAACCCAGTACGTACACGATGTCGTCTGCGGGCAGTTCGTCGTCGGCGCACACGTTTTCCACTGCCTCTTCGGAGAAACTCGCCGCGAACACCGCGAGCCTGCGGGCGAGCCGGACCTCCGCGTCGCTCAGCAGATCCCAGCTCCACTCTACGACGGCGCGCAGGGTGCGCTGGCGCGGCAACGCCGTCCGGCTGCCGGAGGTGAGCAGCCGGAACCGATCGTCGAGGCGTTCGGCGATCTGCTCGGCGGTCATCGACCGCAACCGCGCCGCGGCCAGTTCCAGCGCCAGCGGCATTCCGTCGAGGCGGCGGCAGATCTGCCGCACCGCGTCCACTGTGGACTCATCGAGCCGGAATCCCGGACGCACCGCCATCGCACGGTCGAGGAACAACCGGACGGAATCGAGCGTGCCGACGTCCGCGGGCGGCGCGGCCTCGTCCGGCACTGGCAGCGGACCGAGCGGGCACAGCGCTTCGCCGGTGATCGCCAGCGGTTCGCGGCTCGTCGCGAGCACGCGCAACGCGGGCAGCCGACGCAGCAAGTTGTCGGCCAGCTCCGCGGCGGTGTCCACGACGTGTTCGCAGTTGTCCAGCACCAGCAACGCTTCCGCGCCGCTAAGCGCCTCCACCGCGTGCTCGAACGGATCGACCTGCCGACGCCGCGCGTCGGTCTCCGTCGTCCGGAGATCGCGGACCTCCAACGCGTTGAGCAGCGCCGCCAACACGTCTTCGTCATCCCGCACGCCGGCCAGCGGCACGAACCACACCAGGCCGCGTGAGTGCGCCGGATGCCGCGACGCCGCCTCCGTGGCGAGCCGGGTCTTGCCAGCACCACCTGGGCCGACGAGCGTGACCAGCCGGGATCCTTCGAGCAGTTCGGCCAGCAGCTTCAGCTCGTCAGTACGGCCGATGAAGCTGGTGAGCCGCTGCGGCAATCGGTCCGCCACCGCGGCGACCGGCGTGTACTCGCCGCGCAGCGCACGCAGATGCACTTCCTGCAATTCCGCCGACGGGTCAACGCCCAGCTCGTCAGCCAGCGTCGTGCGGATCGCGGAGTACGCGGCGAGCGCGTCGGCCTGCCGACCAGCGGCGGAAAGCGCCCGGATGCGCAAGCCAGCCAACCGTTCCCGCAGCGGATGCGCCTGCGAGGCCGCGGTGAGTTCCGCGAGCACATCCGAGTGCCGGCCCAGCCGCAGCTCGGCTTCGAACCAGTCCTCGCTGGTCTCCGTGCGCCGCTCTTCCAGAAGAGTCGCGGGCGCGGCGGCGAACGGCGCGTCCAGCACGTCCGCGAGCGCCGGCCCGCGCCACAACGCGAGCGCGGCAGCGAGCGATTCGGCCGCGGTACCGTCCCGGCCAGCGGCAAGCTCCCGGCGTCCTTCGGCGGACAGCTGCTCGAACCGGTGGAGATCCACCGCTTCCGGCGGCACCGCGAGCCGGTAACCGCCGTTGACGGACTCCAGTTCGGCACCCGCGGGCCGCAGCGCGCGGCGCAACCGCGAGACGAGCGACTGGAGCGCATTGGCCGCGTCGGCCGGGGGTTCGGCACCCCACAGGCCGTCGATCAGCGCCTCGGCGGAAACCGCGCGCCCGGCGTCGAGCGCGAGCCGCGAAAGGAGCATGCGAAGGCGGGCTCCGCCGATGTCGATCGGCGTGCCGTCCTCCCCCTCCGCTCGCAGCGGACCCAGCAGCGCGACGCGCATGAGGTCCAGCTTTCCAGACGACGGCCACGCCGTGTGGGGGCCCGACGGAAGTGTGGACTTTCGAGACAATCTGCCCACCTTGCGGTTACTCCATGCCTTCTCGGCGCTACGTTGCGGAGGATTCACACGCAGACACAGGAGCGCCCATGAGAGCACTGCACCGCTGGCGTCGCCCGGCAGTGACCGTCGCAGCCACCCTCACCGCATTGACGCTCGGCACTGGAATCGCCTCGGCCGGCCAGGACGGCTGGGACCGGCCGACCCCCGGTTCGGACGGCGCCGGAGACAGCTACTACCCGCAGGACGGCAACGGCGGGTACCAGGTCTCCGACTACGACCTCAAGGTCGACTACGCCCCGGACACCCATCAGCTCGCCGGTCTCCAGACGGTCCATGCGAAGGCGACCCAGTCGCTCAGCTCGTTCGACCTGGACCTCCGGGGCCTCACCGTCGACTCGGTCCGGGTCAACGGGATGCCCGCGAAGTTCACCCGCACCGAAGACCACGAACTCGTGATCACGCCGAAGATGCCGCTGTGGAAGGGGCTGCCGTTCATCGCCGAGGTCGCCTACCACGGCGTTCCGGTCGCGATCAACGACCCGAACCTGGGCAAGAACGGCTGGCAGTTCACCAAGTCCGGCGGCGCGTTCGCGGCAGGCGAACCGAAGTCGGCCACCACCTGGTACCCGGTCAACGACACCCCGCGCAACAAGGCCCGGTTCCGGCTGTCGATCACCGTCCCGAACGAATGGGGCGTGATCGCCAACGGCCGCGAGGTCGGCTCGTTCCGGACGCGCGCGGGCACCACGCACGTCTGGGCGGAGGACACCCCGACCGCGCCGTACATGACCACGGTCGCGATCGACAAGTGGACCTTCAACAAGCGCAAGCGCGAGGACGGCACCCCGATCGTCAGCGCGTACGCGCCGGGCACCTCGGACGCCACGAAGCAGGCTGACGGCCAACTGCCGGAGGTCATCGACTTCCTCGAATCGAAGTTCGGCAAGTATCCGGTGGACGCCGCGGGCGGCATCTACCTGACCGAGCCGATCGGGTTCTCGCTCGAGACGATGAGCCGCCCGATCTACTCCGGCCGCGCGGGCAACATCAGCACGATCGTGCACGAGAACGCGCACCAGTGGTGGGGCGACACCGTGGCCGTCGACCATTGGAAGGACGTCTGCCTCAACGAATGCTTCGCGTCCTACGCGACCTGGCTGTGGGCGCAGGCGAAGAACGGCGAGGACCTCGACGCCACCTACCTCAACGAGGTCGCCTCGGCCAGCGACCAGTTCTGGAACGGCAAGCTGTACGACATGGGTCCCGGCCACGAGTTCACCTACGTGTACTCCAAGGGCCCGGTCATGCTGCACGCGCTCAGCAAGTACATGGGCCAGGACGCGTTCGACCGGATGCTGAAGACCTGGAATTCCGTGCACCACAACGGGAACGCAAGCATGCAGGAGTTCCAGAAGTACTGTGAGAAGCTGTCCGGCATGGACCTGCAGGGCTTCTTCGACGCGTGGATCTACGGCAACGGCAAGCCGTCCGACGAGTTCCTCTACCCGGGCGACCTCAAACCGGCCGCGAAGTGACAGTTCTGCTGACCGGGTTCGCGCCCTTTGACGGAGCGGCGTCGAATCCTTCTTGGCAGGCAGCTTCGCTGGCAGCGGCGCGGCGGACGGACACGGTGGCGGTAGAGCTGCCGTGCGAGTTCGACGCGTCGCTGCCGGCGCTGCGGGCCGCGATCCTGGCACACCGGCCAGAACTGGTCGTGTGCGCCGGGCTCGCCGGCGGACGTGAGCACGTCACGCCGGAACGAGTGGCGATCAACCTGATCGACGCCCGGATCCCGGACAACGCGGGCGCACAGCCGGTCGACGTGCCGGTGGTCGCGGACGGGCCTTCCGCGTACTTCACCATGCTGCCGGTGAAAGCGGTGGTCGCGGCGATCGAGGCGGCGGGATTGCCCGCGGCCGTGTCGTACACCGCCGGGACGTACGTGTGCAATCAAGTCTTCTACGGCCTGATGCACCTGATCACGACGGAGTTCCCCGGACTGCGCGGCGGTTTCGTGCACGTGCCGGAGGAAGCCCGGATGCCGCTGGACTCGACCGCGCGAGCGCTCGGGATCGTCGTGGACACCGCGCTGACCGTGCACGAGGACGTGCCGACCTCGGCCGGAACGCTGCACTGAGCTTTATTCGCCAGGCTGGACGGTCTGCTGGAAGAACTGCACCAAATCCTGCGGCCTCCGGCTCGTGTGCGACGGGCTGGTGTCCATCACCGTGCCGACCACGGGGATGCCGTCGGCCTGGTAGATCAGCAGACCCAGCTTCGGTCCGACGCCCGCGACGTAACGGCCGCTCAGCCCGGTGCGGGTGCGCCAGGTGTCGGTCTCGACGCGGCCGGTCATGTCCTTGCGCGCACCCGGCTCGACCTGGGCGAGGGTGAGTCCTTCGTGGAACGCGACCGTGGTCTGGTCCGGGAAGCGGCACAGTGCGGTGCGGAGTGCGCCTAGGGCTTTCGCCAGTTCCGGGTCGTCCGAGCAGGTGGCGCGGGTTTGAATGGTCGAACCGGCGAGGCGGAGCATGCACCGGGTTATTCCGTTCTCGGCCGGGGCTGCTGCTTGATAGCCGACGCAGGCGGCAGCCGGGGCTGCTGAACTGGACGGACTGGCGGGCTGATTCGCCGCCGCGGAGGGCAAGGGCTTGTCGTCGCGGCTGGTGGCGAGAACGGCGGTCACGATTCCGGCGACGACGAGCACGGTCAGGGCGATCGCGCCGAATACGAGAGGTTTGCGGGACTTCTTTCGCGGCTGCTGCCATCCGGGCGGGGGCGGCATGGGCGGCCGCTGGTTCAGGACCGGCTGCTGAATCGGACCGGCTTGCCGAACTGGACCGGGCTGCTGCTGGACGGGCGGCCAGGATGGCGGTGCCTGCATTGGCCCTGCCTGCGTTGGTGCTGCCTGCATTGGTGCAGCTGGAATCGGTGCCGCCGGACGCTCGTCCACCGGCACGTGATGCAACCCGAACGCGACCGCCGTCTCCGGCTGGTCCTCGGTAGTCGGCACCACCCCGAGCGTCGACCCGACCAACGAGGCCAGCAACGGCATCCGGCTGGGTCCACCGACCAGGTACACGCCACCGAGCCGATCCGGCGAAAGCCCGGCGCGCGCGATCGTCGCCGCGAGCATTTCAGCGCTGCGCAACAGATTCGGCCGCACCAACGCTTCCAACTCGGCGCGGGTGACGAGAACGTCGCCGAAGGGATCCGGCATCGGTACCTCGGTGTGCACGTGCCGGGAAAGACTCTCCTTGGCGTCGCGGACGTCCTGGAGCAACACCCGCCGCAACCGTCGATCGCTGGTCGTCTGCGGCCGGAGAAGCCGTTGCCACTGGGCCGGATCCGCATGCGAAACCGAACGTCCAATATGGACCAGCAAGGCTTGGTCGATGTCCAGGCTGCCGAGATCCGGCAACCCGTCCTCCGCCAGAACCGCGGTGCCCGCCCCGACGACCGCGCAGTCGAACGTGCCCGCCCCGAGGTCGTACACCGCGATCGGCCCGCCAGGCGCTCCGTTTTCGCGCAGGGTCGCGTAATGCGCCGCCGCCGCGACCGGCTCCGGCACCAACCGCACCTGCCCAAACCCGGCCTTCCCCGCCGCCGCGCGAAGAAGTTGCTGCCGCTGCGCGCCCCACCCGGCCGGATGGGACAACCGCACCTCGTCCGGAACCCCGGAAAGCTGCCGCTCGGCCTCCTCGCCCATCCGCCGCAACACGGCGGCGAAGGCGTCGACGACCGGCACCGCCCGATCGCCGAGCAGAAGCTCGCCGTCGTCGATGCGCCGCTTGGGATTCGGCTCGAACCGGCTGGGATCCAGCCGAGCCCGCCGCTCCGCGTCCTGCCCGACGACGAGCCGCCCGTCCTCCTCCGCGTAAACCGCGGAAGACATGGTGACCGACCCGTCGACCTCGATCGCCCGCGGTCCGCGCCCGAAGGCAGCCAAGACGCCAACCGTGCTGGAAGTACCGAAGTCGATCGACAGGACGTCCACGCAGTTCCCCTCCCCAAAACCCCACCGCATCGTCTCACGAGCCCAGGTGGCAGATATAACTGAAACCAACTTGCCATAGCAAGCGACACTGAGGCACACTTGAGTACGTCAACAGCCGGGAAGCGGAGAGACCATGACGCCGACCACCACCGCGCGAGAGTCGCTGTTCGCGACCCCGCGCGCACAGCAAGAGGCCCACGCCGCCGCGGAGCTGATCGCCGAAGCAGGCGGCCAGGTCACGCTCGACGGCGTTGAACTGGGCGGCGAGATCCGCGAACTGCTGCGCCAGATCATCGCCATCGTCGCCGACGGCGGAACAGTGACCGTCGGTGCGATGCCGGAGATCATCACCACCACGGTGGCCGCGGAGTTGCTCGGGATCTCCAGGACCACGCTGATGAAACACGTCCGCGCCGGCGACCTGCCGAGCACCCGGACCGGCAGCCACACGAAACTCCGCCGCGACGACGTCCTCGCCTTTCGCCGGGAACGACTGCGCAAACAACGGGACGCCTTGAATGAATTGCTCGCGATCGAAGACCAGCTCGGCGTCGAATAGTCAGAATCGATCAGGAGGGGCCGCACCGCCGAACTCTCGTCCTCGCATCGTGGTGCGATGCCCACTCGCGTGCTTCCCGATGCCAATGTCCTGCACGCCAGAACGCTCCGAGACTGGCTGCTTCTGCTGAAGGACACGGGAAACGCAAGCATGTTTCACGTCTGCTACACCGAAGACATTCTTGCCGAGACCATCCAGAGCATTCGCCGACGCAATCCCGGTCTCACCGGAACCGAGATCACCAAAATCCGCGACGCGATCGCCGGGACGATGGACGGCCGCATCGACGACTATCCGTCCGGACAGGACGCCGTCATGCTGACTGACCCGTTCGACCGGCGCATCCACGCGGCCGCGATCCCCGGATCGATGGGTTGCGTCGTCAGTCTTGACCACGGGTTCACCAACCTGCCGACGGCAGTGCGAGACACACTCGATTACGAGATCTACACCCCGGACGAATTCTTCCTCCTCATTGACGATTCGTCGCCGAGGCTGGTCCGCGCAACACTGCGCAGGCAAATCCTGTACTTCTCCGGACGAGGTGGCGCGCACCCGGACTTCGCTGGCGCACTGGTGAAATCCGGCTGTCCCGCCTTCGCTGAGCGAATCACTGAGCGCTGCCGCGAGATCGCACTCGACCAGTAGCCGCAGGCCTACCCCGCGAAAAGCTCCGCCGGAAAACGCGTCTCCCGATCCGCTTGAAGCCGCGTATAGAAGTCGTTCATCTCCACCGCCACCGCCGCATGCCTAGCCACCACATCGGCGATCGGCGAAGGCAGCTCAAGCTCCCCAGCCGCCGCCTTGCGCACGGCGGCCAGGCGGCTCTCGCGATCCCACGTTCCGTGCACCTCGGTCACCAGCCAGTTCACCAAATACATCGACCCATAAGCCCGGTCATGCTCAGTATTCAGCTCAGCGAACGCCAACTCCTCCTCGGTCAGATCGAACCGGCGCGCGAACGACAGGCCGAAATCAGTCAGCACGAACCGATCCCCGTCGGTCAGGAAGTTCTCGAAGTGGTTGTCGAAGTGCAGGACACCCTGCGCACGAAGAAACGAGAGCGTCTCGCCGACCTGCGACGCAACACGTTCAGCCTGATCCAAATGCCCCGGCAGCCAACGGTGCAAGTTAGTCGGAAAATACTCGCAGAACAGCACAACGCTCGACGAAGCCTCCTGCAGTTCCATGAGCCGCCGCCGGACCGCAAGAGAACCGCCCCAGTACTCGACGTCCTCTTCCAGCGAACGATCCGGCACTCGACCCGAGAGGACCGGCAGTACTCGCCAGTGGTGCAGCAAAGGGAAGTTCTCGCACTGTCCACTGAGGACCCAGCCGTTGGCCATGACGTGCAACGCCAGCTCCCGCCAAGCCGAACCCTCCGGCGAGCCCAGACCGTAATGGCAAAAGCCAGGCAGGCCATACAGATTGGCGGTGGAATGCGGATGCTGCCGCTCCAACGAGGTGAGCGGCACCCGCTTCGCGAACACCGGCACCCCGCCGACGTCCAGCCGGGCACCGCTGCCGCCGATTCCCTCGGACAACACCTCAGCGGACTCGAGCCGTTCGGTGAGCTGACGGTCGCTCAGCAGGGAAAGCGCGGTGCTCGCCGCGGCGTGCCGCGAGATTCGAGAAGACCCCATAACCCGACAATAGAGAAAAGGGCGGCTCCCGAACCGGGAGCCGCCCTTTTTCTTCAGTTACTTCACTCGTTCTCGGACTCGCCGTTTTCCGCGGCGCCGATGGTCACCGGCGGAGCGTCGGGGACCGAGGCCGGGCGCTTCTCCCCGCGGAAGGTGAAGTGCGCCTCGTCGTCGCGGTCTTCCGGGTTGCCGCTCCAGCCGTCGACGTCGACCAGGATGATCTGTCCGGCCTCGACCTCGCCGAAGAGGATCTTCTCCGACAGCTGGTCCTCGATCTCGCGCTGGATCGTGCGGCGCAGCGGCCGGGCGCCGAGCACCGGGTCGAAGCCGCGCTTGGCCAGCAGCGCCTTCGCCTTCTCGGTCAGCTCGAGCTCCATGTCCTTGGCCTTGAGCTGCGTCTCGACCCGGCCGATCATCAGATCCACCATCTGGATGATCTGTTCCTGGTTGAGCTGGTGGAAGACGATGATGTCGTCGATCCGGTTCAGGAACTCCGGGCGGAAATGCTTCTTCATTTCCTCGTTGACCTTCTGCTTCATCTTCTCGTAGCGGTTGCTCGAATCCGCTCCGGAGGAGAAGCCGAGGCTCACGGACTTGGAGATGTCCGAGGTGCCCAGGTTCGAGGTGAAGATCAGCACGGTGTTCTTGAAGTCGACCGTGCGGCCCTGGCCGTCGGTGAGGCGACCGTCTTCGAGCACCTGCAGGAGGGTGTTGTAGATCTCCTGGTGCGCCTTCTCGATCTCGTCGAACAGCACCACCGAGAACGGCTTGCGCCGCACCTTCTCGGTCAGCTGCCCGCCCTCTTCGTAGCCGACGTAGCCCGGAGGGGCACCGAAGAGCCGCGAGGCGGTGTAGCGGTCGTGGAACTCGCCCATGTCGATCTGGATGAGCGCGTCGTCCTCGCCGAACAGGAACGCCGCCAGCGCCTTCGACAGCTCCGTCTTACCGACACCGGACGGACCGGCGAAGATGAACGAACCGGACGGACGCTTCGGGTCCTTCAGACCCGCACGCGTACGGCGGATCGCCTGCGAGACGGCCTTGACCGCGTCCTCCTGGCCGATGATGCGCTTGTGGAGCTCGTCCTCCATGCGCAGCAGCCGGGTGGTCTCCTCCTCGGTGAGCTTGAACACCGGGATGCCGGTCCAGTTGGCCAGCACCTCCGCGATCTGCTCGTCGTCCACCTCGGCGACGACGTCGAGGTCGCCGTCCTTCCACTGCTTCTCCCGCTCGCCCTTCTGGCCGAGGAGCTGCTTCTCCTCGTCGCGAAGGCGCGCGGCCCGCTCGAAGTCCTGCGCGTCGATCGCGGACTCCTTGTCCCGGCGCACGTCGGCGATCTTCTCGTCGAACTCGCGCAGGTCCGGCGGCGCGGTCATCCGGCGGATGCGCATCCGGGCCCCGGCCTCGTCGATCAGGTCGATCGCCTTGTCCGGCAGGAACCGGTCGTTGATGTAGCGGTCGGCCAGCGTCGCGGCCGCGACCAGCGCCGAGTCGGTGATCGAGACGCGGTGGTGCGCCTCGTACCGGTCGCGCAGGCCCTTGAGGATCTCGATCGTGTGCTCGAGCGACGGCTCGCCCACCTGGATCGGCTGGAAACGGCGCTCCAGCGCGGCGTCCTTCTCGATGTACTTGCGGTACTCCTCGAGCGTGGTCGCGCCGATCGTCTGCAGCTCGCCGCGGGCCAGCATCGGCTTCAGGATCGACGCCGCGTCGATCGCGCCCTCGGCCGCGCCCGCGCCGACGAGCGTGTGCAGCTCGTCGATGAACAGGATGATGTCGCCGCGGGTCTTGATCTCCTTGAGCACCTTCTTCAGGCGCTCTTCGAAGTCGCCGCGGTACCGCGAACCGGCGACCAGCGAGCCCAGGTCGAGGGTGTAGAGCTGCTTGTCCTTGAGCGTCTCGGGCACCTCGCCCTTGACGATGCTCTGCGCCAGGCCCTCGACGACGGCGGTCTTGCCGACGCCCGGCTCGCCGATGAGCACCGGGTTGTTCTTGGTCCGGCGGGACAGCACCTGCATGACCCGCTCGATCTCCTTGCCGCGCCCGATGACCGGGTCGAGCTTGCCCTCGCGGGCGAGCACGGTCATGTTGCGGCCGAACTGGTCGAGCACCAGCGAGGAGGACGGCGTGCCCTCGCCGCGGCCGGAACCGCTCTCGGTGGACTTCTCGCCGGTCTGGTAGCCCGACAGGAGCTGCAGCACCTGCTGGCGGACCCGGTTGAGGTCCGCGCCCAGCTTCACGAGCACCTGGGCGGCGACGCCCTCGCCCTCGCGGATCAGGCCGAGCAGGATGTGCTCCGTGCCGATGTAGTTGTGGCCGAGCTGCAGCGCCTCGCGCAGCGACAGCTCCAGCACCTTCTTCGCCCGCGGCGTGAACGGGATGTGCCCGCTCGGCGCCTGCTGGCCCTGGCCGATGATCTCCTCGACCTGCTGGCGCACGCCCTCGAGGGCGATGCCCAGCGACTCCAGCGCCTTGGCGGCGACACCCTCACCCTCGTGGATCAGACCCAGGAGGATGTGCTCGGTGCCGATGTAGTTGTGGTTGAGCATCCGGGCCTCTTCTTGGGCCAGGACGACCACCCGCCTCGCGCGGTCGGTGAACCTCTCAAACATGCGCACTCCCTCGACTGCTGCGTCGGCGGCCCGTAACCTCCGTGGATCGCGTCCACGGCGGACAGCACCGTGAGACCACTCTAGTAGCCAAGCGGTCGCGCTTGCGTACCACTACGGCTTCCGGCGGCCCGTTCGCACCCGGACGGCGACCCGGTCGGTCACCGCTGCTCATCCGGTTGCGCTGCACCTTTACTCCCTGTCGAACGTACGGGACCGGATTAGGATTCCGCCCGGGCACCCCTGTCCGCTCAGCGCGAACACCCCGCGCGACCGGGTGGTCTCCCCCCTTGGCCACCCGATTGGCGCAATCCCGCTCCACATGTAAGGTTAGGCACACCTAATGCTAGCCGTGCCCAGGACGGGGGTGGACCGGTGAACCCGCAGCGCTCGCGCGACGGTGCCCGCGAGATCGGCGACGGGCTCGCGTCCTCCCTGCTGCGCGCCAGCGCACGGTACGAACTGCGCCGCGACGTCCCGGCGGACTGGTTCCGCTGCGCTGACCTCCTGGAACAGCCCGCGCTGTTCGGCGAGTGGCGGTCCCGGCTGACCGACTGGCTCCTTGACCAGCACGGCGCGGCACCGGCGCGGACAGCGGCCAGCTACGTCATGTCCTGGTACCTCTACGTCCCCGCGTACGTAGGCGCGTTGCTGCTGCACCACGAGCGCCGCGTGCCGTCCCTGAAGCCGGAGCGGCTCGCGTTCGGCCTCGGCCCCGACCGGCCGCATCCAGAGGGCATGGCTGTGCTCAGCGACGCCTTCTACTGCCTGCCCACCGACCCGGGCAGCGTCCGCCCGGAGGCCACCGTCGTGCGCGACGAACGCGCGCTGGCCGCAGTGCTGCGTGCGCAGTTCATCGGCCACGCTGCCCGCTTCGTCCGCGCCTACGCCCCCGGCACCCGGCTCGGCCGCCGCATGCTCTGGGCGGCCGCCACAGACGCACTGGACGGCGCGCTGTGGCGGGTTGGCAAACAAGGCGGGACAGCCGAGGCCGAAGGCGCTGGCGTCGCGGACGCCGCGCTGGTGCTCGACGCGCAGTACCGCCCGTTGACCTCGGCGTCCACCTTGCGCGTGGCGATCGACGACGACGGACACCGGGCTTGGGAGCGCCGCCGGGAGAGCTGCTGCTTCTCCTATCTCCTGCCCGGGGAGGCGGAATGCGAAAGCTGTCCGCGAATCTGCCGTCGTTGATCTCCATCGAGTGAAATATCAGGCGTACGGGTCCCGGCCTGTCGCGCCCAGCGCCCGGTGCAGCACCGGCGCGGTTTCCGGCACCGCGACTTCCGGGCCGAAGACTCCGCCGGCGCGGGCCTCCTCGCCCATTCCGGCCGCGAACGCGAGAACCACTTCGGCGGCTTCGTCCGAGCAGTTCAGCTCGGTGCCGCTCGCCCGCGTGAGATCCCAGGCGTGCACGACGAATTCGCCGAGCACCATGTCTCCGACGGCCGCGGCGGGCAGTTCGGACCCGCCGAAGGTGATGGTGCCGGTCCACGCTTCCGGCGGAGCGAGCGCGGCGACGACGTCGTCGGTCAGTGCTTCCAGAGTCTTCGGCCAGTCGTCGCCGACGAGCGAGGCCTCGGCTTCGCTCGGCGCGGGCGGTTCGTAGGACTCGTGCCGGATGGCGGCGGCGAGCCAAGGGCCCCAGTAGAAAAGGTGGTTGAGAAGGCCGCGAACGTCGTAGTCCGCGCAGGCGGTGGGCGCGGTCAGCGACGGGGCGGCAGCCGCGACGCGCCGCAGTTCGGCGGCGGCCGGGGCGAGCAGTCCGGAGTGATTCGACATGCGGCCCAGCCAACCACGCGGCGCGGGACCCGTCTTGAAATTACGCGACGCACTACTGTTTTCAGCCATGCGGCGGATCCCGAGCGGCATCCTGAACGAGCGGACGGCTCGCACCAAGTTCACTCTCGCCCGGCATCCGCCCGCCCCGGAACTGCGCGATTTCGTGGAACACCACTGGATACTGCGCTGGGACCTGACCGAATCCCACGAACAGCACGTGCTGCCGAATCTGTCGGTGCACGTGACGTTCTTCCCCGGCGCGTGCGGCGTTTACGGTCCGGCGCACCGGCTTTTCACGCATCGGCTCAGCGGACGCGTGCACGGGATCGGGGCCAGGATCCGGCCCGGATGTTTCCGCCCGTTCCTCGACGCCCCGGTGCGCACCCTCGCCGATCGCGCGGAGGACGTGACCACGATCTTCGGACCCGCCGCCGCGGTCGCGGAAAAATCCGTCCGCAATGCGCGGACGGACGAGGAAATGATCACTGCAATCGACAACTTGCTGATCGCACACCGTCGTCCCATTCTCCCGGCCGCCCGGACGGCCGCCGAGGCGGTGGAAACAATCGCGGCGGATCCCGAGATCACCAAGGTCGCGGAACTGGCGGCGGCACTCGGACTGTCGATCCGGGCAGTGCAGCGGTTGTTCGCCGAGCACGTCGGAACAACGCCGAAGTGGGCGATCCGGATTTACCGCCTCAACGAAGCCGCCCGGTTGCTCGCCGCACCGGCCGCTCCGGATTACGCGGATCTGGCGACTCGGCTGGGCTATAGCGACCAACCTCACTTCGTCCGCGATTTCCGCGCGGTGACCGGAGCGCCTCCCGCGGAGTACGCCCGTTCGGCCCGCCGGCTGATCTCGGGCACGCCGGACGGCGCATAGCCGGGAAACTAATACGGAACGCCAAACGGCCGCCGGGAATGTTCCCGACGGCCGTTTGGCGTGCGGAGTGCGAAGACACCCCCGTCTCCGCCGCGGTGCGTTCTCCCGGTTCGCTAACCGGAGGACCGCATCCGCGAGTTCCGGAAATGCCCGGTCAGTTCTTCTTGTGGTAAGCCTCGACGACCTCCGACGGGATGCGCCCGCGGTCGGAAACCTGGAAACCGTTCTTGCGGGCCCACGCGCGAATCGCCTGGTTCTGCTCGCGGTCGACCGCGGCCGGGCGGGCCGGGGACTTGCCGCCGGCGACCGGACGCAGCGGCGCGCGCTTGCGGCCGCCCGCACGACGGGCGTGCTCGACGTACTGCGCCAGCGCGTCCCGCAGCTCCTCGGCGTTTTCGTTCGACAGGTCGATCTGGTAGCTCACACCGTCCAAACCGAACTCGACGGTCTCTTCCGCCTCACTGCCGTCGAGGTCGTCGACCAGAGAGACAAGCACCTTCTGTGCCATCTGATTCCTCCTGCGGGGCTTACCCGAATGATCTGGCTACATGATCTGGTTTCGGGGCAAGCCCCGAGCTACAGAAGTCTTTGACACCCATATTAATACCCGCTTGCCCGGCCGTAGGCAAATCCGCATTGAGGAAATCTCGACCGGTGCGGCGAACGGCGTCCTATTCAGGTCGCACGAGCGGGAAGAGGATCGTCTCGCGGATACCGAGCCCGGTCAGTGCCATGAGCAGCCGGTCGATCCCCATTCCGACCCCGCCGCTCGGCGGCATTCCGTACTCGAGCGCGCGCAGGAAATCCTCGTCGAGACGCATCGCCTCGCTATCCCCGGCGGCGCCGAGCCGCGCCTGTTCGGTGAGCCGCTGCCGTTCCACCACCGGATCCACCAGCTCGGAGTATCCGGTCGCGAGTTCGAAACCGCGCACGTACAGGTCCCACTTCTCGGCCACGCCCGCGCGGCTGCGGTGCTGCCGCGTGAGAGGAGAGGTCTCGAGCGGGAAATCCCGGACAAATGTAGGCGCTTGCAGTCCGTCGCCGACGAGATGTTCCCACAGTTCTTCGACGAGTTTGCCGTGCGCTAGCTTGGGATCCACCTCGATCTCGCGCGCCGCGGCGATCTTGTGCAGTGCTTCGGCGGGAGTATCCGGCGTCACTTCCTCGCCGAGCGCTTCCGAGAGCGACTCGTACATGCCGAGTGTCGTCCATTCGCCGGAAAGGTCGTACTCGGTTCCGTCGGCGAGAGTGACGACCTGGGTGCCGAGCACGTTCTCCGCGGCCTCCTGGATGAGTTCGCGGGTCATCACGGCATTCGTGTCGTAAGTGGCGTAGGCCTCGTAGTACTCGAGCATCGCGAACTCCGGCGAGTGCGAGGAGTCGCTGCCCTCGTTGCGGAAGTTCCGGTTGATCTCGAAAACCTTCTCGATCCCGCCGACCACGCAGCGCTTGAGGTACAGCTCCGGCGCGATGCGCAGGAACAGCTCGAGGTCGAAGGCATTGGAATGCGTGACGAACGGCCGGGCCGTCGCTCCGCCGTGCAACGTCTGCAGCATCGGGGTCTCGACCTCGGTGAATCCCCGGCGGTGGAACGACTCGCGCAGCGAACGCATCACGCCGGAGCGCGTGCGCACCACGTCGCGCGCCTTCGGCCGCATAATCAGATCGACATAACGCTGCCGGATTCGCGTTTCCTCGGACAGCTCCTTGAACGCCACCGGCAGCGGTCGCAGCGACTTCGCCGCGATCTGCCAGCTGTCGGCCAGCACGGAAAGCTCGCCGCGCTTCGAGGTGATCACCTCGCCGTGCACGAATACGTGGTCGCCGAGATCGACATCGGACTTCCACGAGGCGAGAGACTCGGGCCCGACCTGCGCGAGACTCAGCATCGCCTGCAGTTCCGTGCCGTCGCCCTCACGAAGAGTGGCGAAACACAGTTTGCCCGTATTGCGGAGAAACATGACGCGACCGGTGACGCCGACCGACTGACCGGTGCTGGTGTCGGCTTCGAGACCGGAATGTTCGGCACGGATCTGCGCGAGAGTGTGCGTGCGCGGAACCTCTACCGGGTAAGGATCGGCGCCCTCCGCGATTATCCGGTCGCGCTTGTCCCGGCGCACCCGCATCTGTTCGGGCAGGTCGTCATCGGGCAGTGCGTCGGACGCGGGGAATTCGGTCATGGCCACAGCGTACGAAGCCGCTGGTGAACCGCGTCAACCGGATTCCCCTTCCGGGGCACTCACGGTATTAGGGTGGTTACTCGTGAGCGATCCCAGCACTGATGCGGAACTGCGGGCCCAGCGGGCTTCTTCGTTCGGCGACCAGGCGAGCGCCTATGCCCGGCACCGGCCGGACTATCCCCGGGCGGCACTCGAATGGGGCATGTCCGGAGCAAACCGACCGGTACGCGACGTGCTGGACCTCGCGGCGGGCACCGGAAAACTCACCGAGGGGCTGGTCGATCTCGGCCGCTCGGTGACCGCGGTGGAGCCCGACCCGGGCATGCTCGCCGAACTGTCCCGGCGGCTGCCGGACGTTCCCGCGCTGCTCGGCAAGGCCGAGGACATCCCGCTGCCGGACGGATCGGCGGACGCGGTGTTCGTCGGACAGGCCCTGCACTGGTTCGATTTGGAGCCGGCGTTCGCGCAGATCCGCCGGATCCTGCGGCCTGGGGGAGCCGTGGTGGCGCTGTGGAATCACGACGACGAATCCGTGCCGTGGGTGCTCGAATTCGCCCGGCTGGTCCGCACCGGCATCAGCCGCGGGTTCTCCGATGAGGAGCGAACGCTGCGCGCGGACGGCTTCGGCCCGTTCGAACAGGACCGGTTCGCCCACACCCACCGGCGCTCGATCGAATCGCTGCTGGCGACCGTGGCCACGCATTCGCATCTGCTGGTCGCGTCCGCGCAGGACCGCGATGAACAACTCGCGCGGGCCCGGGCGTACCTGGAATCTGTTCCGGAGACCGGTACAGGCGAATTCGACTACCCGCTGGTCACCACGGTTCTGCGGGCCCGCCGGAGCTGAGCGGCGACCGAAATCACCACCTCGGCGCGTCCGGTTGGTGCTAATTTCGGAAGCGGCGGTGCTTCCGCCCCGGACGAGCGCGTCGTACCCGGTGACGACAAGACGGCGCAGTGGACGTATCCGTCACTGCGAAAGGCTCTCGATCATGGCTTGGCTCGTTCTTGTCGTTTCCGGATTTCTCGAAACCGTGTGGGCCGCGGCGCTCGGCGCCTCGAAAGGCTTCAGCAGGCTCTGGCCGAGCGTGCTGTTCGGCGGCGCACTGCTGCTCAGCATGTCCGGTCTCGCGTATTCCTTGCGCGAAATTCCGCTCGGCACCGGATACGCGGTGTGGGTCGGCATCGGCGCGGTGGGGACCGCTGGGTACGGGATCGTCGCGATGAACGATCCGCTCACCGTCGGCCGGATCACCTGCCTCGTGCTGATTGTCGCCGGGGTCGTCGGGTTGAAACTGTTCCACTGATCTTCACCCGAGGGCGATCTCCAGCCCGCGCAGCCGCTCCGGCCCGGAAATCACGTCGATCCCGGCAATCAGGTCGCCGTCGAAAACGAACTTGAGGACCACGGCGAGCCGGCCGCGCGGGGCGAGCACCAGGCCGGGACCGCCGTCGACCAACGCGACCTGCGTGCTGCGCGCGACTTCCGAAGCGAGCAGCGCGCCCTTGCTGACCGCTCGGACACCGCGTAGCACCACCGGCGCCGCGCCGGTGTCCGAGTGCAGCACGACGTCCGGGTCGAGCACTTTCAACAGTCCCGCGAAGTCTCCCTCGCGAGCAGCGGCCAGGTACGCCTCGACGACCCCGCGCCGCTTGCTCGCGTCGGCTGGCCCGGCTTCTCCGCCACGCACCCGGCGACGAGCCCGGCTGGCCAATTGGCGGACCGCCGCCGGGTTGCGGTCGAGGATCTGCGCGATGTCCTCGAAGGGCACGGCGAACATGTCGTGCAGCACGAACGCGATCCGTTCGGCCGGGCCGAGGACGTCGAGTACTACCAGCATCGCCAGGCCGACAGAATCGGCCAGTTGGGCTTCTTCGGCGAGGTCCGCGCCGTCGTCGCCGCGGTCGAGCGGGAACGCGTCCAGCGAGTCCTCGCGGCGGCGTTCGCGCGTGCGCAACAGGTTCAGGCACACCCGCGCGACCACTGTGGTGAGCCAGGCGGGCAGATTCTGTACCTCGGAAACATCTGCGCCGTCCGCGCGCAGCCAGGCTTCCTGCACCGCGTCGTCGGCCTCGGCAAGCGAGCCGAGCATCCGGTAAGCGACGCCGCGAAGCCGCGGCCGCTGTTCCTCGAATTGGGCGGCGAGCAGGTCTCTGTCGTCCACCTGTCACATCTCCTTCACGGGCGGGTTCATCCCAGTAGGACACCCCCAGTGCCCGACCCCGCAGCACTTTACCCGGAAGGAATTGTCATGACGACGATCTTGGTCACCGGCGGCACCGGAACCCTCGGCAAGCTGGTCGTTCCCGCTCTCGGCGACGCGAAGGTACGCATTCTCAGCCGGAACGCGAACGGCCCCGACCGGTTCGCCTGCGACCTGATGACCGGCGAAGGTCTCGCTCCCGCGGTCGACGGTGCGGACGTGGTCGTCCACCTGGCAGGCGGACCGAAGGGCGACGACGTAGCAACGGCGAATCTCGTCCGCGCCGCTGAACGCGCCGGAGTCGGCCACCTGGTTTTCATTTCGGTGATCGCCGCCGACGCGGTGCCGCTGGGCTATTTCCGCCGCAAGCACGAGGCCGAGAAGCTGGTCGCCGCGGCGGACGTGCCGTCGACCATCCTGCGCGCGGCCCAGTTCCACGGCTTCTGCCTCAATGCCGTGCAGGCAATGGCGAAACTGCCGATCGTGCCGGTGCCCGCGATCAATTTCCAGCCCGTCGACGCCCGGGAAGTGGCCGAGCGGATCGCGCGGCTGGAGGTCGGCGACCCGGCCGGGCGAGTACGGGATCTGGCCGGGCCCAAGGTGTATGGCATGGGCGAACTGGTCGACAAGTATTTGCAGGTGCGCGGACGGCGGCGAGGGAAAATGCCCATGCGGATTCCCGGTGCGGCCGGAAAGGTCTATCGCGCGGACGGCAACCTCAACCTCGACGCGGACACCGGCACCCGCACCTTCGAGGATTACCTGGCCGAGCAGTTCTAACGCACGTTCCGTTCGTACACCAGCCGCAGGCCGAGCAGCGTCAGGTCCGGCACGTGCTCCTTGATCGTCTCGGATTCGCCCAGCACCAGCGGAGCGAGCCCGCCGGTGGCGATCACCGTGACCGGATCCGAGCTGTCGGCTTGCAATTCGCGCACGATCCGCCGGACGAGCCCGTCGACCTGGCCGGCGAAGCCGTACAGAATGCCGGACTGCAGGCATTCCACGGTGTTCTTGCCGATCACCGACCGCGGCGGGACGAGTTCCACCTTCCGCAGCGCGGCCGCGCGGGCGGCGAGCGCGTCCACCGAGATCTCGATGCCCGGGGCGAACGCCCCGCCGAGGAATTCGCCCCTGGCCGAGATCGCGTCGACGTTCGTGGAGGTGCCGAAATCGACCACCACGCACGCGGTGGCGTGCAAATGGTGCGCGGCAAGGGTGTTCACGAGCCGGTCCGCGCCGACTTCCTTCGGATTGTCCACCAGCAGCGCGACCCCGGTGCGCACGCCGGGCTCGACCACGATCTTCGGCACCCGCGCGTAATAGCGGCCGAGCATCACCCGCAATTCGCGCAGCACCGCGGGCACTGTGGACAGTGCGCTGATTCCGGTGACCGCGTCGGCGTGCGGGCCGAGCAGCCCGCGCACGGTGAGCGCGAGTTCGTCCGCGGTCATCCGCGCGTCGGTGCGCATCCGCCAGTCACCGACCAGCTCGGCGCCTTGGTAGAGGCCGAGCACGATATTGGTGTTGCCGACGTCGACAGTGAGCAGCAACGAGGTCTTCCTTACTGCGGCTCGCGACCGCCGCCGGTACAGGTCAGTTTTCGGCGTGCAGCAACGCGTCGAGACGGCGCGCGTCCGCGGTTTCGGCCACCGGGAAGGTCATCGTGTCCTCTTCGGGCAGCGTGACCGTGCCGCTCAGCAGACCCGATCCGTCCGGGGCGTGCGCCGGGTCGTCCCCGCGCTCGACGATCCGGTTGTAATCGTCCACAAAGATCACTCGCGGCCGGTAGGCGCGCGCTTCCGCGTCGTCCATCTGGCCGTAGGCGATCAGGATGACCAGGTCGCCCGGGTGCACCAGATGCGCGGCGGCCCCGTTGATGCCGAGCACGCCGCTGCCGCGCTCGCCGGTGATGACGTAGGTTTCCAGCCGGGCGCCGTTCGTGACATCCACAATGGACACCTGCTCGCCCTCGATCAGATCGGCGGCCTCCATCAGGTCCTCGTCGACCGTCACCGAACCCACGTAGTGCAGGTCGGCCTGGGTCACCGTGGCCCGGTGGATCTTCGATTTCAGCATCGTGCGATACATCGCAGACTCTCCCTATTCCCCTGCGTCCGGATCCCCGCTCGGATGTTCCACGGCTTTTCCGAGCAGCACTCCCGCGTTGTCGATCAGCCGGGTACTCCCCACCCGGGCGGCGACCAGCAACCGCGCCTCTCCGTCGACGGGCGCCGGCCCCAGATCGGTTCCCCTCAATTCCAGGTAATCCACTTCCACCTGGGGACGGGCCGCGAGCGTCTTCCGTGCCATTTCCAGCACGGCGTCCGCTCCGTCCCGCCCGACGTGCGCTCCCGCCGACAACGCGGACGACAGCACCACGGCGTCTTGCCTCTGTTCCGGCGTCAGGTAGACGTTGCGCGAGGACAGCGCGAGGCCGTCCCGCTCCCGGACCGTCGGCACCCCGATGACGCGGGTGTCGATGTTCAGGTCCGCCACCATCCGCTTGATCAGCACCAGCTGCTGGTAGTCCTTCTCCCCGAAGAACGCGTAATCCGGGCGCAGCAGGTTGAACAGCTTCGCGACGACCGTCAGCACCCCGGCGAAATGCCCGGGCCGGACGGCCCCCTCAAGCTCGTCGCCGAGCGGGCCGGGGTTCAAGGTGACCACCGCGTTGTCCGCGTACAGGTCCGAAGCCTTCGGCGTGAAGGCCAGCTCGACGCCCGCTTCGGACAAGGTCGCCAAGTCGGCTTCGAGCTGACGCGGGTACGCCTCGAAGTCCTCGCCCTCGCCGAACTGCAACGGGTTCACGAAGATCGACGCGGCGACGACGGTGTTCGGCAGCCGCTTCGCACGGCGCAGCAGTTCTCGGTGGCCGTCGTGCAGCGCGCCCATGGTGGGCACGAGCGCGACCTTCCGGCCGACGCTGCGCAGGCTCCAGCTCACCTTGCTGATGTGCTCGGGCGGCTGGAACGTGTTGAGCGTTCCGCGCTGGAATTTCGGTGTCGTCACGGGGTCTGTCCTTCGGCGGGGTCGGCGAGAAGATCGGTCAGTTCGCCCGCGGCCGCGGGATCGAGCAGGCCGGCGGCGCGGGACCGTTCGGCCGTGCGCCGGGCCAGCGCCCGGTAGGCCGGGGCGATCTGCGGCACCCGGTCCGTGAGCACGTCGAGGTGCTTGCGGACGGTGCCGAGATCACCACGCGGGACCGGTCCGGTGAGGGCGCGGTCCCCGTGGCGAAGGACATTGTCCAATGCCGCCGAAAGCAGCGGTGCGACGAGTCGTTCCGGATGCCCGATTCCGGCGTCGCGCAGGATTTCGGTGCAGTCGGCGACCAGCGTCATCAGGTGATTCGCGCCGTGCGCCAGCGCCGCGTGATACAGCGCCCGCGCGGATTCGGGAACCCGCACCGGCTCGGCGCCCATCTCGACGGCGAGCGCCTCGCCGACGTTCCACGCGGCTTCGTCGTCCGGTGCCGCGGTGACGCCGATGCTTGCCGCGACAAGGCGTTCCAGATCTTCCTCGCGGCCGGTGAAGGTGAGCACCGGATGCAACGCCAGCGGCAGCGCACCGGCTTCCGCTACCGGGGCCAGCACGTCGATGCCGTGCGCACCCGAGGTGTGCACCACGATCTGGCCCGCACGGACCGAATTCGTAGCGACCAGACCACGGACGGTGCCCGCGAGCGCGTCGTCCGGCAACGCGAGCAGGACCAGATCGGCTCTCCGCACGACTTCGTCGGGCGGCAGCAACGGGACGTCGGGCAGCAGCCGTTCCGCGCGGTTCAGCGAAGCGGCGGACAGCCCCGACGCGGCGACGACGGTGTGGCCTGCCCTGGCCAGTGCCGCACCGAGGACACTGCCCACTCGGCCGGCGGAAACGACGCCCACGGCAAGGCGGGCCGGCCGGTTCATGGCGTGCGCCTGTGGACGCTCATGGCTCGAACTCCTCATGTTCGTTCCAGTCCCGCTCTTTCGTCGCGGGTACCAGACGACGGCGCGAGAGTAGCCCCGCCCCGGCCGGATCAAGGTGCCCGGGTGACCAGCTTCACCCGGGGCGGCCAATCGCGCCCGTACCTTATTGGCAGTCAGCTTCTCGCGGTCGCCGTGTGCCCGAATCCCCCGGTGGAACGCCACTTTTGGCACGGTAGAGCTACCCCGGACGGGGAATGTTCACCGACTGTCGCGACTGTTCGCCAATCGCATGGCATCGGCGCGGGCGTCTCGCAGTGCCTGCAGCAACTCTTCCTGCCGCTGCCGGTCCTGCTCAGTGCGCAGCCGAGTACGGCGCAGGAATGCGAGTTCCGTCACGCTCGTCTGATACCGGCCCACCGCCCGCGCCGCCGCCCGCCCGGATTGCTTCCGCGCCTGCTTACGCCATTCGCGCCGCCCGGGGAGACTGGCAAGCAAGTCGATCTCCGACGGCGCGATCCACCGCGCAGCCGCCATCTTCGGCAACGCCGCGGCGACGATCCGCTGTTCTCTCCGCCGCTGCAACACGATCACGTAGATCGCGGCGATCAGCAGCGGCAAAATCACCAGGAAATACAGGGTGAGGAAGGACTTTCCGCCATTCAGCGTAGCCGCGGCGTTCCAGAGCGCGTGCAGGAAGACGCCAGCGAGGTATCCGGCCAGCGGCGCGAGAATCCGGACCCACCGCTGCGCATAGCGAGCGGCGATCCCGAACCCGATGCCGGTCATAGCGGTGAACAGCGGATGCGTGAACGGCGAAAGCACGCCCCGCACGAGGAAAGCGGCGAGCACCCCGGAGCTGGTGCCGTTGCCGAAGCCATGGTCAGCGAAGGCGCGGCCGAAGTAATAGATATTCTCGGTGAAGGCAAACCCGGCGGCCGCGAACCCCGCGTAGACGACGCCGTCGACGATCCCGTCGAATTCCTCGTTGCGCCGCCAGAAGATCAACAGGACAAAGACGCCCTTCGCGGCTTCCTCGACCAGCGGCGCGGAGATGAGCGCACTGACCTTGCTGCCGTTGCCGCCGCCGAGAAGCAGATCGCCGAACGCCTCGGCCCCGGTGTTGATCAGCAGCGCGGTAACCGTGGCAATGCAAGCGCCCCAAGCAAAAGCGATCAAGAGCAACTTCGCCGGCTCAGGCTCCCACCGATCCACCCAGAGCAACCCGGCGACCACCACGACGACCGGCAGCAACGCAGCAACCACGCCAATCGCGACGGCCAGCCACCCCACGCGCGCGGTAGCGAGCCCGAAGAGAAAAAGCCCGCACAACGCCACGACGATCAGCCCGAGCACCGGAAGGAGCACGGTGACCTGCCGCGAACGAGATGACGTGGACGCAGAACCCGGCGGCGTGGCAGGGAGAGTGCCGTTCACGAGCGGTCACCCTACGCAGGCCGCACCGGCCATGCCGTCTGGACGTACCGGGTTCAGCCCTCCGCGCGACGCACTCCGTGACGCTAGTCCCCTACTCCCTGCCCCGCCTGAGTCCGTGAGGGGAACCTTCACGGACTCAGAGTCCCTCAGGGTTCCCCTCACGACCAACGACGGTCCGTGAGGGGCCCCTTCACGGACCCAGATTCCCTCAAGGAGCCCTTCACGGACCCACCC
>NZ_PQIA01000201.1 GCF_003385235.1 Amycolatopsis circi | reverse complement strand
GGGCGCGCATGTGGTGGCGGCGGGGCGGGCGGTGGCACCGTTGGACTTTTCGGCGAACCCGGGTCTGCCGGTTAACGTGGTGTCCCTTTAGGGCTCGTGAGTGGGTATGCCGGTTCTAACCGGGATTGCCGCTCACGAGAGCAGCAGCATCAACGGACACCCCAAGCAGCGCCTCAATCGCCAACGCAGACCGTGCCGCAGCGGAGCCGTTCCCATAAGGATTCGCTGACGCGGCAGCGCTGATCTCCCCGCGAAGAATCCGCGCGGCGGTATCGGTGATCAGCCCCGTATCGGTGCCGACCAGCCAAGCGCAACCGGCTTCGACCGCTTCCGGGCGTTCCGTCGTGTCACGCAACACCAGCACTGGCGTACCGAACGTCGGCGCTTCCTCTTGTATCCCACCAGAATCCGTCAGCACTAGCGACGCCAACCGCAGTGCGCGCACGAGATCCGGGTACTCCAACGGCTCGGTGACGGTCACCCGCGCGACCCCGCCCAGCACCTCCTCGACCTGTTCCCGCACAGCCGGATTCGGATGCACCGGGAACAGCACCTGCACGCGCGGATGAGCGTCAACAATCTGACGCACCGCAGTCAGCGTGCGCGTCAACGGTTCGCCCCACGATTCGCGGCGATGCGACGTGACCAGCACCAACTGCTCGCCCGCCTCGGCGATTCCCATCTCCAGCAAGGCAAGCGCCGGATCACGGGCGGGCAAGTCGCGCGCGGCCACCGCCAGCACAGCGTCGACAACCGTGTTGCCAGTACGCGTGATCCGCTCCGCTGGCACGCCCTCGGCCAGCAACGCCGCACCTGCGGGGGCCGTAGGAACCAGGTGCAGGGCCGCGATCCGCGAGATCATCTGCCGCGTTCCCTCCTCGGGGAACGGCGATGTCAGGTCGTGCGTCCGCAGCCCGGCTTCGAGGTGCACCACCGGGATTCCGAGCCAGAACGCGGCGAGCGCGCCGGCCAGTCCGGTGGTGGTGTCGCCTTGCACGACGACCGCCGACGGCTGGTACCGGCGCAGTGCGGCGTCGAGCGCGGGCAGCAGGCCGGACACCAGTTCCGCCTGCGTGCCGGACACCCGCGGCGGCACGTCGAGCCACGCGTCGATCTCGACCTCGAACGGGGCCAGCGCCTGCTCGACCATGCCCTGGTGCTGACCGCTGTGCACGACGAGCGGCCGCAGCCCGGGGCGGGCGTCGAGGGCCAGCGCGAGCGGTGCGAGTTTCACCGCCTCCGGGCGCGTCCCGGCCAGCAGCATCACGTCCAACGTTTTCACCCTTTCGAGTGTCCCGGAAAACCGGGCTGCCGGCGGGTTCGCGCCGGCAGCCCGGATTCTTCAGCCGTCCAGGCGGGAGAACCGCCGATTCCGGCGGCGGACGGCGACCAACGCGGCGATCCCGAGGATCACCAGCGCGATGCCGACCGCGAGCCACCAGCCGACGTCGGCGCCGGTGGCGGCGAGGGTGCCCACCCCGCCACCGGCGACGCCGACCCCGGCGCCAGGCATTTTGTACATCGATCCATCACCTCATCGGGTCAGGCAGCCGAACGACGCCGGGTGAAGCGCAGGCCGACCGGCACTGCGACGGCGGCGAGCACGCCGAAGCCGATCCACATGCCGGCACCCGAGGCGAGCGGCATCGGCGGAGCAGCCGGACCGCAGGTCGCCGACGACAGGATCACGTCGCCCGAACCGAGAGCGCCCAGCGCGACGCCGCCGAGCAGCTTGAGGTGCAGGGCGTTGACCGTGAGGCTGCCGTCCTTGTTCTTGATCTGCTCGTTCAGGATCAGCGTCGCCACGTGCAGCGGGCCGACCTGGACTTTCAGTTCGGTGTTCGCCGCCGGGTTCGCGTCGACGTTGCCGAGGCTGCCGAGGTTCGCGCCGACCAGCGTGGTGCTGCCCTTGACGCCTTCCTGGGTCGCGGTGCAGACGGCTTCGACCGCCTTCGCGCCGACATTGCCGACGGCGGCCTTGAGCAGCGGCAGCCCGACGTCGGCGACGGACGCCTTCGCCGTGACCGCGCCGGAGTTGTCGTCGCGCACGGCGGACGCGTTGATCACGCCGGTGGTGAGCACGCCGGGAACGTTCGCGGAGACCGCGGTGCTTTCCGTCGGGCCGCCTGTGTTCGCGGCCGCGAGCGGGCCGAGATGCACCGCGGGCTGGCCGAGCAGCGTCACGTTGACGTCGACGCCGTAGGCCGACCCGTCGCCGGGAGCGGCGCTGGCCGGAGCAGCTCCGGCCAGGGCGATGCTCGCCACGACAACGGCGAGCATTCCGCCTCGTCGCACGAGGTGTCTCTTCACTGGTCCTCCGATTTTTCTCAGGGCGAGCCGCTGCACGGACGAATCCCGCTGAGCAAGAGTCGGCACGCGGATCGGTTATCGGAGAACGTTTCTGAAATTGCACAGATTTTTCGCCGGATCACCACATCGGGTGATACGAATTCGGCATTTCCCCAGGTTGCGTGAAGCATCACTCTAACGGAGTAGCAAGCTTGAGTAAGAATATGCCGAAAGGTGCTCGGGTGTCCCCGGAATGGGGCTGCCCGGCGAAGGGCGGAGACCGGCGCGGACACGACCGTGGCCGGGTCCGCCCCGGTTCCGCTGGGTTTCTTCTCGAGAGGGTCGTCGTGACAGCAGTCAACACGCCGGGGTCAGGCGCATCCCGGTTTCCGCTGCGTATGGCGGTGTTCGGGGTGCTCGCCGCGGGGGTGGTGCTGGTGCTCGTGGAACGCGGGTACCGCGAGCTGGAGGTGCAACTGGCCGGTGCCCTCCTCCGGGTTTTCACCTCATCGGGGGTCTATGTGGCCGGAAACCGCGAATCGGTCTACTTCGGGTTGTCTGGCGATACTCCATTCGGGTTGCGGATGACTCCGGAATGCTCGTCGGTTTTCCTTCTTCTACCCTTGCTATTAGTGACCGCCGCACTTCTGTGGTTCCGACCACAAAATGCCCGACGGCTGTTTTTCTCGCTGGGGATTTCCGCGATCGCGGTGATTTTGGTTAATCAGTTACGGATTTTCACCATCGTCGGGCTGGTCAACGGACTCGGCACCGACGAGGGCTACTACTGGGGCCACACGCTGCTCGGCTCGCTGGTCAGCGTCATCGGCGGCGCGATCTCGCTGGTGCTCTTCGTCTGGCTGGCGACCAGGAAGACGAAGGCCGAGAAGCGGGCCGCGGCGTGAGCGACTCCGGCCTGAAGATCCTGCTGTCGGTCACACAGGCGTTCGCGCTCACCATGAGCGTCGCGTTCCTCGTGTACGTCGTGGTGATCGTCGTGCCGTACCTGCGCCGCAAGCCCGCTCCGGTCGGCGATCCGGCCGACTTCTCCTGGCACTTCTTCGTCCCCTGCCGCGACGAGGAGGTGGTGATCCGCGAGACGGTCAAGTACCTCCGCAGCACTTTCCGCCGCGCGCACGTGTGGGTCGTGGACGACGATTCGGACGACCGCACCGCCCGCGTCGTGCGCTCGGTGTGGCGGCGCAACGGCGGCTACGACGCGAATCTGCACCTCGTCGCCCGGCAACGCCCGGAAGCGCGCACCGGCAAGGGAGACGCGCTCAACGCCGCCTACCGCGAACTGGACGACTGGCTCGGCCCGGAGGCGGATCGCGACCGCGTGGTGGTCGTGGTGGTCGACGCGGACGGCCGTCCGGCAGCCAACTGTCTCGAGGTGTGCGCGGCGGACCACCTGTTCGGCGACAAGACCGTCGGTGCGGTTCAGCTCGACGTGCGGATGAGCAACTTCCGCAGCCGTCCGCCGGGCCGCACCTGGTTCTCCCGCGCGTTCGGGCTGAAGCTCGCCCAGTTGCAGGACTTGGAGTTCCGTACCGCGATCGCGGCGATCCAGACGTCGCGCGGCTTCACCGGCACGATCTCCATGGGCGGCAACGGACAGTTCACGCGACTGTCCGCATTGGACTCGATCGCCGGCGACGAACTGGCCCCGTGGCGCGGTTCGCTGCTGGAGGACTTCGAACTCGGCGTGCACCTGCTCACCGCGGGCTGGCGCACCGGGTTCACGCCGGATTCGCATGTGGCGCAAGAAGGTCTGTACAGCCTGCGCCGCTTCCTGGTGCAGCGCACCCGCTGGGGCCAAGGAACCATGCAGTGCATGCGGTACCTGCGCCGGATCTGGGACTCGCCGCATGTGTCTACTTTGGGCGCCGCGGAGATGATGTACTACCTGGCGCAGCCGTGGATGCAGCTGCTCGGCTCATTGCTGTACCCGGTGCCGTTCATCCTGCTTCTCGTGAGCACTGCGGGCGATCCGGGCCAGGTGTGGACGTGGTTCACCGGCGGTGCCTGGATCCTGTTCGCGATCTACGGTTCGTTCGGGCTGCTGCCGTTCGTCGTGTGGGGCCCGATCTATCAGATGAAATGCCTGCGCAGCAAGAACATCTTCCGCGGAATCGGCATGGGCCTGCTGTACGCGGCCTACATCTACACCTTCTACATCACGTCCTGGCGCGCGCTGTTCCGGCTCGTGCGTGGGCGCAACGGCTGGGCCAAGACCCGGCGCAACACCGAGGCCAGCACTGGCGTGAAAGTGGCCCTGGACTCGTGAGTGGCTATGCCGGTTCTAACCGGCGTAGCCACTCACGAGGGGTGGTCAGGACGTCGGCTCGAGGTCGACGTCGTCGCGGCTGACATACGCCACGCGGTGGCCGAGCTGGATTTCCACGTACCTCGACTTGCCCTTCACGACCTTGTTGGTCGCGACGTCGAAGGACGCCGAGTAGTACTCCGAGCCGGTCAGCCCGCCGACGGAGTACTTCTGGCCCGCGCCGAGCTGATACGGCAGCGGCTTGAGCTCCTGCACCGGAATGTCCTTCGGGTAGGCCCCCGCCTCCGGGTACGCGCTCCCGTAGACCGGCACGGTCGCCTTGCCCTCCTTGGGAGTCGCGACGAACCCGTCGGCCGGATACGCGGTGGGCGCGTCGTCCGGGTTGCGGAACCAGCCCTTCTGGCCGAGGTACCAGATCGCGGTCCAGTCGTCCCTGGTGTCCGCGACGGCGTACTTCTGGCCGGTGGCCGCGCGGCTGCCGATGTCCGAGACGTCCATTGTGGACGGATTAGGCCCGTGCATGCCCACATCGGACAGCAGCGGCGCGGATTCGCTCGGCTCGGTGTGCAGCACGACAGAGCCTGAACTCCGCTCCGGGCAAGGGTTTCCGGACCCGATCTTGTCGCAGCCGGTGAACACCGGACGGTTGGCGGAGTACTCCGGCGCGATCATGACCAGGTCGGAATCCGGCGAGCCGTCGTGCTCCAGCGGGGCGCCGAGCAGGTCGAAGTAATGCGCCCAGTCCCAGTACGGGCCCGGGTCCCAGTGCATGCTCTTGATCTTGTCCGCGTTCGGGCCGGGCACGTTGTCGTGGCCGAGGATGTGCGCGCGGTCCAGCGGAACGCCGAAGCGGTGCGCGAGGTAGCGCACGAGCTTCGCGGACTGGCGGTACATCGCCTCGGTGAACCAGGTGCCCTGCGCGGCGAAACCCTCGTGCTCGACGCCGAGGGATTTCGCGTTCAGGTACCAGTTCCCGGCGTGCCAGCCGACGTCCTTGGTCGGCACGTGCTGGGCGACCTGGCCGTCCGACGAGCGGACCGTGTAGTGCCACGCGGTCTGGCCCGGGGTCTGGGCCTGCTTCATCACCGAGTCCCAGGTGCCCTCGGTGTCGTGGATGACGATGTAGTCGATCTTCTGGTCGCGCGGGCGGACAGCCTGGTCGTAGTTGCCATAGCTGTCGCCGATCTTCTGGAACGGCGCGGGCACCGACTCGCAGGACATCGACCGCGGACACTCGGTGGCCGGCGGTTGTCCGGCGCGCAGGCCGAGGCGATCCGCCTGGGTGCGGTCCGGGGTGAGGCCGGAGGTCGCGGCGAGTTTGACTGCTTGGCCGTCGTCGGTCGTACGCGCAATGCCGCTGCTGATGGTCGCGAAGACTTCGTCGGCGAAGGTGCGCGCGCCAGTGACGTCTTCAGAGCCGCTGTATCGCGCGACAGCTCCGTACCAGTCCTTCGCGTTGTCGCTCTTGACGCCTAGCTCTCGCTGGTACTGGGCCAGCAGCGCCGCTCCGCCGCGAATGTTCGCTTCGGCGTCCGTACGGAGCTTCGCGGCGTCGGTGTGCAGCAGCTCGGCAGCCTTGTCGATGGTTTGGCTGCCGGGCGGGGGAGTGGACGGCTTGAGCGCCTGCAGCCGCAGCGTCGGGCGCGAGTCGTCGCCACGGGGGTCTTCGTCGGGGTCGTCGAATTCGCTGGTGCGCAGGCCGGTCGTGCGGACATCGGTGAGGTGCATCGGTCCGTAGCCGGCGGCGGTGCTGGGGGCTCCGGAATGGGTGTCCCAGCGGGATTCGAGGTAGGAGGTGGCGAGCAGGACGTCCAGCGGGACGCCGAATTCGGAGGCGGCGTCGGCGAAGGCGCGCTGGCGGGCTTCGTTGGCCGGTTGGGCGGAGGCCGGGACGGTGACCGTGATCGCGGCCAGCGCCAGCAGCCCGGTGGTGGCAGCGGCCAGGCGCCACGGGAGTGAGCGGGGCATAGGGACTCCAGGAGTGAGATGCCTGTCTGTGCGGATCCAACCAGGAGCGAGAGGACTTGGTGGGGTTTGTCCGCCGGATGGGGGCCGATCGGGCACGCGGCGGCGCCCGGGGAGCCTGGGCGGCGGACAAGGGCGCGGTGAGCAGCGGGTTGCCGCGCCGCGCCGGGGGTGCGGAATCCGCCTGGAACAAAGCCGCCGGTCAGCGGCTTCCGTCCCGAGTTCCGGCTCGTGAGCGGACCCTCCTTGCGAAGCTGGCACTCCCATGGCTAGAGTGCTAAATGAACGGCCCGGACACGCCCCGGCACCCGCGACGGCGGGGGTGGTATGAGCCGTAACCAGTCATCATGCCGACGCTTTCGACGACCGTGGAGGTCAACCCGGTGAGCGTGAACATCAAGCCGCTCGAGGACAAGATCGTTGTCCAGACGAGCGAGGCCGAGGAGACGACCGCTTCCGGCCTCGTCATCCCCGACACCGCCAAGGAGAAGCCCCAGGAGGGCAAGGTTCTGGCCGTGGGCCCGGGCCGCATCGACGACAAGGGCAACCGCGTTCCGCTGGACGTGGCTGTCGGCGACGTCGTCATCTACTCCAAGTACGGCGGCACCGAGGTCAAGTACAACGGCGAGGATTACTTGATCCTCTCCGCCCGCGACGTGCTGGCCGTCATCAACTGACGCGTCACTCGCAGCGCAAGGACGCCCCGGGCCCCGCACATGCCGGGGTGCGGGGCGTTTTGCGTCGCACGACAACCGAAAGGTAAGCGGAAAGCGTTATGCCCAAGCAGATCAGTTTCGACGAGGACGCTCGTCGCGCGCTCGAGCGCGGGGTGAACAAGCTCGCCGACGCGGTCAAGGTCACCCTCGGCCCGCGCGGTCGCCACGTCGTCCTCGACAAGAAGTTCGGCGGCCCGACGATCACCCTCGACGGCGTCACCGTCGCTCGTGAGATCGAGCTCGACGACCCGTTCGAGAACCTCGGCGCGCAGCTCGCGAAGAGCGTCGCCACCAAGACCAACGACGTCGCCGGCGACGGAACCACCACCGCCACGGTGCTGGCCCAGTCGCTGGTCAAGCACGGTCTGCGCAACGTCGCCGCCGGCGCCAACCCGACCGCGGTCGGCAAGGGCATCGAGGCGGCCGCGGAGAAGGTCATCGAGGTCCTCAAGGCCAAGGCCACCCCGGTCAAGGGCCGCGACAACATCGCCCAGGTCGGCACCGTCACCTCGCGTGACGCGGCGATCGGCGCGCTGCTCGGCGAGGCCGTCGAGCGCGTGGGCGAGGACGGCGTGATCACCATCGAGGAGTCGTCGACCCTGGCGACCGAGCTGGTGATCACCGAGGGCGTCCAGTTCGACAAGGGCTTCCTGTCGGCGCACTTCGCGACCAACCCGGAGGACCAGAAGGCGATCCTCGAGGACGCCTACATCCTGCTGAGCCGCGAGAAGATCTCGTCGCTGGCCGACCTGCTCCCGGTGCTGGAGAAGGTCGTCGAGGCGAAGAAGCCGCTGCTCATCATCGCCGAGGACGTCGACGGCGAGGCGCTGTCCACCCTCGTGGTGAACTCGCTGCGCAAGACGATCACCGCGGTCGCGGTCAAGGCTCCGTTCTTCGGCGACCGCCGCAAGGCGTTCCTGGACGACCTTGCCGTCGTCACCGGCGGCGAGGTGATCTCCGCGGAGATCGGCCGCAAGCTGTCCGAGGTCGACCTCGGCTCGCTGGGCAAGGCGCGCCGGGTCGTCGTCACCAAGGACGACACGACGATCGTCGACGGTGCGGGCACGAAGGACGACATCGCCGGGCGGACCGCGCAGATCCGCAAGGAGATCGAGACCACCGACTCCGACTGGGACCGCGAAAAGCTGCAGGAGCGGCTCGCGAAGCTCGGCGGCGGCGTGGCCGTGATCAAGGTCGGCGCGGCCACCGAGACCGAGCTGAACGAGCGCAAGCACCGCATCGAGGACGCCGTGGCTTCGACCAAGGCGGCCGTCGAAGAGGGCATCCTGCCCGGCGGCGGTTCGGCGTTGGTGCACGCGGTCAAGGAACTCGAGGGCGACCTCGGCCTGACCGGCGACGAGGCGACTGGCGTGCGCATCGTCCGCGACGCGCTCACCGCGCCGCTGCACTGGATCGCGACGAACGCGGGCCACGAGGGCGCGGTCATCGTGAACAAGGTCAAGGAACAGAGCTGGGGCCAGGGCTTCAACGCGGCCACCGGCGAACTGACCGACCTGATCGCGGGCGGCATCGTCGACCCGGTCAAGGTCACCCGCTCGGCCGTCGCGAACGCGGCGTCCATCGCCCGGCTGGTGCTCACCACGGAAAGCTCCGTGGTCGAGAAGCCGGTCGACGAGGAGCCGGAGGCCGCTGGCCACGGCCACTCGCACTGACGCGGTTCCGGCTGCGCTTGCGTTTTCGCGGGGCGGCGCTTCCCTTGGGGAAGTGCCGCCCCGTTTTTTGTTGCGGTGCTGTGGAAAAGGAGAGCGCGGCGTGAAGGCTGGCCTTCGCGACTTGGCGGTGGCGGCGTTCGGGTGCCGCGTCCACGCAAGTACGCGGTCCACCAAGCGTCCGGGTCGTCACGCAGGCGGGCGCACCGCACGATTGCCCAGCGCGGCGGCAGGTCGCGGTGAGCGCGCGGAACTTCACGCCGCGGAGCAGAAGCGCGGAAAGCCGCGGCCCTAAGACCGCGGCTCCCCACCAAGGCGAGATCAGGCAGTAAACCCGCCGTCCACTGTGATCGACGTCCCCGTCAAATACCGCCCATCCGGCCCCGCCAGATACGACACCGCGGCCGCGATGTCCGACGTATTTCCGTAGTGCCCCAACGCGATGTGCGCCAGCTGGTTCCCGGAATGCGGCCCGTCCGCCGGGTTCATCTCCGTGTCCGTCGAGCCCGGGTGGACCACCATCGCCGTGATTCCGCGCGGCCCCAGGTCCCGCGCCAGCCCCTTGGTCATCCCGACCAGCGCCGACTTGCTCGCCGCGTACAGGCTCAATCCGACGAACGGCATGCGTTCGGCCAGGTCGCTGCCGATCGACACGATCCGGCCGCCTCGGGTCATGTGCCGTGCCGCTGCCTTGGCCGCCAGCAGCGGGGCCTTTACGTGGATCGCCAGCGTGCGGTCGATCGTCTCCGTCGTCAGTTCGTCGATCGGTGCCACCGGGAACACTCCGGCGTTGTTCACCAGCACGTCCAGCCCGCCTAATTCGGCCGCAGCCTGGTCGACCGCGCTGGTCACGGCGTCCGCGTCCGTGGCATCCGCCTGCAGGGCCAAGCCTCGGCGGCCGAGTTTTTCGATGGACGCGACTACGTCCGCCGCCCGGTCCGCGGCGCGTTCGTAGGTGATCGCGACGTCCGCGCCGTCCTCGGCCAGCCGGAGTGCGATCGCCGCGCCGATCCCGCGGCTGCCGCCGGTGACCAGTGCGACCTTGCCGTCCAGGGTGCCCATGCCCCCCACCTCTTTCTGTAGTGATAGATAAATAAATAGCCGCGTACGATGGGCCGGGTCAAGGATTCTGTATCGCTCACTAAAGAAGGTGGTCCATGTCACCCCGCGGCCGCCCGCGCGCGTTCGACCGCGAGCAGGCGCTCAACCAGGCCATGTTGGTGTTCTGGGAGCGCGGGTACGACGGCGCGTCGCTGGCGGAGCTGACTGAGGCGATGGGGATCAAGCCGCCGAGTCTGTACGCGGCCTTCGGGGACAAGGAAGCACTGTTCCGCGAAGCGATCGGGCACTACCAGTCTGCGCACGGACGGCACACGATGCGCGCGCTGACCGAAGAGCCGACAGCGCGCGCGGCGGTCGAAGCGATGCTTCGCAACAACGCTTGCGCGTACGTGGAACCAGGGCATCCCAAGGGGTGCATGGTGGTTCTCGCGGCTACGAATTGCACGCCAGCCAACGCGTCCGTGTGGGAGTTCCTCGCTGCTTCGCGGGACAATGTGCGACGCCAGATCTGCGCGCGCCTTCGCCGCGGAGTGGAAGAAGGCGACCTCGCGGCCACTGTGGACACTGACGCGCTCGGCGCGCTCTACGCGACTGTCTTTTATGGACTGACCATGCAGGCGCGCGACGGGGTCGGCCTCGACTCGCTGATGACCGTCATCGACCTCGCGCTCTCGATGTGGCCCGGAAACGGCGGAGGGGCGGCGTCCACTGTGGACACCGCCCCTTCCGCGCCGTGAGTGAAGTCAGACGTGCGCCATGGTCAACGCGCGTTTGTCCTGTTTGATGATGTGGTCTCGTTCCGATTCGGACAGCCCGCCCCAGATGCCGTAGGGCTCGTGCACGGCGAGCGCGTGCTTGCGGCACATCTCCAGCACCGGGCACGACAGGCAGATCGCCTTGGCCCTGGCCTCGCGCCGTGCCCTCGCCGGCCCCCGCTCTCCGTCCGGGTGGAAGAAGGATCCGCTGTCCATCCCCCGGCACGACCCCTCCAGCTGCCAGTCCCACATGTCTGCGTTGGGGCCGGGGAGCCTGCGCGTGTCTGCCATCCTGACCGCCTCCGTCATCCGGTCGATGCCATTAGCTGCTCTGCTGTGGTGCCGATACTCCATTCGGTGCAACGGCGGTAACGTTAGAAGCGCGCCAATAGTTGTTCAATAGATCGGCGGCGATTCAGCCGTTAGGCATCCCCCAGATGTGTGAGCTGGGCTTTTGGCTCGGGTTGCCGTTACCGCGAGCGGGCTGGATATTGACCGGGTGGGATCCGGATCAGGCGATGGAGAACCCACCCTGCCAGTGGCCTCGGTCGCCCGCCGGCTCGGTGTCGCGCCGTCCACCCTGCGTACTTGGGACCGGCGCTACGGCCTCGGCCCCAGTCGCCACACTGACGGCAGACATCGCCGCTACGGCAGCTCTGACATCGGCCGTCTCGAACTTATGCAGCGCGCGCTCCTTCGCGGCGCTTCAACGGCGGAGGCCGCGCAGTACGCGTTAGAGCAGATGCCGCGCGCGGACTTCGTGCCAGCGCCTGCGGAGCCCGCAGACGCGATAGAGGCGAAGGCCGCTGACGTCGAAGTCCCTTCGCGGCTCGCGCGTCGTCTGAGTACTGCTGCGTTGGCGATGGACGTCGGCGCGGTCCAGCGAATGCTCGTCGATGCCATCCGCGAGCTAGGCGTGCTTCAGGCGTGGTCCGGCGTGATCGACCCTGTTCTCACCGCGCTCGGTGCGCGGTGGCGAGGCGTGCACGCAGGCGCGGAAGTGGAGTACCTGCTCGCTGAGTGCGTGTACGCGGCATTAGTACGTGCGACGCCGGTCCTCGACGAGCCTCGCAACCAACGGCCTGTTCTTCTCGCGTGCGTGCCGGACGAACGGGACAACATGCCGGTGTACGCGCTCGCGGCCGCTCTCGCGGGACGAAGGATCGGCGCGCAGCTCTTCGGCATCGCGCTGCCGCAAGAAGTGCTGGCAGTGGCGGTACGGCGAAGCGCGCCCGCCGCGGTGGTGCTGTGGGCGAACCGGGCGAACGCCGACCCTCGGCTTTTCGCACGCGTGTCTCGCGGACGGCAGCGGACCCGCCTCTTCGCGTGCGGCCCCGGCTGGGATCCGGCTTTGTTGCCGCCGAAAGTCGAGCTGCTCGGGGAGCTTTCCGCGGCGGCGGACCGCGTGGAGCACGTTCTTGTCGGTGCTCCGCGATAAAAAGGTCGGGTGGACGAAGAAGCGCTGACGGCCCTCGCGTTCGGCTCGGACGCCGGGTCGGCGGACTCGATACCTCGCGACGGCTCGCCAAGGCAACGCCTCCTGGCGGCGATCGTGCTGGGCGCGCGCGGCAGGTACGCGGCGGCCGCGGACCTGCTCGACCCGCTTCGGCGCGGCCGGGATCCGCTGATCGCCTCGCTGGCGGCGAGCACGCTCGCGTCGCATCGACGGCAACTGGGCGGACACGTGGCGGCCCGGAAGCTGGACGGGGAGGCTCTGCTGGCGGTCGGGC
>NZ_PQIA01000200.1 GCF_003385235.1 Amycolatopsis circi | reverse complement strand
ATGTGTTAAGCACGCCGCCAGCGTTCGTCCTGAGCCAGGATCAAACTCTCCAACAATGCTGTAAAGTTCGATCGAGACTATTCTCAATCATATTTCTCAAAGGAAACCCCGACGAGGGGGTTTCATAATAAGCTCTACTGGCTTAGTTCACTAGCACACTGTTGAGTTCTCAAGCAACACACCCCGAACCAGCCCCGGAATCAACCAGGCCAAGCTCGATGCGTTATTTCAAGCTTTTGTTTTTCCGGAGTCCAACTCTACACCCTGTGAAGCTCGAGGCTTCGTCGGGGGCTGGTTCAGCTCCGGAGGTTTGGGACCACCCACTCTACCACTACTGTGGGAGCTTGGTTCGTGTTCCCGGCGGCCGCCCGGTTTCCCTGGCGACGAAGAGAACATTACACGGCCCGAAACAGCCCTCGAACAGGGGGGTCCCTTTTTTCGCGCCAAGCCGCTGACCTGCGTCGATCCGGCGACCACGACCCCGGGAGCGGTCAGCCCGGCTCGCGCTCCCCGTGCGTCGCGATCACCGTGACCCCGACGAGGATCGCCGCGAGGCCCGCCGTCACGTGGATCGGCGCCGGACCGAACGACGCGGCCAGCACGAGCACCGCGGCCGCCGGGAAGCCGATCGCGATCGGACGGCATTCGTTGGTCGGGCCGATGTGCAGCAGCCACACGCTGAGCAGGAAGACCGCGACCGGGATCGTCACGGCCAGCGCGGTCACGATGCCGCTCACGTGCACCTGCCCGCTGTCGAAACCGACCGCCAGCTCCAGCCCGGCACCGACCGCCGCGGCCGAACCGAAAATCAGGTAGTGCCCGTATCCCCAGCTCAACGCGGTCCACCGGGAGTTACCGCGTTCGAGACGGGCATGCCCCGGCTGGTCGAAGTAGAGCCACCACATCGAGAACACCAGGACCAGACCCGCGACTGCCAGCGACACCAGCTCCCCGGTGTGCTCGCCCTCCGCGATCCCCTCCTTCACCGCGTTGGTGGCACTGAGCACGGTCTCGCCGAGCACGATCAGCGTGAAAAGCCCGTACCGCTCGGCGATGTGCCGCGAGTGCCACGGCGTGGTCGTCCGCGCCTCCGCCACCGCGGGCACCGCGAGTTCCAGGACCAGGACGACGAAGAAGCCGACGAACCCCGCGGTGCCGGGAATCGCGAGCCGGACGATCCACAGGATCTGGCAGAGCGTGATGCCGACCGCGTAGAAGTACGCGGTCGAGCGGACCTCCGGTGCTTGCCGTGCCGCGCGGAGCCACTGCGTGACCGCGGCCAGGCGCATCAGGACGTACCCGATGACCACGATCGTGAAGTCGCCCTCGAAGGCTTTGTCCACGCCGGCCGCGACGGTCAGGCCGCCGGCGATCTGGACGAGGGTGGCGAGCCGGTAGGGCACGTCGTCGGTGTCGAACGCCGACGCGAACCAGCTGAAGTTCAGCCAGCCCCACCAGATCGCGAAGAACACCATCCCGAAGCTGAGCACCCCGTGCCCGACGTGGCCTTCGGAAAGCGCGTGGTGCAGTTGCGCGGCGGCCTGGCCGACGGCGACCACGAAACACAGGTCGAACAGCAGCTCCAGCGGCGTCGACGCGCGGTGTCCTTCGCTGGTGTCGCGTGGTCGCATCGGCCGGTACCACACCCGGATCCGGTTGCCCGGCAACGACTCGTGGGCCATGTGCGCTCCCCTTTCCGCGGAACGCGGCCATCCCAACATGATCGACGCCGCGGCGCGAGCGCGACAGCCCCGAGCAGCCGGAACCGGGGGAAACCGGACGGCTCAGCGCAGCCGGACCGCCAGCTCGAAGACCGGATCGTCGAGGCCGGCCGCCCCGGGATCGCACAGGAAGATCTGGCGCGGCTTCCAGTCGGCTTGAAGGTCGCGGTCGGTCAGCCAGCGGTGCAGCGATTCGGCGCCGAGCGCGGTCATCATGTTCGCCTTCGGCACGGTGACGTAAGCCTCGCGTCCCGCGTCGTCGGTGCTGAGCGTCATCTCCGGAAAGGTGATGTCCCCGCCTTCGGGGTCGATCGGACAGCAGAATTCGACCAGGCCGTCGCTGTCATTGCTGATTTCGCCGTGATAGCGCAGGAACGGCCGTCCGACGCTGCCTTTCGGGCGCGGGATCGCGGGGCCGCCGAAGAACGCGAACAGCGGGGCGGCGAATTCGCCGATCCGGTCAGCGGTCAGGTGCTCGGAGGTGGTGAGCAGCGTGCGGGCGGGCATTTCGCGAACGGACACGTCGTACATCGGGGTTTCCTTCCCAGCCAGTCGGTCGAGGAAGAACCCGGCGAGTTCCCGCTTCGCGCGCCATTCCCGCTCCTGCTCGTCCCAGTACACGCGGACCTCGGCCGCCGCGGCGTCCGGCGGCAGGCCGAGGACGGTCCGGATCCGCGGCAGCGGCATCTCGATCCGGCGCAGCTGGACGACGCGCCGGGCCCGGTCGCTGGTCCGGCGAGTACCAGCGGTAGCCGATGTCCGGGTCGACGCGGGCGGGCGGCAGCAGATTCATCTCGTCGTACAGCCGCAGCGCTTTGGGCGAAAGGCGGGCCAGGCGCGCGAACGCACCGATGGTGAGCAGGTCCACGGCGGTCTCCCTCGTTCGGTACCCCCTGAGCGTGGGGCTGGCCCCGAGGGGAAGGTCAAGCGGCGAGAGCGAAACAGGCCCGCCGTTCTCGACATCGTGAGGCGTGCGGACCCGGACACCAGGGTCAGCGGCGCGGCAAAGCGGCCGCATCGTTCGGGGAGACCTTGAGCCGCTCGGGCCTGCGAGCCAAGTCGGCAGCGCGGGCAAACGGACGCGTCGTTCGGGGACACCCCGAACCTCGCAGGCCCACGAGCCAAGTCGGCAGCGCGAGCAAACAGCCGCATCATTCGGAGACACCCCGAACCGCGCAGGCCCACAAGCCAGGTCAAGCGGCGCGGACGAAAAGCCGCGTCGTTCAGGGCGCCCTGAGCCGCACGGTCCGAGAGCCAAGTCAGCAGCGCGGGCAAACCGACGCATCGCTCGGAGACATCCTGAACCGCGCAGATCCGAAGAGCCAGATCAAGCGGCGCGCGCAAAACAAATGCATCGCTCGGAGACACCGTCAACAGCGCGGGTCCGAAAGCGAGGTCAAGCGGCGCGGACAAGGCTCCCGCGAGTCGCTCGGCCGGATCCGCGAGCAAGGTCGAGTCCGGGACGAGAAAGGCGGGCGGGCCCGGTTCCCCCTCGCCCGGGCCCGCCCCGTTGCCTTCGCGCGCACTCGGCTGGCCACTCCGGGCAGTGCCCCGGCGATTCGCCGTACGGTCCCCCGCGGACGCCGACGAATTTCGTACCGGGATGCGACTCCGGGTGTCCATTCCCCGGAACTTCGGACTCCCGGGCCGCTCGGCCGATCGACCCATCCCCGGTCGATCGAACGAATTGCCACTGTAGGTAGCCAAAGTGTCGTTCTGAAGGCTCCATAAGGTCTACTCGGTTGCTCTGAGTAGCACTAGGGTCGAAGGTCACCTGTCACCCGGATGGAGTATCACCTGGTGGCGGTAAGTAGCTCACCGACCGGCGAAGATAAGAGTTGCCAGGTCACGTTCGGTGAATATTCGCTGCGGACTGCGCAGCTTGGCGGTCCTCCGTCAGGATGGCACGCCGTCGCCGGGCGCGAAGTTCCAGGGTCGCGAAGGCCAGCGCGACAAGCGTGAGGCCGGCCGCGCAGCACATCGCCGCGGTGAGCGCGGTCTGGTACCCGGCGGTCAGGACCACCGATTCGAACACCGACGCCAGCACGGCCGTGCCGATCGCGGTGCCGATCCGCTGGCCGGTCTGCAGCGCTCCCCCGGCGACGCCGGCCAGCCGGTTCGGCACGCATTCGAGGGTGAGCGTCGTGTTCGGCGAGATCACCATCCCGCCGCCGATGCCGCCGATCAGCAGCGGCCCGGCCACCGCGAATCCGGCGGCCGACGGCGGCACCAGCTGCACGACCAATGCCACGGCCAGCAGCGAGAGCGCGACGATGCTCAGACCGGCGACGGTCAGCCTGCGGCCGAACCGGGCCACGAGCCGCCCGGCGACGGCCGCCGTCACGGCGGAACTCAGCGCGAACGGCGTGACCGCCAGCCCCGACTGCAGCGGCGTGTACCCGAGCCCCTGCTGGAAGAAGAGTGCGAACACCAGCCAGATCCCGGCGAACCCGCAGAAGTACAGCGCCCCGACCGCCGCGCCGCTGGCGTAGCCCGGAGTGCCGGTGAAGAGGCGGATGTCCAGCAGCGGCGGCCGGTTCCGCCGCGTGACGCGCCGTTCCCACCACACGAACGCCACGCCGAAGACGATCGCCACCCCGAACAGCCACCAGAACCGGCCGAGCCCGCCCCGCTCGGACTGCACGAGCGGCAGCAGCACGCCGAGCACGGCGACGGCCAGCAACACGATCCCGACGAAGTCGATTTCCGTGCGCAGCCGGAGTTTCCGCCGGTCCGCGTGCGGCAGCAGCTTCATCGCGAGCCCGAACGCGACGACGCCGATCGGCACGTTTACGTAGAACACCCAACGCCAGCCGTCCGGGTCGCCGAACAGCGCGAGGATCACGCCGCCGAGCACCGGCCCGACCGCGGTGGAGATGCCGACGACCGCGCCGAACATGCCGAACGCCCGGCCGCGCTCGGCACCGCGGAAAAGATCCTGGATCAGACCGCTGTTCTGCGGCGTCAGCATGCCCGCGGCACAACCTTGGGCAAGCCGGGCGGCGACGAGCGTCACCGGATCGGGTGCGGCTCCGGCGAGCGCGCTCGTCGCGACGAACGCGGCCAGCGCGATCAGGAACATCCGGCGGCGGCCCAGCGCGTCGCCGAGCCTGCCGCCGGTGACCAGGACCAAGCCGAACGTGAGCGCGTAGCCCGAAACCACCCACTGGATCGTGCCCGCGCCGGTGTTCAGGTCGCGCTCGATCGAGGGCAGGGCCGTGTTGACGATGCTGACGTCCAGCAACGTCATGAACCCGGCGGTGAGGGTGACCGCGAGCGCCCGCCAGCGGCGGGGATCCGGTTCCTCCCCGGTCATCAGGTGTTGGCGGTGATCCCAGGGATGCCCTTGAGCTCACCGATGAGCATCGAACTGACCTTCACCGGGTAATCGTAAAGCGCGAAGACCGTCTGGTTCTTGCCGACGAGCTTGAGATGCACCGGCGTATCGCCCTTGTGCGCCAGCAGCGTCGACTTCAGCTCGCTGACCACGGCCTGGTCGATCTTCTCGGCTGCGGCCAGCAGCACCAGCGGCGGTTCCTCGTCGCCGTTGCCGATCTCGGAGAGGTCCAGCGGCACGAGCCCGCCGCCGAACACCGACATCTTGTCCTCGCGCCAGTTGACCCGGCCCTTCACCAGCACCGCGTTGTCCTCGACGAGGTCCGCCGCGAACATCGAGTACGCCTTGGCGAAGAACAGCACCTCGAGCGCGGCGTCCATGTCCTCGACGGTGCAGATCGCCCAGGGCTCGCCCTTCTTGTTGACCCGGCGTTCGAGCGAGGTGAGCAGGCCGGAGATGACGACCTCGCCCTCCTTCGGCGGGTCGGCGAGCAGCGCGGCGATCGGCTTCGGCGCGTGTTTGCGCAGGATGCGCTCGGCCCCGTCGAGCGGATGCGCCGACACGTACAGGCCCAGCATTTCGCGTTCGTAGGCGAGGAGCTGTTTGCGCGGGTACTCCTCCTCGCCGAACTTGAGGTGCGCGAGAGGCGAGGACGAGGTCGCTGCCTCGGCCGAGTCGCCGTCGTCGGATCCGAACGAGCCGAACAGGTCGAATTGGCCCATCGCTTCCTGGCGTTTGAGCGGGACGACGGCTTCCACCGCGTCCTCGTGCACCTGGATCATCGACAGCCGGGTGTGGCCCATCGAGTCGAACGCGCCCGCCTTGATCAGCGATTCGATCACCCGCTTGTTGCAGGCCACCAGCTCCGACTTGTCCAGGAACTCGGTGAACGAGGAGTACTTGCCCTTCTCCTCGCGCGTCTTGATGATCGACTCGACCACGTTCGCGCCCACGTTGCGCACCGCGCCCAGGCCGAAGCGGATGTCGCTCCCGACGGCCGCGAACCGCAGAGCCGACTCGTTCACGTCCGGCGGCAACACCTTGATCCCCAGCCGACGGCACTCCGACAGATAGATCGCGGACTTGTCCTTGTTGTCACCCACCGACGTCAACAACGCGGCCATGTACTCCGCGGTGTAGTTCGCCTTGAGGTAGGCGGTCCAGTACGCGATCAGGCCGTACGCGGCGGCGTGCGACTTGTTGAACGCGTACCCGGCGAACGGGAGAATCGTGTCCCACAGCGCCTTGACCGCTTCCGGCGAGAAGCCGCCCTCGACCAGCGGGCTCGACTTCATGCCCTCTTCGAAGCCCTCGTACTCCTTCTCGAGGACTTCCTTCTTCTTCTTGCCCATCGCGCGGCGGAGCGTGTCCGCGCGGCCCATCGTGTAGCCCGCGACCTTCTGCGCGATCTGCATGATCTGCTCTTGGTAGACGATCAGGCCGTAGGTCTCGGACAGGATCTCCCGCAGCGGTTCCTCCAGCTGCGGGTGGATGGGCTTGATCTGCTGCCGGTTGTTCTTGCGGTCGGCGTAATCGTTGTGCGCGTTCATGCCCATCGGGCCGGGGCGGTACAGCGCGAGCACCGCGATGATGTCCTCGAACCCGGTCGGCAGCATGCGCCGCAGCAGGTCGCGCATCGCGCCGCCGTCGAGCTGGAACACGCCGAGCGTGTCGCCGCGGCCGAGGAGCTTGTACGACTCGGGGTCGTCGAAGCCGAGCCGGTCGAGGTCGATCTCCTCGCCGCGGTTGGCCTTGATGTTCTCCAGCGCGTCGCCGATGACGGTCAGGTTGCGCAGGCCGAGGAAGTCCATCTTCAGCAGGCCGATGGCCTCGCACGACGGATAGTCCCAGCCGGTGATGATGGAGCCGTCGTCGCGCTGCCACACCGGGATCGCGTCGGTGAGCGGTTCGCTCGACATGATCACCGCGCAGGCGTGCACGCCCGCGTTGCGGATCAGGCCTTCGAGGCCGCGGGCGGTGTCGAAGATCGTCTTGCACTCTTCGTCGGTCTCGACGAGCGTGCGGACCTCGGCGGCCTCGGCGTAGCGCTCGTGCTTCGAGTCGACGATGCCCGACAGCGGGATGTCCTTCGCCATGATCGGCGGCGGCAGCGCCTTCGAAATCCGGTCCGCGATCGAGTAGCCCGGCTGGCCGTAGTGCACGCGGGCGGAGTCCTTGATCGCCGCCTTGGTCTTAATCGTGCCGAAGGTGATCACCTGGGCGACCCGGTCCGCGCCGTACTTGTCGGTGGCGTACCGGATCATTTCGCCGCGCCGGCGGTCGTCGAAGTCGATGTCGATGTCGGGCATCGACATGCGCTCCGGGTTCAGGAACCGCTCGAACAGCAGCTTCTGCGGGATCGGGTCGAGGTTCGTGATGCCCAGCGCGTACGCGACCAGCGCGCCGGCGGCGGAACCACGGCCCGGGCCGACCAGGATGCCGACCTCGCGCGCGTGCTGGATGAGGTCGGCGGTGATGAGGAAGTAGGACGGGAAGCCCTTGCCCTCGATGACGCCGAGTTCGTAGTCGCAGCGCTCCTCGTAGCCGTCCGGGACGCCCTCGGGGAACCGCCACTTGAGGCCCTCGGCCACCTGATGGCGCAGCCAGGTGGCATCGGTGTGGCCTTCGGGGACGTCGAAGACCGGCATCCGGTCCTTGTGCGTGTACACGTCCTCATACGACTCCACGCGCTCCGCGATCAGCAGCGTGTTGTCCGCCGCGCCCGGGACTTCCTTGTCCCAGTACTCGCGCATCTCGTCCGCCGACTTCAGGAAATAACCGTCGCCGTCGAACTTGAACCGGGTCGGGTCGTTCAGCGTCTTCCCCGCCTGCACGCACAACAGCGCCGAGTGCGTGTCCGCCTGGTCCTTCGTCACGTAATGCGAGTCGTTCGTCGCCAACGGCGGCAGGTCCAGCAGCTTCCCGATCTCCAGCAGACCTTCGCGCACCGACCGCTCGATCGGCAGACCGTGGTCCATCAGCTCCAGGAAAAAATTCCCCGCACCGAAAATGTCCTTGTAGTCCGAGGCCGCCTGGATCGCCGCCTCCCGCTGACCCAGCCGCAACCGCGTCTGCACCTCGCCCGACGGGCAGCCCGTCGTCGCGATGATCCCCGACGCGTTCTCCGCGATCAGCTCCCGATCCATCCGCGGCTTCCGGTAATACCCCTGGATCGACGCCAGCGACGACAACTTGAACAAATTCCGCAGCCCGGTCGCGTTGCCCGCCAGCATCGTCATGTGCGTGTACGCACCCGCACCCGACACATCGCCGCCCTCGCCCAGCTCGTCCGCACCCCGCTGGTTCGACTGCCCCCAGAACACCGGCTTCTTGTGAAACCGCGACTCCGGCGCCACATACGCCTCAATGCCGATGATCGGCTTGATCCCGTGCTTCTTCGACGTCTGAAAAAACTCGTCCCCGCCGTACATGTTCCCGTGATCGGTCATCCCGACCGCGGGCATGCCCAGCCGGGCCGCCTCCGAGAAAAGGGGACCGATCTTCGCCGCACCGTCCAGCATCGAATACTCGGTGTGGACGTGCAGGTGGACGAAAGAATCGTTCGACACCAGCGAAAACCTCCCCTAGGCAGACGGCTTCCCGGCTCCGGTCGACGCGGCGGGCCCGGGCTGCCCACCCTAGTCCGCCGCGAGTTCGGCGAGCGCCCCGGCATCCTCCCTCCGAACCGGCCGGGCACGGGCCCCGACGCGCCGGGCGGCGCGCCGATCGCGTTCCCGGTGGTGATCACCGGTGCGCTCTCGCGTACCCGGACACGGTCGCACCCGGCACCGACAAAACCGGGGCCGCCCGGAGCCGGGCGGCCCAGAGTCACCCGGGAGCGTGAACCAAGCCACAACCTCCGAGAAAGGGGCCAGGGCACCGCTTGACAGCGGCCGGGCCGGAACCGACTATCCGACGCGTGAACCTGTCTGACAGCCGGGCAGCCGGACCGCTCCCCCGGCGCGTCAGCGCGATGGAGGCCGTGCTCGGCTATCTGCGCGAGGCGATCGAGCACGGGGAGTACGCGGTCGGCGACCAGCTGCCGTCGGAGGCCGCCCTGAGCAGGGAGTTCGAGGTCAGCCGCTCGGTCGTGCGCGAGGCGCTGCGCGGGCTGCAGGCGCTCGGGCTGACCGTGTCGCGCACCGGCCGCGGCACGTTCGTCACCGCGAGCGGCCCGCCGGAGAACCCTACGTTCGGCGACTACTCGGCCCGCGACCTGGTCGAGGTGCGCAGGCACGTCGAGGTCCCGGTGGCCGGATACGCCGCGCGCCGCCGCGACGCGAACCAGCTCGCGCTGCTCGCCGATCTCGTCGACCGGATGGACGCCGAGTCCGCGGACGCCGCGTGGGTGGCGCTCGACTCACAGTTTCACGTCACGATCGCACGGGCATCAGGCAATCCGGTGTTCGCGAAGGTGATCGAAGAGATCCGCGACGCACTGGCCCGCCAGTCGGCGTTCCTGAACCAGCTCGGCGGACGGCGGACGCAGTCGAACGTCGAGCACCGGCGGATCGTCACGGCGATCGCCGAAGGCGAGGAAGACGCGGCCGCGGCCGCGATGACCGAGCATCTCGACCACGTCGAGAAGACCCTGACCACGATCGTACGACCGGCCCGCGCCGGCGAAGCAGAAACAGGTACCACCGCGTGACTGAAGAAACCCTGCCCGCGACTGCCGAGGCGGACACCGCCGACGCGGGCGACGCCGGATACCGCAAGGCGCTGAAATCCCGGCACATCAACATGATCGCCATCGGCGGCGCGATCGGCACCGGTCTGTTCCTCGGCGCGGGAGGACGGCTCGCGCAGGCCGGTCCGGCGCTCGCGATCGTGTACGCGGTGTGCGGGCTGTTCGCGTTCTTCGTGGTGCGCTCGCTCGGCGAGCTGATCCTCCACCGGCCGTCGTCCGGCGCGTTCGTGTCCTACGCGCGCGAGTTCATGGGCGAGAAGGGCGCGTACATCGCGGGCTGGATGCACTTCCTCAACTGGTCGACCACCGGCATCGCGGACATCACCGCCATCGCGCTGTACGCGCACTTCTGGTCGTTCTTCACGCCGATCCCGCAGTGGGTCCTGGCGCTGATCGCGCTGGCGGTCGTGCTGTCGCTGAACCTCGTGTCGGTGAAGCTGTTCGGCGAGATGGAATTCTGGTTCTCGATCGTCAAGGTCGCCGCGCTGGTGCTGTTCCTGCTCGTCGGCATCTTCCTGCTGGTGACGCAGCATCCGATCGACGGCCACGCGCCCGGACCGCAGCTGATCGCCGACCACGGCGGCGTTTTCCCGGCGGGCATCGTGCCGATGATCCTGATCGTGCAGGGCGTCGTGTTCGCCTACGCCTCGTGCGAGCTGGTCGGCGTCGCGGCGGGCGAAACGGAGAACCCGAAAGCGGTCGTGCCCAAGGCGATCAACTCGATCATGTGGCGGATCGCGGTGTTCTACGTCGGCTCGGTCGTGCTGCTGGCGATGCTGCTGCCGTGGAATGCCTACACGGCCGATCAAAGCCCGTTCGTCACGGTCCTGTCGAAGCTGGGCGTGCCCTATGCGGACAGCATCATGAACCTGGTCGTGCTGACCGCCGCGCTGTCGAGCCTCAACTCGGGCCTGTACTCGACCGGGCGAATCCTGCGCTCGATGTCGCTGGCCGGGTCCGCGCCGAAGTTCACCGGCGTGATGAACCGCAACCAGGTGCCCTACGGCGGGATCCTGCTCACATCGTCGGTGTGCGTGATCGGCGTCGGGCTGAACTACGTGGTGCCGAAGGACGCGTTCGAGATCGTGCTGAACTTCGCCGCCGTCGGCATCCTCGGCACCTGGGCGATCATCGTGCTGAGCCACCTGCTGTTCGTGCGGAAAGCCAAGCGCGGCGAGGTGACCAGGCCGCACTTCCGGCTTCCGTTCTCGCCCTACACCGAGATCGCGACCCTCGTGTTCCTCGCCGCGGTCGTCGTGCTGATGGGCTTCGACAAGACCGGCCGGATCACCCTGCTGGCACTGCCGGTGATCGTTGTCGCCCTGGTGGTCGGCTGGTTCGTGGTGCGCAAGCGGATCGACATGAGCGCGTTCGACAAGGCAGAAGCGTCGTGACCCCGCAGGAACGCGAACCGCGGCACGTCCCGCTGGTCCACCTTCTGCGCGACGGCATGGTCGAGGGCGTGCACCACGGTTCGGTCGTCGTGCTCGCGGCGGACGGTTCGACACTGTTCGAGGCAGGCGACCCCGACGTCGCGATGTACCCGCGCTCGACCGCGAAACCGTTGCAGGCCACCGCAATGGCCCGCCTCGGACTGCAGCTCGACCCGTCCGGCTTCGCGATCGCCGCGGCCAGCCACTCCGGCGAACCAAGGCACCTCGAAGCGGCGGCCGCAGTGCTGGCAAGCCACGGCTTCACTGAAGCTGATCTGGGCAACCCCGCCGACCTGCCCTACGACCCGATCGAACGGGACGCCTGGATCGCTGCTGGACGTCATCCGTCGCGACTGGCACACAACTGCTCCGGCAAGCACGCAGCGATGCTGGCCGTCTGCCGAGAGCAGCGGTGGGATGTCGAGGGCTACCTCGATCCGACGCATCCGCTGCAGCGCGCGATCCGGGAAACCGTCGAGGAACTGACCGGCCAAACCGTGCCACGAGTCGCCACGGACGGCTGCGGTGCACCGCTGTTCGCCCTCTCCCTGCGAGGCTTGGCCCGAGCTGCTTCGCGGATCGCGACCGCACCGGACGGTTCGCCGGAGTCGTTGGTAGCCAACGGAATTCGACAGCATCCGGACCTGGTGGCAGGAAGCCGACGCGACGTCACCCGGCTCATGCAAACCGTGCCAGGGCTGATCGCGAAGGACGGTTTCGAGGCCGTGCAACTAGCCGCGCTGCCGAACGGAACCGCAGTGGCACTGAAGATCGCCGACGGCGGCGACCGAGCCCGCCCAGCAGTACTCGCAGCGGCACTGGCGCGAGCAGGCGTCGACCCGGATCTGCTTGCCCCCTTCAGCGACCCAGCCCTTCGGGTGACGGACGCACTGGCCGCCTAGGTCCGTGAGGGGAACCTTCACGGACTCTGAGTCCCTCAGGGTTCCCCTCACGGAACAGCCGCCGTCCGTGAGGGGCCCCCTCACGGAACAGGATTCCCTCAAGGGGCCCTTCACGGACCAGCCCGCCGACCGCAGCCGACGCACCCAACACTCGAGGCACCCAGCCCCTCCCCCGCACCCCGATACGAAGCGTCCCTGCGGTCCGGGGGTGCTTGTCAAGGCATCTTTCCCGCCTTGACAAGCACCCCCGGACCGTCAGCACAATCAAGCTTCGGGGTGCCCCACGCACGACCGGGCGCAATGTCGCCGCCAGGCGACGAGCCCATAACAACTCGCGTACGTTCGATTACGTGCTGAACCGAATCGTCGACCGACTGCTCGGTCTCCCCGCCGCCGAAGGCCCGGCCCCCAC
>NZ_PQIA01000196.1 GCF_003385235.1 Amycolatopsis circi | reverse complement strand
GCGCCCGACCCGGGCCCGGCCGACGACTCGTTCTCCCCGCCGCCCACGTCGGACACCCCGCCGCCCGGCGGCAACAAGTTCGTGTTCGGCATCGACGGGAAAACCTCGCTGAAGTCGCTCGGCAGCACCGCGCCGATCAAGGGCGGCTTCGACGCCGACGTGGACATCGCGGCCAAGAAATTCACCGGGTCGCTGAAGCTCGACGCGACCAAGACCGAGTTCAAGCTGCTCGGGTTCCTGCCGGGCAGCGCGGACGTGAAGGTCGTGCAGAACGGCACGCAGAGCGGCGAGCTGGTGGGCACCGGGTTCAAGGCGCACATCAAGTTCGACGTCTTCCTCCCGACGGTCAACCTGTTCGGCTTCCCGATCAGCACCGACCCGAAGTGCGGCACGGTCAGCCCGTCGACCAGCGAGATGAGCACCGGCGACGGTTTCGACCTGCTCAAGGGCGGCAAGCTGAGCGGGACCTACTCGCTGTCGGCGTTCCAGAACTGCGGTTCGTTCAACGACTGGATCAGCGCGTTCGCCAAGAGCGACGGCAACACGCTCGACCTGAACCTCGCCCGCCAGTAATCCGATCTGCCGGCCCCTGCCGCGCCGCGGCGGGGGCCGGTGCCATGCCCCGGAAAGGGGGAACCCGTGCCGAAAGCCCGGTGGTTGCTCGCGGCGGGTCTCGCCTGCCTCGCCGTCGCCTGCTTGGCTTCTCCCGCGGCCGCGGCGACGCAGGTCGACAAGAAGCTGAGCTACACCTGCCCGTTTCCCTTGATCGGGGAACAGAAACTGGACGTCGAGGTGAAGGCGTCGTTCGACGTGCCGTCCGCACCGGGCGGCACGCTCACGACCTCAGGTCTCGCGGTCTCGGTGGTCGTTCCGGACAAAGCCGCGCGCGGCTTGGCACTCGTCGGCGCAGCGAGCGTCGAGGGGACGGCGTCCGCGGAAGTGACGCTGGCCAACGGCTCGCTGACTCTGCCGGTGACCGTACCGCTCACCGTGGCGAAGACGACCCTGCCGCAGTCCGGTCCGTTCACCGCCCAGGCGACCGGCTCGGTGCCGCCGATAGCGGTCCCGAACGCAGGCAAGACGACGGTGACACTCGGCGGCTTCAGCACCCGGCTGACGCCGAAGAAGGCCGACGGATCGTTCACCGGACTGGGCTCGTTCACCTCGGACTGCACGCTCGACGCGGGACAGGACGCGGTACTCCTGAGCTTCGACGCCGGTACCGCGCAGAGCGGCTACGACTACAGCCTCACCGGCACGACGACGGTGAAGGCATTGGGCACGACGGTGCCGCTCAACGGGTCTTTCGCCGTCACCACGCAGCCGTCTTTCAGCGACCGCCCGGCATTCGACCCGGCCCAAGCGGCGTTCAAGCTCTTCGGTTTCGTCCCAGGCACCGCCGAACTGCGCTTCGCACCAGACGGCGAGCAAACCGGCGAGTCGGGCGACGGCGGTTTCGTGGCGCACACGAAGCTCACGTTGGCCGTGCCGCAAGTGTCGCTGTTCGGCCTGCCCGTAGCGGACCAGAACTGCCGGGCGAGTGCGGCGATCCCGGTCGACCTGCGCACTGGTTCCGGGTTTGGACTGACGACCGGCGGTCCGGTGACCGGGACTTACGCGATCCCGCCGTTGACCGGCTGTGGCGCCTTCACCGCGTATCTCAGTTCGTTCTTCCAGGGGGAGGGAAACACTTTCGCGGTCGCGCTGGCCGCGCGCTAGACCCGGGGGATCGGGAAGCGGGGCATGGTGCTCGCCTGGGTCGTCGGGCAAACACCATGCCCCGTCGCGGTGTTCCGGTGCCGGGCCAAGCACTTCGGCGGGTGGCGGCCGCCGGAAACACCGTTACTGTCGGGGCTCCTTGTTACGCTTGATCGTCAGTCGACACGGTGAGGTGTGGCTTGAGGACGGTCGCGGGGCTGGTTCCGCCGGTGACGAGCTGCGTCGGACGGCGCGCGGAGATCGCTGAGATCCGCGCGCGCCTCGACCAGAGCCGGGTCGTCACGCTCACCGGCCCGGGCGGCATCGGGAAGACGCGCCTGGCGGGCGAGGTCGCCCAGGCGGTCGCCGGGCGATTCGCCGACGGCGGGGTCTTCGTCGAACTCGCGGACCTGCGCGACGGCGCGCTGGCGCCAAACCGGGTGGCCGACCGGCTGGGGCTGCACGAAGGTCCGAACCGCTCGGTGCGGCGGGGCGTGCTGGACCACCTCCGGGACCGGAACCTGCTTCTCGTGCTCGACAACTGCGAGCACCTCGTCGAATCGTGCGCCGGGTTCGCCGCCGAGATCGTCCGCGAGTGTCCGGAGGTGACGCTGCTGGCGACCAGCAGGCAGTCGCTGGGCGTGCCGGGGGAGTGCGTCGTCGGCGTTCCCCCGCTCGTCGTCCCGGACGAGGACGCCGAGGCCCCGGAGGAGTCCGCCGCGGTGCGCCTGTTCGCGGACCGGGCCGCGGCCGCGGGCACCGGATTTCGGCTGTCCGCCGCCAATTCCGGCGAGGTCGCCGAGGTGTGCCGCCGGCTGGACGGCGTCCCGCTGGCCATCGAACTGGCCGCGGCCCGCGTCCGGACGCTTTCGCCGCGCCAGCTCGCCGAACGCCTGCGGCAGCGGCTCGGCACGCTCGGCACCGGACCGCGCACGGCGCCGGAACGGCAGCGGACGCTGCGGGCCGCGGTGGCGTGGAGCCACGAGCTGTGTTCGACGGCCGAGCAGGAACTGTGGGCGCGCGCGTCGGTTTTCGCGGGATCGTTCGACCTCGAGGCGGCCGAGGCCGTGTGCGCCGGTCCGGACGGGGACCCGCACCGAGTGCTCGACCTCGTCGACGGCCTGCTGGACAAGTCGGTGCTGCTGCGCGAGGACCACGGCGACACGGTCCGGTTCCGGCTGCTGGAGACCCTGCGCGAGTTCGGCGCGGAACGCCTCGCCGAAGCCGGGGAAACGGAATGGACGGCCAGGGCGCACCGGGACTGGATCGACCGGCTGACCTCCCGGGCGGACGCGGAATGGGCCGGTCCCGCGCAGCTCTCCTGGATCGGCAGGCTGCGGCTGGAGCAGGCGAACATCCGGACGGCGCTGGACTGGTCGGCCGCCTGCCCGGCCGAAGCCGGCGTCGCGCTGCGGATCGCCTGCCGCGTCGCGGAGCACTGGACGTTGCTCGGCCTGAACTCCGAAGCCCGCGGCTGGCTCGACCGGGCACTGGCCGCCGCTCCGCCGGAGCGGCCCGAACGGCCGCTGGCACTGGCCACCGCCGGGCTGTACTCGCTGTGGCATTCCGACGTCCAGCTCGCCTCGGCGCGGCTCGCGGAGGCCGAACAGGCCGCGGATCCCGGCGACGTCCCGCTCGCGGCGTTCATCGCCTACGTCCGCGCCCTGGAGGCGATGATCAGGCTCGACCCTCGCTGCGCCGAACTCGCCGCCGCAGCGGGCGATGCGTTCCAGAAGCTCGGCGACGTCCGGCGCGAGCTGCATCCGCGATACATCCAGGGCGTCGCGCTCGCCTATCTCGGAGACCTGGAGACCTCCCGGCGGGTGCTGCACCGGGCGGTCGAGCTGAGCCGGGCGTGCGGCGACCACTACTACCGCGGCATCGTGCTGGCCGGGCTGGTGCAGGCCGAGGTCCAGTTCGGCGACGCGGACGCGGCCGAGCGGGCAGCGGTCGAGGCGCTCCAGGCGACCAGGAGGATCGGCAGCCGGTTCCAGCTGGCCTACCGGCTCGACGGATTGGCGTGGACCGCCGCCCGCCGGGGCGAGCACGAGCGGGCGGCGACGTTGTTCGGCGCGGCCGCCACCGTGTGGGAGGCGGTCGGGTCGTCGGCGGAGGTCGCCGTAGTGCTGCCGCACCGCCGGTTCAAGGACGCCGCCCGAGACGCGCTGGGGGAGGAACGCTTCGCGGCCGCGTTCGCCGCCGGGCGCGCGATGGGCGAGAAGCGGGCCACGCGGTTCGCCCTCGGCGAGGAAGAACCCGCGCGGCCCGCTGCCGGCGACGTGCTCACGAAACGCGAGCGGGAGGTCGCCGATCTCGTCGCGAGCGGACTGTCCAATAAGGACATCGCGGCCAAGCTGGTGATCTCGCGCCGGACGGCGGACACGCACGTGCAGCACATCCTGGCCAAACTCGGCTTCCGCAGCCGCGCGCAGATCGCCTCGTGGGTCACTGCCCGCCGGTGATCCTGGCGGCCGCGAACGCGGCCGCTTCGCCCGCGTTCCGGGTGTAGCCGAGGTGGGCGAAGATGTTGGTGCCGTCCGGGCGGCAGACGGGATCGCCGACCGCGCAGAACTCCTCGGTCCGGTCCGCGTAGTCGCCGGTGATGTGCTTGCCGAGCTTGGCGATCGGCGGCCCGAAGGTCAGCAGCGCCGCGACCCGGGGAGCCGCCTCCGGCGGGATGGTCGCGACGATCGGCCCGCCGACGAGGGCTCCTTCGCTGCTGATGCCCACGGAGTTCGCGACGACGTTCGCTCCCTGCGAGTAGCCGACGAGGACGAACCGCTGGCCGCCGCACGCCTCGGCCTGGTGCGTCACGTGGTCGACGAGGTCCTGATTCCCCTGCGACGCGGAACCGGGCTGCAGGCTGGCCGGGTAATGGACGGCGTAGGAACTCACCGTCTTGCCGGCCAGGGCCTTCTTCATGGCGGAGAAGACCGGGTCGCCGACGATCACGCCGAGAGTTCCCGGTTCCCCGGTGCCCCGCGCGACCACGACGTCGACGTCGGAACAGGCGGCGGCTCCGGCCGGGGGAGCGGCGAGCAGCGGAAGCCCGCTGCTCATCAGGAGGGCGGCCGCGAAGCCGGCGGGACGGGCAAAACGCATCCGGATCACCTTTTCTCAAGATCGCGACGGTGCGAGCGAAAGGAGTCTGGCGGCGGCGGTGTCCGGCGCGCATCGGTGATATTGCGTATGTCCGGCAATTACGCATTCTCGACGACGCTTCCAGCCATCCCCGGCCGCCACGATCCAGTCATGCTCACCGAAGAACCGGTCGCGGCCGCATTGCTCGACGAGGTCCGCCGGAAGCTGCCGGAATCCGCCTGGCGGCTCGACCGCGGGGCGACGCGGTTTCTCGCGTTCGTGCTGCGCGCGGCGACCGAAACTCCCGTGCCCCTCGGCGCCGATGCGTTCCGTGCCCTCGGCGCGGCTGAGTTTCGAGCCGTCGGCGATCTCGATCGGCTGCACAGCGCGCTCACCGCGGGCGCCCGGCGGGTGCTGCCCCTGCTGAGCCGTTCGCCGGGCTTCGCCAGAGCAGTCGAAAGCTTGCTCGCGGCCGTGGACGTGCTCGCCCGACTGGCAATCGAAGGCGGCCGCGCCGCAGCGGCGGGCGATCGCGAACGTGCCAGGGCACGACTGCTCGCCGAACTAGGCAAGCCCCGACCGACGGCACTCGACGCCCTTGCCCGAGAGGCGGGCTGGGCGTTGCCGGACACCGTCGTCGCGGTGGCTTTCGACGCCGGCGAGCCCAGAAACACCGAGGACGCGCTGTGCGATTCCCGCGCGCCGGAACCATGGGCAGTCCTGCCCGCAGCGGCGCCGCTGCCGGACTTCGGGGTCCGCGCCGCGATCGGCCCCGAGGTCGCCCCGGCGGACACCGCCCGGTCATTGCGCTGGGCTCGCCGTACCTTGGGACTGCTCCGCCGCGGCGTGCTCCCGGACGTGCGCCCGGTTCGCTGGGACGATCACCTGACCACGCATTGGCTGTTCGCCGACGACGTCCTGCGCACCGCGCTGGAAACGAGAAGCCTCGCTCCGCTCGAAGTCCTCACGCGCACGGCGCGGGACAGGGCAGCGGAGACCTTGCTCGCCTTCCTCACCACCAGCGGCAGCGCCCCGGAGATCGCCGGAATCCTCGGCGTGCACCCGCAAACGGCACGCAACCGCCTGCGGACCCTGAACGCGCTCTTCGGCGACCAGCTCCACGAGCCGGACGCGCGGTTCGACCTGGAAATTTCGCTGCGGGCGCGCAAGCTCCGGCCCGCGGAGCGCGGAGGCGCGGAAACGGGGAGAGAACCCGGCGGCGTGCCTCTGCGTGCTGTCAGCCGGATCGAACGCACTGGCTAGGGCGATTCGGCGAGTGCCAGGACATTCACGAAATTGCCGGGTCCTTGACCCTGGCGATCGGGCCGGCCGCGCTCTGCTCGGCCGGGGTGTCCAACTTGTCCTTCAGAGCTGCCGCCTTGCTTCCGGGTTCAGCTAATGCTCACCCGTTGCTGACTGCCCTGCAACGCGTACATGTCGCAGTTCTCGTCGCGCACCAGGTCCCAGTAGTCCCGAGGCCTGCTCCCCGACGAAAAAACCGGTGCTGCTGCCCGCCAGCGCATCGGGCGGGATCCCCGCGTCCTCGAGTGCCTCCCACACCGTCTCCAGCAAGATCCGCCTTTGCGGATCCATCGACGCGGCCTCACGGGGCGAGATCCCGAAGAACGACACGTCGAATCCCGTCACGTCCTCCCTCTCTTTGAATCACATTCAAAAACCTGGCTGGCCCGCGGGCGGCATCGGCTACGGAGATCGCCGGATCGACCATGCGCGCTGGGTGGAGTTGCCGCCGGCGCGCCGACAGCGTGTGGTGGTGTGGACGCAGGCTCGTGTCGAACTGTGGCACCGGACCGGCGAGCGGCCACCGCTCCCGGTCTGGACGGCGGAGCAGACCGCGATGTTTCTTGAACACGGCCGTGACCACCGGTTGTACGCGCTGTTCCACGTGGCGGCGCTGCTGGGGTTGCGGCGCGGCGAAACTGTCGGTTTGCGGTGGTGCGACGTCGATGTGGGGACGCGGACGTTGTCGGTGGTGCGGCAGCTCGTCGAGCGGGACGGGCGGGGCGTCTGTCTGCCGAAGACGGATGCCAGTTGTCGGATGGTCGCGTTGGACCGTGGGGCCGCGGCTCTGTTGCGTCAGCTGGCGAGGCGGGATCCGGCTGGAGATGGGGTCTTCTCCCATGACGCTCCCCGCGGACCGGCGTCCGGAAGGCGTGCACCTCGAGGGCCCGTACCTCAGCGAAGAGCAACGCGGTGCGCATCCCGCGCGATTGCTGCGCAAGCCTTCGGACGGCTCGTGGCGCGATTTCCTCGATGACACTGATCTGCTTCGGATGATCACCGTCGCTCCCGAACTGCCGGGTTCGGGCGAACTCATCACCGTTTTTCGTGCTGCCGGAGTGGTCGTCTCGGCCGGACACAGCACCGCTGGTGTCGAGGTGCTGGATCGGGCGGCCGCCGCCGGGCTGAGCCATGTCGCGCACCTGTGGAGCGCACAGTCGACGCTGCAAAGGATGCCGCGGCGCTATCCCGGTCTGCTGGAGGCGGCGCTGAGCTCGGACACTCTCACCGCCGAGATCATCGCCGACGGCGCGCACCTGACCAGTGAGCTCGTCCGGATCGCTTTCCGGTGTTTGGGCCCCGACCGGCTGTGCCTGATCTCCGACGCCTCCGCCGGCACCGGTCTCCCGGTCGGCGCTGAATTCAGCATGGGCGGCCCGGTCGGCGTCGTCGGGGACGGTGTCGCGCTCAATCACGACGGCGCGTCCTTCTGCGGCAGCACGAGCTTCCTCGCCGATGTCCTGCGTTTCACCGTGCGTTCGGCGGGAGTCCCGTTGCCCGCGGCGGTCCGGATGGCCACCGCCACTCCCGCGGCGGTCCTGGGGCTCGCCGGCGTCACCGGGCGATTGGCTCCGGGGCTGCGCGCCGATTTGCTCGTGCTCGGCCGAGACCTCGCCCTTCGGCGGGTCATGCGCCGCGGTGCCTGGATACCCGGGCGATGATCGTCCGGCAGGCCACGACGGACGGGAGATTCTGGAATACTCGCCGTAATGAATGGCTTGGACCGCGGCCGTCGGCTGAGTGAGTTCGTCCGCTCGCTCAGACGACGGCTGCTGTCCAAGCCGATGGTTCTCGACTCCGCGCTCGCCGCGGTCGTGCTGATGACGGTGGTCGTGCTCGTCGGCATCAGGCCGTGGAGCGGCACCTATCCTCACGTTCCCACGTGGTGGTACCTCATCGCGGCGATGACCGCGATCCCGCTGGTGTGGCGACGGCGTTTCCCTTTCGGCGTCGGCCTCGTCGTCGGAGCCGCCGCGCTCGCCGCCGCCTTGGTTCCGAACGTTCCGGAACAGCGGATGCCCTACGGCGTGCTGGTCGCCGCTTACACGATCGCGGACCGCGGCAAACGCTGGCAGCGCCTGCTGGTGCTGCTGCTGGGACCGGTCGCCGTAGTGACTTCGGCGGGTTCGGTGCGCGATGCCGTGCTCAGCTACCAGTTCCCGTTGCTGGTCGTGATCGGCGCTTATCTGCTCGGTTCGACTGCCCGGATCCGGCGGGCCTACGTCGAATCCCTCGAAGACCGTGCGCGATCTCTCGAGCGCGAGCGGGATCTGGAGACCTTCCGCGCCGCCGCGCGAGAACGGCAGCGGATCGCCAGGGACATGCACGACATTCTCGCGCATTCGGTCGCGGTGATGACCGTGCAGGCAGAGGCCGGGCCCGTCGCGCTGGAGTCCGAACCAGGCAAAGCGAGAGCCGCTTTCGACGCCATCGCGGACGCGGGCCGTACCGCGCAAGTGGAGCTCAAGCGGCTGCTCGGCGTCCTCAGGGACACCGACGGCGAGACTCCGTTGCTGCCGCAACCCGGTCTGCACGACGTGGAGCAACTGGTCGCCCAGGTCGGCGGAGCCGGGCTGGAAGTTTCGTACCGCACGACCGGCTCGCCCCGCGAGGTCTCGCCGGGGATCGGGATCGCGGCGTACCGGATCGTTCAGGAGGCACTCACCAACGTGCTCAAACACGCTGTCGCCGAGCATGCCGAGGTGACCGTCAGCTGGTCCGCCGACCGGCTCACCCTGCGGATCGCCGATGACGGCTGGGGGACCCGTGGCGCGGTCTCCGGCCACGGCCTGGTGGGGATCAGGGAACGGGTCGCCTCGTGCGGCGGCTCGATCGAGGCGGGCTCGCAAGGCCGGGGTTTCGTCGTGTCGGCGGAGTTGCCGTTCGCGCTGGCCGGCGAACAGGAGACGGTGTGACTATCCGGGTAGTGGTCGCCGACGACCAGCCGCTGGTGCGGGGCGCGTTCAGCATGATCCTCGACGCGCAGTCCGACATCGAGGTGGTGGCCGAGGCGGCTGACGGAGTCGAAGCGGTCGAAGCGGTCCGCGCGCACAAGGCCGATGTGGTGCTGATGGACGTGCGGATGCCGAACCTGGACGGCATCGAGGCCGCGAGGCAGGTGTGCGAGGGCGGGGGCTGCCGGGTCGTCATGCTGACCACCTATGACCTTGACGAGCACGTTTACGCGGCTCTTCAGGCCGGTGCCAGCGGATTCCTGATCAAGGACGTCCGCAGAGAAGATTTGGTGCGCGCCGTTCGGATCGTCGCCGCGGGCGAGTCGCTGCTCGCGCCTTCGGTCACCCGCAGGCTGATCGCCGACATCGTCGAGCGCTCCGCCGCCCGGCCGGGCACGCCGAGCACGAGGCTGGACATTCTGACCGGTCGGGAGCGCGAGACGATGCGCTGGCTCGCGCACGGGCAGTCCAACGCCGAGATCGCCGCGACGCTGTCGGTCAGCGAGCACACCGTCAAGACTCACGTGAGCAGCATCCTGTCCAAACTCGGGCTGCGCGACCGGGTCCAGGTCGTCGTTTGCGCTTACGAAACAGGTCTGGTCACCGCCAACCGGGAGCAGCCTCCTCCTCAGGAGTGAGACGGTCTCGCTCGCGAGGAGGAGGCGCGATTCCGTTCTCGTCGGCGATTCGCGAACGGGTCGGAGGAACAAGACTGAGGACGTCGATCCGCGTCCCACCAGAGGAGTTCCGGTGTCCCGTTTCCTGTCCGGCTTGGCCCGTTCTCTGGCGGGCCGAAGGCACAAGTGGTTCCTGCTGGGCGCTTGGGCCGTCATGCTCGCGGTCGCGCTTCCGTTCGCCGCCAAAATCGGCACGGTGACCAAGAACGAGGCCACTTCCACCATGCCTCGTGCCGCCCAGTCCACCCAGGTCGCGGTGCAGGCCAAGAAATTCGGCAGCAACCAGACCGTGCCCGCGCTGATCGTGTACAGCCGGGACGGCGGGCTCACCCGCGCCGACCGGGCCCGGGTCGAGCAGGACCGGGCCGCGCTGGCCCGGTTCTCGGCCAGCGGCAAGATCTCGGTCCCCGAAGCGGCCAAGGACGGCAACGCGCTTCTGCTCACCGTGCAATTGCTGGACAAAGGAGAGAACGTCCCCGAGCGCACCAAGGCCATCCGGGCCGAGCTCGCCGGCAAGGACGACGCCGGGTTGCACGTGAAGGTGGCGGGTGCGGCCGGTCAGGTGACCGACCATGTCGCGGTGTACGACGACCTGGACAGCAACCTGCTGATCCTCTCCGCGATCATCGTGGCGGTCCTGCTCCTGCTGACCTATCGCAGCCCGTTCCTGTGGCTGCTGCCGTTGATCGCGGTGGGCGTCGCGAGCCGGGTCACGACAGCGGTCGCCTACTGGTTCGCGCAGAACCTCGACCTGCCGGTCAGCGGACCCAGCCAGGGCGTCATGACCGTGCTGGTGTTCGGGGTCGGCACGGACTACGCGCTTCTCCTGGTCGCCCGGTACCGGGAGGAACTGCACCGGCACGCCGACCGGTACAAGGCCATGGCCGAGGCGCTGCGCCGATCCGGTCCCGCCGTCGTCGCCTCGGCGGCCACGGTCGCGGTCGCGATGCTGTGCTTGCTGTTCGCCGACTTGAATTCGAGCCGAGGGCTGGGAGCGCTGGGCGCCATCGGGGTACTCAGCGCGCTGGTCGTCATGATGACCTTGCTGCCCGCCCTGCTCGTGGTTGTCGGCCGATGGGCCTTCTGGCCGCTCATCCCGCGCGAGGGGACCGAGCCGAGGAGCGCCCGCGGCGTCTGGACCAGGATCAGCTCGTTCCTCGCCAAGCGCGCCCGGCTGGTCTGGACGGTGTCGGCCGTGGTCATCGCGGCGCTGGGGTTCGGGCTGCTGGGGCTGCATGTCGGGCTGACCCCGGCGCAGCAGTTGCGGCACACTCCCGAGTCCGCGGTCGGGCAGGACATCATCGGCGCGCACTACCCGGCGGGTGCACCCGCGCCGACCACAGTGGTCGCTCCCGCGGCCTCGGCCAATCGGGTGGCCGCGGTGCTCGCGGGCACCCCAGGAGTCGCCTCCGTGCCCAGGACCGAGATGTCGCTGGACGGCACGCTCGCCAAGATCTCGGTGGTTCTCGCGGATCCGGCCGACAGCGATCGTGCTGGGCAGACCGTCGACAGGCTGCGGGACGCCTTGGCGACGCAGACGCCGAATTCCGGGGCGAACGTCGGCGGGCCGACCGCGACCTCGCTCGACAAGCTGCGTGCGGGCAGCGCTGATCAACGGCTCGTCATTCCGCTGGCGCTGATCGTCATCGGCGGCATTCTGATGCTGCTGCTGAGGTCGATCGTCGCGCCGTTGCTGCTGCTGGTGACTGTTGTGCTTTCTTATCTCGCCGCACTGGGAGTCAGCCACCTGCTGTTCAAGAATGTTTTCGGATTCGCCGGCGTCGACGAGTCCTGGACTTTGATGGGCTTTGTGTTCCTCGTAGCGCTCGGCGTCGACTACAACATTTTCCTCATGCACCGGATCAAGGAGGAGGTCGGTGTGATCGGTCACCGCCGCGGCGTGCTGGCCGGGTTGACCAGCACCGGCGGGGTCATCACCAACGCCGGGGTCATCTTGGCCGCGACGTTCGCCGTCATCGCTACCTTGCCGAGCGTTTCGCTGGCGGAGGCGGGCGTGGTTGTTTCGGTCGGCGTTCTGCTCGACACCTTCGTGGTGCGGTCGCTCCTGGTCCCCGCTCTCGCACTCGATATCGGCAAGCGGTTCTGGTGGCCGAACCGGCCATGGCCGTCCACGCCGCTGGCAGCTCCGCCGCGTCGCCGGCAGGTCGTCACACACGCCGACGACTGATCCACCGACCTGGGCGGCTTCCCCCCATTGCCGGCCGTCCGGAGCCGGCCGGGGATCCCGCGAGTTGCTCGGACTCGCGGGATTCCCGGCATCGGCCACCTGCTTCCTCCCTCGGCGTACCGAACGGGTATGGCCGTCCGCGCGGCCGGACGTGCGCGCTGATGGGGATTTCCAGGTCTGGCTCTCGCGGCCAGACTCGTTCGTGAGCTCATCCGCTTAGGTCTCGGGCTCGCCTCGGGATTGCCGAGCCGTGGGCTGCTGGTGAGGTCGGCAGGGCGTTGTTCGATGCGGTGGGGCCGTTGTTGCTGATCGGCTGGTCTGAGGTCGGTCCGGGGCTTCTGCAAGCTCTTGTCGGCGTGCGCGGGGCCGTCCGTCCCGATGACCGGGTCCGTGTCGTGCAAGTCCTGTCCGCCGGCGGTCCGGAGGCCAAGCAAGCGGCATCGCAAGCGCTCGACGACGGGTCTCCCGAAGCGCTGCGTGATTTCCCGACACCGGTCAGTTCGTTGCGCGCGAACGCGACCAGGAACTGCTTTCGGTTGCCCATCTGGCGCAGGTAGCTAAGGACGAGCAGGTACGCGCGGTCGCCGAAACCGCTGCGGCCGAAGAAGCATCCGGTCGCGCGGTCGAGGCCGCGCGGCTGGCCAAGGAAGCCGCCGCTCGAGCCGCGGCGGAAACCGAACAAGCCAGGAATGACTCCGGCCGGGCCGCCGCTGCGGCCGGCCGGGCGCGCCGCGACCGCAGCGGCTGGCGCCGCCAACGCCGCTCAGGTCGCTCTCGGCGCGGCTGCCGCGGCAGTCAAGGCGTCTCGCGCCGCAGCCTCCGCGGCGGCGGCCGCGGCGATGGCGCAGCGCGCCGCCGCTCGGGCCCAACGCGCTGCCAGCGACGCGATCTCCGAC
>NZ_PQIA01000194.1 GCF_003385235.1 Amycolatopsis circi | reverse complement strand
CACCACCACCCCGCCGGGCACCACCGCGTTCACCTACTCCCTCCGCGGCAAAACAACGCTCAAGCAGCTGAACGCCACCCTGCCGCTCGGCCCCGGCAGGCTCGAAGCGAAGCTCGACGCGGCCGCGGGCAAGTTCGACGCCCAGTTCGCCCTGCCCAAATCGGACGTGTACTTCCGGCTGTTCGGCTTCCTCCCGGCCTCCGCGACCGTCAAGCTGAGCCAGGCCGGAGCGATCGACGGCACGTTCGCCGGCGGCGCGGTCAAGGCGAACGCGAAGGTGGACGTCCAGCTCGCCAAGGTACGGCTGTTCGGCTTCCCGATCATGACGTCGAACTCCTGCCGCACGAAGACTCCGGCCGAGGTGCCGCTCTCCTCGGCGTCCGGGTTCGACCCCGGCGCGGGCGGCAAGCTGACCGCGACCTACACCATCCCGGCGTTCACCGGCTGCGGCTTCCTGACCGGCTTGATCACCGATCTCGCCTCGGGTCCTGGCAACAAACTGGACGTGACGCTCACGCGGAAGTGAATTAACGCCGCGAAAACGCCGACCGGCGTGACAAGAACGCGGAAAGCCTTGTGCCGCAACGAGAATCGTCAGTAGCTTCGGGAGGAACGTCTTCGATGAGGAAGTCCGAATGTCTGCGCTGACCCGGTTCTCACTGCCGCTGGTACTGGTGCTGGCCGCGTTCTCGCTGGGCTCCGCGCAAGCCGCGCCCGGCGAGAACGCGCCAGCACCGGCGCCCGCCGCCGCCACTAATTTCCCGGTCGGGTTCTACGTCGGCGACGCACAGCAGCCGACCACCAGCCACGTCGCGAAGCTGGGGTCGGACATCAGCTTCCCGCAGGGCCGTTTCGACGGCGCCCTGCTCGGCCTCAGCGGCCGCGTGCCATTGACCGGCAAGCTCAGTATTCCAACGACCGAAAGCTATTTCGTCGCCTTCCGGTTCATGCCGGCCACCGCCACCGTCGAACTCGTCCCGGACGGCGACGTCACCGGCACCACCCAGGTGCTGACCGGCAAGGACACCAACTGCAAACGGACGGGGACCAACCTCTGCGCCGATTCCGAGGTCACCGCGAAGGTCTTCGTCAAGCTGTCGAACGTGAAAGTGGACGGCAGACCGCTCGACGTCGGCCCGGACTGCCGCACCGCGCAGTCCGCCGAAGTGACCCTGAAAGCCTTGCTGCCGCTGGCTTTCCCCGCGCCACCGGCCAAGGTGACAACCACGTTCACGACTCCGCCGTTCACCGGCTGCGTCGGCCACGAGGACCTCAGCCGCCTGTTCACCGGGCTGGTTTCCGGGCCGGGCAACACTTTGACGACCGATCTGGTGCTCCGGTGCGTCGGAAGCTCCGGGCCGAACGGCTGCGGGACGGCGCCGTGACGACCCTGCTGACCCAGATCCCCCGACGGGCGGTGAGCGGCCTCCGCGAGTTCGGCCGGATGTGCGCGATGGGCCTGGACATCATTCTCGCGATGTTCCGCCGCCCGTACCAGGTCCGGGAATTCGTCCAGCAGTTCTGGTTCATCGCCAGCGTGTCCATCTCGCCGGCGATTCTCGTCTCCATCCCGTTCGGTGCGGTGATTTCGCTGCAGCTCGGCTCGCTCACCAGCCAGATCGGCGCGCAGCAGTTCAACGGCGCGGCGAGCGTGCTGGCCGTCGTGCAGCAGGCCAGCCCGATCGTCACGACGCTGATCATCTCCGGCGCGGGCGGCAGCGCGATTTGCGCCGACCTCGGCGCGCGCACCATCCGCGAGGAGATCGACGCGATGGAGGTGCTCGGCGTTTCGGTGATCCAGCGGCTGGTCGTGCCGCGCGTGCAAGCGGCGGTCCTCGCCTGCGTGCTGCTCAACGGCCTGGTCAGCGTGGTCGGGGTGCTCGGCGGCTACTTCTTCAACGTGATCGTCCAGGGCGGTACGCCCGGTGCCTACCTGGCCAGCTTCAACGCGCTCGCGCAGCTGTCCGATCTCGTTGCCAGCTCAGTGAAAGCAGTCATCTTCGGCTTTCTCGCCGGAGTAGTGGCGTCCTACCGAGGCTTGAATCCGAAGGGCGGGCCGAAAGGGGTCGGCGACGTCGTCAACCAGTCGGTCGTCATCACGTTCCTGTTGCTGTTCTTCGTCAACACTGTGCTGACCGCCCTGTACCTGCAACTCGTTCCGGCGAAGGGAACCTGAGTGGTCAACCTCAGCAAGCCCGGCGACAAGCTGTTCGACCTCGGCGACCAGCTGCTTTTCTACGTCCGCGCGATCGCGGCCGTTCCGCTCGCCGTGACCCGCTACTTCCGCGAGGTCGTGCGGCTGCTGGCCGAAGTGACGTTCGGCAGCGGCGCGCTCGCGGTGATCGGCGGCACGATCGGCGTGATGGTCGGGCTGTGCGTGTTCACCGGCGTCACGGTGGGGCTGCAGGGGTTCAGCGCGCTCAACCAGATCAACATTTCGGCGATGACGGGCTTCCTGACCGCGTACTTCAACACCCGGGAGATCGCGCCGCTCGTCGCCGGGCTCGCGCTTTCGTCCACTGTGGGCAGCGGGTTCACCGCCCAGCTCGGCGCGATGCGGATCTCCGAGGAGATCGACGCGCTCGAGGTGATGGCCGTGCGGAGCATGCCCTACCTCGTGACGACGCGGATCGTCGCCGGATTCATCGCGATCATCCCGTTGTACGTCATCGGGTTGCTGATCTCCTACCTCGGCTCCCGGCTGACCACGGTGGTCTTCTTCGGACAGTCCGGCGGCACCTACGACCATTACTTCACGCTGTTCCTGCCGCCCGTTGACGTGCTGTGGTCCTTCGGAAAAGTGCTGGTGTTCAGCGTCGGGGTGATTCTCACGCACTGCTTTTACGGCTATCGTGCGAGCGGCGGCCCGGCCGGCGTCGGGGTCGCGGTGGGCCGGGCCGTGCGGACGTCCATCGTGCTGATCAGCGTGCTCGACTTGTTCCTCTCGCTGGCGATCTGGGGCGCGACGACCACGGTGAAGGTGTCCGGATGAACCGGCTGGCCACGCAGCTGGCCGGGGTCGCGTTCCTCGGCGTGCTCGCCCTTCTCGGATACCTCGCGGTGGCGATCTACGACAAGGATTTCGACGACTCGGCGCTGGTGACGCTGGAGGCGGACCGGGTCGGAAGCCAGCTCACGCCGACCGCCGAGGTGAAGGTCAAGGGGGTGCCGTTCGGCGAGGTCCGGGCGGTGCGCAGCACGGCGGCCGGAGCCGAGATCGACCTGGCGCTCGACCCGGCGAAGATCGGGCAGCTGCCGGGCAACGTCTCCGCGCGGCTGCTGCCGAAGACGGTGTTCGGCGAGCGGTACGTCAACCTCGTGCTGCCCGCTCGTCCGGTCGGTGCGCTGCGCGCGGGCGACGTCATCGCACAAGACCGCTCCGCCAACGCGATCGAACTGGAGCGCGTGCTCGGCGATCTGCTGCCGTTGCTGCGAGCGGTCCAGCCGGAGAAGCTGAACAGCTCGCTCGGCGCGATCTCGCTCGCCCTCGACAACCGCGGGAAACCGCTCGGCGACAGCATTGTGCAGCTGCAGGACCTGCTGGCCAAGCTGAACCCCTTGCTGCCGCAGTTCAAGGCCGACATCACCGGGCTCGCCGACGCGGCCGACGTCTACACCGGGGCGGCCCCGGACATCCTCCAGGCGCTGAGCGACTTGTCGACCACCGCGAAGACCATTGTGGACACTCGCGGCAACCTCAGCAGCCTCTACTCGAGCGTGACCGGAGCCGCCGGGAACCTGAACGACTTCCTGCGGAAGAACGCGGACAACATCATCGGCGTTTCCGCCGCGAGCCGGCCGTCGCTGGAACTGCTGTCGCGGTACTCGCCCGAATTCCCCTGCCTGTTCGATGCCGTCGACCGGCTCAAACCGTTGATGGAAAAGGCGCTCGGCAAGGGAACGAACGAACCGGGCCTGCACGTGACGCTGACCGTTCAGGACCCGCGCGACAAGTACGTGCCCGGCCGCGACAGCCCGCGTTACGACGCCACCGGCGGCCCGAAGTGTTACGGCGGAGGTGCGGCCGCTGGAGCCGCCGAGGGTGACCTCGGCCCGGCGAATTCGCAGGGGGAGCGGCAGCTCGTCGCCGAACTCTTGAAGCCCTCGTTGGGCGAGGTTCCCGACTGGAGCAGTGTCCTCATCGGACCGGCACTGCGCGGAACGGAGGTGACTGTCCGATGAAGAGCGTCGCGGGCCCCACGTTCAAAGGCCTGGTTTTCTTTGTGGTCACCGTGTGCGCGACCGCCGTGCTGGCGATCACGATCGCCAATTCGAACGTCGGCACGACGGTCGGCTACACCGCCCGGTTCACCGACGCGACCTCGGTCAATCCCGGCGACGAGGTCCGCATGGCGGGCGTGCGGATCGGCCAGGTCGACGAGGTGCGGGTCGTCGAGCACCGGCTCGCCGACGTCTCGTTCTCCGTCGACCGGACCCACCGGCTCACCGCCGCGGCCTCGGTCGTCATCCGCTATCGCAACCTGGTCGGGCAGCGCTACCTCTCGGTCGACCCCGGACCCTCCGGTGCGTCGCCGACGCTCGATGACGGCGCGCTGATCCCGCCGGACAAGACGAAACCGGCGCTCGATCTGACCATGTTGTTCAACGGCTTCAAACCGCTGTTCCAAGCCCTGTCCCCGAAAGACGTCAACCAGCTGTCCTTCGAGATCATCCAGGTCCTGCAAGGCGAGGGCAGCACGATCGAGAGCCTGCTCCAGCACACGGCGTCGCTGACGTCCACGTTGGCCGGAAAGGACGCCGTCATCGGCAAGGTGATCGGCAACTTGAATACGCTCCTCGACACCGTGAACGCGCAGGGCGACCAGTTCGACGCCCTCGTGGACACGACGGCACAACTCGTCACCGGCCTCGCCGCGGACGCGAAGCCGATCGGGCAGGCGATCGGCGGGCTCGGCGAACTCACCACGTCTACCGCCGGGCTGCTGCAGGCCGGCCGCCAGCCGCTCAAGGACAGCATCTCCGCGCTCGGCGACCTGTCCAAGAACCTCGCCGACAACACGCCGGTGTTCGAGCAGTTCATCGCCAACCTGCCGAAGAAGCTCGATCGCATCGGCACGATTTTCTCTTACGGATCCTGGGCGAACTTCTACCTCTGCTCGGTGCGGACCGATGCGAAGCCCGCCCCCGGCGGGCCGATGCCCGGTATTCCGGTGACCGCTGCGAGGTGCCGGTGAAACCGCCCCGGATCAAACCGTTCCGGCTGCGCAACCCGATTGCCGTCGGTGCGGTGACCGCGCTGCTCATGGCGCTGGTCGGCACCGCGACCTTCTTCTCCGACGACCTGCCGATCCTGGGCGGCGGCACGACCTACAAGGCGGAGTTCCGCGAGGCCGCCGGGCTCAAGCCGAACGACGAGGTCCGGGTCGCCGGGGTGAAAGTCGGAGAGGTCACCGGAGTCGGGCTGGCGGGGGACCACGTCGAGGTCCTGTTCCGCGTCAAGGACACCTGGGTGGGCAACCGGACGACCGCGGCGATCAAGATCAAGACTTTGCTGGGCCAGAAGAACCTCGTGCTCGATCCGGTCGGCGACGGCGAGCTGAACCCGGACCAGCCGATCCCGGTCGGGCGGACGAGTTCGCCGTACGACGTCACCGCGGTTTTCAACGACCTGGCCGGAACCGTCGGAGCCATCGACACCGGCCAGCTCGCGCAGGCGTTTCGTACCCTGTCGGAGACGCTCGGCGCGTCGGCGCCCAGCGACGTCCGGACCGCGTTCAACGGGATCGCCGCCCTGTCGCAAACGCTCGCGTCCCGCGACGACGAGCTGGTGAAGCTGTTTCAGAACACCAACAAGGTGTCGAAAACGCTGGGCGAGCGCTCCAACCAGATCCAGGCCCTCATCCGCGACGGCACCACGCTGCTCAAGGAACTGAACGACCGCAAGGACGCGATCGCGAAGCTGTTCAGCGGCGTCAAGAACCTCTCGATCCAGCTGCGCGGGCTGGTCGCGGAGAACCAGAAGACCCTCGGGCCCGCGCTCGACCAGCTCGACCGCGTCGCGACCGTGCTCCAGCGCAACCAGGGGCGGCTCGAGGACAGTTTGCGGTTGGCCGGTCCGTTCTACCGGCTGCTCGGCAACGCGGTCGGCAACGGCCGGTGGATCGACACCTACCTCTGCGGGCTCGTCCCGAACGGCGCCACACCGGGCAGCTGCCTGCCACCGAAGAACGGGGGACGCTGATGGCGCACCAGCTCATCGACCTGGGAGCCCAGGCACGCAGGCGGGCCAGGCTGCGCGCGCTCGCGCTCGGCGTGGTGTGCGCGCTTCTGGTCATGGCGGGATGGCAGGTGGCGGCCGCGCCGCGCGATCGCACCCTGACCGCGTATTTCAGCGCCGCCGTCGGCATCTATCCGAACTCGGACGTGCGCGTTCTCGGAGTCGCCATCGGCTCGGTGTCCAAAGTGGAGCCGAACGGCACTGACGTCAAAGTGACCATGACGCTCAAACCGGACGTGCGGCTGCCCGCCAACGCCGGCGCGGTCGTCATCACGCCCAGCCTCGTCGCCGACCGGTACGTGCAGCTCACGCCCGTCTTCACTGGCGGCCCCGAGCTGGCCGACGGCGCGTCGATCCCGCGCGAGCGCACCGCGACGCCGGTCGAGGTCGACGATCTGCTGCGCAGCCTCAACCAGCTGATGGCGGCGCTCGGCCCGCAGGGCGCCAACAAGGACGGCGCGGTCAGCGACGTCCTGACGAAATCGGCCGAGTACCTCAACGGGAACGGCCAGACGATCGGGCAGGCGATCAAGAATCTCGGCGAATTCGCCCGTGCCGCAAGCGATTCCAAGGACGATCTGTTCAGCTCGGTCGACAACATCAGCAAGTTCACCGCGATGCTCGCCGCCAACGACGGGCAGGTGAAGCAGGCCATCGCGCAGATCTCGTCGCTCAGCAAAGTCCTCGCCGACCAGCGCGACCAGTTCTCCGGCGCGCTGACCGAACTGACCCAGGCGCTGGGCGTCGTGCAGGGGTTCGTCAAGGACAACCGGGGCAAGGTGCAGTCCGATGTGGACAAACTGGCCGGCGTCACGAAGGTGCTGGTGAACCAGAAGGACTCCCTCGCCGAGGCGCTGAGCGCGGCCCCGAACGCGCTGACGAACGTGCTCGGAGCCTACGACCCGGACGCCGGGCTCATCGACGGCCGCGGCAACCTCCTCGAATTCCCGGAGACGAAATGAAATCCCCGGCGAAGGCCGCTGCGGTGCTGACCCTGGTTCTGGTCACGACCGGATGCGGGACCGGGGTGAGCGTGTACGACCTCCCGCTGCCCGGCGGCGCCGCGCTCGGCGACCACCCGATCCACGTCACGGCGAGCTTCACCGACGTGCTCGACCTGGTGCCGCAGTCCGGCGTCAAGGTCAACGACGTGCCGGTCGGCCAGGTCGCGAAGGTCGAACTCGCCGCGGACGGGCACAGCGCGATCGTGGACCTGGTGCTCAACGGCGACGTCGACCTGCCTGCCAATGCGGTCGCGCGGCTGCGGCAGGCGAGCATCCTCGGCGAGAAGTTCGTCGAACTGGCCCCGCCGCCCGACGCGACGCCCTCGGGCAAGCTCGTCGACCGGGCCGTCATCCCGCTCGACCGCTCCACGCTGACCCCGCAGATCGAAGAGGTCTTCGGCGCGCTTTCCCTGCTGCTCAACGGCGGCGGTGTCGCCCAGGTCCAGAACATCAGCCACCAGCTCAACGCGGCGCTCGGCGGCAAGGAAACCGCGGCTCGGAGCCTGCTGTCCAATTTGGACACTCTCGTCAAGGGACTCGACGAACAGCGCGGCGAGATCACCCGGGCGATCGAGAGCGTCAACCGGCTCGCCGAAACCCTGAACGCGCACACCGACCAGATCACCACGACGCTCACCGGCCTGACCCCGGGCATCAGCGTCCTCAACCAGCAGCGGGAGGCGCTGGTCGGGATGCTCAAGTCGCTCGACGGCCTGACCTCGGTCGCCGTCGGCACGGTCAACCGCAGCAAGGACGACCTGGTCGCCGATCTCCAGGCCCTCGCGCCCCTGCTGCGGCGGCTGGCCGATTCCGGGGACAAACTGCCGAAGGCGATGGAGATGATCTTCACCTTCCCCTTCCCGGACGCCGCGCTGGACGCGATCCGCGGCGACTACCTCAACGGCTTCCTGAAGACAGGCCACTGATGCTCACCAGGTTCGTGCGCGTGCAGGTGACGTTGTTCGTCGTCCTCGCCGTCGTCGGCGTCGCCTACGTCGGGGCGACTTATGCCGGTCTCGACAAGGTGTTCTTCGACCGTGGCTACACCGTGAAGGCGCAGTTTCCCACTGGCGGCGGCATTTTCACCAACGCCGAGGTCACCTACCGGGGAGTGCCGATCGGCCGGGTCGGCCAGCTCCGGCTCACCCCGGCCGGGATGGAAGCGGATCTCGACCTCGACTCCGGCACCGCGCCCGTCCCCGCGGACACCGAAGCCGTCGTCGCCGACCGGTCGGCGATCGGCGAGCAGTACGTCGATCTGCGGCCGCGCACCTCCGGCGGCCCGGTACTGCACGACGGCTCAGTGATCACCCAGGACAACACGAAAATCCCGCTCCCGGTCGACACCGTTCTGTCTACTGTGGACTCGTTTGCCGCGTCGGTGCCGAAGCCCGCACTGCGCACCGTCGTCGACGAGCTGTACAACGCGACGTCCGGTGCTGGTCCCGCGCTGGACCAGCTTGTCGGCCGCGGCATCGAGTTCGTGCAGGCGGCGAGCGCGCACGTCGCGCCGCTGACCCAGCTCGTCACTGACGCGCACACCGTCCTCGACACCCAGGCGCAGCAGGCGGACGCGATCCGCAGCTTCGGCGCCAACGCCAAACTGCTCGCGTCGACGTTGAAACAATCCGACGGAGACCTCCGCAAGCTCATTCCGGCAGTGCCCGCTGCCGCGAACGAAGTCGGTTCGCTGATCCGCGACTCCGGGCCGCAGCTGGGCGTGCTGCTCGCGAACTTGCTCACCACTGCGGACGTCCTCGAATCCCGGCAAAGCGGGATCCGGCAGCTGCTGATCACCGCACCGCGGGCGGTCGGCGCGGTCAGCTCGGTCGTCCGGCCGGACGGCGCGCACTTCGGGCTCTCGCTGTCGTTCTTCGACCCACCCCCGTGCACGACCGGATACGCGACGCCGTACCACGACGGTCTCGACACCTCGACCAGACCGCTGAACACTGCCGCGCGCTGCGCGCTGCCGAAGGGCGACCCGACGAACGTGCGGGGTTCGCAGAACGCACCGGGAGGACAGCCGTGAGGATTTTCGCGCCGCTGGCCCAGATCGCCGCGATCCTCGCGACCGCGGCGGCCGGGTGGGCCGGGTACACGTGGTGGCAAGCCGCGCACGACGACGGCGTAGCACGCGCGGTCGTCCGCGAAGACGCGTTGCGGGCCGGGCGTTCCGCGATCGCCGGACTGACCACTTTGGACTATCGGCAGGCGGCCGCCGGATACCAGCACTGGCTGGACGTGTCCGGCGGCGCGCTGCACGACGAGCTGGTGCAGGACCGGCAGGGCAGCCTCGACCGGATCGCACAGGCGAAAACCGTCACCGTCGGGAAGGTGAACGACGCCGCGGTGACCGAAGTGGACACCGGTGCGGGCACCGCGAAGCTGATCACGTCCGTCGAGCTGGTCGTCACGCCCGCAGGCCAGGAGGCGGTGACCAAGCGCTCCCGGTTCCAGGCCGAGTTGACCCGTGCGCCGGACGGGTGGCACGTCACCGCATTGGGCCAGGTTCCGGCAGGGGAGGCACCGTGACCACGCGGATGAAGAAGCGAACCGTCAAAGTCGCCGGACGATACCGCGAGCCGGTGACTTCGGAACCGGACGACGCCGTCGATGTTCCGGTTGAGGAGCCCGCGGTCGAGGAACCGGCCGAACCTGCCGTACCGCGGAAAAGCCGAGCACGGCTGGTGTTCGCGGCCGTCGCGGTCGTGATGGCCGCGCTGGCGGGGTGGTTCATCGTCGAGGCGCGCCACACGAACGCTGTTGTCGCACACAACACCGCACTGTCCGACGTGTCCGGCACCGCGGACGCGGGGAAGCAGATCAGCTCCGCGCTCGGCACGCTTTTCTCCTACCGCTACGACGATCCGGCCAGCAACGACCGGGCGGCCAAGGACCTGCTGACCGGTCCCGCGCTCACCCAGTACGCCCGGCTTTTCGGGCAGGTCCGCCAGCTCGCCGCCGAGCAGAAGCTCGTCGTGACCTCGACCGCCGTCGCGTCCGGGGTGAAACTCCTGGACGGCGATCGCGCGGCGCTCCTGGTATTCCTCGACCAGACCGGCACCCGGGGCGACGGGCAGCGCAGCACCGGGGCCGCGCAGCTGAGCGTCACCGCCGAGCGGACCGGCGGGAAGTGGCGGATCACCGGGATGTCCGCCGCCTGAGCGCTGCTCCGGCAAAAGTCCGTGAGGGGAACCCTGAGGGACTCAGAGTCCCTCAGGGTTCCCCTCACGGACGGCAAAACGGCGGCGGCGGGTTAGGGGAGAGTGGCGCGGAGGGCCAGGATCAGCTCGAAGCGGTCGTCCGGGTCCCACAGCCTGCCCTCGAACATCGTTTCCAGCTCCTGGGCGCGAGAGCGGACGGTCTGCGGGTGGATCGCCAGCCGGTCCGCCACCTCGCGGACGTTCCCGCGCGTCTCCAGCCAGGCGAGCAACGTCCTGGCCAGCCGGCTGTATTGCTTCGCGGTCAAGGCGGCCAGCGGAGCCAGTCGACGGCGGGAGACGTTCGCCGGGAGCAACGGGTCCTTGTGCAGCAGCAGCGTCGAAAGATGGTCCGCGCACCAGGTCAATGGCTCGTCCGGGAGCACGTTGGCCGCGACCAGGTGCAACGCCTCTCGCGCCGCCGTCAGCGATCGGCCCGCCCGGTGCGGAGGCACTGGCGGGCCGATCGCCGCCCGGTGACCCGCCAAGGCGGCGGCGAGCGGGCCTCGTTCCTCGGGCATCGCCAGCAACAGCCGCGGCGCCGCGTCTTCGAGGTCTTCGAGAGCGTCGAGCCCGACGACGTCGGCCGGTCCGTCGAGAGCGACCGCTACCAGTCGCCGGGGCAACGGCCACGCCGCGTCCGAGGCGGCTTCCTCCAGCGCCTGGATGGGCGTCGGCGGTTCGGAGAGCAGCAGATCCAGCAGCCGCCGCCGTCGGCGTTCCCGCGCGCCCGTCGCCCGGGCCCGCGCGGCCGCGTGCCCTTCCACCGACAACGCCGACAGTTCGTCGATGTAGGCGAAAATCGCTTCGGCCAGCAGGCACAGCGTCGCGGGCGGCACCCCGGCCCGGGTGCCCGCTTCGGCCATCCGCCGCCAGGTCACGCGCGCGCCGACCCGGTACGCGGCTTGCAGGACGTCGAGGTTGCGGCCCTGCTCGAACTCGTGCACGCCCAGCGCGACGAACACCTTCCGGCGATCGTCGGCGACCGCGCCCGCCGTCGCGATCCGGTCGACGAACTGCAGGATCGCCGCCTGCACGCCGCCGCGCAGCGCTTTGCCGAACGGGCCGTCGAGGGGCTGCGCGTAGCCGGGCACGGTGCGCTGGATCTCGCGCAGCACGTCGTCGGCGACGTCCAGCAGCCGGGGCCGGAACACCGCGGCCAGCTCGCGGGGGAGCATCGCCCACAGCCGCCCGGGCCGTCCGTCTCCGCTCAGCATCGGTCCGAAGGCTGTCTCGCCGGACAGTCCTGTCACATGCCTCACCACTTCGCTGGGATGACGCGGGTCAGGAGCCGAGCAGCGCTTCCGCGCGCAGGGCGATCTCCAGGTCGAGCCGGTCGTCTGCGTTGTCGAGCCGGTCGCCGAACAGATCGGTGAGCTGGTGCATGCGGTACCGGACGGTCTGCGGATGCACCTTGAGGATCTTCGCGATTTCGGGTGCGCTGCCGCGGGACTGCAGCCAGATCAGCAGGGTCTCGCCGAGCCGCGCGCGCTGTTTGGGAGTGAGGTCCCGGAATGGTTCCAGGCTGCGCTCGCACAGTTCCCGGACCAGGAATTCGTCGGCGAGCAGCCACAGCGTCGACAGGTGGTCCGCGCAGTGCGTCACCGGCGCGTCCGGCAGCACTCCGCGCTGGACGAGCCTCAGCGTCCGGCGCGCCCACAGCAGCGACCGGGGCGCGTCGGCGAGCCGGACGGAGGGGCCGATCACCGCGCGCCAGCCGGGCAGCCGCCCGGCGAGATCGGCCAGATGCTCGTCCGGCGCTCCGGTGACCAGGCACGGTTCGCCGCCTTCGAGGTCGACGAGGACGTCCGGGTGGAGGTCGGGGGTGGCGAGGCGGTGCTGGCCGGAACGCGGTTCGAGGGCCACGACGGTGACCTCGTCCGGGACCCCCCACTGCGCGGCGGCGGCCTGCGCCGCGATGGTCTGCGGCGCGGACGGCGGATCGGCGAGCAGCAAGTCGAGCAGCCGGCGCCGGCGCCGGGCCAGGTTCCCGGCCGCCCGGGTCTGCGCCGCCGTGTAGCCCTCGATCGACAGCGCGGAAATCTCGTCGACGTAGGCGAAAATGGCTTCGGCACTGGTGCAGAGCGTCTCCGCCGGGAGCCCGGCGGTCTGCCCGAACTCCGCGAGATGCCGCCACGCCACCCGGCCGCCGACGCGGTAAGCGGTCTGCAGGCAGTCGAGGCTGCGGCCCTCGGCGAACTCGATCTTGCCGAGGTCGCGGAACACCGCCGACCAGGCGGCGGCGGGCGCGGCCGCGGGCTTGCCGACGCTGTCGAGGCACTGGACGATCGCCTGCCGGACGCCCCGGGTGATGACGTGCCCGAACGCGCCCTCGATCGGCTGCCGGTACTCCGGCACCGCCAGCTGGACCTCGCGCAGGATGGCTTTCGCCAGCGGGTCGACCCGCGGCGCGAAGCGGACCGCCAGCTCCCGGGGGAGCGACGCCCACAGCCCGAGCGCGCTGGAAGCGCGGACGTGCCGGGGTTCCGCGAGGC
>NZ_PQIA01000193.1 GCF_003385235.1 Amycolatopsis circi | reverse complement strand
CGCGTGGTGGTCGGCGAAATGCCCTCCTTCCGGGTCAGCGCGCGGACGTCCGAGACCTGCTCGTCGGTCATCAGGGTCACCACGGTGCCCGACGCGCCCGCACGCGCGGTGCGGCCGGAGCGGTGCAGGTACGCCTTGTGCTCGACGGGCGGGTCGGCGTGGATGACCAGCGTTACGTCGTCCACGTGGATGCCTCGGGCGGCGATGTCCGTGGCCACCAGGGTTTTCGCCGCACCCGACGAGAACGCTTCCAGGTTGCGCGTGCGCGCGTTCTGGCCGAGGTTGCCGTGCAGCTCGACGGCCGGGACGCCGCTCGCGACGAGTTTGCGGGTGAGGGCCTTCGCGCGGTGCTTCGTGCGGGTGAAGACCAGCGTGCGGCCGGGAGCCGCGGTCAGGTCGACCAGTACCGGCAGGCGGTGGGTTTCCTCGAGGTGCAGCACGTGGTGCGTCATCGTCGAGACGGGGGACTGCGCCGAGTCGACGCTGTGCAGCATCGGGTCGTTCATGAAGCGCTTCGCCAGCACATCGATGCCGCCGTCGAGCGTCGCGGAGAACAGCAGGCGCTGGCCGCGCTCGGGGGTCGCCGACATGATGCGGCGGACCTCCGGCAGGAAGCCGAGGTCGGCCATGTGGTCGGCCTCGTCGAGCACGGTGATCTCGATCTTGTCCAGCTTCGCCTCGCCGGTGCGCATGTGGTCGGCGAGCCGGCCGGGGCAGGCGACGACGATGTCGACGCCGTCGCGCAGGCGGGTGATCTGCGGGTTCGCGCTCACGCCGCCGAAGATGGTGGTGGCCCTGAGACCGAGCGGGCGCGCCAGCGGCACGATCGCGGCCTCGATCTGGGTGGCCAGTTCGCGCGTCGGGGCGAGGATCAGCGCCCGCGGACGGCCGGGGCGCCGCCGCGTCGGGCCCGCGGCCAGGCGGGCCAGCACGGGCAGCACGAAGCCGTAGGTCTTGCCGGAGCCGGTGCGGCCGCGGCCGAGCACGTCCCGGCCCGCGAGCGTGTGCGGGAGCGTGGCGGCCTGGATCGGGAAGGGCTCGGTGACGCCCTGCGCGGCGAGCGCGTCGACAAGGGGCTTGGGCAGGCCGAGTTCAGTGAAAGTCGTCATGGGTTGGTGCGGACGCGAAAGCGTCCCGTATCTCCGTACGTAGCGCGGTTGTCCTGCCCGGCGCGGCCTCGGGTGGCTGCGGCGCGTGGTCGTCGACAACAGTGAGACGCGGTCCGAGGCAGAACTGAGCGGACCGCGTCGTCCACTATACCGTCCCAAGATCCAGCGGGCTACGTGATATCGCCCGCAGGCCGCCACGCGCGAACCGACGAAGCGGATGCGCGATGTTCGTTCGTTTCCACCATCGCCGCCGCGCCGCCGGGTGCGAGGCTGGCCGCATGAGCGCAGACGAACTCCGGGGACTGCTGGGCGAATGGGCGCGGGAGGCGGGAGTTCCCGGCGTCTCGGTCGGGATTTCGCACGAGGGCAAGGAAACTCTGCTGACCGCGGGAGTGTCCAGTGTGGACACCGGAACGCCGGTGGACGACGAGACGCTGTTCATGATCGGCTCCACCAGCAAGACGTTCGCCGCCGCCGCGGTGCTCGTGCTGGTCGAGGACGGCGTGCTGGAACTGGACCAGCCGGTCGTCGAGTACCTCCCGGATCTGCGGCTCGCCGACCCGCTCGCGCGCAAGACCGTGACGCTGCGCCACCTCCTGACGCACTCGTCCGGCTTCCTCGGCGACATCGAGGTCGACACCGGCTGGGGCGACGACGCGCTCGCCCGCGCGGTGCAGCGGTTCGACGAGTTGCCGCAGGTGTTCCCGGTCGGCGAGGTGTTCTCCTACTGCAACGCCGGATTCCTGCTGGCCGGGCGTGTCGCGGAGGCGGTGTCCGGCGGTACTTACGAAGACCTGGTCCGCACCCGGCTGCTGGAGCCGCTCGGCATGACCGACACGTACTTCCAGCCCTGGGAGGTGCTGACCCGGCGGCACGCGGTCGGGCACGCGCTGCGCGAGGACGGCCCGTCGGTCGCGCACACCGTCGGCCTCGCTCGCGCGGACGCTCCGGCGGGCGGCATCTGGTCGACTGCCCGTGACCAGCTGAAATGGGCTCGATTCCAGCTGTCCGGCGCGGAGGTGCTGAGCGACGAGACCCGCCGCCTGATGCACGACGCGCAGCGCAAGGGCGCGCTGCCGTTCGAGGAGGTCGGGCTGTCCTGGCTGCGGCTGAGCCACGGCGACACGCAGCTGGTCCGGCATGGCGGGAACGTCAGCAACCTGCAGCTGTCGGAGTTCGTCATGGTGCCGAGCGAGAACCTCGCCGTCACCGTGCTCACCAACAGCGCGGGCGGCGGCGCGCTCGGTCCGCGGGTCGTCGACTGGTGCCTGGAGAACCTGGCTGACCTGCCGAAACTGGACGGTCGCCCGACCCGGGCGATCGACCCGGGCGACTGCCCTGGACGGTATCGGACCGGCTCGCTCATCTTCGAAGTCGCCGAACGTGACGGCTCGCTCTGGGCGCAGATGATCCTCGACACCGACGATCCGGACATCCTCTCCGCTCCGCCGTTCGAGGTCGCCTTCGTCGCCGAGGACGTGCTCGCCCGCGCCTCCGACACCCGCAGGCCGAGCGCGCGTTTCCGGCGCGACGCCCACGGCCGGGTGGACGCGGTGGAGTTCGGCGGCCGCACCGCGCTAAGGTTACCGAGCGGTAATATCGGCTGACCTGGAGATGCGATGAGCGAAACGGCGACAGCGCTGCTGAACCCGCGGGAGTACGACGCCCGGAAGTTCGACCCGGAGACCCAGCGGCTGCTGCGGGGGACGATCGACTGGTTCGAATCGCGCGGCAAACGCCGTCTCGCGGAGGCGTATCACGACCGCGAGTTCTACGCCGACTTCCTGGAGTTCGCGGGCAAGGAAGGCCTGTTCGCCACCTTCCTCACCCCGGCCGCGGATTCCGCCGGGGACGCCGAGAAGCGCTGGGACACCAGCCGGATCGCCGCGCTGGCGGAAATCCTCGGCTTCTACGGCCTCAACTACTGGTACCCGTTCCAGGTCACCGTTCTCGGCCTCGGCCCGGTGTGGCAGAGCGGGAACGCGGCCGCCCGCAAGCGTGCCGCGGAAGCGCTCGCCGAGGGCGGCGTAGGCGCGTTCGGACTGTCCGAAAAGGAGCACGGCGCGGACATCTACTCGTCCGACCTCGTGCTCACCCCGGACGGCGAGGGCGGCTACCGCGCCAACGGGTCGAAGTACTACATCGGCAACGGAAACTGCGCGCGCACGGTTTCGGTGTTCGGCCGGATCGAGGGCGTCGAAGGACCCGAGCAGTACGTGTTCTTCTACGCCGATTCCGAGCACCCGAACTACCACGTCGTGAAGAACATCGTGCCGTCGCAGATGTACGTCGCGGAGTTCCGGCTCGAGGACTACCCGGTGCGCGCCGAGGACCTCCTCCACACCGGACCGGAAGCTTTCAGCGCCGCGCTGAACACGGTCAACATCGGCAAGTTCAACCTGTGCTTCGGCGGCATCGGGATGGCGACGCATTCGCTGTACGAGGCGATCACGCACGCGCAGAACCGGATCCTGTACGGCAACCCGGTCACCGATTTCCCGCACGTGCGCCGCGAATTCGTCGAGGCTTACGCGCGGCTGACCGGGATGAAGCTGTTCTCCGACCGTGCGATCGACTACTTCCGCTCGGCGAATCAGCAGGACCGCCGCTACCTGCTGTACAACCCGATCACCAAGATGAAGGTGACCACCGAGGCGCAGAAGGTGATCGGGCTGGTCGCGGATGTCGTGGCGGCCAAGGGTTTCGAGGCCGACACCTACCTCGCGATGGCCAAGAACGACATCGACGGACTGCCCAAGCTGGAGGGCACGGTCGCGGTGAACCTCGCGCTGATCGCGAAGTTCATGCCCGCGTACCTGTTCGCGCCGCAGGAATACCCGGCGGTGCCGACCCGCGACGATGCCTCCGACGACGATTTCCTGTTCCGTCAGGGCCCCGCCCGCGGACTGTCCAAGATCCGGTTCCACGACTGGAAACCGGCTTACGAGAACGCGAAGCACCTGCCGAACGTCGCCCGGTTCACCGAACAAGCGGGTGTGCTGGTGCGGTTGCTTTCCGAGGCGACGCCGGACGAGGCGCAGCAGAAGGACCTGGACTTCGGGCTCGCGCTGACCGAGCTGTTCACTCTCGTCGTGTACGGGCAGCTGATCCTGGAGCAGGCAGAGCTGACCGGCGTGTCAGACGATGTGCTCGACCAGCTGTTCGCCGTGCTGGTGCAGGACTTCAGCGTCGCCGCGGTCGATCTGCACGGGAAGCCGAGTTCCACGGAGAAGCAGCAGGAGCTGGCTTTGGCCGGGCTGCGGAAGCCGGTGGTGGACGGCGAACGGTTCGATCGGGTGTGGTCGATGGTGCGCGAGCTTTCCGGTGCGTATGAGATGAATCCCTGAGTCAGGCCAACGAAAAACGGCCTCCGCGCTCGAAGCGTGGAGGCCGTTTTTCGTTGGGCTATTTGCCGAATCCGGCGCGCCGCAACGCGTCCGCCATGGAGCCGTTGCCTCCGGAGTCACGGCGATCCCGGCCGCCGCCACCGCCGCGCTGCTGCGGCTGGTTCCGGCGCTGACCGCCGCCGCCCTGACCGCCGCCCTGACCGCGATCCCGACCGCCGCCACCGCCGCGGTTGTTGCCGGCACCGGGCTCGTCGTCCAGGCGCAGCGTCAGCGAGATCCGCTTGCGCGGCACGTCGACCTCCAGCACCTTCACCTTCACGATGTCGCCCGGCTTCACGACGTCGCGCGGGTCCTTCACGAAGTTCTTCGACAGCGCCGAAACGTGCGCGAGGCCGTCCTGGTGCACGCCGACGTCGATGAACGCGCCGAACGCGGCCACGTTCGTCACCACGCCCTCTAACCGCATGCCCGGCTTGAGGTCGCCGATCTTCTCGACGCCCTCGGCGAAGGTCGCGGTCTTGAACGCCGGACGCGGGTCGCGGCCCGGCTTCTCCAGCTCCGACAGGATGTCGGTGACCGTCGGGAGACCGAACGTGTCGTCGACGAACTCGGTCGGCTTCAGCGCCTGCAGGGTCCGGGCGTTGCCGATCAGCTCGCGGATGCCGCTGCCGGTGCGGTCGAGGATCCGCCGCACCACCGGGTAAGCCTCCGGGTGCACCGAGGACGCGTCGAGCGGGTCGTCGCCGTCCGGGATGCGGAGGAAGCCCGCGCACTGTTCGAACGCCTTCGGGCCGAGGCGCGCGACGTCCTTGAGCGCGGTCCGCGAGCGGAACGGGCCGTTGGAGTCGCGGTGCGCCACGATGTTCTCCGCGAGCGACGTCGTGATGCCCGAAACCCGCGTCAGCAGCGGCGTCGAAGCGGTGTTGACGTCCACGCCGACCGCGTTCACGCAGTCCTCGACCACCGCGTCCAGCGAACGCGACAGCGACACCTCGGACAGGTCGTGCTGGTACTGGCCGACGCCGATCGACTTCGGGTCGATCTTCACCAGTTCGGCCAGCGGGTCCTGCAGCCGCCGCGCGATCGAGACCGCGCCGCGCAGCGAGACGTCCATGCCCGGCAGTTCCTGCGAAGCGAACGCTGACGCCGAGTACACCGAAGCGCCCGCCTCGGACACGACGGCCTTGGTGAGCTTCAGCTCCGGGTGCTTCTTGATCAGCTCGACGGCCAGCTTGTCGGTCTCGCGCGAGGCGGTGCCGTTGCCGATCGAGATCAGGTCGACGTTGTGCTTCCCGGCCAGCACGGCCAGCTCCGCGATCGACTGGTCCCACTTGTTCGCCGGCTGGTGCGGGTAGATGACGTGGGTGTCGACGACCTTGCCGGTCGCGTCGACCACGGCCACCTTCACGCCGGTGCGGAAGCCCGGGTCGAGGCCCATCGTCGCGCGGGTGCCCGCCGGAGCGGCCAGCAGCAGGTCGCGCAGGTTCGCGGCGAACACGCGCACGGCGTCGTCCTCGGCCGACTGGCGCAGCCGCATCCGCAGGTCGATGCCCAGGTGCAGGAGGATCTTCGTGCGCCAGGCCCAGCGCACGGTGTCGCCGAGCCACTTGTCCGCGGGGCGGTCCTGCTGGCTGATGCCGAACCGGGCGGCGATGCGCTGTTCGTAGTCCGTCGGGCCGACGCGCGGCGGGGCGTCCTCGGCGACCGGCTCGGCGGGCTCCATCGTGAGGTCGAGGATTTCTTCCTTCTCGCCGCGGAGCATCGCGAGGATCCGGTGCGAGGGGAGCTTGGTGTAGGGCTCGGAGAAGTCGAAGTAGTCGGAGAACTTGGCCCCGTCGGTCTCCTTGCCGGCGCGGACCTTCGAGGTCAGGTGGCCCTCGGTCCACATTTTCTCGCGCAGCTCGCCGATCAGGTCGGCGTCCTCGGCGAAGCGCTCGACCAGGATGGAGCGCGCCCCGTCGAGGGCGGCCTGCGCGTCGGCGATGCCCTTGTCCGCGTCGACGAACACCGCGGCCGCCGCCTGCGGGTCGGTCGACGGGTCGCTCAGCAGGCCGTCGGCCAGCGGTTCCAGACCGGCCTCGCGGGCGGTCTGCGCCTTGGTCCGCCGCTTCGGCTTGTAGGGCAGGTAGATGTCCTCCAGCCGCGACTTCGTGTCCGCGGCGAGGATCTGCGCCTCGAGCGCCTCGTCCAGCTTGCCCTGGCTCCGGATGGACTCCAGGACCGCGCCGCGGCGCTCGTCCAGCTCGCGCAGGTAGCGCAGCCGCTCCTCGAGCGTGCGCAGCTGCGCGTCGTCCAGCTCTCCGGTGACTTCCTTGCGGTACCGGGCGATGAACGGCACCGTGGACCCCTCGTCGAGGAGGGTCACGGCGGCCTTGACCTGCCCTTCGCGCACCCCCAGCTCTTCGGCGATCCGCTGCTCGACCGACTGCACGCTCAAAACCAGGCTCCTGCTTCGTCTCGGGTTGCTCCGAGCCTGCATTGTGCCGCTGCCCGCCCGGCCCGCTGCGGATGGCCCGCCGAAGCACCTCCGGAAGTTCCTTGACATCCGCATTGGTCTAGTCCATTTTGAGGTGATCTGGCTCACTGCCCCTGCGGAGGTCTGCCCGTGTCCCCACACCCGTCCCCCCGGCGGCTGCCTGCCCTGGTGTCCCTGCTGGCCTCGGTCGCGCTCGCGCTCGGCGTCACGCTCGCGCTCGGCACCGGCAGCGCGTCGGCCGCGAACATCCTCGCCAATCCCGGCTTCGAGAGCGGCGCGCTCTCTGGCTGGACCTGCAGCGGCACCGCATCGGTCGTCGCGACCCAAGCGCACGACGGCAGCCACTCGCTGAGTGCGGCGCCGTCGGGCTCCGACACCGCACAGTGCTCCCAGCAGGTCACCGTGCAGCCCAACACCGCGTACAAGCTGTCCGCGTGGGTCCAGGGCAGCTACGTCTACCTCGGCGTCTCCGGCTCCGCGGTGCAGAACACCTGGACGCCCGGCGCGACCGGCTGGCAGCAGCTCAGCCTGAGTTTCACCACCGGCTCGTCCATGAGCCTCACGGTGTACCTGCACGGCTGGTACGGCCAGCCGGCCTACCTCGCCGACGACGTCAACCTCGACGGCCCGGGCACCCCGCCCACGACGTCCACGACTCCGACTTCGCCGACGTCCACCACGCCGACGACTCCGACCTCGCCGACGACGACCACCACGACCAGCACGCCGCCGCACAACGGCGACCTGCCGAAGCACATCCTCACCGGCTACTGGCAGAACTTCGACAACGGCGCGAAGACGCTGAAGCTGGCTGACGTGCCCACGACGTACAACGTCATCGCGGTCGCCTTCGCCGACGCCACCAGCACGCCCGGCGCGGTGAGTTTCACGCTCGACCCGGCACTGTCGTCGAAGCTCGGCGGCTACACCGACGCGCAGTTCCGCGACGACATCAAGACCGTGCAGGCGCGCGGCCAGAAGGTGATCATCTCGGTGGGCGGCGAGAAGGGCACGATCAGCGTCGGCGACAGCTCCTCGGCGAGCAACTTCGCCAACTCGGTGAAGCAGCTGATCTCCACGTACGGCTTCGACGGCGTCGACATCGACCTGGAGAACGGCATCAACGCCACCTACATGGGCCAGGCGCTGCGCAGCATCCACGACGGCGGCGGCTCGGTGATCACCATGGCGCCGCAGACGATCGACATGCAGTCCACCCAGGGCGGCTACTTCCAGCTCGCGCTGAACATCAAGGACATCCTCACCGTCGTCAACATGCAGTACTACAACTCGGGCGCGATGAACGGCTGCAACGGGAACGTCTACTCCCAGGGCACGGTCGACTTCCTCACTGCGCTCTCGTGCATCCAGCTCCAAGGCGGCCTGCGGACCGACCAGGTCGCCTTCGGGCTGCCGTCCTCGGGCTCGGCGGCGGGCGGCGGGTACCAGTCGCCGTCGAACGTGGTGTCGGCGATGAACTGCATGGCCAAGGGCACCGGCTGCGCTTCGTTCAAGCCCTCGGCGACGTACCCGGAGTTCCGCGGCGCGATGACGTGGTCCATCAACTGGGACGCGTCGAACGGCTACGGGTTTGCCAACACGGTCAGCGCGGGGCTCAAGAGCCTGCCTTGAGTTGGGGCTCGTGAGTGTTCATCCCGGTTAGAACCGGCATGAACACTCACGAGCGCACCAGGTAGTCGGCCGGGTCGAGTGCCCTGGTCCGGCGGTCGTATTCGGTGACCAGCCCGGGCCAGTTGGTGCTCACCCGGCCGTTTTCCTGCCGGTACCAGCTTGTGCAACCGCTCCAGACGCTGTGCGAGAGCCGCGCTTGCACCTCGCGGTCGTAGCGCTCCTCGACCTCGGCGCGCACCTCCAGCGACGCCACGTCCGGCCGGGCGAGGTGTTCGACGGCTTGGCGGAGGTAGCGTGCTTGCCGCTCGATCATGTAGATGATCGATCCCGCGCCGAGGTTGGTGTTGGGGCCGTAGACGCAGAACAGGTTCGGGAATCCCGGCACCGTCATGCCGAGGTACGCCCGCGCGCCGCCACGCCACGCCTCCGCCAGTGACCTGCCGTCGCGACCAAGCACCTTCATCGGGCCAAGGAACTCCGTCGCTTTGAAACCGGTTCCGTAGATCAGTACGTCGACCTCGTGCTCCACACCGTCCGCGGTGCGTACGCCGCGCGGGGTGATTTCCTGGATCGAGGACGTTTCGACAGCGACGTTCGGCTGCGCGAGCGCGGGCAGGTAGTCGTTGGTGAACAAGATCCGCTTGCAGCCCAACGGATAGTCCGGCTTGGTCTTGCGGCGCAGCGCGGGGTCCTTGAGATGACGGCGGCGCAGCTGGGCGGTGCGCAGCTCGAACATCTTGGTCACCAACGGTTGCCGCGTCATGCCGTAGGTCACGTACTCGGCGAGCAGGAAGATCCGGGCGCGGCCGAACAGCTGCATCTTCGGCAGACGGCGGAAAAGCCGCTTCTGCCAGCCGGCGTATCGGCCGTCGTTCTTGGCCATGATGTACGGCGGCGTGCGCTGGAAGACGGTTACCCGCGCGGCCTCTTTGCGGATCTCCGGCACGAACTGGATCGCGCTCGCGCCGGTGCCGATCACCGCGATCCGCTTGCCCGCCAACGGGATTTCGTGGTTCCACTCAGCTGAGTGGAATGCCGCGCCGGCGAAGGTCTCGCGGCCGGGGATCGACGGCCAAGCCGGTCGGGAGAGCTGGCCGACCGCGGGCACGAAGACGTCCGCATCGAAGGTTTCGCCTTGTGCGGTCTCGACCCGCCAGCGGCCGTCCTCGTAGGTCGCGGACGTGACCTCGCGGCCGTAGCGGATGTGCGGTTCGATGCCGTGCTTCGCGATCACGCGCTTGAGGTAGGCGTGGATGTCCGGCTGCATCGCGTACCGCTTCGGCCAGTCCGGGTTGGGCTCGAAGGAGAACGAGTACAGCGGCGACGGGATGTCGCAGGCCGCGCCGGGGTAGGTGTTCTCGCGCCACACGCCGCCCGGTTCGGTCGCCCGCTCCAAGATCGTGACGTTCGGGAAACCGGCGCGCTTCAACTCGATCGCGGCGCCGATTCCGCCGAACCCGGTCCCTACTATCAGCACCGACGGGGTGTCCTCCATAGCCCGAAGCTACGCAGGCCGCGGCCGGTGCGGAAGGGCACGAACGGCCACGCGATCGAGAATTCCGGCCAGCGGAAGTCGTGCGCGGCGATCGCGGTTCTAACCGGGATCGGCACTCACGACCTCGTGGGTCTTGCCGGGCTCGGCCCACGCGAGCAGCTTCCGCCCGGCGCTCTCCAGCGCGGCGGTATCGCGTTTCGCGAGCCGCTCGAACGGCGTGAGCACCAGCGTCGCCGACTCGCGCGTGGTCGTCGTTTCCCAGATCCCGCGGACCCGGCCGTCGACCAGGAGGGTGCCCTTGACCAGGCCGTTGATGGTGATCACGCGCTTGCGGTGCTCGTCGCTGATCATCCGCGTGCGGTCGGCGTAGGACAGCAGCGTCTGGTCGAACGGCCCCAGCAGGCGCGGCGGCGCGGGCGTGTCTTCGTCGGGCAGCGTGGCGTCCGGCAGGTCGTAGAGCGTGCGGCCGTCGGGATCGAGGTAGGTGCGCAGGTCCATCTCCTCGACCACCTCGCCGAGCTTCGTGACGCCAGCCCAGGTCTGCATGTCGGCCACCGTCGCCGGGCCGAACGCGGCGAGGTAGCGGCGGACCAGTTCGGCGGCGGACGGCTCGGGCGCGGCGACGCCGTCGAGCCAGTGGTCCGCGACCTGGTAGGTCGGCTGCCCGGCCTTGCCCCACACGCCGCGCGGCGGGATCTGCACGAGCGGCAGCACGGCGCGGACCAGGAACAGCAGCGACGCGGCCGGGGTCTCCGGATAGTGCTCGACCAGCGCTTTGCCGAGCTGGTCGCTTGAATACGGCCGCTCGCGCAGCAGTTCGCGGGTCGTCTTCGCCACCGCGTCGTGGTCGAGTTTCGACAGCGGCTCCCGGTGCTGGTTGACGGCCGTCAGAGCGCGGTCCATGACGATCTGTACCAGCGGCCGCCAAGTGAGCGCGTCGGTGGCGGGGACGAGGTGCACCGTGCCGCGCATCAGCACCATCCGGACCACGCTGCGGTCGAGCAGCAGGTTCGCGAGGTCGTCCGGTTGGAAACCCTGCAGCCGGCACCACAGCGCGTAATACGGCGGGAACGGCGCTTGCGCCTGCAGCCCGGCGAGGTGGGCGACGGCGTCGAGAACCGGCATCTTGGCGGGCTTCAGCAGCAACTGCCGGTCGAGGGTCGCGCGGTTGAGGACGCGGTGGGAAAGGCGCACGGCGGGAGCTTAACCAGCAACCCGGACAGTTTTGGCCCTCGATCGGCGCGCGGGCTCACGGTTGATCCATAATTCCGGCCATGGCCGAGCTAGCCGCACCCGCCATCCGCGACTGGGACTACCCACGCGGCACGGCGAGTGTGCTGCTCATGCACCGCTTCGCCGAGGAACGCGGCGTCACGCTGCCCGGCGTGCCGATCGAGGAATTGCGCGCGCCGGACCGGCAGCTTGATGCGCGGCAGGAGTTGGCGGTTGTGCGCGCGTTGCTGTCGACGGTCGGCTCCGGCGACGACGTCGCGCTCAGCCTCGGCTGCCGGTACCGCGTGACGACGTTCGGCATCTTCGGCTTCGCCTGCATCAGCAGTCCGACGATGCGCGACGCGATGGTGTTCGCGTTGCGGTACCTGGATTTGTCGTTCACCTTCTGCATTCCGCACGTCGAGCTGGACGCCGCCGGACTCCGCCTGGTGCTGGACGATTCGCGGGTGCCGGACGACGTCGCGCGGTTCCTCGCGCTGCGCGACCTGTCCGCGATCTGCACCGTCATGCGAGACCTCCTGCCGGAGATCTCCTTGGAACGGCTGGAATTCCGGTTCCCGTCCTCGTCCTTTGTGGACGCTTATCGGACTGCCTTCGGGGTCAGCCCGATTTTCGGGGCCGCCGAGCATCAGGTCGGTCTTGATCCGGAGCTATTGAACCTTCCGCTGCCGCAGGCCAACGAACAAACCGTCGCGCTGTGCGCCGCGCAGTGCGACGCTCTCGTTGCCCGCCGCCGCACGCGATCGGGCGTCCCGCAGCTGGTGCGGGAACGACTGGTGCGGCTCGGCGGTGCGGACGCCGGGATGGACGAGATCGCCCGTCAGCTCACGCTCAGCACGCGAACCCTGCGGCGTCGGTTGACCGAAGCGGGTACCGGCTACCGGCAGCTGCTCGATGAGGTTCGGCAGACGCTCGCCGAGGAAATGCTCGACACCGGCGTGCTGTCCGTCGACGATGTCGCGCTGCGGCTGGGCTATGCCGAGGCGTCGAGCTTCATCTATGCGTTCAAGCGCTGGACCGGGACGACGCCCGCCGCGTACGCACGGCGCAACCGCTAGCGGGCACCGTTATGGACACTTCGTTACACAATGCAGTAGGCTTCCGGCATGGCTCGACCCCGCATCTTTGATCGCGAACAAGTCCTCACTGCCGCTACTGACCTGTTCTGGCGGCGGGGCTTTCACGCGACCAGTGCCGAAGAACTGTGCCAGGCCACCGGTCTCGGCCGCAGCAGCCTGTACAACACCTTCGGCAGCAAGGGTGCGCTGTTCGCGGAATGCCTCGGTCGCTATCTCGACACGACCGCGCAGGCCACCGCCGAAGTGATCGCGAAGAAGGGCGACTCGGTGGCGCGAATCGAGGCTTATCTGACGAAGGTGGTCCTTGAAGAAGCCGAGCGATCGAGCGCCGGTGCACCGAGCGGATGTCTGGCGGTCAATTCCGTTGCCGAACTGGCTGGTGACACGGAGAACGCGGAGTTCCTGGAGCAGGTCGCCCGCGACACCGATGCCCGGCTGCGCCTGCTGACCGACCTGTTGCGGGCAGGTCAGGCGGCTGGCGAGGTCACTGGGGAGGTGCCCGCCGAGGGGCTTGCCGCATACGTGAACGCCAGCGTCGCCGGGCTGCGGATCTCCGCTCAAGGCGGCGCGCCGCTGGCACGGCTGGCCGACATCGTCCAAGCCGCCACTCGGG
>NZ_PQIA01000197.1 GCF_003385235.1 Amycolatopsis circi | reverse complement strand
CTGCACCCCCCCCTTCCCACTCCCCCGCCCACCGGCCCCAGTCCCCGATCCGCCGGTCCCAGTTCCGGCCCCGGCGGCGCCAGTTCCGCTCCCTGGCCCACCGCTCCCAGTCCCCGGCCCGTTCCCGAGTCCGCCGCTGGCCCCCGGACCACTCCCCGGCCCACCAGAATCCTTGCCCGGCCCGCGATAAGACCTCTCATGCGATGCGGTCTTGCTCTTGGCGTGATCGCCACCGGAGTCGATCTTGAGGTTCTGCCCGTCGAACCCGGAAACCTGACCGTAATTGCTGTTCAGGCCCTGGCCGTTGGTCTTGGCCTGATCCGCGTACTTCTGATACCGCTCAACGTTGTGATTCGCCGCCGCGTTGTATTCGTTGATCTGCTTCTCGGTGTCCGTGTCCCAGGGAGTCCCCTGGTCCCAAAGATTCTTGTGCGGAGGCACCGGAGGCATCGTCTGCAGCGCGATTTTCATGTCGTTGTAGCCGTGCGTCGTGTCGACCAGCTTCTGCCCATTGACGACATAAGCCTGCGCAGAGGTAGACGACGCATCAGACAATGGCCTGAGCCGAGCCCGAGCCGCATCCGCGCCGTCGCCGGTCCAGACAGATTCCAGCATGGTGGTGATCTGCTGCGCGTCGTCGCTGTTCTGATGGTGCTCCTGGATCATCTTCTGAACCGTAGAACTGCCACTGTCCCACGATGATGTCCCCGGACCCTGCTGAACCTGCTGCACAATGGCGGGTGCCGGAACGGCTTGATCGCCGAGATTCCCGTGGTAGAGGTCGGAAAACCACCCGCCAGCATCCTTGAGCCGATCGTTAACCCAATCATCCGCGTCGCTGATGCGGTCGCCAATCCAGTTGGCTCCGTCGCCGATGAAGTCGAAAAACCCCATCGGTCACGCACCCGCCTTCTGCTTCAGGTTGGTGACCACCATGTCGGCAACGATCCCCGCCACATCACACGGGTCTTTCTTGCCGACCTGCGAATCGCCAAGCGTGACTGAAGCATCAATTGTTTTCTGGTCGCTGATCCCCACGCTGACCTGACAGAATGACTTCACCGTTGCTTCTTGCTTAAAGGTCGAGTGGGCCACGGCCGGAAACCCTTGCACAGGGGGCAGTTGACGCCACAATGTTGCCTGCGGCTTGCTGTTCGCATAGACCGCACTGAGTCCGTCGGAAAGCTTAGTAGCGTACAAGACGGTCGCCAATGCACCAGTCTCCTCGTTCGGCCACTGGCATTCCGAGCCGAGCGAGGGCTCGTCCTTGTGCGTGCCTTGCCGCTTCTGGCCCAGAAGGCTCCCCACTTGGTCTGGAGTAAGCGCGCTATCGCACGGATGCGTCGACAACACCGATGCGGGCAATGGATGTTCCACCTTCGGCGCACCCCCGTACGGCAATGTCTTCCCCGGTGCAGACGACTGCGCCGCGGAAGACGCGGAACCAGCTGGCTGCCCAGGCGTCGAACCTCCAGAACATCCTGCCGCGAGCACGGCCACCGCCACGCCAGCAACCGACATCGAGAACCGCGCCTTCATCCGAGGAGCCCCTTACCCTGGTCGCTGTTGCCCGCGGTCTTCACGTCCGCAGCCGCCTGGCTATCCGATTCGCCGACAATGCCCAACGCTTTCTCAAGGCGGCCAATCAGTTCCGTCATGTACTGATACATCGCATCCAGCGAATCCTTGCCGTTCCCGAAAGTCTTTACAGCCTGTTGATTGAACCCAATGCTGCCCGGGTCCGCAGCTGGCGGAGTAAGTCGCGTCAACGCTTCCGCATCCGGCAGCATCACCCGCGTATTGTTCCGGAGCCGCTTCGCTCGCTCAAGCAGTGAACGCGCTTCATCGGAACTCAAGGTGAACCCAGCACCGGCGTTCGTGGCAGATGCGACGGCAGCAGCGTCCGACACCCCTTTGGCCACGTTCATCGCCGCGCCCACGACGGTGATCGGCAGCCCGGTCAGCCACCCCGTCGTTTCTATCGCTTTCCGTGGGTCGTTCTCAGCCATGCCCGCCCTCCCGTGCACCGCGCACCGCCTCTCGACCAGGCAACCAGTCCCGAGGCCCCTCCGGCTGTCACTGTAACCAACTGCTCACAGCGGGGTGGCGGAAACAGGCAAACTCACCCCACTGTGCACCGGGCTGAACGGGGCAAACCGTCGCGCCATCTGCGACGCGGACGAACCTTGGTTGGTCACGCGCCCGCTTTTTGCTTCAGGTTTCGCGACTACTCTGTCGGTGATCCGATCAGGAATGTCACGAGGTGCCGCCTTGCCGACCTTTGCCTGGCCAAGGGTGATCGAAACGTCGACAGTACGCATTGGGCCTTTCGGCGCTGTAGGTCGAGCGCGCGACAGCAGGCAATCACTGCATCGGAGGAGGCGGTTGTCGCACTGCGAAGCGCGGCTTCGTATTCACGTAGACCTCGCTCAAACCGTCAGATGTCTTCGTACCGCACAAGACAGTCGGAATCACGCCAGCGTCGTTATTGACCCAATGACACTGCGCGCCAATCACATCCATGTCAGCGTGCTCGCCCAGCGGGGTTTGATTCAGAATGCCGCACAATCGCCGACGTCGGCACCGCCTGATCGCCTAGATTGCCGTGGTGAAGGCGGAGAACCAGCCGCCGGCGTCTCTGAGCCGGTCGTTGACCCAGTTGTCCGCGTCGTCGATCCGGTCACCGATCCACTTGGTGCCCTCGCCGATGAAATCGAAGAATCCCATCGATCACGCACCAGCCTTCTGCTTCAGGTTGGTGACGACCATGTCCGCCACCTGGGCAGTGACGTCGCACGGATCCGGCCCGCCGACCTTCGACTGGCCAAGCGTGACCGAAACATCAACGTCATGCTGATCACTGATTCCAACGCTGATCTGACAGAATTCCTTCGCAGTATCCTTGCTCAAATTGGAGTGAGCAACTGCCGGAAATCCCTGAATGGGCGGAAGCTCACGCCACACCGTGGACTGCGGCTTCGAATTCGCGTAAACGGCGCTCAAACCGTCCGAGACCTTCGTGACGTACATGACTGTAGCGACTGCACCGGCATCGCTGTTGAGCCAATGGCACTGCGGACCAAGAGAAGGCTCGTCATCATGCTTTCCTTGCGGCTTCTGCACAAGAATCTTGCCCACCTGGTCCGGGGTGAGCGCGTTATCGCATGGATGGCCCGACAGCACTGACGCGGGGAGCGGATTCTCCACCTTGGGGGCGCCTGCGTACGGCAAAGTCTTCCCAGGTGCCGACGAAGGCGCAGAAGCACTGGCTGTGCCGGGGGTGGAATTGGGCGCCGAGCCACCCGAGCACGCCGCGACCGAAGCGGTCACCGCGACCACACCGGCAGCCACAAGAAACATCCGAGCCCTCATACTGCAAGTCCCCCGCTCTGGCCGCCGTTGCCCACAGCCTTCACATCTCCAGCCGCCTGGCCGTCCGACTCGCTGACAATGCCTAACGCCTTCTCGAGGCGAGCAATAAGTTCCACCATGTACTTGTGCATGGTGTCGTTCGCGTCCTTGCCGTCCGCGAAGGTCTTGACCACCTGCTGGTTGAACCCCATGCTGCCCGGGTCTTGCGCCGGCGGGGTGAGCTGCGTCAACGACACGGTTTTCGGTCGCATCATTGCCAGGTTGTCGCGAAGTCGCTTCGCCCGCTCGAGCAGCGAGCGTGCTTCATCAGGACTCAGCGTGAAGCCAGCCCCCGAGTTCACGGCGGATGCCACCGCGGCCGCATCCGACACTCCCTTGGCCACGTTCATCGCCGTGCCCACCACCGTGATCGGCAGCCCAGTCAGCCAACCTGCTGTCTCCAGAGCTTTCCCTGGGTCGTTATCAGCCATGCCCGTCCCCCTCTGCCTCGCGGCCCCAGCTCCTGGCCAGGGCAACCAGTCCCGAGATCCCTCAGCCATGACTGTAACCAACTGCTCACAGTGGGGTGATCAGAACCGCTCAACTCACCCCTCCCTGCCACAGGACTGAGGAAGCCTGGGGGCCAGCAAGATCGCGAATGTCAACGCGTCGCCGATGCCTACGCCCACAAAGCCGCGCGAATCATGCTCCAATGCCCTCGCCTCTCCCGACTCAACTGTAGTCAGTCACGCGTCTGGAGGCGGCCAGTTCGATCATAAGAAGAGCCCCACCACCCGATCTGGGTAGTGGGGCTCCCCAGGGAACCCGTCGAGGACTCAGCCCTTCAGCAGGGCCCGCGCCATCACGACCTTCTGGATTTGGTTCGTGCCTTCATAGATCTGCGTAATCTTCGCGTCGCGCATCATGCGTTCCACCGGGAAGTCACGCGTGTAACCTGCTCCGCCGAACAGTTGCACGGCATCCGTCGTCACGGACATGGCCACGTCGGACGCGTAGGCCTTCGCTGCGGACGCGGTGAAGCTGGCTCGCTTGTCTCCGCGCTCCGAGGACGCGGCGGAGGCGTACACCAGGTGGCGGGCGGCTTCGATTTTCGTTCCCATGTCGGCCAGCATGAACTGGATTCCTTGGAAATCCGCGATTGCCTTGCCGAACTGTTTGCGTTCCTTGACGTACGCGACGGCCGCGTCAAGGGCGCCCTGTGCGATTCCCAGGGCTTGCGCGCCGATGGTCGGGCGGGTGTGGTCCAAGGTGCGCAGCGCAGTCTTCAGGCCGGTGCCTGGTTCGCCGATGATGCGGTCTGCGGAGATGGTGCAGTTTTCGAAGTAGATCTCGCGGGTCGGGGAGCCCTTGATGCCCAGTTTCTTTTCCTTCGGGCCCACCGAGAAGCCTGGGTCGTCCTTGTGCACGACGAATGCGGAAATGCCGTTGGCCTTCTTTTCGGCATTCGGGTCGGTTACCGCCATTACCGTGTACCAGGACGACTCGCCGGCGTTGGTGATCCAGCACTTGGTTCCGTTGAGGACCCAGTGGTCACCGTCCAGGCGGGCGCGGGTGCGCATGGACGCGGTGTCCGACCCTGCCTCTCGTTCGGACAGTGCGTACGACGCCGATGCTTCGCCCGAGGCGATGGACGGGAGGACGAGCTTCTTCAGGTCTTCCGAGCCGGACAGGATGATCGGTTGCGTGCCCAGTTTGTTGACTGCCGGGATCAGCGATGCGGACGCGTCGACGCGGGCGACTTCTTCGATCACGATGCAGGCGCCGATGGCGTCGGCGCCCTGGCCGTCGTACTCCTCGCCGATGTGGACGGCGTTGAAGCCCGCTTTGACGAGCGCTTGGTTGGCCTCGACCGGGTAGCGCTCCTGTTCGTCGACCTCCGCCGCGTACGGCGCGATCTCCTTTTCGGCTAGAGCCCGGACCGCGGCGCGCAGTTCCTCGTGCTCTTCGGCCAGCTGATACAGGCCCTCGGCCACCTTCAGTCACCTCTTCTGCAGCGAAACGGGAGGAAGTCCCCCGATGTTAGCCCGCGTTCACTCCGAACGCGGCGGCTCGCTGCTTGTGTCCTCGGCCTCACCGTTCGTATGGTCAAGCGATGGCTGCCACTGCGTCGACCCCGCCGCCCGGATTGCCCGCATCTCTTGACTATCCCGAGGTGCCGATAGGTTCGGTGCTCGCCGGTGCCGCGACGCGCTACGGCGACCGCGTCGCGTTCGCTATGGGCGACGACCGGCTCACGTTCGCGCAGGCCTGGCAAGCCGCCTGCCAGTTCGCGCAGGCGTTGCTCGCCCGCGGCATCGGACGGGGCGATGTCGTCGCCGTGCATCTCCCGAACTGTCTCGCGTATCCGATCGCCTACCACGGCATCCTGCTGGCGGGGGCGACGTTCAGTCCGACGAACCCGCTGCTCCCGCCGGATGATCTCGCCTTTCAGCTGACTGACTGCGGGGCTGCGGCCGTGGTGACCTTCGGGCCGGTGGCGGGCACGCTCGCGGCAGTCGCGGACCGGATTCCGGCGCGGCTCACGATCGTCGTCTCGCCTGCCGGCGAGCTTGGCGAGGGGAGCGTGGAGTTCCGCGAGTTCTTCGCTGACCAGCCTGCGACCAGGCCGGACGTGGCGATCGAGGTGGACCACGACCTCGCTCATCTCGCCTACACGGGCGGCACGACCGGGCGGTCCAAGGGCGTCGAACTCACCCATCGCAACGTCGTCACGAACACGCTGCAGCACACCTGCTGGTCGACCGGCTCCGTACCGGCGCTCGACGCGAACGGCGACCTGACGATCGACCAGATCGGCAGCCCGGACGAATGGCCGACGCGGCTTGGCACCGGCACCGCGATCAACCTGACGCCGTGGTTCCACGCGATGGGCGTGATCGCGGGGCTCAACGGTCCACTGCTGGGCGGCGGGACGACCGTGCTGCATGCTCGGTTCGATCCGGCCGCGTACGTCGCGGACGCGGAACGGCTGCAGGTCACGACCATCGGCGGCGCACCCGCGCTGTTCGCCGCACTGCTGGCGACGCCTGCGTTCCACACCGCCGATCTGTCCTCGGTGCGCAACATCGGCTCCGGTGCGGCACCGATGAGCCACGAGATGATCCGCGCGCTGCACCAGCGGTTCCCTGACGTCGTGATCGCCGAGGGATACGGGCTCACCGAGGTGACAATGGGGGCGGTGGTCTCGCCGAGTTACCGGTCCGGGGTGCGCAAGGTCGGATCGGTCGGCGGGCCGATCTTCGACACTGAGGTCAAGCTCGTCGCGGACGGGAGCGAGGAGCCGTTGCCGCCCGGGGAAGAGGGCGAGGTGTGCTTGCGCGGGCCGCAGGTGATGCGCGGCTATCGGAACCGTCCGGAAGAGACCGCGGCCGCGCTGGTCGACGGATGGCTGCACACCGGCGACATCGGCGTTCTCGACGAGGACGGCTATCTGTCCATTGTGGATCGCAAGAAAGACATGCTGCTGTACAAGGGGTACAACGTCTTCCCGCGCGAGCTGGAGGAGCTGCTGAGCGCGTCGCCGGGCGTGCTGTCCGCGGCGGTGGTCGGACGGCCGAGTCCGGAGGTCGGCGAGCTGCCGGTGGCGTTCGTGGTGCGGCGGCCCGATTCCTCAGTGGACGCCGAGCAGCTGATGGCGGCGGTGAACGAGAAGGTGCTGCCGTACAAACGCTTGCGGGAACTGCATTTCGTGGCGGAGATCCCGGTGTCGGCGGCGGGCAAGGTGTTGAAGCGCGAACTGCGGAAGCAGCTGCCCGACCCGGCTTGAGCTGGCGGTGAGTGCGGATGCCGGGACGGAACCGGCATCCGCGCTCACGCGAGCTACTTGCCTGCTTTTTCGCGGAGCTTGACGTCCTTCTCGAGCACCAGCTGCTCCAGGTCCTCCTGGAACTGCGTCAGTTTCGCCTGCAGCTGCAGGTCTGCGGCGGCCAGGATGCGGACCGCGAGGAGACCGGCGTTGCGCGCCCCGCCGACGGACACGGTCGCGACCGGGATGCCCGCCGGCATCTGCACGATCGACAGCAGCGAGTCCATGCCGTCCAGGTACTTCAGCGGAACCGGCACGCCGATCACCGGCAGCACCGTCGCCGACGCGACCATGCCCGGCAGGTGCGCGGCGCCGCCCGCGCCCGCGATGATCGTGCGGATGCCCCGGTCGGCAGCGGACTTCGCGTAGTCCAGCATCCGCTGCGGGGTGCGGTGTGCCGAGTAGACACCGACCTCGTACTCGACGCCGAACTCGTCCAGCGCTTGCCCCGCGGCCTCCATCACCGGCCAGTCGGAGTCGCTGCCCATGATCACGCCCACCTGCGGCGCCATTGTGTTCCCCTTCAGTGGATCTCGTAGCCGTCGAGCCAGACGGCGTGGGACAGCCAGTGCGCGGACAGCAGCGCGCGGTCGCGCAGGTCGTCCATGCGGTCGCCGATGAAGTTGACGTGCCCGAGCTTGCGGCCGGGCCGGTCCTGCTTGCCGTAGAGGTGGATCTTCACCTCGGGGAACCGCGCGAACAGGTGGTGCACGCGCTCGTCCGGGCTCATCTGCGGCGACACGTCCGCACCGAGCACGTTCGCCATCACGCACGCCGGCGCGATCAGGTCGGTGCGGCCGAGCGGGTAGTCCAGGACACCGCGCAGGTGCTGCTCGAACTGCGATGTCCGCGAACCGTCCATGGTCCAGTGCCCGGAGTTGTGCGGGCGCATGGCCAGCTCGTTGACCAGCAGGCCGGTCTCGGTCTCGAACAACTCGACCGCGAGCAGCCCGGTGACGTCGAGCGTCGACGCGATGCGCAGGGCCAGCTCCTGCGCCTCGTGCACGCGCGATTCCGCCAGCCCCGGCGCCGGGGCAAGGACCTCGGTGTTGATGCCGTTCGTCTGCACGGTCTCGACCACCGGATACGCCGCACCCTGGCCGAACGGCGAACGCGCGACCAGCGCGGACAGCTCGCGCTTCATCGCGACCTTCTCCTCGACCAGCAGCTCGGTGCCGGCTTCGAGGAGTTCGGGAACGGTCTCGCGGGCCTGCTGTGCGGTGTCGAGCATCCAGACACCCCGGCCGTCGTATCCGCCGCGCGCCGCCTTCAGCACCACCGGCCAGCCGTGCTCGTCGCCGAAGTTCACCACGTCGTCCACAGTGGACACTTCGGCGAAGGCGGGACCAGGCACGCCGAGCCCGGCCATCATCTCGCGCATCACGAGCTTGTTCTGCGCGAACCCGAGCGCGGTGGGCGCGGGCCGGACGACGAAGCCCTCGGTGGCGAGGGTGAGCAGGTGCTCGCCGGGCACATGCTCGTGGTCGAAGGTGACCACGTCGACCTGACGGGCGAAGTCGATCAGCGCGTCGAGGTCGGTGTGGTGGCCGAGCACGACGTCGCTGGCCACGAGGGCCGCCGCGTCGCCCTCGTCGGCCGCCAGCACCTTCAGCGACTGGCCGAGGGAAATCGCCGCCTGCTGCGTCATGCGGGCGAGCTGCCCGCCGCCCACCATGCCGACGATGGGAAGACCGGTTCGTTTGTCCATAACGCCGCCAAGGTTACTGGGCGAGAATCGGCGGACCACCGGCGACCTGCGGCGGAGGCGACGGGATTACCGGGGGTGCGGAACGACGGGAACCACCCCGGCGACACCCGGGTGCCGAAACCCCGCCCCAGGCCGTCCTGCTGCAGCAGGATGGCCGGATGGAATCCGTCACCCTCCCGCGTCCGGTTCTCCACGCCCTTCGCCAAGCCAGCCTCCCCGGCGTGGCCACCGGGATGCTCACCGGCGAAACCCGGCCGCTGGCCTTTCCCCAGGGCTTCGGCGACGTGCTCGCCTGGCTCTGGACCACCGACTCGAACTCAGCCGTCATCTACCTCGCCGAGCTGATGAAGCAGCTTCGCGAACGGCACCCGCTCGCGAAGACCGTCACGCCGCCCTTCCAGTTCGACGAGTTGCTCGCCGCGGCCCGCGCTTGTCTTCCGGACGACTTCGCACACGCCGATCTCCTCATCCAGCACACGCGCACCGCGCTGGGCGACTTCTACGGCGGTTCGGCGGAGTAACAGGGCTCACTATTCGATTGATCTGTCCGGACCGCACGGATCAGAACGATGGCCGTGCCCGTCCGCGAGCCAGGCTCCGGACGGCCGCGTAACCACCGCGATCCAGACAGTAACCGCGACCACCGACAAAAACCGCCAGCAAGCCCCTGACCAGCTCAAAGAGACTATGAAGACTCCACGGACTCCCGCTGCGCCCGATTGCGAGCACGCCGCTGCAGCCCCCACCGGACCACCAACGCGACCGCCAGCACCACCGGCATCAGGATGTACGCGTCGCCGAGAATGTTCTGCCACACCTTCCAATGCAGCTCGACATTCCGGCCGTTCGGCAAGATCAGCAGCACGCAGCTGACGAACACGAACGCCACCAGGAACGTGCCCAGCCACCGTTTCCACGCAGTCGCCGGGGTGGTTTTCGGCAGCCTGGACACCAGGAGCACGACCAGCGGCGCGACCCAGACCCAGTGGTGCGTCCAGGAAATCGGCGAGATCAGCAGGATCCAGAACGCCGTGACGAGCAGCGCGGCCAGCGCCTGTCCGCGGCGGTGGAAGCGGAACATCAGCCACAGCGCCGGAACAGCGAGCACCAGGCCGATCACGGTCGCCGCGCTGGACGCCCACGGAGCGAGGTCGGTGGCGCGGTTCATCAGCGCGTTCAGCGACTGGTTGCCCGCCCAGTGCACCGGCCCGATCCGGCCGGTGTCGGGCAGCGTCTTGGTCCAGTATTTCCACGAATCGTGCGGGTTGATCAGGAACAGCAGCGCCTGCATTCCGACGAAAGTCGCCAATCCGCGCAACGCGTCTTTCCAGCGGCCGGTGATCAGCAGGTGGCCGAGAAAGACGATCGGCGTCAGCTTGATCGCGGCCGCGAGCCCGACGAGCACGCCGCCCCAGCGGCTGCCGCGCGCGCCGATGACGAGCATGTCCAGCAGGACCATCGCCATCAGGATCAGGTTGATCTGGCCGAGGAAGATCGTCCGCCACACCGGTTCGAGGCCGAGGAAGACCAGGAAGAACACGATGGTCGACCGGGCCGGCGAAGCCCACCAGCGGGGGCCGTCGGCGGCCGGGCGGGGCAACGCGCCGATCGCGATTCGCACCGACAGCGCGAGCGCGCCGAGCGACACCACGGTGAGGAAACCCCAGGCCACCTGCACCGGCACGAGCGCGAGCGGCGCGAACAGCAACGCCGCGGTCGGCGGGTAGGTGAACGGCAGCAGCGCCCAGCCCGGTTCGGTGGGCAGCGTGTTCCCGTCGTACAGGTTGTCCCCGCGCAACAGTTGCAGCGCACCGGCCCGGTACACCGCGCTGTCCACGCCGAGGTTCCAGTCGTGCGTCCAGCCCCAGAACCCGACCGCGATCGCCAGCAGCGGGAACACCGCGAGGATGAGCATCGAACGCGGGCGCACGGACAACCGTGCCAGAGATCGGCGCAGAGCCAGCCGGGGCTGCCCGGATCGATTCACCGGAGCGTCGCCGTCGGCAGCGGAGGGTACGGTCCTGGTCACTACACCAGGAAAGCACGACTGCGGGAACGCTGGTCAGGAAGGGTGACCCGGGCTCAGCTGTGCGCCAATTCCGTCAGCAGTTCACACGCCCGGTCGTGCGTCCCGGGCAATCGCACGGCCGACACGAGCGGACGGGCGACGTCGCGCAACTGCGGATCCACTGAAAGGCGTTCGTTGAGCGCCCTTCGCAGCGCGACCCCGCGCGTGGCCAGGCGTTCGTTGCGTTCGGCCAGCACCGCGACCGCGGACGGGCCGATCGTCGCGTAGCACTCGCCGGTGTCGAACACGGCCCGGACGGCGTCCGCGGCGAGGATCATCGCCGTCAGCCGAGGCCAGCCGGACACCGCCGTCAAATCCAGCGACACGGTGAGCAGCACATTCGCTTCGTTGACGCCGCCGCGGTAGATCTCGCCGAGCCGCGTCCGCAGGTACGCCGCGGACGGCAGGCCGGTGAGCGGATCGGTGACCTCGGTGTGCACGAGCTGGTCGGTGGCGACGTCTGCCCAGGCCAGCGCGGTCACGCGGAGCAGCCGGGCCGGAGTGGCGTCGACATCCGGCGAGACGAATCCGTCGATCGCGTCCGGGTCGGCGAGCACCGCGTGCAGGGCGGCCAGGTCGGACAGCGTCTCCGACAGCCCCGCTCCCGCCGCGGCCCGCGCCCGGCCCAGTCCGGCCAGCGCGTTTTCCGCGCCGGTCGAGCCGTGCCGCACTACTGCCGCGCACACCGCGTCGACTTCGGGCAGTGCCCAGTCGCTCGGGAAACGCCAGCCGGCCGCGAGGCTGGCTGTTCGCCAGCGAGCCCGCAAAGCCCGCAAATGGCGGTCCCGCTCGAACCTCGCACGCGTCTCGTCCCCCGACGAGTCGCCTGCGGAGCCGAACCGCGCCCCGGTCGCCGGTACGTCCACCGAACCCCCAGCTCCTTCCGGTTCCTGTCGATCTTGTTCCCCAATCACGGAGGGGACGCGGCGGGACTCCCCTCGTGACGCGTTTTCCCCGATCTTTTTCGCCTAATCGCCAGACGAGAAGGTGAACTTGCTGCGCCTACCGAGGCATCTGTCGGACCACGGCGTGACGAGTGTCGCCGCATCCGTCACACTTGGTGTGCGTTGTAAGGAGTAAGCGCGTGGAGTCCGCCGCGCGCGCAGCCTTAAAGGAGCCCCGTGTCCACCGTTCCCGCCGATCTCTCCGGTAAGAGTGACGCCGAGCTGATCGCAGAGGTGCGCGCGGGAAAGATCGCGTCCTACGGTCCGCTCTACGAGCGACACAGCGGAGCCGCGCACAACCTCGCCCGCCAGCTCGCGCGGTCCAGCTCGGAGGCCGACGACCTCGTGTCGGAGGCGTTCTCGAAGGTTTTGGACACGCTGCGTGGCGGGAAGGGCCCGGACAGCGCCTTCCGTGCGTACCTGCTTACCGCGCTGCGTCACACTGCGTATGACAAGACCCGCCGCGACCGCCGAATCGACCTCAACGAGGACATGAGCGACGTCGGCGGCACCGCTGGCGAAGCGCTCACCGTGCAGTTCTCCGACACCGCGGTCGCCGGCCTCGAACGCACGATGGCCGCGAAGGCGTTCGCGCGGTTGCCGGAACGCTGGCAGGCAGTGCTGTGGCACACCGAAATCGAACAGCAGAGCCCGGCCGAGGTCGCGCCGCTGCTCGGGTTGACCGCGAACGGCGTGTCCGCGCTCGCGTACCGCGCCCGGGAAGGGCTCCGCCAAGCGTATCTGCAGGTCCACCTGCAGGAAAACGGTGCGGACCGCTGCCTCGCGACGGCCGAGCGGCTCGGTGCCTGGACGCGCGACGGGCTGTCCAAGCGCGAACGCTCGCAGGTGGAAAACCACCTCGACGAATGCGACGAATGCCGGATGCTGGCGGCCGAACTGGCCGACGTCAACGGCAGCCTGCGCGCGATCATCGCCCCGATCGTCCTGGGCGGCGCCGCTCTCGGCTACCTGGCCACGATCGGTGCGGCCAAGGCGAGCGCGGCTACTGCCGGTGCCGCCGCGGTCGGTGCCGGTGCGGCTGCGGCAGGCGGAGCCAAGGCGGGTGCGGCGGCAGCTGCGTCCGCGCCGCGGCAGTTCGCCGGAGTCGCCCTGTCCGGGGCCGCGATGGTGGCCGCGGTCGCGGTCGCGCTGGCTGCCGGTGGCGGGACACAGACCATTCCGGCTGCTCAGCAGGCACCCGCTCCCCCGGCCGCCGCGCCCGCGCCCGCACCTGCGCC
>NZ_PQIA01000195.1 GCF_003385235.1 Amycolatopsis circi | reverse complement strand
GGCTAACCCCAACCCCGTCAAATACAACTGCGCACCGCCTCCACGATCCATGCCTCCGCAGTCCCCCGGGTAGCCGGAGACCACGTCACCACCCATCCGCCGCCGTTGCCTCGGGGCGCGGCCCGGAACTGGTATCTGCCCTGGTCGTTGTCCACCAGCCCGAACGCCCCGTGCGGGTACTCCGCCAGCACCGCGTCCCGCACCGCCAGGTCCACCAGCACCGTTCCCTGCCGGGGCCGGGCCACCGCGGCCCGGATGACGTCCAGGTCTCCCCAGGCCGCCCGCGGGATGAGGCCGCTGCCGTCCGTCTCGATGCGCACCGCGGGTCCTGGGCCGGGCGGGCGCTCCGGCAATCCGTCGAATACCCACCCGGGCAGCGCGCTGAGCATTCCGGACCGCAGCCGCGCTCGGCGGCCCAGTTTGCTCATCACCGTGGTGAAGTCCTCGTCTCCGAAGAACCGCACCTCCCACGGCTCCTCGCTCGCCGGGAACACCCCGGTGACCACTCCCCGGATGAATCCGCCGCGCAGCACTCGGTACAGCTCGACCGCCTCGGCGGTCACCTCGCCGTCGGCGGCGAGCCCGAGCGCGGCCATCCCGGCGACGAACCGCGTGTACTGCTCCACCTCCTCGGCCAGCCCGGCGCCGAGCATCGGCCCGAACGACTGCCGGACCTCCTCGGCGAGGCTCAGTCCCGAAGCCGCTCCGGCGGGCTCCTCCTCGGCCAGTACGGGCGGCACCTCGAAATGCGGGTCGTAGAACTCCATCACCGAAGGCCGCTGCGGCATCTCGGCCCGCAGCGGTCCGATGACCTCGTCGATGACGTCGAAGACGACGGGTGCTGAACTGCTCACCCCGTCATTGAACACCCTGGTACCGACAATTTCTCGAACTTTTGTTCGAGTCAACCCATCCGTGCGCCGAGCGGTCGGTCAGCGCCGCGAAGCCGGATCGCCGACCCGCATCGTGGGCGCGAGGAAGCCGACCGTCACCACGAGAGCGCCGACCGCAGCGAGCGTCCAGTGCAGGCCGATTCCGCTGCTCAGGCCGCTGACCAGCACCGGACCGGCGAGGAATCCGAGGTACCCGCACGCCGCGACGGCCGCGATCGCCCGGCCCGGCGCGTCCGGCTGCTTGCGTCCGGCCGCGCTCCAGGCGAGCGGCACCATCCCGGACACCCCGAGCCCGACCACGGCGAACCCGGCCACCGCGACCGCCGGCACCGGAACGGCGACCACCAGCAGGAACCCGACGACCGTCACCGCGGTCGCGACCCGCATGAACAGCACCGCGCCGACGCGCTCGACGACCCGGTCGGCCACCGTGCGCACCGCGATCATCGTGATCGAGAACGCGAAGTAGCCCAGCGACGCGACGGCCGCGCTCGCCGTGGCGACCTCCCGCAGGTAGACCGCGCTCCAGTCGTTCACCGTGCCTTCCGCGACGAAACCGCAGAACGCGATCACGCCCAACGGGATCAAAGCCTTGCTGGGCAACGCAAACGCCGCCTCGCCCTGTCCGCGGTCCGCTCCCGGCAAGAACTGCGAAACAGCGAAGATCGCGACCACCAAGAGCACCGCGCCCGCGGCGGTGAAGTGCGCTTCGATCGGCACCCGCCAGATCTCCATCAGCGCCGCGGCACCCGAGCCGACCAGGCCGCCAATGTTCCAGAAAGCATGAAAACCGGCGAAGATCGGTCGCCCGTAAGCCTCTTCCACGCGCGCAGCGTGCGCGTTCATCGAGACGTCCAGGATGCTGTTGCCCACCCCGAGCACGACGAGCGCCGCGACGAACTGCGGCACATCCGGCGCGAATGCGACCAGCGGCAGCCCTCCGCACAACACCGCGGCCCCGCACAGAACCCCGCGACGGCTGCCGATCTTCGTGATCAACGGCCCCGCGGCCAGCAACGCCACGACCGAACCGGCGGCGAGCCCGAACAACCCGATCCCGAGTTCTCCGGCACTGAGGCCGAGTTTCGCTTGTACCGCAGGCACTCGAGCCGCCCATGAAGCGAAAGCCGCGCCGCACACCGCGAAAACCACGGAAACCGCGGCACGAGCGCGCTGTGTCTCCCCCATCCGTCCCCCTGACACGAGAAAGGGCCACCCGGAGTTTTCCAGGTGGCCCTTCGGATCCTCGTTACTTCGACTTCGTCGCCGTACTGCTCCGCTTGGCCGGAGCCTTCTTCGCAGTGGTCGACTTCGCCGCCGCGGACTTGGTCGTGGTCGACTTCGCCGCGGTGGACTTCGCCGGCGCCTTGCGCGTCGTGGTCCGCTTCTTCGGAGCCGGACCCTTCGCGCGCTTCTCCGCCAGCAGCTCAGCCCCGCGCTCCGCGGTGAGTTCCTCGATGCTGTCGGACTTCCGCAGCGTCGCGTTGTACTCGCCGTCGGTCACGTACGGGCCGAAGCGACCGTCCTTGACCACCATCGGCTTGCCCGACACCGGATCGTCGCCCAGTTCCTTGAGCGGCGGCTTCGCGGTCGCGGACCGGCCGCGCTGCTTCGGCTCCGAGTAGATCTTCAGCGCCTCTTCCAGCGTGATCGAGAACAGCTGGTCCTCGGTCTGGATCGACCGCGAGTCCGTGCCCTTCTTCAGGTACGGCCCGTAGCGCCCGTTCTGCGCGGTGATCTCGTCGCCCGACTCCGGGTCCTTGCCCACGACGCGCGGCAGCGACAGCAGCTTCAGTGCGTCGTCGAGCGTGATCGTCTCGACCGACATCGACTTGAACAGCGAGCCCGTACGCGGCTTCGGCAGCTTCGCCTTCGCGGCCTTCTTCTGCGCCGCGGTGGCGTCCTCGGGCAGCTCCGGCTCAGGCAGCAGCTCGGTGACGTACGGGCCGAAGCGGCCTTCCTTCGCCACGATCTCGTGTCCGCTGACCGGGTCGGTGCCCAGCACACGGCCTTCCTGCGGCGTCGCGAAGAGCTTCTCCGCGATCTCCGGCGACAGCTCGTCCGGAGGCAGGTCCTCGGGCAGGTTCGCGCGCTGAGACTCGCCGTTGACCTCGCGCTCCAGGTACGGCCCGTAGCGGCCGACGCGCACCACGACCTGGTGCCCTTCGGCGTCGCTGAACATCGGGATCGAGTTGATCTCGCGCGCGTCGATGCCCTCGACGCTGCCGTCGACCAGCTTTTTCAACCCGCCGAGCCGACCGACCGAACCTTCAACGCCGAAGTCTCCGCCGAAGTAGAACTTCGACAGCCATTCGACGCGGTGCTCGTCGCCGCTGGCGATCCGGTCCAGCTCGTCCTCGAGACCGGCGGTGAAGTTGTAGTCCACCAGCCGTTCGAAGTGCCGCTCCAGCAAGCCGATCACCGCGAACGCGACCCACGACGGGACCAGGGCGGAGCCCTTCTTCCAGACGTAGCCGCGGTCCTGGATCGTCTTGATGATCGACGCGTACGTCGACGGACGGCCGATGCCCAGCTCTTCCAGCTTGCTGACCAGGCTCGGCTCGGAGTAGCGCGCGGGCGGCGACGTGGAGTGCCCGTCCGCGGACAGCTCCGGCGCGGTCAGAGCCTGGTCCTTGGCCAGCACCGGAAGCCGGCTCTGCTTGTCGTCGGCCTCGCCGCCGGCCTCGCTGTCGACTGCCTCGACGTACGCCTTCAAGAAGCCCGCGAAGGTGATCGTGCGGCCCGAAGAGGCGAAGGTGCACTCCTCGCCGGTCGCCGCGGTGCCGACGATGCGCACCGACATCGTGGTGCCCTTCGCGTCCGCCATCTGCGACGCGATGGTGCGCTGCCAGATCATCTCGTAGAGCCGGAACTCGTCGGTGTCCAGCTCTTTCGCGACCTGTCCCGGCGTACGGAAGACCTCGCCCGACGGCCGGATCGCCTCGTGGGCTTCCTGCGCGTTCTTCACCTTGCGCGTGTACTGGCGCGGCGACGGCGAGACGTACTCCTTGCCGTACAGCTGCGTTGCCTGACTGCGCGCGGCCGTGATCGCCGACTCCGACAGCGTCGTGGAGTCGGTACGCATATAAGTGATGTAACCGTTTTCGTACAGCTTCTGCGCGACCCGCATCGTGCGCTCGGAAGTGAAGCGCAGCTTGCGGCCCGCCTCCTGCTGCAGCGTCGACGTCATGAACGGCGCGTACGGCTTCCGCGTGTACGGCTTCTCTTCGACGCTCGCGACCTTGAAGTCACGCTCGCCCAGCGCCTGGGCCAGTGCCCGCGCGTCGGACTCGCCGAGCACGCGGATGTCCGCGGCGTTGCCCTTGAGCTGACCGTTGGAGTCGAAGTCGCGACCCGTCGCGAGGCGCGAGCCGTCGACCGCGACGAGGCGCGCGGGGAACGTACGCGGCGAAGCGTCGGCACCGGCGTCCATGGTCGCCGAGATGTCCCAGTACGACGCCGAGGTGAAGCGCATCCGCTCGCGCTCGCGCTCCACGACGATCCGCGTCGCCACAGACTGCACGCGGCCCGCCGAGAGCTTCGGCATGACCTTCTTCCACAGCACCGGCGAGACCTCGTAGCCGTAAAGCCGGTCGAGGATGCGGCGGGTTTCCTGCGCGTCGACGAGGTCGGCGTCCAGCTCGCGGGTCGCCGCGGCGGCCGCCTGGATGGCCTGCTCGGTGACCTCGTGGAAGACCATCCGGCGCACCGGGACCTTGGGCTTCAAGGTCTCCAGCAGGTGCCACGCGATGGCCTCGCCCTCGCGGTCGGGGTCCGTCGCGAGGTAAAGCTCGTCGACGTCCTTCAGCAGCCCCTTCAGCTCAGTGACCTTGGACTTCTTGTCCGGGGTGACGATGTAGAGCGGCTTGAAGTCATTGTCGATGTCGACCCCGAGCCGCGCCCACGACTCGCCCTTGTACTGCGCGGGGACGTCAGCCGCGCCGCGGGGCAGGTCCCGGATGTGCCCGACGGAGGACTCGACGACGTAATTGCCGCCGAGATAGGGGGCGATCTTGCGGGCCTTGGTTGGCGACTCGACGATCACCAGCCGCCGTCGATCGGCACCGTTGCCCCCGGCGCCGCTCTTCTTGGTCCGTGTTCCTGCCACGCTGCCCTGCTCTCCACTCATCTCCGCGCCGCCGCAGCGGCGCTCTCACCCCTGCACCAGAGGGGTACTGCGCCCGCGTCTCGACCTGTCAGTGTGCACGCCCTCAGTGTCCGCGCAGCGCCGAGGTGCCCTGACGAGCCGCTGGGCCCCTGCCCGTCGGATCGCCGCTGACCTCGGCGATGTTTCTCCTCCACACCTAGCACGTGATGTCGGACACGTGCCGTGCAGGGTAACCGGTCATAGCACCGATACCCTCCGTTAGACGGTGGCGGGTCCAAGTACGGCAACGGTTCACTTATTCCTCCCCCCAGCCGAAAGGAACCCACCATGATCCGCCGACTGGTTGGCACCGCGATCGCCGTCGCGGCGACATTCGCGCTGGCCACCGCCCCCGAAGCGAGCGCGGCGACCACCACGTTCACTGGTGCCGTGGCACTGTCCAACTGCTCTGGTTCGGTCGTGAAACCGGCCGCCACGCCGATGGACGCGCCCGCGATGGTGCTGTCGAACGGGCACTGTCTCGAGGACGGCATGCCCGAGCCTGGCCAGGTGATCGTCGGACAGGCCTCGAACCGATCGTTCGACCTGCTGTCGCCGGACGGGCAAAGCTCGGTGGGCACCGTGACCGCGACCAAGGTCGTCTACGCGACGATGACCGACACCGACATCTCGCTGTACCAGCTGTCCGACACCTACGCGGACATCCAGCAGAAGTACAACGTGCCGCCGCTCGAACTGGTCAACAGCCATCCGCAGGCGGGCACGCCGATCGACGTCGTTTCCGGGTACTGGAAGCAGATCTACTCCTGCTCGATCGACGGTTTCGTGCACGAGCTGCACGAGAACAACTGGGTCTGGAAGGACTCGATCCGCTACGTGCCGGGCTGCGCGACCATCGGCGGCACGTCGGGTTCGCCGGTCGTCGACCGCGACACCGGCAAGGTCATCGGCGTGAACAACACGTCCAACGACAACGGCGAGAGCTGCACGCTGAACAACCCGTGCGAGGTCGACGAAGCCGGCAACGTGACCGTGCGGCCGAACTACAAGTACGGCGAAGAGACCTACGGAATTCCCGCCTGCCTGACTCCGGCCAACGAGATCGACCTCAACCAGCAGGGCTGCACTCTGCCGAAACCGTAAGCCGCTTCACCCGAAAGGTCCCTCGTCGCCTCGCTGAGCGACGGGGGCCTTTTTCTGCGCAGCTACCCGACAGCCTCCAGTAAATACTGTGAAGGACTCTCCGCCGGAGCCCCGCGACGCGCCTCGCCCGGCATCCGTTCGCGGCGTTCCCCGGCAGGCGGCAGCTCCGGCCACACCGACTCCGCCCCTGCCGGAGGTTCGCCGATCAGCTCCAGCAGACCGGCCAGCTTCCGCCGCCCGCTGACCCGCACCGCGGGTTGCTCCGCCTTCGGCCCGAGCAGCCGCGCCTGGACGCCCAGCGGCGCGAGGACGGTCAGCATCTCCTCGTGCATCCCCGGGGCCAGCGGATCGACGCCCAGCAGGTAGCCGCCGGGTTCGGGGCGGCCGGCCGCGAGCGCCCACATCCGCAGCATCGCGCCGCTCAACCGGAAGCCGCCGGGCACCGCCTTGCCCGAGTCGTCCTCCGCCGGACCGGTGTGTCCCGGCCGGAGCCATTGTTCGGCGAGGCCGAGCAGATCGACCCGGAACGACGTGCGCACCTGGGGACTGCCGCAGTCGGCCACCGCGACCTGCGCGTCCGCTCCCCGGCTGCGGCATTCCCGCGCCAGCACCCGAGCCCGCCATGGCTCCTCGACCAGCACCGACAGCCGCGCCGCGGTGCGGCCGAACCCGGTGATCTGTCCTTGGCAGCACAACAGCCCGGCCAGGTCGGGCAGGCCCGGGCCGGTCGCCTCCGCCGAGAACAGCGAGATCGTTCGATCCACGCCGCGATGATAGAACACAAGTTCGATTGAAGGCGAGGGTCGTGCCGCGGTTTTCCCCGATCGGTCAGTGCCAGCACGGCTGCGCATCGAGACGGCGGTGCGGGTCGCGCCAGCGAGGGAACGCTAGCGTCGGTATAATAATACCGGTATAGCAATACCGACCTGGGAGGAAGCTTGTACGAGGTCGCCGAACGCGTCCAGATCCGCGACAAGCTGATCGCCGCGGCCCGCCAAGACGTCGACATCGTGGGCGCCGCTCTAGTCGGCTCGGCCGCCCGCGGCACCGAGGACCGATGGTCGGACATCGATCTCGTCCTCCAACTCGCCGAGGACGCCAATGAAGCGGCAGTCGTCGCACGCTGGACTCGATCGCTCGACGAGAAGTTCGGAGTCGCCGACACCCTCGACGTGACTTCGCGCGAGGGCGTTCGCTACCGGGTCTTCCTTCTCGACTCCTCGCTCCAGGTAGATTTGTCGTTCTGGCCGCACAATCTCTTCCGTGCCACCGAGGACGGCTTCCAGCTCGTTTTCGGTCAGGCCAACGAACCGACCAGAGCCGCAGAACCGGGTAGCGAGCAAGTGATCGGCATGGCGTGGCTGTACGCGTTGCATGCCCGCTCGGCCATCGCCCGCGGGCGGACGTGGCAGGCCGTCCTGATGCTTGACGACCTTCGCACCCAGATCATCGCGTTGGAATGCCTGCGGCACGGCTTGAATCCTTGGCACGGACGCGAAGTCGACCAGCTGCCCGCGCCGGCGCTGGAGACGTTGCGGGACGGGCGCGCGACGTCGGTCAGCTTGGCCGAGCTTGAACGGTCTCGGCAGGTTCTGCTTCAGCACTACCTGGCCGCCGTCGAACACCACGATGCCGAACGAGCCGTTGCCCTTAGGCAGGCGCTCGCTCCCGGAAACGCCGGTCAGCGCGGTGCGGGCGGCACCACCAACTGCTGACAGCCCGCCGCGCGCTTGCCCGCCGCGGACAGGGCTGGCGTCGCGTCCAAGCCCTTGAGGACGTCGAGCCGGGAAATCTGGTCGATAGCCGACTTCGCGTCGTCCAACGCCGCTTTCACCGCGTCGGGATTGGCTGCCGCGTCGAGTTTGCCGCGCACCTCGTCGGCCTGACGCCGCACCGAAGTGAACTGGCCGAGCAAAGCCGTGCGCGCCGGTTCGCCGCCGGGCAACGGCGCGGGGCCGAGCCGGTGCAGCCCGGACACGGTCTGGTCGATGCCGGTCGCGACCGACGCCAGGAGATCGCTCGACGTACGGGTCGCCTGCGCCGGCGAACTCGGGTCGATCGAGGGCAGATTCGCCAACGCACGAACCAGATGCGTGACCGCGCCGCAGTATCCGTCGGCCCATTTCGCGGCGGGATCGACTTGGCTCGCCGCCTCCGCGTGCCCGCCGGAGGAGACCTGCGCAGCCGGCGGCGGCTGCTGCCCGCAGGCAGTGAGCCCCATGCCGATTCCTGTTGCCAGCGCGGCCAAACCGGTCCACCGCGGCCGCACTCGCACCACTCCTGTCCGTCGAAATCCGTGTCCCCCGCACGGTACCGACCCGCCAGTAGTCCGCAACTCGCCCCGCCTCGTGGACGCGAACGGGCCCGGCACGCACAAGGCGTACCGGGCCCGAATGGAGCAACGCGTCAGGCTTTCGCCTCCGCCGGAGCCTCCGCCATGACACTGCCGCGCCGCTTGGACACGACGATCGCCGCGACGATCACCGCGACCGCGACCACCGCGATCACGATCCGCCACGTGGTGTCCGCGCCGCCGCCGAGCGTCAGCGTGACCACCGCGGGCGCGATCAGCACCGAGACCAGGTTCATGACCTTGATCAGCGGGTTGATCGCGGGACCGGCGGTGTCCTTGAACGGGTCGCCGACGGTGTCGCCGATGATCGTCGCCTCGTGCGCGTCGGAACCCTTGCCGCCGTGGTTGCCGTCCTCGACGAGCTTCTTGGCGTTGTCCCAGGCCCCACCGGAGTTGGCGAGGAAGATCGCCATCAGCGTTCCGGTCGCGATCGCGCCCGCCAGGTACCCGGCGAGCGCACCGGTGCCGAGGCCGAAACCGACCGCGATCGGCGCGAAAACGGCCAGCAGACCCGGCGTCGCCAGCTCCCGCAGCGAATCGCGGGTGACGATGTCGACGACCCGGCCGTACTCGGGCCGCGTGGTGCCCTCCATGATCCCGGGGATGTCGCGGAACTGGCGGCGCACCTCGTACACCACCGCGCCGGCGGCGCGCGAAACCGCGTTGACCGCGAGACCGGAGAAGAGGAACACCACGGCCGCGCCGATGATCACGCCGACCAGGGTCTCCGGGCTGACGATGTTCGCGACGAACGAACCCGTGCTGCCGACGGCCTTCGAGATCGCATCCGAATAGGACCCGAACAGCGCGGTCGCCGCGAGCACCGCCGTGGCGATCGCGATGCCCTTGGTGATGGCCTTGGTGGTGTTGCCGACCGCGTCCAGCTCGGTGAGGATCTGCGCGGCCTTCTCGTCCACGTCGCCGGACATCTCGGCGATGCCCTGCGCGTTGTCCGAGACCGGGCCGAAGGTGTCCATCGCGACGATGACGCCGACGGTGGTCAGCAGGCCGGTGCCGGCCAGCGCCACCGCGAACAGCGCGACGCCGCCGCCGAGCAGGAACGCGCCGAACACCGCGGCGGCGATCACCAGCGCGGTGTAGACGGCGGACTCGAAACCGACCGAGATGCCGGCCAGGATCACCGTCGCCGCACCGGTTTCCGACGTCTTGCCGACGTCCTTAACCGGCTTGTGCTCGGTGCCGGTGTAGTAGCCGGTGATGCGCAGGATCAGCGCGGCGAGCACGATGCCGATGATCACCGCGACCGTCGCGATCACCGCCGGGTTGCCGGTGTTGTGCGCGAAGCCTTCGCCGAATTCGGCGAAGCTGCTCGGCAGGTAGATGAACGCGGCGACCGCCGACAGCACCGCGGAGATGACCGCGGAGATGTAGAACGAGCGGTTGATCGTGACCAGACCGCCCTCGCCCGCGCGCGCCTTCGTGATGTAGACGCCGATCACCGCGGTGATCACGCCGATGGCGGGCACGATCAGCGGGAAGATCAGGCCGTGCGCGCCGAACGCGGAGCTGCCCAGGATCAGCGCGGCCACGAGCATGACCGCGTAGGACTCGAAAAGGTCCGCCGCCATGCCGGCGCAGTCGCCCACGTTGTCGCCGACGTTGTCGGCGATCGTCGCGGCGTTGCGCGGGTCGTCCTCGGGGATGCCCTGCTCCACCTTGCCGACCAGGTCAGCGCCGACGTCGGCGGCCTTCGTGAAGATGCCGCCGCCGACACGCATGAACATGGCGATCAGTGCCGCGCCGAAACCGAAGCCCTCCAACACCTTCGGTGCCTGGCCGGTGTAGACGAGCACCACGATCGCCGCGCCGAAAAGGCCGAGCCCGACGGTGATCATGCCGACCACGCCGCCGGTGCGGAACGCCACGCGCATCGCCGTCTCGCGCCCGCCTTCCTCGCGCGACGCGGCCGCCACGCGCAGGTTCGCCTGCGTGGCCAGCCACATGCCGAGGTAGCCGATGGTGAACGAGAACACCGCCCCGACGAGGAAGAAGATCGACCGGCCGATCCGTTCGCTCCAGTCGTCCGCGGGAAGCGCGAACAGGAGCAGGAACACGATCACGCCGAAGATGGCGAGGGTGTTGCGCTGCCGCTTCAGGTATGCGGCCGCACCTTCCTGCACTGCCTTGGCGATGTCCTGCATCTTGGCGGTGCCCTGGCCCGCGGCCAGCACTTCCTTGAGCAGGACGTAACCGATGGCCAGTGCGACAAGGGCGACCACGGCGACCACACCGACGATGGTGTAGCCAGCCCCGGAAAGCGTGATTCCGCCCTCCGCGAGGAACTGCCGGGACATTCGTCCTCCTGGGAACGCCGTCTGGCCAGCGCGGGCCCGTCGTACCCGGCGCGCCTGCACTGGCGGGGATCTGTGCCGAAGGACACGCTAGCCGTGCAAGCAATGCACGTCTCACATGACGCTCGCCACAGTGGGTGTGGATCGGGGGAGTGTATTGGTAGTGATCTGCGCGTCCGCAATGCGTCCCGGCGACAGCACGTTCGGTAACCTTGTGTGATTGGTCACTGGATCGGTCCCGGCCAGGTTTTGTCGGTGCCCTGTGCGAAGCTTCGGCACGTGGTGGGAGAGCGAGGACGGAGGCTGCTGGACCGGGTCACGGCAGGGCTCCCGGCGCACGAGAACCCGGTCACGCACGTGTCCCGGCTGCCGGAACGCGCGGCCCGGCACGAGCCGTGGCCGGAGTGGGCGGAGCCGTCGGTGGTGGCCGCGTTCGGCGCGGCCGGAGTGGAAAAACCTTGGCGGCACCAGGTCGAGGCGGCTTCGCTGGCGCATTCGGGTGCGCACGTCGTGGTGTCCACCGGCACCGCGTCCGGGAAGTCGCTGGCGTATCAGCTGCCGGTGCTCAGCGCGCTGGCCACCGACTCGCGGGCGACCGCGCTGTACCTGTCGCCGACGAAGGCGCTTGGCGCTGATCAGCTGCGCGCGGTGTCCTCTTTGGACGTCCCCGGCGTACGAGCGGCGGCGTTCGACGGCGACACCCCGATGACAGAGCGCGACTGGGTCCGCGCGCACGCGAACTGGGTGTTCAGCAACCCCGACATGCTGCACCGCGGCATCCTTTCGGCGCACTCCCGATGGACGCAGTTCTTCCGCCGGCTGCGGTACGTCGTGGTCGACGAATGCCACAGTTACCGCGGCGTCTTCGGCTCGCACGTCGCGCTGTTGCTGCGCCGTCTGCGCCGGGTAGCGGAGCACTACGGCGCTTCCCCGGTGTTCGTGCTGGCTTCGGCGACCACCGCTTCGCCCGCCTCCTTCGCCACTCGGCTCACCGGAGTGGAGTGCTCCGCGGTCACCGACGACGCGTCTCCGCGCGGGGCGCGCACGGTCGCGCTGTGGGAACCGCCGCTGCTCGACGAACTGACTGGGGAGAACGGTGCGCCCGTCCGTCGTCCGGCTGGCGTCGAAACCGCGCGGATTCTCACCGAACTGGTAGTCGAAGGCGCGCGATCGCTGGCTTTCGTCCGCTCCCGTCGCGGTGCCGAGCTGACCGCTCTGGGAGCCCGTCGACTGCTGTCCGAAGTGGACCCTCGGTTGGCGGACACCGTTGCCGCGTACCGATCCGGCTATCTTCCTGAGGAGCGTCGGGCCTTGGAGCAAGCCCTGCTTTCGGGTCGGCTGCTGGGCGTCGCGACGACGAATGCTTTGGAACTGGGCGTCGACATCGCAGGCCTGGACGCCGTGGTTCTGGCGGGCTATCCCGGAACCCTCGCGTCCTTCTGGCAACAATCCGGCCGCGCTGGCCGTTCAGGTGATGAAGCGCTGGTGGTGTTCGTCGCCCGGGACGATCCGCTCGACACCTATTTGGTGCACCATCCGGCCGCGTTGCTGGAGCGCCCGGTGGAAACCGCGGTGCTGGACCCGACGAACCCGTACGTGCTGGGCCCGCAGCTAGCGTGCGCCGTCGCGGAGTTGCCGCTCACCGAACCAGAACTGGAAACCTTCGGCGGCGACGCGGCCCGGGCGGTGCTGGCGGATCTGGCCGAGGAGAAGCTGCTGCGCCGTCGTTCCAGCGGCTGGTACTGGACTTCGCGCGACCGCCCGCACGCGGACGTCGGCATCCGCGGCTCGGGCGGCGACCAGATCGCGGTGGTGGAAGCGGATTCCGGCCGGATGCTGGGCACCGTCGACCCAGGCTCGGCCTGCTACTCGGTGCACCCCGGCGCGGTGTATTTGCACCAGGGCTCGTCGTATGTCGTCGATGAGCTGGACTTGGAGACAGGTCTCGCGCTGGTGCACGCGGAGGACCCGGACTGGACGACTTCGCCGCGTGAGATCGTCGACATTTCCGTGCTGTCGACGGAAGAACAGTGCCGCCACGGCGGGGTGACGGTGTGCCTGGGCGAGGTCGCGGTGACGTCGCAGGTGGTGGGCTACCTGCGGAGGCGGCCGTCGGGTGAGGTGCTGGACCATACGCCGCTCGACCTGCCGGAACAAAGCCTCCACACGAGGGCGGTTTGGTACACGGTTTCGGGTGATCTGCTGGAGTCTCCGGCTGGGAGTGGCCGGGGGACGGCGGGTTCACGGATCGCTGCGGGCGCTGCGGAATTGGCAGCGAGCCAGGAGGCTGGTGAACCGGCGGAGGCAGAAAGCACCTCGCCTAGCACTGGGGTTGCTGGCCGAACCGGTGCCGGGATCGCTACCAGCCAGACGGTCGAAGCACCGGCAGGGACTGAGGACACGTCATCAGCCACCGGGAATTCCGGCCGAATCGGTGTGGAGTCAGCGATCGGTGGTGCGGATGGCGGATCAGCCGGGGCGGAGAGCACGCCGACCGCCGCGGGGGCAACGGCCAGCGGGGCGGTGGGAGAACCGGTGGAGAGCGGGAGCGTCTTGCCACCCACCGCCGCGGGAACCGGCGGCGCTGCTGCGGGGGCAGCGGCAAACCGTGAAGTTGACGAACCAGTGGGGACCGGGAGCACGAAGCCGACCACCGCGGCGATCGGCGGAACCGCTGCGGGGGCAGCAGCCAGTCGTGCGGGTGGAGAACCGGTGGGGACCGGGGACGCCTCGTCGGTTGTCGGGGTAACCGGCGAAG
>NZ_PQIA01000192.1 GCF_003385235.1 Amycolatopsis circi | reverse complement strand
ACGGCGACCCCATCGGCCACATCCGCCTCGACCACACCAAGCGATACCAAGGCACCCTCACCCCAGCCGCCTAACATGAGACACAACAACCGAGACAACCCCGCGACAGAACAACCGAGACACAACAGGGAATCAGAGTCCCTCAGGGTTCCCCTCACGGACCACGGCTCACTCCGTACTGATCCCCAGCGCACGCGCGGTCAGCGAAGCCAGGTGAGCGGGCTGGCGGTTAGACAACTGCCGAATCTGCGTCCGGCAGCTGAACCCGTCCGCGTGCACCACCGTGTCTTCCGACGCCGCTCGCAACGCAGGCATCAGCTGATGCTCGGCAACAGCGACCGAAACGTCGTAATGCCCCCGCTGAAATCCGAAATTCCCCGCCAGACCGCAACAACCCTCCCGCAACACCTGCGTCTGCGACGACAACCGCCCGAGCAGTGCCGAGTCGGCGTCATAACCGAGATCCGCGTGCTGATGACAATGGACCTGGGTAAGCACCGGAGCCGAGGACTTCTCCAGAGCGGGAAGCTCCCTCTCCCCCAAATGCTCCGCGAATGTCCGCACGCTGCGTTTCAGCAAGCCAGTCCGCGAATCCTCCGGCAGCAGCTCGGCACCGTCCTCCCGCAGGGTCGCGGTGCAGCTCGGTTCCAGGCCGATCACCGGAATCCCCTCCTGAAGCCAAGGGTCGAGCGCGTCCAGCGACCGGCGCAGGACCCGGCGTGCCGCGCCCAGCTGGCCGGTGCTGTGCCAGGTCAGTCCACAGCAGACAGTCCGCTCCGGGATGACCACCTCGTGGCCCAGCGCTTCCAGCACGGCAACCGCGTCCCGGCCGACCTGGGGGTCGAAGAAGTTCGTGAAGGTGTCCGGCCACAGGACGACCTTCGACGACGATGCCTTCCGCTCCCGGCGACGGAACCACGAAGCGAACGTGGGCGAAGCGAGCTGAGGCAATTCACGTTCGGCGGCTATCCCGCCCAGGCGGTTCAAAGCCGGTCGAAGCGGACCTGAGGCCACGGCGTTGATCGCCCGCGCGAAAGGGGCACCCAGCCGGAGCCATCGCGGAAGCGCGCCCATCGTGTAGTGCGACATCGGGCGAATCCGCCGCTCGTAGTGGCGGCTGAGGAATTCCGCCCGGTAAGAAGCCATGTCGACGCCGACCGGGCAGTCGGATTTGCACGCCTTGCAGCCGAGACAGAGATCGAGTGCGTCGCGGACCTCCGGGGAACGCCAGCCGTCCTCAATGACGTCTCCGGCGAGCATTTCGAACAGCAAGCGCGCCCGGCCGCGGGTCGAGTGTTCCTCCTTGCCGGTGGCGCGGTAGCTCGGGCACATCATCCCGCCGGACGCCGACACGCATTTGCCCACGCCCACGCATCGGCGCGACGCCGCGGCCAGGTCGCCGCCGTCCGCGTGCAGGGCGAGCCGGGCGCGCGTCGGCAGGACCGGCGGGGCGATGACCGTGCGCAGGTCTGCGTCCAGCGGTGCGGGATCGACGACCCGGCCGGGGTTCATGCCGCTCGCGGGGTCGAAAGCGGCCTTGAAGTCGGCGAAAGCCTGCATCAACCGTGGCGAGAACATCAGCGGCAGGAGTTCGGCTCGCGCCTGGCCGTCGCCGTGTTCGCCCGAGAGGGAGCCGCCGTGGGACACGACGAGTTCCGCGGCCTCGACCATGAACGACCGGTAGGCTTCCTTCGCTTCCGGTGCGGCCATGGGGAAATCGATCCGCACGTGGAGACAGCCGTCGCCGAAGTGGCCGTAGACCACGCCTTTGCGGCCGTGTTTGTCCAGCAGCAGGTCGAATTCGCGAAGGTACGCGCCGAGCCGGTCCGGCGGGACCGCGGAATCTTCCCAACCCGACCAGGCCTCGGATCCGTCGGCCAGTCGCGTCGCGAGGCCTGCGCCTTCCTCCCGGATGCGCCAGAGTTTCCGTTGCGCAACGGGATCTTCCACCACCAAGGCAGTAGCGCCGACCTGCGGCGCGCGGGCGGCGACCTGGTGGGCGACAGCCACCGCCTCAGTCGCGTCGTCGCCGCCGGTTTCCAGGTACAGCCACGCCGTTCCGTCCGGCAGGGTGCTGCGATCGCCGGGCTTCCGGGCATCCAGGGCGGCGACGAGACCGGCTTCGATGCCTTCCATGGTGAGCACCGGAAGGTCGAGCAGCGAAGGGACCGCGTCAGCGGCGGCGATGCTGTTCTCGAAGCCCAGCACGGCGAGGGCGCGCGTCGCCGGGACCGGGGCCAGGTTGACGACCGCGCTCAGCATCGTCGCGCAGGTTCCCTCGGAGCCGACCAATGCCTTGGCGACGTCGAAACCGTTCTCCGGCAACAGGTATTCGAGGTTATACCCGGAAACTCGCCGAGGCAGCTTCGGGTAGCCGAGCCGGATGTCGGCCAGGTACTCGTCGCGCAGGTCTCGCAGGCCGCGGTACAGCGCGCCGACCGAATCCTCGCGAGCGCACAGCTCTTCCAGCTCGGCCGGAGAGGTGGGGCCGACCTCGAGGCGGGTCCCGTCGAGGAGGGCGATATCCAGCGCGCGGACGTTGTCGACCGTCTTGCCCCACGCCACCGAATGCGAACCGCAGGCGTTGTTGCCGATCATGCCGCCGATCGTGCACCGGCTGTGCGTCGACGGGTCCGGACCGAAGGTGAGCCCGTGTTCGGCGGCCCGTTCGCGCAGCCGATCCAGCACCAGACCGGGTTCGACGCGCGCGGTGCGGGCGGCGGCGTCGATCTCCAGCACGCGGTTGAGATGCCGGGTGAAGTCCAGGATCACCGCGCGGTTCGCGGCCTGTCCGCCGATGCTCGTCGCCGCGCCGCGAGGGAGGACGGGCGCGCCGTGCTCCGCGCACACCTTCAGCGCCGCCACCACGTCTTCGGCGCTGCGCGGCCGCACGACGAGCAGCGGAAGGTGCCGGTAGTTCGACGCGTCGGTGGAGTGGGTGGCGAGCGTGGCCGGGTCGCCGGCGACTTCGCCGGACACCGCCCGCGCGAGTGCTTCCTGCAGTGCCGAATGCGTACGGACTCGGGCCGGCATGGGCGTCTCCTGGGAAATCGGGGGTTCACAGCGCCGCGGTCCTCGGGCTACCGTGAAGGCTCGCCACATAGTGGATATAGCTTCCACATGTTGTCAACATCGACGTGAGGAGTGGTCTCCTTGACCGACATGCCCCGCAACGAAAGCGTGTTCACCTGGGCAGCGCCCCCGCTGAAGTTCGGTGCCGGCGCGCTCGACGAGCTGGGCGCGGAGGTGGCCGCGCGGCAGGCCAGGTCGTGCCTGATCCTCACCGACCCCGGCGTCCGCGCCACCGGCATCCCGGACCGCGCGCTCGACTCGATCCGCGCGGCCGGCGTGAAGAGCGAGATCTTCGACGGCGTCGGCGTCGAACCGACCGACGCGAGCATCGACGAGGCGGTCGCCTATGCCCGCCAGCAGGAATGGGACTGCTTCGTCGCGATCGGCGGCGGCTCGGCGATCGACACCGCCAAGGCCGTCAACCTGCTGACCACGCACCCCGGCGAGTTGCTCGACTTCGTGACCCCGCCCATCGGCGCGGGCAAGGCGCCGTGGTTGCCGCTGAAGCCGTTGATCGCCGTCCCGACCACCGCGGGCACCGGCTCCGAATCGACCACGATCTGCGTCGTCGACCTGCTCGGCCTGCACCTCAAGGCCGGGGTGAGCCACCCGTCGCTGCGCCCGTCGCTGGCGGTCGTCGACCCGCGCACGACGATCAGCCTGCCCTCGGCGGTGACCGCCGCCAGCGGCATGGACGTCCTGTCGCACGCACTGGAGAGCTACACCAGCGTCGCGTTCGACGCGAAGCCCGCGCCGGAAGAGCCGATGAAACGACCGGCTTTCTGCGGCTCCAACCCGATCAGCGACGTCTGGTGCGAGATGGCGTTAACGTTGGTGGGCAAGCATTTGCGCGCCGCTGTCCTCAATGGACGCGATCTGACCGCGCGCACCCAGATGGCGCTCGCGTCCACCTACGCCGGAACCGGTTTCGGTAACGCGGGCACCCACCTGCCGCACGCGAACGCGTACCCGATCGCCGGAGCGGTGAAGCAGTACCGCGCCGAGGGTTACCCGGAAATGCCGATGGTCCCGCACGGCCAGGCGGTGTCCGCGACCGCCGCCGAGGTGTTCCGCTGGACCTATCCAGCGTCGCCGGAACGGCATCTGCACGCCGCGCATCTGCTGTCCGGCGGGCAGACCTTCACGACTACGGACGGCGCCGACGCCCTCCCGCACGTGCTCACCGAGCTGATGGCCGACATCCAGATGCCGAAGGGACTGCACGCGTTCGGTTACGGCGACGAGGACATCGACACCCTCGTCGACGGCACGCTCAAGCAGACCCGTCAGCTGGCTGTCGTGCCCCGTCCGGTCACCCGGACCGCGCTCGAAGACATCTTCCGCCGATCGCTGTGACCACCGGGAGTTATCAATGGCGACAACTCCTGAGAAAAGCACCGACGTCCGCCTGGTGGTCGCGTCCAGCGTGTTCGGCACGACCGTCGAGTGGTACGACTTCTTCCTCTACGGCACCGCCGCGGGACTCGTCTTCAACAAACTGTATTTCCCCGGCTCCGATCCCCTGGTCGGCACCGTGCTGGCCTTCGCGACCTTCGCGCTCGGATTCCTCGCCCGCCCGGTCGGCGGGTTCATCTTCGGCCACCTCGGCGACCGGATCGGGCGCAAGAAGATCCTCGTCGCGACCATGCTCATCATGGGCACCGCGACCTGCCTCATCGGGCTGCTGCCCGATTATCAGATGATCGGACCGGCCGCCCCGATCATCCTCGTCGTCCTCCGCCTGGCCCAAGGCGTGGCCGTCGGCGGCGAATGGGGCGGCGCCGTGCTGATGGCCACCGAGTACGCCCCGCCCGGGAAACGCGGTCTCTACGGCAGTTTCCCGCAAATCGGGCTGGCCATCGGGCTCACCCTGGGCACCGGCGTGCTGGCTCTGCTCAACGCGGTCACCAGCGACGCGGCGTTTCTCTCGTGGGGCTGGCGCATCGGCTTCCTGCTCTCCGCCGTGCTGGTCCTGGCCGGCCTGCTGATCCGGGTCAAGGTCATGGAAACCCCGGCCTTCCGCACCATGGCGGCCGAGGAAGGCACCGCCACCGTGCCCGCGGTGGAACTGGTCCGCGACCGGCTTTCCCGGCGGCATTTGCTGCTGGGCATGGGCAGCCGGTTCACCGAGGGCGTGGCCTTCAACGCCTGGGCGGTCTTCGTGATCTCCTACGGCAGCGGAACGCTGAAACTGGACCGGCAGCCGCTGCTGGTCGGCGTGATGATCGCGGCCGCGGTGATGGTGGTGTTCATCCCGGTGTTCGGCCGGGTGTCCGACCGGCTCGGCCGACGGCGGACGTTCACGACCGGAGCCGTGACGACGCTGGTGCTGGCGATCCCCGCACTGGCCGCGCTGCACAGCGGAAATCCCGTGCTGATCACGCTCTCTTTGGTCGCCGTGCTGGGCATCAGCTACCCGGTGATGTACGGCCCGCAAGCGGCGTTCTACGCCGAACTGTTCCCGATTTCGCGGCGGTGCACCGGGATTTCGGTCGTCTACCAGCTTTCCGGCGTCGTGGCGTCGGGCCTCACCCCGTTGATCCTCGCCTACCTCGCCGGGAAGACCGGCACGACCGGCATCCTGATCTACCTCGCGGCGACGACCGTGATCAGCGTGGTCTGCACGCTGGCGATCCGGCAAAGCGACCTGTTCGTCGACGACGCCCCGGTTTCCCGGCCGGTGAAGGAGGTCCCCCGCTTCACCTGAGCGACCGCGTTCCGGGCGGCTGGACCGTCGCCCGGAACGCGTCGATCGCTCCAAGAACCCGCACCCGGTCGTCCGGCCGGAGGTACAGGCAATGCCCCGCGTCAGCCAGGATTTCCGCCTCGGCGCGCGGGACGAGCCGCCGGAGCTTCGCCGCCGCCGCGACCGGATCGTGGACGACGCTGCGGCCGCCGAACAGCGCCAGCACCGGCGTCCGGATCGCGCGGAGGGCGTCGTCGGGCGGGCAGGTCTGGAGCGGGATCCGGGCGCGGTACGTCCGAATCCCGGCGACGACCACCTGCGCGGCGGGCTGGTCGAACACGTCCTCGCCGGCTGACCAGGCCACGAAGCGCCGCCAGTCGCGGTCGCGGTTCAGCACCATCGCCGTGAGAGCGCGTCGTTGAGTGGCCGCCGAGAACTTGGCGCTGACTGTTGTCGGATCGAGGAGGCAGAGCGCGGCGAGCCGGTCCGGGGCATGGATCGCCTGGTTGACCGCGTGCCAGCCACCGGTCGAGCCTCCGACGAGACAAACGTCGGTGAGCCCGAGTCCGGCCAGGACGTCGTCGAGGCCGAGCGCGCGGTCGCGGAGGTCGGCGAACGGCCTGGTCTGCACACTGCGTCCGGCCTCGCCGAGTGTGTCGACGGCATAGACCGGGCCGTCGAGCCCCGGGACCAGCGGCGCGTAGCAAACCGACGTGGCCATGAGGCCAGGCAGGAGCACGATCGGGCGCTCCCCTTCGCCGAAGCGGTAGACGCGGGCGGAGCCGTGACGGCACGCGACGTCGAAAACCTCGTCGGGCGGCGGACACTCCCGCAGCGCCTGGTCGTAAACCGCGAAATAGCGTTGCTGCGCCTCAGGATTCTTGAACCGGCCGATCTTCTTCATGCCCGGAACGCTAGGCCGACCGGCCCGGCCGGTCTTGGACGAAAGTAAGATGGCGGCATGGCAGAGTGGTCGCTCGTCGTCCCGCGCCGGGAAATCACGACCGCACGGGGACGGCACGTCTTCGGGGGTTCGCGAGTCCCGGGCGTCCTGGACTACGCGGGCCACGAGTTCCCGGATTCCGCCGCGATGCCTTGGCGGGTAACGCCTTTGGGCGCGATCACCATGATCCTGGACTTCGAACCGCCAGTCCGGTCGCTGCCGCTTTCGCCGGTTTTGGGCTTGCGGGACCGCCCTCTGCTCGTGTCGCAAGCTGGGCCCGCACGGGGAATCACCGTCGCGCTGGCCCCGCCCGCGGCGCACGCGCTGTTCGGGTTGCCGCTGCGGCTGCTGGCGAACGCGAGCGTCCCCGCGTCCGACCTTCTCGGCCGCGACGCCGGCCTGCTGACCGAACAGCTCGCGTCCGCACCCGGCTGGGCCACGCGATTCGCCCTGCTCGACGACTTCCTGCTCCCCCGCGTGCTGTCCGGCCCTCCACTGGCTCGGCCAGCGCAGGCCGCGTGGCATCTGCTGACGTCCGCACCGGCCCGCGTCGACGCGGTGGCCGCCGAAATCGGCTGGACGCGGCAGCATCTGGCCGTCCGCTTCCGCGAGCAGATCGGCCTCTCGCCCCGGACCGCGGGGCGGATCGCCCGCCTGCACCGCGCGGTGTCCCGGATCCCCACCGCCCGCTCGTGGGCGGAATTGGCGATCCGCTGCGGGTACGCCGATCAATCCCACCTCAACCGCGATTTCCGCGGTCTGACCGGGTGCACGCCGACCGAATACGTCACCGGCTGAGTGCGGCGCGCGGCACCATCCCGAACCGTTTCATCAAGAACGCGAGCCAGTGCGCGGCCTGGACGACGCTGTCGGACCTGCTCGTGGCGGTCCCGTGCCCGACGTCGTCCCAGACGCGCAGCAGCACCGGGGCGTCCGTCTCCGGCGCGGCCTGCATCCGCGCGACAAACTTCCGCACCTGACCGGGCGGGCAGGCGACGTCCGCGCCGCCGGCGTGCACATAAAGCGCCGGATAGCTCGTGTCCTGCTCGACGAGCTGATACGGCGACATGCCGGCGAGCCGGGCCACGTCGTCCGGATCGCCGAGGTCGCCGTACTCCGCGCTGATGGCGAACCGCCCGTACGGATGCCGATGGCAGCCGAGGACGTCCAGGACCGGGCATTGCGCCACCACCGCCGCCCACAGGTCCGGACGCTGCGTGCAGGCGATCCCGGCCAGCATCCCGCCGTTGCTCCACCCTGTGACGGCCAGCCGCTCGCGCGTCGTGACGCCGGTGGCGAGGAGATGTCCGGCGATCGCGTAGAGGTCGTCGAAGCTGTTTTGCTTGTGCGCGAGGCGCCCGGCGTCGGCCCAGTCGGAGCCGAGGTCGCCGCCGCCGCGCTGGTGGGAGATCGCCAGCGCTCCCCCGGCCGCGACGAACGCCGCGACCGGCCCGGGGAATTGCGCCGGCCAGGCGACCCGGCCGCCGCCGTACGCGGTGATCAGGGCTGGGACCGCACCGTCGGCGCCTTCGGGCAGCACGAGGTGGTACGGCACGCGCGTGCCGTCCGCGGATTCGGCCCAGCGCAAGGAAACCGTCGCGCCCGGCAGGTGCACGCGCGGGGCTCGCAGGGTGTCGACCTCGCCGGAGCCGAAGCGGTAGCGGTACAGCCCGGGCGACGAGGTGGGTGTCGAGAAGACGAACACGAACTCGTCCGGATGGCCGTCGGGAGCCAGCGCCGCGCTCGGCAGCACGTCGAGCGGCAAGGCACCTCGGCCGGGCAGCGGCACTTCCTCCAACTCCCGGCCGGCGCGGTCGAAAACCCAGGCGCGCGCCTCGGCGTCGATTGATCCGGTCGCCACCAGCCGGTCGCCGATCAGCCGGACCTGGCTCAGCACGCGCCCGGATTCCGGAACCAGTTCGTGCCAGGCCGCCGGGTCGCCGGGATCCGGCCCGGCGAACTCGATCGCGACGATCCGTCCGCGCGGGGCGTTGTGGTTGGTGACCGCGACGTACCGGTCGCCGTCGACGACGCCCGCGACCGACGCTTCGACGCCTTGGACGAACGGCCGCCACTTCCGGTCCGGCAGGTCGCACACGTACTGCGGGAGCGGCCACACGGCGGTCGCGACGGCGTGCCTGCCGTCCGCGGCCACCTGGACGGCAGGCGCGTTGGCGACGTCGACCGGTTCGGGTTCCGCGGCGGGCTCCTCCCCCCAGCGCATGGAAATACGCGCGGAAGGCGAACGATTCCGCGGACAGGTCGCCCGCGGTGTAGAAGAACCCCGAACTGTCCGGCAGCCACTGCGGGGCGACCAGCGGGCCCATCGTCGGATGCGGGATCCGGTCGGCGAGCCGGTCCCCGGTTTCCGTGTCCAGCAACCGGATTTCGCCGAGTTCGGACCCGTCCGCGCAGACCCCGCAGGCGAGCGTCTTCCCGTCCGGGGCCGGGGAGAACCACGACACCTGCCGGTTCCCGTCGCCGTTGGGGTCGTACAGCACCCGGCCCGGGCCGTCCGCGGCGTCGGAGACCACGAGAACGGCCCGCTCCGGGTAGTCCGGTCCGGGGAGCCGGTCGAGGCGGAACCAGCGGCCGCCCGCGAAGCGCGGCGCCGGTTCGACCATCCAGTTCGGCGAACCGGTGCCGTCCGCGACGCATTCGCTTACCAGCTCGCGAAGCGCGGCCAGATACGGCCATTCTTCGACGTACGCGTCGGTCAGCGAGTTCTGCGCGTCCTGCCAGGCTTTCGTTTCGTCGGTATCGTCCTCCAGCCAGCGGTAGGGATCGGGGAAACTGAGGCCCGCGACGGTGTCGAGGGTGTCGACAGTCCTCGCCGCCGGGTAATCCAGCCGTTCGCCCGTCATCGTCCCGTCCTTCCCGCATCCTTTGTGGACGCTCACAGTAGTGCGCCGGACGCGGCCGTGACCCGTCACGATTGCCGCATGTTCCGCCGTGCTGTTGCGGCACAAGTCGAACAGCGCGCTCGTCCGACAAATGTCGCGGGCTCGCCGCCGAACGTCCGGTGAAAGCCGGATGCCCCGGCCGTTCGAGCACGCCGACAATGGCCGGACTCGGCGGGAGAAGGAGCGGACCATGGCCACGGACGTTGTGGTGATCGGCGCGGGCGTCATCGGCGCGTCGATCGCGCTGGAACTGGCCCGGGGCGGCAGGCGGGTGACAGTCGTCGACAAGGCGGGCGGGGCCGGGCACGGTTCCACGAGCGCGTCGAGCGCGATGGTGCGGTTCAATTTTTCCACCCTGACCGGGGTCGCCGCGGCCTGGGAAGCGCAGTTCTGCTGGCGGTCGTGGGCCGGGCACCTCGGCTGCGACGTCGCCGAACCGGCGCGGTTCGTGCGCTGCGGGATGGCGATGCTGGACGTCGATCTCCTGCCTCGGCAAGCGTATCTGCCGCTGTTCGAGGAAGTCGGGGTGCCGTTCGAGGAATGGTCCGCCGAGGAGCTGCGGGCACGGATCCCGGGCATCGACGCGGGCGGGTACTGGCCGCCCAAGCGCATCGACGACGACCGGTTCTGGCGGGAAGCCGAGGGCACGCTCGGCGCGGTCTACACGCCGGACGCCGGGTTCGTCAGCGACCCGCAGCTGGCCACGCAGAACCTCGCCGACGCGGCGCGGGCGCACGGCGCCGAATTCCGGTTCCGCGCCACCGTGCGCGGCGTCGAGCAGGCGAACGGCCGGGTGACGGCGGTGGTGCTGGACGACGGCGCCCGGATCCCGTGCGGGGCGGTGGTGAACGCCGCCGGTCCGTGGTCAGGCCGCATCAACGAACTGGCCGGCGTCGGCGCCGACTTCACCGTGGGCACGCGGCCGCTGCGCCAGGAGGTCGCGCACGTCCTCGCCCCGGAGGGCTTCCGCTCCGGGGAAGGGATCGCGGTCGCCGACCTCGACCTCGGCACCTACCTGCGCGGCGAGCCCGGCGGCGGGCTCCTCGTCGGCGGCACCGAGCCGGAATGCGATCCGCTCCAGTGGGTCGACGATCCGGACTCGGTCGGCCCGCATCCGACCATGGCCGTGTTCGAGGCACAGGTGACCCGCGCCGCGCGCCGGTTCCCGGCATTGCCGATCCCCAACCGCGCCCGCGGCGTGACCGGGGTCTACGACGTCGCCGACGACTGGACGCCGATCTACGACCGCACCGCGCTCGACGGGTTCTACGTCGCCATCGGCACCAGCGGCAACCAGTTCAAAAACGCGCCCGTGGCGGGCAAATTCCTGGCCGCGATCATCGAGCACACCGAACGCGGCGGCGACCACGACGCGACCCCGGCCCGGTTCGTCGGCGAGCACACCGGACGGGAGATCGACCTGTCCGCGTTCTCCCGCAAGCGGCCGGCGAACGCCGGGAGCTCGGGCACGGTGCTGGGCTGACCCGGAGAAAGGACGAAACGAGTGAACTCCATCGAACCGCCGGCCACCCGGACCGGGCCCGACGTCGACGAGGCGGCCGGGGTCCGGTTCCCGGATCCGTACCGCTGGCTGGAGGACGACACCGCCGAGGTCCGCGCCTGGCAGGACGCGCAGGGCGCCGCGGCGGCCGCGTGCGTCCGGGACTGGCCGCATTTCGACCGGCTGCGGGAACTGGTGGCGCACTACGATTCCGAACGGTTCGCCGCCGTGCCGCTGGCGGCGGGCGGGCTCTGGTTCCGGACCGGATCGGACGCCGGACGCACGGTCGCGCTGGCAGCGAGCGAACCGTTCGGCGAAGGCCGGGTCGTGTTCGATCCGGCGGCGGAGAACCCGGCTGAACCGCCGTACCTCTCCTGGATATCGCCTTCGCCGGACGGGACCGTGCTGGCGGTCGGCGTGTGCGCGGACGGCAGCGAGCGCAACACCATCCGGCTCGTGGACGTGGCGAGCGGCGCGCTGCTGCCGGACGCGCCGGTGCAGGTCCTCAAGGACAGCTGGACCGGCGGCGCGAGCTGGCTGCCGGACTCCTCCGGGTTCTATTTCACCGGCGCCGGCGACGATCCGGCCGGGCTCGCGCACCAGATCTGGCTGCACCTGCGGCGCGGAACTCCGTCGACGGTCGCGATCGAGGCGCCTTGGCTGCCCGGCGACGACTATCGCGCGATCGTGGCCTACGACCGTACTTTGGTCGCAGTGCAAGGCATGCTCGCCCCCGTGCCGGCCGCCGTGGCTCCCCTGGCGGACCCGGCGGCTCCGGAGTGGCGCGAATTCGTCACCGACGCTTCGCAGAGCCTCGCCGGTTTCCTGGACGGCGACGAGTGGATCGCGGTCACCGACGCCGCCGCGCCGCGCGGCCGGGTGGTCGCGGTCCGTCCGGACAGCGCCGATCCCTGTTCGTGGCGCACGATCGTGCCGGAGTCGGACGCGGTGATCCGGTCCGTGCGCCCGGTGGGCGACGTCCTCTACGTCGCGGAACTCGTCGACACCTACGCCCGGCTCCGGATCGTCGGCCGCGACGGAACGGTGCACGGGACAGTTCCGTTGCCGGGCAAGGGCGCGCTCGGCGAACTACCGCTGGCGATGATGAACATCCTCCGCCCGTCCTCCTCGGACGCGCTGGTTTTCGGCTTCTCGACCCTGACCAGTTCGTGGGGCGTCTACCGGTGCCGTCCAGGCTCCGCGCGGCTGGAGACGCTGCGGGAGCCCGAAGTGCGGCTGGAGGATTGCGTCGTCGAGGACGGCTGGGCCGTTTCCGCGGACGGCGCCAGGGTGCCGTATCACCTGGTGCGGCGGCGCGACGTGCCCGCGGACCGGCCGCGTCCGGTGCTGATGTGGGGCTACGGCGGGTTCGGCGCGCCCTGGGTGCCGCAGTTTCCCGGCACGATGGCCGCGTTCGTCGCGTCCGGCGGGGTGTTCGCGCACGTGCACCTGCGCGGCGGCGGCGAACTCGGCCGGGACTGGTGGGAGAACGGCAGGCTCCAGTCCAAACAGAACTCCTACGCCGACCTTTACGCGATCGCCGAAGCTCTCATCGCCGACGGGGTCACCAGCCCGGAGTTGCTGGCCCTGACCGGCGGTTCGGGCGGCGGCCTCCTGTGCGGCGTCGCCGTGACGCAACGGCCGGAACTGTGGCGGGTCGTCGCGCAGCGCGTGCCGCTCCTCGACCTCATCGGAGCCTGCCGGGACCCCTACGGCCGATTCGTCGTCGACGGCGAATTCGCGCGAGCAGACGACCCCGGCGAGATCCGCCGCCTGGCCGGGTTCTCGCCATACCAGCTCGTGCGAGACGGGGTCCGCTATCCGGCGGTGTTCATCGAAGCGGGCGACACCGATCCGCGCTGCCCGCCGTGGCACGCGCGCAAGTTCGCCGCCCGCCTGCAGGCGGCGAGCGACGCACCGGTGTACGTGCACGTCTGGCGCGGCGCCGGGCACGGCTGGGCGACTGGCGAAGAGATGCGGCTCGTGCAGGCTACGGAGTGGCTTGCGTTCGTGGCCAAGACGCTCGGGATGGTCCCGCCTTCGTGACGGGGGCGGGGACGATGCGCTGGGTGCCTGGCAATTCCGGCGCGGCGAGCGGCTCCCGCCATGTCGACCCGCTCGCCACGGCTGGCGAGGTGCCGGACGCGCCTGGGTGACCGGCAAAGAGGACCGGCTCACTCCGGCCTCCGTAACGGTTCGCTCTGGCGGCCGACACACTCGCGAGGGTGCGCCGGTGGGGCGAACGTTCGCCCCACCGGCCCTTCACCGCCGCCCGCTCGCCGAACAACCCCGGCCCAGCAAGCAGACCCCAGCCCGCTCGCACCGCACCTGACGAGGCGCCGGAGCGACCAACGAGGGCGAGCCCGGCGCGCGACCAAGCCGCAAACCGGCCCACCCTCGCGGCCCGCACACCAGCAACACCGTCCGGCCAAGCCGACCACCACCCCCCCCGTCCCCCCCCCGGCCCTCCCCCCCCCCCCCCCC
>NZ_PQIA01000190.1 GCF_003385235.1 Amycolatopsis circi | reverse complement strand
CCCAGGTTTGCTCCACCCCGGAGGCCCGGGAGCGGGGAAGTCGGGGAGCGGCGGTCTGGCGCGCGCATGCGTTGCCTGGCGCGGAGGGGAAGTCGAGAGGACGCAGCAACTCGAGGTGCCTGGCCGGGAGTCGGGCGGGGCCCGCGCCGGGTTGGTTGGCGAGCCGGGCGGATGCGGCACCTCGAGGTGGCTGATCGAGAACTGGGGGCCTGAGTCGGCTGCGCGAGCAAGCCGGGAAGCGGGAGCAGTTCGGCGGCTCCGGCCCAGGTGAGTTCGGCGGGCAGATGCACTGACCCGTCAACCGGGCAGACCTGGGTCAGTTGCCGATGCGCACGGGCTCCTCCGGCTGCTCGTCCGGCGAAGCCTCGGAACCGGCCACGCCCATTGCCTTGCGTTTCTTCAACCGCAGCAAGAAGAACACCAACACCCCCACCACGAGCGCGGCTACCACCAGGAATCCGGTGTTCATCGCGCTCTCGACCTGCTTCGCCGCCTCGCCCAGCGCCGCTCCGAGGCTGATGTGCACCAGCGACCAGCAGAACGCGCCAGCAGCCGTCGCGGGGAGGAATTTGCGGAACGGCAGGTTCGAAGCTCCCGCGGCGGCCGGGGTCAGGGTGCGCAGCACCGGCAGGAACCGCGCGAAGAACACCGCCCATGCGCCTCTGCGTTCGAGGACTCCGGTGGCTCGGTCCCAGGCCTCCAGGCCGTACTTGCGGATGAGCTTCGTCTCCCGCAACCGCGGTCCGAACTTCCGGCCGAGGACGTACCCGACCGAATCGCCCAGCGCCGCGCAGACGGTGACTACCGCCCACAGGGTCAGAAAGCGAGGCCCGGACGTCGCGGTGGTCGCTGCGATCAGCAGGCCTGATTCGCCGGGGGCGATGAAGCCGAGGCCGATCGTGCACTCGGCGAACACGAGCCCGCCGGCTGCGGCGACGAGGCCCGGTTGGGGGAGTGCTTGCAACCAGTCGAGGAGGTCCGTTACTAAAGCCACACCATAACTTTACTGATTCTTGGGAATTGGATGCCACGTTCGGGTGATCCGGAGACGACGAAGGGCCCCGGTGCGTAACCGGGGCCCTTCGGTGAACGGGTGTCAGCGGGACAGCAGGCTGCTGGCTTCCTGTGCCGCCGGTCCTTCGGCAGTGAGGTGGGCGAGGTTCTCCGGGAGTTCCTCGCCGCGGTGGGCCTTGGTCTGGGCGTAGAGCCGTCCGGCGCGGTAGGACGAGCGGACCAGCGGTCCGGCCATCACGCCGGGGAATCCGATCGCCTCGGCGGTTTTCGCGTGCTCGACGAACTCTTCCGGCTTGACCCAGCGGTCGACCGGGTGGTGTCGCGGCGAGGGGCGCAGGTACTGGGTGATGGTGATGATCTCGCAGCCCGCGTCGAAGAGGTCCTGCAAGGCGACGGTGACCTCGTCCGGGGTTTCGCCCATGCCGAGGATCAGGTTCGACTTCGTCACCAGACCGGCCGCGCGGGCCTGGGTGATGACGTCCAGCGAACGGGCGTAGCGGAAGCCGGGGCGGATTCGCTTGAAGATCCGCGGCACCGTTTCCACGTTGTGTGCCAAGACCTCGGGACGCGACCCGAAGACTTCGGCCAACTGGTCGGGTTCGGCGTTGAAGTCCGGGATCAACAGTTCGACGCCGGTGCCAGGGTTCAACGCGTGGATCTGCCGGACGGTTTCGGCGTACAGCCACGCGCCGCCGTCGGCGAGGTCGTCGCGGGCGACGCCAGTGATCGTCGAGTACCGCAAGCCCATGGCCTGCACCGATTCGGCGACCTTCCGCGGCTCGGTGCGGTCCAGTTCGGCGGGTTTACCGGTGTCGATCTGGCAGAAGTCGCACCGGCGGGTGCATTGGTCGCCGCCGATCAGGAAGGTGGCTTCCCGGTCTTCCCAGCATTCGTAGATGTTGGGACAGCCCGCTTCTTCACAGACGGTGTGCAGGCCTTCGCGGCGAACCAGGCCCTTCAACTCGGTGAATTCGGGGCCCATCCGCACCCGCGTCTTGATCCACGACGGCTTCTTCTCGATCGGGGTCTCGCTGTTGCGCACCTCAAGCCGCAACAACTTCCGTCCCTCCGGTGCAGCACTCACGATCTCCACCCTACGCCGAGGTTTTCCTGTGAACGGGGCCCGATCAACCCCCGGGACGGCCCGGAACGCACAGGGTTCTCCCAGAAGCTCCGCGGATTCCCCCGGGCTGCGGTCCGCATCGGGGTCGGGACTGTGGGCGGCCGGGCGGTGTTGGAGGTCGCTGATGAAGGTCCGGGTATGACTGCGGCGCAAGCGGATCGGGTCTTTGATCGGTTCTATGGCGCGGATCGTTCGCGGGCGCGGACGGCGAGATCGAGTTGGAGACCGCGGTGGGGGAAGGTGCGTGCTTCCGGATCTCGTTGCCGCTGCTGGAGTTCAGCGCGGATCGGGAGTGATGCCGGTCAGCTCGGCGGTGAGCTCCCACAATGTGGTCCCGGCTTCCGGATTCCGGGCCGGGGCAAGGGTGCGCACCTTCGTCGGGCGGCCGCGGACGGCGAAAACCGGTCCGAGGTAGTCGCCGCCTTCGACGTCTGGCGCGGTCGCGGCGTACAGCTGCGGCAGCGCGCCGTGCTCGACGCGTTGGGCCAGCAGCATTCCGCCGAGCTTGCCGACTTCCTGCAGCACGGTGCGCACCAACGGGTTCTGGTACGAGCTCGCCATATTCGTGGTCAGGCCGGTCGCGCTGTAGCCGGGATGCGCCAACACACTGAGCACAGTGGAATCGGCCGTGCGAAGGCGTCGATCCAGTTCGATGCCGAAGGTTTGGTTCGAGAGTTTCGCCTGGCCGTACGCGGCGGCCGCGCGGTACGGGCGGCGTTCGGCGTTCGGGTCGTCCAGGTGCAGGTGTGCGCCAACGGCGGCGACGCTGGACAGCGTGACGACGCGGCCAGCGGGTACGCCACGCAGGGCGGGCATCAGCAGCCACGTCAGCGCGGCGTGTCCGAGGTGGTTTGTGCCGAATTGCAGCTCGAAACCGTCCGCGGTGCGGCCTTGTGCGGTGGCCATGACGCCGGCGTTGTTCATCAGCACGTCCAGTGCGTCGCCGGTGAGTTCGCGCACGGCCGCGGCGGCTTTCCGGACGGACGCCAGGTCGGCGAGGTCCAGGCGGACGAGTTCGGGTTTGGCGCCCGAAGCCGCGGCGCGGACCCGGTTGAGCGCGGTTTCGCCGCGTTCCGGCGAGCGGCAGCCCAGCAGCACGCGAGCGCCGTGTGCGGCGAGGACCTCCGCCGAACGCAGGCCGAGGCCGGAATTCGCTCCGGTGATCAGGACGGTCCGGCCGCTCTGGTCGGGGATCCGGGCCTCGGTCCAGCGTTCGTTCATCGGGTCAGCTAACTACACGTCACGCACTCGGCGCGAGCAGGCGCATCAGATGCCCGACCGGGCCGCGCCTGCGGACCGGGCCGGTGTCGCCCGCGCGCAGCAGCGCGTCGAGCGTCCGCCCGACCTTGACGATCTCGTCGGCCGGTTCGTTCGGCTCGGCGAGACCGGCGGTCAGCGCCAGCATGTGCAATTCGATGCGGTGCAGCGGTTCCAGCGCGGAGCAGCGCTCCAAGGCACCGTCCAGCACCGCGCGCAGGTCTTCGTAGTCGTGTTGTGCCTGCCGCCACGCGCGGGTGACGGCGTCGACCTGGTCGCCGGGCAGATCCGCCTCGTCGGGATCGGCGAACTCGGCCCGCAGGTAGCCGCTGAGCAGCTGCGTCCACTTGTACTGCAGCGCCAGCAACAGGTTCTCTTCGGTGCCGAACTCGTCGGCGGCACCCGGGATTTCGGCCAGCGACAGCGGCGCCTGCGGTGCGCGCCTCGCTTGGCGGACAGCGGCATCGAGGATCTCTCGCCGCCGGTAGAAGTCGGTCCAGCTCATGGTGTGGCTCCCCTTCCGTGACCCGGGTCATACTGCCGGTCTGCGGCATACTCCCGGTACGGACCTGACGCAGCCAACATACCACGGGTATGGTCCGGCAGGCCCCGGCGTAAGGTTGTGAGCGTGCCGACAATGAGGTCCCGACGACTCGACTACTCCGAGTCGACCCGCTCCGCCCTGGTCGACAGCGCGGTCGAACTGTTCACCAAACGCGGATACGCGGGCACCTCGCTCGACGAGGTGGCCAAACGCGCCCGGGTCACGAAAGGCGCGCTGTACCACCATTTCAGCGGAAAGCAGGCGCTCTTCGAGGCCGCGTTCGAACAGGTGGAAAGCCTGGTCTACGACCGGCTGCAGAAGATCATGACCGGCGACGGCGCGCCGTGGGAGCGCGCGATGGGCGGGCTGCAGGCGTTCATCCGCAGCTGCCTCGACCCGTCGTACCAGCGGATCGCCATCCACGAGGGGCCGGTCGTGATGGGCTGGGAACGCTGGCGCGAGGCGGAGGAGCAGTCCAGCTTCGGGCTCGTGCGGTCCGGGCTGCAGTTGCTCGTCGACGCGGGCGAGGTGGAGCCGGTGCCGGTCGACCTCACCGCGCGGCTGCTGTTCGGCGCGCTGTCGAGCGCGGCCACCGAGATCGCCGGCGCGGCGGACCCGAAGAAGGTCGGGGCCGAGATCGAGGACGTCATCATGCGGATGCTGTTCCGGCTGCGCCGCCCGGCCGACGACCAGGAGCGGCCCGCCGCGGGCTGATCGTTCCGCCGTTAGGCTGGCGGACATGGACTTGAGGATCTTCACCGAACCCCAGCAGGGGGCGAGCTACGACGACCTGCTGCGGGTCGCGCGGACCACTGAGGCCGCGGGCTACGACGCGTTCTTCCGCAGCGACCACTACCTCAAGATGGGGAGCGCGGACGGCCTCCCCGGGCCGACCGACGCGTGGATCACCCTCGCCGGCCTCGCCCGCGAGACCGAGCGGATCCGGCTCGGCACGCTCGTCACCGCGGCCACCTTCCGCCACCCCGGCCCGCTCGCGATCTCGGTCGCGCAGGTGGACCAGATGTCCGGCGGGCGCGTGGAATTCGGCTTCGGGGCCGGGTGGTACGACGACGAGCACGCCGCTTACGGGCTCACCCTGCCGCCGCTCAAGGAACGTTTCGACCGCTACGCCGAGCAGCTCGCGGTGATCACCGGCCTGTGGAAGACCCCGGCGGGGGAGAAGTTCTCCTACTCCGGCGACTACTACACGCTCGCCGATTCGCCCGCGCTGCCGAAGCCCGCGCAGTCGCCCGCGCCGCCGGTGATCATCGGCGGCGGCGGCAAGAAGCGCACCCCGGCGCTGGCCGCGCAGTACGCCGACGAGTTCAACCTGCCGTTCGTGGACGCCGAGACCGCGCTAGCGCAGTTCCAGCGCGTGGACGCGGCGGCGGAGGCGATCGGCCGCGACCCCAAGGAAATCCTGCGTTCGGTCGCGCTCGTGCTCGCGGCGGGCCGGGACGAGGCCGAGGTCGCGCGCCGGGCGTCCGCGATCGGCCGGGAGACGGACGAGTTGCGGGCCAACGGGCTGGCCGGGACCGCGGCGGAGATCGTGGACCGGATCGGGCAGTGGCGGGAGAAGACCGGGATCACCCGGCTGTACCTGCAGGTGCTGGACCTCTCCGACCTCGACCACATCGAGTTCGTGGCCAGCGAGGTCGCGCCGCAGTTGGACTGAAAGTAAGAGCTCGTGAGTGGCAATCCCGGTTCTAACCGGGATTGCCACTCACGAGACGGTCAGTTCTGCAGGGCGAAGGTGACGCCGGGGGCCTTCGGGGCCTCCGGACGCGGCAGCCAGCGGTCGTCGCTCACCGGCAGTTCGCCTTCGAGCGCGGCCAGCACCAGCTCCTTCGCCAGCGGCAGCACCTCGGCGACCGGGACGTCGCGCTGCAGTTCGTACGACAGCGAGGTGACGCCCGCGTCGCGGATGCCGCACGGCACGATGTTGTCGAACGCGGCCAGGTCGGCGTTGCAGTTCAGCTCGAACCCGTGCATCGTCACGCCGCGCTGGACGCGGATGCCGATCGCGGCGATCTTGCGCTCGATGCCGCGCTCGTCGGCCGGAATCCACACGCCGCTGCGGCCCTCGACGCGGCCGGTGCGCACGCCGAACCGGTCGCACACCGCGATCAGCGCTTCCTCGAGACGCCGCACGTAGTGCATGACGTCGATCGGGTCGGCGAGCTTCAGGATCGGGTAGCCGACCAGCTGGCCCGGGCCGTGCCAGGTGATCTTGCCGCCGCGGTCGACGTCGATCACCGGGGTGCCGTCGACCGGCCGGTCCTCGGGTTCGGTGCGCTTGCCCGCGGTGTAGACCGACGGGTGCTCCAGCAGCAGCATGGTGTCCGGCCCGGTCTCGTCCGCGCGCGCGGCGAGAAGCTCCCGCTGCAGGTCCCAGGCCTCGGTGTAGTCGATCGTCCCGACCTCGCGCACGACCAGGGGTTCGGTGGCGATACGACAGCTTGCGCTCGAAGAACTCACCCGTCGAGGCTACGCCTTTCGCCCGCCGGAAAGGGAATCAGCCGGAGTGCGGTCGCTGACACCAGCCCCACGCCGAGCACCGCGAGCACGGCCCCGACGGTGTCGGTGACCCAGTGCACGCCGAGCACGATCCGGCAGGCCGCGGCCAGCACGGTCGCCGCGGCGGAAACCCAGATCGCCCACCGCACGAGCCGCGGCCGGAGCCAGGCGCAGAGCAGGACGACGACCAGGCCGGTCGTGGCGACGGAAACGACGTGGCCGCTGGGGTAGCTCAGATCCGGGTACACGCGCGGTCGCTGCCGCTGGAACACCGGCTTGAACGCCAGGCTGGTAAACCGGCACAGCAGAAGCACCACGGCGAGCCGCACGCAGAGCGAGAACTGCGACCGGTCCCGCAGCACGATCGCCAGCAGCACCACACCGAGCACATACGGCAGCACCGGGCCGAGGACGTTCGTCACCACGCCCGCGATCTGGCCGGCCGGGCGGGTGTCCTGTCCCTGCAAGGCGGTGGCGACCTCGACGTCGAGCTGCAGCGGCTGCCGGTCCACCAGGAATCCGAGCCAGAGGAACGCGGCGAACAGCACCACCCCGGTGACGACCCACCGGACGCGCGGCATCGTCACGTCGCCGCGGCGAGCGCGCTGTCGACGGTGCGGTGGCGGAATTCGTAACCGCTGGCCTCGAGCTTCCGGGGCACCGCGCGCTGCCCGTACAACGCCATCTCCTCGGCGGCTTGGCCGAGGGCGATCTTCATCGCGATTTCCGGCACCCACCACGGCGCGGGCCCGTGCACGGCGCGGCCGAGGGCGTGGGTGAATTCGGTGTTGGTGACCGGGATCGGGCCGGTGAGGTTGACCGGACCGGACAGCGTGTCGTGCTCCAGGATGTGCACGAGGGCACCGATTTCGTCGTCCAGCGCGATCCACGGCATGTACTGGCTGCCGTCGCCGAGCCGCCCGCCGAGCGCGAAGCGGAAGAGCGGACGCAGCACGTCGAGCAGGCCGCCGTGCCGGGCCAGGACAAGCCCGGTGCGGACCGAGACCACCCGGGCGTTGGCCGCCGCGGCGGTCGCGTCCTCCCATTCGGTGCACATCTCGGCGAGAAAACCGTTGCCCGCCTTGGTGTTCTCATCGACCACAGTGGACCCGGAGTTGCCGTAGTAGCCGACGGCGGAGGCGTTCACCAGCACTCCGATGCCGTGTTCGGCCACCGCTTCTGCGAGCACCTCGGTCGGCTCGACGCGGCTGTCGAGCAGCTGCTGTTTGCGCATTCCGCTCCAGCGGCCGGGCAACAGCGGCGCGCCGCACAGGTTCACCACCGCGTCGAGGCCGTCGAACGCGCCGTCGTCGATCCGTCCCGACGGCGGGTCCCAGCCGCTCTCGTCGGCGGCCTGCGCGGTGCGCCGCACCAGCCGGCGCACTTCGTGCCCGGATTCGCGCAGCCGTCCGGTCAATGCGGTGCCGAGGAGACCGCCGGAGCCCGCGATGAGTACCCGCATGCCTCTGATCGTGTCCTATCGGCCGGGCTCGCGCACACCCGGGCGGAGCTGGCCGGCGACGTCGGCGGCGGCGGTCAGCAGCACCAGCGCGGGAATCGCGGCGGTCGGCTTGAGCCGGTAGCTGCCGCGGCGGTCCTGCTCGACAAGCCCGGCCGCGGTGAGCGCCTTGAGGTGGTGGTAAAGCCGTCCCGGCGAGCTGAGTTCGGCGGCTTCCTGCAGCGCGGCACCGGTTTGCGCGCCGTCGCGGGCGAGCAGCCGGACGAGCGCGATCCGGTCGGTGTTCGCCAGCGCGGCCAGCACCTCGGCGCGCGGCCCGTCCGGCAGGGCCAGGACCGCGGGCGTGGTGAGCCGGATTTCCCAGCGCAGCTCGGGATCCGTCAATTCACCCTGATAGCCCACGACCCCCTGCGGACCGCTCTGGACGGGTTCGGCGGGCCGCCCCTCCAATGCGGCCATCCGGCGTTCGAGCGCCGCGACGCGCTCGGCGAGGTCTTCGGTCATGCGGGTCAGTGTCCCAGCGCGCGCTCCATAGCTTGGAAGGTGGCGGGTTGGCTCAGCGCGTCGATGCCGAGCTTGAGCAGCACCTCGTAGTACTTCTCGTCCTCGGCGGTCGCGTTCTGCAGCAGGAGCGTGCCGGTGCCGGGGCGACGGTCCGGCCACAGCACGTCGAATCCCATCGTGAGGATGTTGACGGAGAAGCTGCCGCCCTTGAACAGCAGCGCATCCGAGCCCGGCGGCTTCATGGACGCGAGCGGCACGCCGAGGACCTGCTGCGCGAGAACGGCGGCGCGATCGCGACTCGACGCGATTTCGTGGTGCAGCCCGAACAACTGAGCGGCGCTGCCCTGGCCGGTCTCATTGGTCCAAGCCCGCACCTGCTCTAGGGAAGGGGGATTCGTCGTGACCCGCGGAATCACCCGGGCGCGGAACGATTTGTCGTAGGCGAACCGGTCCGCGAGGGCGTCGCCCGCGGCGCGGCGAACCACGACCGGGCTGCCCGGCGGCGGGCAGTACTCGGGAAACAACAGCAGCAGCACTTCACCGCTGAACATCCGGACGTCCGGCATCGGCCAGCCGCCGCGAGCCCCCGCCGCTCGCAGCGCCCGGTCGCCGAGCCGGTGGCGCAGGTAGTCGGCCGCGGCGTTGTCGCTGACGAAGATCGCCATGTCCGCGATGTTTCGCAGCGGCACGCGCTGCTCCGGGTTCTTCGCCATGCCGTATTCGTCGCACGGGATTCCGAGCCGGGTCAGTGCTTGCCAGTGAGCGCCCGAGCCGATCGGGCCGTCGCCGAGGTAGGGATGCCAGGCGTCCCAGTCGCCGACGCGCACCGGCTCGGCCGGATCGAGTCGTCCCTCCGCGACCGCGGTCGTGTAGGCGAGCAGGTGCACCGCCTTGATCGCGGACGCGAGCGGGCGCGGTTGGTCCGCGAAGTGGGTCAGGCGGCGGCCGGCGCCGTCGGCGAAGACCGCCGAGACGTCGCCGGGGCGGGCGGCCAGCCGGGCGAGCCAGCCTTCGGGAGTGGATTGGTCCGGGGGGTCGGCCAGCGCGAGCGAGGGCGCGACGAACGTGGCGGCCCCCGCTGCTGCGACCGACGTCAGCAAGCTGCGTCGAGTGAGCATGAGCCCACTCTACTCCGCAAATCCGGAATTCCGGAATGCTCGAATATGCGGAAACGACGACGGCCCCCGCACTCCGGAGAGCGCGGGGGCCGTCGGCCGAGAGAGTTACCGGATCAGAGACCCAGCTCGTCCTCGAAGTTGCCCTCTTCCAGCCGCTGCTTGATCGTGGTCAGGAAGCGGCCGGCGTCCGCGCCGTCGACCAGGCGGTGGTCGTAGGTCAGCGGCAGGTACGCCATCGAGCGGACCGCGATGGTGTCGTTGCCCTCGGCGTCGGCCACGACGACCGGGCGCTTCACCACGGCGCCGGTGCCGAGCATGCCGGACTGCGGCTGCACGATGATCGGCGTGTCGAACAGGGCCCCGTTGGAGCCGATGTTCGTGACGGTGAAGGTGCCGCCGATCAGCTCGTCCGGCTTGATCTTGTTGGCCCGGGCCCGCGCCGCCAGGTCGGCGATGCGGTGCGCGAGACCGGCGAGGCTCAGCTCGCCCGCGTCGTGGATCACGACCGAGAGCAGGCCGCGCTCGGTGTCCACCGCGATGCCCAGGTGCACGGCGCCGTGGTAGGTGATCTCCTTCGTGTCCTCGTTGTAGGACGCGTTGACGTTCGGGTGCTGCTTGAGCGCCTCGACCGTCGCCTTGGCGAAGAACGGCAGGAACGTGAGGTTGACGCCCTCGCGCTCCTTGAACGCCGCCTTCGCGCGCTGGCGCAGCTTGGCGATCTTGGTGACGTCCACCTCGTGCACCTGTGTGAGCTGCGCGGAGACCTGCAGCGACTCGCGGGTCTTGGTCGCGGTGATCTGCCGGATCCGGCTCGCCTTCTGCACGGTGCCGCGCAGGGCGGCGACCTCCGGCGAAACCGCGGCGGCGCGCGGAGCGGACTCAGCGGCGGCGGCCGGAGCGGCCGGAGCGGCGGCAGCCGGGGCCGGAGCCTCCTTCTGCTTGGCCTCGGCCGCGGCGAGCACGTCCTGCTTGCGGATGCGGCCGCCGACTCCGCTGCCGGTCAGCGACGCGAGGTCGATGCCGTGCTCGGAGGCGAGCTTGCGCACCAGCGGCGTGACGTACGGGCCGTCCGCGGAGCCGTTGTCCGCCGGGGCCTGGGCGGCCGGAGCGGGCTTGCTTTCCTGCGCCGGAGCGGCCGGGGCGGCGGGCTCGGGAGCCGGAGCGGGCTTGCTCTCCTGCGCCGGGGCCGGAGCGGGCTCGGGTTCCGGAGCCGGGGCGGGCTTGCTTTCCTGCGCCGGGGCGGGAGCGGGCTTGGACTCCTGCGCCGGGGCGGCGTTCGCGTCTCCGATGACCGCGAGCACCCCGCCGACCTCGACGGTCTCGTCCTCGCCCGCGCGGATCTCCAGCACGGTGCCGGCGACCGGCGACGGGACCTCGGTGTCGACCTTGTCCGTGGAGATCTCGAGCAGCGGCTCGTCGACCTCGACGGACTCGCCGACCTGCTTCAGCCAGCGGGTGACGGTGCCCTCGGTGACGCTCTCGCCCAGCTCGGGCAGCTTCACCTCGGTGCCCGAACCGCCCGCGGCCGGCGCGGTGTCCGGCTGCGACGGAGCGGACTCCGCCGGGGCGGACGACGCGGCGGGAGCAGGGGCTTCCTGCTGCTGCGGGGCGGGCTCCGGCTCGGACTGCTGGGCCGGGGCGGAGGACTCGGGCACGCCGCCGGTGCCGTCGTCGATCACCGCCAGCTCGCCGCCGACCTCGACGGTGTCGTCTTCCTTGGCGCTGATCTTCACGACCGTGCCGGCGACCGGCGACGGTACTTCGGTGTCGACCTTGTCGGTCGAGATCTCGAGCAACGGCTCGTCGACCTCGACGGTGTCGCCCTCCTGCTTCAACCACCGGGTGACGGTGCCCTCGGTGACGCTCTCGCCGAGCTCCGGCAGCGTGACGGAGTAGGCCATTGTTCGCTGGCTCCCTTGATCGCTAAGACGTGGTCTGGATTGTGCTGGTTGCGCGTCAGCTGTGCACGTGCAGCGGCTTGCCCGCGAGGGCGAGGAACGCTTCGCCGAGTGCCTCGGTCTGCGTGGGGTGCGCGTGGATCAGCGGGGCGACGTCCTCCGGGAACGCCTCCCAGCTGTAGATCAGCTGCGCTTCGCCGATCAGCTCGCCGACCCGGTCGCCGACCATGTGCACGCCGACGACGGGGCCGTCCGGCGCCTTCACCAGCTTCACGCCGCCGGAGGTCTTGAGGATCTGGCTCTTGCCGTTGCCGCCGAGGTCGTAGGTGAACGTGGTGACGTCCGAACCGTACTTCTCCTTGGCCTGGGACTCGGTGAGCCCGACCGAGGCGACCTCGGGGTGCGAGTAGGTGACGCGCGGGATGCCGCGCTCGTCGATGGCGCGCGGGTTCAGGCCGGCGATCTCCTCGGCCACGAAGATGCCCTGCTGGAAGCCGCGGTGCGCGAGCTGCAGGCCCGGCACGATGTCGCCGACCGCGTAGACGTTCGGCAGGTTGGTGCGCAGCCGGTCGTCGGTGAGCACGAAGCCGCGGTCGATCCGGACGCCCGCCTCCTCGTAGCCGTGCCCGGCCGAGTTCGGGCCGCGGCCGACCGCGACGAGCAGCAGGTCGGCTTCCAGCGTCTCGCCGGACTCCAGCGACACGCTGACGCCGTTGTCGTCCTGCTTCGCGCCGGTGAACCGGACGCCGGTCTTGAAGCCGATCTTGCGGCGGCGGAACGCGCGCTCGAGCTGCTTGGAGGCGTACTCGTCCTCGTTCGGGACCAGCCGCGGGAGCGCCTCGACCACGGTGACGTCGACCCCGAAGGAGGCCCACACGCTGGCGAACTCCACGCCGATCACGCCGCCGCCGAGCACGACGACCTTTTTCGGCACGTAGTCCAGCGTCAGCGCCTGCTCGCTCGCGATGATGCGGCCGCCGAGTTCGAGGCCGGGAAGGGTGCGCGAGTAGGAACCGGTGGCGAGGATGACGTTCTTGCCGGTGTAGCGGGTGCCGTCGACCTCGACGGTGGTGCCGCCGACGAACCGGCCGGTGCCCTCGACGAGGTTCACCTTGTGCGCCTTGGCCAGGCCCTGGAGGCCCTTGTACAGCCGGGAGACGATGCCGTCCTTGTACTTGTTCACCCCGGCGATGTCGATGCCCTCGAAGACGGCCTTGACGCCGAAGGTCTCGGCGTCGCGGGTCTCGTCGGCGACTTCGGCGGCGTGCAGCAGGGCCTTGGTCGGGATGCAGCCCCGGTGGAGGCAGGTCCCGCCCAGCTTGTCCTTCTCGATCAGCGTGACGGAAAGGCCCAGCTCGGCCGCGCGGAAGGCCGCGGCGTAGCCGCCCGATCCGCCTCCCAGGATCACGAGGTCGGCGGAGGTGTCGCTCACTTCAATAACTCCTCGGCAGCGATAGGGGTGAAGCTTCGGTCGCCGCGGCACCCGGTATAAACGCGCGCGCGACAACCGCCATCTTGTCACTACGCCGATCGGTGTTGCGACCTAGCCGGGCCAAGGCCGCGCTGCGACACCGGCCACACGCGCGACCGGGAATAATGGAGTCCGGACTCTCACCGGAAGAAAGGTGGTCGAAGTGGGGATCTTCGACTCGTTGCGCCGCCGCGGCAGACGCGGCCCCGCCGCTGGAGCAGGCCGCTCCGGAGGCCAGGCCGATACCCGCTACCTGGAAGAATGGGCCGCCGCGCGCCGCGGAGTGGAAGCCTTCGTCGAGCCGAAAACCACGGTGACCGACACCACTGTGGTGCTCGTCGCGCACGACGGCGAATGGACCCGCCGCCGGATCGCCAGCCTCGACGCCGCGCAGCGGTTCGGGCACAAGCACACGATTCCGGTGTACGAGGTCGCGCGCGTCGGCTACCCGCAGCGCATGCGCGACTACACCGAACGGCAGAAGCGTCGACCGGGCGGTTGAGCCGTGCGGTTGCTTCCGGTAGCCGGTGGGTTGTTGGCGGGGGTGGTGGATCCTTGTGGCGGCTCGTCGCCTGGCGGCGACATTGCGCCCGTTGGTTGCGTGGGGCACCCCGAAGGTTGATTGTGCTGACGGTTCGGGGGTGCTTGTCAAGGCGGGAAAGATGCCTTGACAAGCACCCCCGAACC
>NZ_PQIA01000191.1 GCF_003385235.1 Amycolatopsis circi | reverse complement strand
CCGCCCCCCCCGGCTAGCGACCCCCCCCCCGCTGGCCCCGCCACAACTCCACCGTCGCCAACGTCAACAAACCGTCCACAATCAACGGCCAAATCGCCGCCGTCGTCGCATCAGCACCAAACCGCGACGCGAACACCCGGCCGTGCTGATACGACGCATACGCCGCACCCAACGCCACCAAACCCGTCGCACCACACTGCACCCGCAACGACCACGACCTTTGAACCGCTGCTCCGTTCGGATGCTCACCTGCGCTGTCATGCGTCAACTCTGTGGTCACGCTGACTCACCCCGACGCACCCGACGACAGCTCACAATCCCCACCACCGCGGAAACCCGCAGCTCAAAGGCCATTTTTCCCGATGTAGATGTCGTCCGAACCGCCCCGGGGGCACCCGGAATCTTCCTGTTTTCGCAGGTCAGCGAGTTTCTGCTTCCGCCGTGCATCGAGCTCGAACGGCGTTTCCGCAGGTCAACCGGTGTGAGTTCGAATCCCCCGGGGGTTCTGCGCAGTCCCGTCGATCGGCGGGAAGCCAGACGAGTGCCGCAGCCTGCGACACCGGACCCTCCGCCGCCCGCGTCGGTGCCGACAGGGTTGCGCCGGGTTCTGCTTGTGATTGTCCGAATCCTGGCAGCGGCGCCTGTGCGCCGGTCACGTTGTCGAGCAGGGCGGACGGAGCTGGCGCGCCGCCGCGGAACTGGCCCACTCCCCCGAATCCGGGATCTATTCAAGGCACTCGAGGGGCTTGCTGTGCGCGTCGAATTCCGAAACCTGCGGCGACGCAGTCTGCGACTTCGGGCAGGAGGCGGTCATCTCCGACGCGCGCAGCTGAAGGCGCTGGCACCGAGGTTCGACGGCTCAATTCACTCGACGATCGTCACGCACTGCCTCAACGCCTACAGCATGCACGAACAGAAGGCCGCTGGCTGCCGAAGATGGCGGCCAGCGAGGACGTGGTCAACGGCGCGAAACCCTTCATCGCCAACGGTTCCCGGTGCCATCTCGTCACCGCCCAGACCGACCGGGAACGGGCCCCACCGCGAGGGATAGCTGATCGTGGTCAAGCCGCCCGCGACGGGTTCTCCCCGCGGCCGCGAACTGGAGGTACCCGGTCACCACGGGCAGGTCACCTGTGAGCTGTTCTTCAGCGAGGTCTCCGTTCCGGGACAGGGAAGGGGAACGACGTCAGCCCTTCGCCGCTCCGGGGTGCGCGGCCGAGGCCTGCTTAAGGTGGCCGGCCGCGGTCGCGCCGTCGCTCGTGTAACGAAAATTCCCTGAGGGGCGGCCTTCTCCAGCAGCGACAGGCCCGAACGACGAGTGCTGTTCAGGTCCGCAGCAGCGCACGACATGTCATGACCGGAATCTCAGCGCCGCTGGCAGTGGAGACGCGCCGCGCAGGAAAGCCCCGGACAGATCACCAGGCAAGCGGAAGAGCACCGCTCAGTGCGCGTGCGCGGCGAAGCCGATCAAAAACTGGGAAAAGACAAACGCGAGAACCACCGCGAAGGCGAGGAATCCCAATGCCCAACGGCGTGCGTTGAGCAGCGGCAGCTCCCTGGCGACCGGCGCGGGTCCGGTTTCGGATGCGGACATGACTTCAGAGTTCCTTCCGGTAGACGATGTCGATGACGACGGCGGCGATCGCCGCGGCCGCGACGCCGATGCCGACGAACACCCAGCCTGCTCCGCCTGCCCCGGAGCCGGAATACCAGCCTTCGGAGTAGATCAGCACGAGCACGGCAAGCAGGAGAGCGCACAAGACGATGAGTCCGGACAGTCGGCGCAGCTTGGCCCGGGCGCTGCGGCGCAGGTAGGCGTCGGCGAGCGCGTCGTCGTCTGGCCAGTCTGATGTGGACGGTCGGGTGGGCATGAGTTCTCCGTTCAGGAACGCAGGCGCGTCAAGCGGGCTTTGGGTTCGGTGACGATGAAGAGAGTGCCGACGATGGTGATGGCCGAACCGACGATCACGTAGGTGCTGAACGGCGCGCCGTAGACGGTGAGGGAGAAGAAGGCGATGAAGAAGAACGCGAGCGTGTTGGTCAGCACGCCGCCGCGCACCGCGCCGGCGTAGGAGATTCCGATGTAGTAGCCCATGATCATCCAGATCGCCCAGCCCAGCCCGATCACCGCACCGATCGCTACGAGCCGGGGCTGGGACCAGGCGGCCGCGGCGATGTGCCGGCCCTCCGGGAACAGCACCGCGAGCAGGACGTCGGCGATGAGCAGTTCGAGGAAGGCGCGCCACCACAGGAAACTCTCCGGCGGCATCAGGTCGGTCCCCGCGGTGATGGCGAAGCTCTCGAAGCCCCAGGTGAGCACGGCGGCCACGATGATCAGCAGACCGACCGCGAAGTACCAGCCGTGCGTCGGGGCCCCGAGTTCGCCGCCGGAGACGGCCAGCCAGATCCCGACTGCCAGCGTCGCGAGACCGATCAGAGTGGACGCGCGGAGGATGCGTTCGCGGTAGAGCACCGCCGCGATGATCGCTCCGACCACCCCGGCGAGGCCGCCGATGGAACCGGCGAGGGCGCCGCCGATCAGCCCCGAGGCGGCGGCGAAGCACAAGTCGCCCACGAATCCGCCGACCGCGACGAACAGGTTCCACCAGCTGACCCGGTGCCCGAGAATCCGCCTGGCGTCTCGCCAGGTGCCGGTGACCACCAGGAAGATCGCGATGGCGAGGACGCCGAAGGGCACCTGCAGGGCGGCCACGAGAACGAACGCGCCGGTCGGCTGCTGCCGGTCGAACGGCGGCGCGGAGACGATCGACCCCAGCAGGCCGAAGGCGAGGCCCAGGGCGGGCGCCGCGAGGATCGCGTAGATCATCCCCATCCGGGTTTTCTTCCCGTCGGCCAGGCGCGATCGCTCGGCCAGCGCGGTCTCGGCCGGTTCGGGCGCGCTCATGCCGCGTTCCCGGTGCGCGAGGGCAGTTCGACCGGCAGGTACCGGCGAAGATCGAGCTGGTACTCGACAAGCCGCCTCGCCGACGCGGCGAGCCGGTAGCGGCGCAAGAGATGGCCCCGATGGCTGCGGTGTTCGAGCACGTCCAGCCAGCCGACGGTGGACAGCCCGATGAGGTCCTCGCGCAGGCCGGACAGTTCGGCATCGCCGTAGTGCCGGCGCAGCGCCCCGAACAAGTGGTGCTCCCACAGGCCGTCTTCGCCCAGGTGGTAGAGCACCATCACTGCCTGCATTTTCGGTGCGGGTTTCATCGTTGAAACTCCTTCGCGGGTGGGCAGATGTTTCCGAGATCGGCGCGGGTCAAGCCCGCCAGACGGTCTTGGCGTTGACGAACTCGCGGATGCCGTGCGCCGACAGTTCGCGGCCGTAGCCGGAGTCCTTGACCCCGCCGAAGGGCACGCCGGGGAACGAGGCGGTGAGGCCGTTGACGAACACTCCCCCGGCCTCGATCTCGCGCTCCGCACGGTCGATTTCCGCCGCGTCGCCGGTCCAGACGCTCGAGCTGAGCCCGAAGTCGGAGTCGTTGGCGAGCCTGATCGCTTCGCCGAGATCGGCGACGCGGTGCACGCAGGCGACCGGGCCGAAGCATTCCTCCCGATACAGCCGCATGTCCGGGGTCAGTCCGGAAAGGACGGTCGCCGGATAGAAAAAGCCCGGTCCGTCCGGCGTCCGGCCGCCGGTCAGCACCGTCGCGCCCTTGGCGACCGCGTCGGCGACGAGGGCTTCGACCTCTCGCCGCCCGCGTTCGGTGGCGAGCGGCCCGAATGTGGTGCCCGGGTCGCGGGGATCCCCGGCGATCGTCGCCGCCATCCCTTCGACGAACCGGGCGGTGAACTCGTCGCAGACGTCGGTGTGGACGTAGTAGCGTTTCGCGGCGATGCAGGACTGCCCGGCGTTCTGCACCCTGGCGGTGACCGCCGCTTCGGCCGCCCGCTGCAGGTCCGCGCTGGGAAGAACCAGGAACACGTCCGTGCCGCCCAGTTCCAGCACTGTCTTCTTGATGTTGCGCCCGGCCGCTTCGGCTACGGCGGAGCCGGCCGCGACGGAACCGGTCAGCGTCGCCGCCCGGATCCGCCGGTCGGCGAGCAGCGGGGCGACGTCCTTCGCTTCGATCAGCACCGCGGGAAAGGACCCGGGCGGAAACCCGGCGCGGTCGAACAGATCGCTCAGGTAGAGCGCGCACCGCGGCACGTTGGAAGCGTGCTTGAGCAGTCCGGTGTTGCCTGCCATCAGAGCCGGGGCGGCGAACCGGACCGTTTGCCAGATCGGATAGTTCCACGGCATGACCGCGAGGACGACGCCGATCGGGTCGAACCGCACAACGAGGTCCGACGCGCCGACCGTCGCCGGGTCCACCGGCCGTTCCGGTGCCAGGTAACGCTCCGCGTGGTCGGCGAAATGGCGCATTCCGGCGGCGGACTTGCGCGCTTCGGAGCGCGCTGATTCGAGGGTCTTGCCCATCTCCGCGGTGATCAGCTCGGCGACGGCGTCCGCCTCTGCTTCCAGCAGGTCCGCCGCTCGGTGCAGCCATTCGGCGCGCTGGGCGAAGGTGGCGCGGGACAAGATCCGGAACGCGCCGTCCGCGGCGGCGATCCGGGCTTCGACCTCGGCTGGGGTGTGCGCGGCGAATTTCTTGCGGACCTCGCCGGTGGCGGGGTCGACGCTGGCGATCGTCATGAGTGTCCTTCCTGCTGAGGGTGGGACCGCGCGGACCGGGTCCGGCGGTCGGGTGAAGCGCGGCCGGGTGAAGCGGCCGAGTGGAGTGCGGCCGGGCGGGGCGGCAGGGGTCGTCAGGCCGAGGCGAAGCGCCGGGCCAGTGCGGTCCCCGCGCGCCGCAGATACCGCGCCGGGTCGGCGAGCGCCCGGGCCTGGCTGCCGGCCAGTTCGGAAAGGTCTTCGGCGGCCTGGAACAGACCGGCGACCGGCGCCGCGACCCGCCCGGCGGCCAGGAACACGGGCACCCGCGCCGCGGCGGCGAGCGCCGAGACGTGCCCGGCGAGTTTTCCCGACCGCGACTGCGCGTCGAAGCGGCCCTCGCCGGTGAGGACGAGGTCCGCGTCCGCGACCGCGGCGGGAAGCCCGGACAGCGCACCCAGGAATTCGCTCCCCGGAGCCAGCTGCGCTCCCCAGGAGAGGAGGCCGAACCCGGTCCCGCCCGCCGCGCCGGCTCCGGCCGTCGCCGGGTCGGCGTCCAGCAAGCCCGCGAACTGCCGGAGATTGCGTTCGGCGGCGGGCAGTTCATCCGGCGAGAAGCCCTTCTGCGGCCCGAAAACCGCCGCCGCCCCGGCCGGGCCGAACAGCGGATTCGTCACGTCGCTCAACACCAGCGCGCCCGCGGGCGGCACGGGACGAAGCCGCGTCCGGTCCACGGTGTGCAGCCGGGCCAGACCGCGATTGCCGGGCGGAACCGGGCTTCCCGCCTCGTCGAGCAGCCGCGCGCCGAGCGCGGTGAGAACGCCGGCCCCGCCGTCTGTCGACGCTGACCCGCCCAGCGCAAGCAGCAGCCGACGCACTCCGGCGTCCAAGGCGGCAGCGATCGCGCGGCCGAACCCGAGCGTGTGCGCCTCGGCTGGCCGCGGCCGGTCGAGCAAGCCAAGACCGCTGGTGGAGGCGAGTTCGACGACACCGGTGCCGTCCGGAAGCAGGAGCCAGTGAGCACGCACCGGACGGTCGTCGGGACCGGGCACGACGACGGGCATCCGGCGTGCTTCGGGCACAGCCGCGGCCACCGTGTCCAGGGTGCCCTCGCCGCCGTCCGCGAGGGGCAGTTCGCGCAGCACGTCGTGCTCGCGCTCCGCGAGCCAGCCTTCGGCGAGCCACCGGGCGGCCTCGGCGGCGCGGACTGAGCCTTTGAACGAGTCGGGGGCGACGAGAACGCGAAGCGTCTTCTTCGCGGCTGTCATCCCGTCGCTCCCACCACGTGGCCGAACGATTCCACCACGCGCTGGGCCACCCGCTCCGGGTCGTCCTGCCAGAGGTCTTCGTTGAAGATCTCCACCTCGACATCGCCCCGGTAGCCAGCCTCCTCGACGAGCCCGGAGATCGCCGCGAGATCGGCGTGTCCGGCGCCGGGCAGGCCGCGGGCGAGCAGCGCGTCGGACGGCAGCGGCGTGACCCAGTCCCCGACCTGATACGAGACGATCCGGCCGGTCGTTCCGGCGCGGCGGACCTGCTCGGCGAGGCACGGGTCCCACCAGACGTGGAAGGTGTCGACCACCACGCCGACCCGGTCCGAGGGAAACTGCTCGGCGAGGTCGAGCGCCTGGGCCAGCGTCGAGATCACTCCCCGGTCCGCCGCGTACATCGGATGCATGGGTTCGATCGCGAGCGCCACTCCGGCCGCCGCCGCGTCGTCCGCCAGCACGCCCACCGCGTCCCGCACCCGGTTCCGCGCGCCCGCGAGATCGCGATCGCCCTCGGGCAGCCCGCCCGCGACGAGCACCAGTACCGGCGCCGAGCCCGCCGCGCCCGCATCGGCCAACGCCGCGGTTTCTTCGATCGCCCGCCGGTTTTCCTCGAGCGCGGCCGCGCGATCGTGCCCAGTGACGAACCCGCCGCGGCACAAACTGGAAAACCGCAGCCCCGAATCCGCCAGCATCGCGGTCGCCTTCGACAGCCCGACCTCGGCGACCGGTTCTCGCCACAACCCGATCGCCGGAATGCCGGCGCGCTGAGCGACCCGCAGCGCGGCCGCGAGGTCCGCGTGCCGGATCGTCGCCTGGTTCAGCGACATCCGCGGATGCGCGGTCATGCCGGAATCCTTACGCCGAAGCCGTGCACGGCAAGCAAATCGGTCCACCGCCGCGCCGCCAGTTCGGGATCGACCAGCGCCCCCGCCTCGTCGGCCAAGCGCACCAATGCGGACAGGTGCGGCAGGCTGCGGGACGCGTGCAAGCCGCCCACCATCGCGAAGGCGGGCTGGTAGCCGTTGAGCCAGGCCAGGAACGAGACACCGGTCTTGTAGAACTCGGTAGGAGCGGCGAAAACATGCCGTGCCAGCGCCTCGGTCGGACCGAGCACCCGCCGGTACTCCGCGCGGTCGCCCGCGTCGAGCGCGCGCAGCGCGGTGGCTGCCAACGGGGCGAACGCGGCGAAGGCGCCGAGAAGCGCGTCGGAATGCGCTTGGCGGTCACCGGCGATCAGGCTCACGTAGTGGTAATCGTCCCCGGTGAACAGCCGGACTCCGCGAGGCAGCCGCGCCCGAAGTGCGATTTCCCGGCCCGGGTCCAGCAGGCTCATCTTGATCCCGCGCACTTTCCCGGCATTCTCGTTGACAATCCGAAGCACCGTCTCGTCCGCTTCGGGCCCGAAATAACCCGCCAGTTGCCGGTCGAACGCCTCCCCGAGCCAGTGCAGAATCACCGGGGCACCGGCCTGCGCCAGCACCTCCCGGTACACCTTCTCGTAGTTGCCCGCCGACGTCGCCGCGCGGGCGAGGTGCCGGCTGGCCATCAGGACGACGCCCGCGCCGTGGTCTTCGGCGTAGTGGAGCTGAGCCGCGTACGCATCGACGATTTCGCTCAGCGACAAGGTTTCCTCGGGCCGGTGATCGGTGTTGACTCCGACTACCAGCGCTCCCCCAACCGAGGCCGCTTCGGCCGCGCTGCGAGCGATCAGCTCGCGCGTCGCGGCCGCGTCCAGCCCCATGTTGCGCTGTGCGGTGTCCATCGCGTCGGCCACTCCGAGACCCCACGACCACAGGTGGTGGCGAAACGCCAGCGTGGAGTCCCAGTCCAGATCCGCGGGCGCGCCCGGCACATTCCGCGCAGTCGCGCGCGGAACGACATGGGCCGCGGCGTATGCGGTTCGCGCGCGCAACGGTCCCTCGGGACGGGTGAGCGCCGGAGCTTCCCGCAAGGTGTGTCCGGTGGCGCCGGCGTCCTCGTCGACCAGGGTCACCCTCGTCATTTCGCTGCCCCGTTCGCCATCGCCCGCGGTGCCTCGAGCGGCGCGAGCTCGACTCGCGCACCGGTCCGGGAGCTCTGCAATCCCGCTTCGGCGAGCCGAACCCCGCGCGCGCCCGACAGCAGGTCGTAGGGGTGCGGATCCCCGTCGACCACGTGCCGGACGAATTCCTCCCACTGGGCCCGGAAGCCGTTGCCGAACACCTCGTTGTCCGGGATCTCCCGCCAGTCGGCGGCGTAGTCGTGGGAGTCGGCCAGGTCGGGGTTCCACACCGGACGGGGCGTGCCGTCGCGGTGCTGGGCCCGGCAGCCGAACAATCCGGCGACCGCGCTGCCGTGCGTGCCGTCGACCTGGAACTCGACGAGTTCTTTGCGGTCGACGCGCACCGTCCAGCTGGAATTGAGCTGCGCGATCACGCCGCCGTCGAGTTCGAAGACCGCGTACGCGGCGTCGTCCGCGGTGGCCGGATACGACGCGCCGATCTCGTCGTACCGGGTCGGGATGTGCGTCACCGCCCGCGCGTAGACAGAGCGGACTTCCCCGAAAAGGTTCTCCAGCACGTAATTCCAGTGCGGGAACATGTCCGCGACGATGCCGCCGCCGTCCTCGGCCCGGTAATTCCAGCTCGGCCGCTGCGCCGGCAGCCCGTCGCCCTCGAAGACCCAGTAGCCGAACTCGCCTCGGACCGACAGGATCCGCCCGAAGAATCCGGACCGCACCAGACGGGCCAGCTTCCTCATCCCCGGCAGGTAAAGCTTGTCGTGCACGACCCCGTTGGGCACGCCCGCGTCCCGGGCCAGCGCCGCGATCTCGAGAGCTTCGGGTGCCGTCTCGGCAGTCGGCTTCTCCGCGTAGACGGCTTTGCCGGCGGCGATCGCCCGCCGGAGCGCGGCCGCGCGCGCCTTCGTGACGAGGAAATCGGCGTAGACGTCCCACTGGCTGTCGCCGAGCGCGGCGTCGAGATCGGTGGTCCAGTCCGCGATGTCGTGCCGGCGGGCCAGTTCGGCGAGCTTCGCGCCGTCCCGGCCGACGAGCAGCGGCCGGACCTGGACGCGCTCGCCGCTGCGCAGCGGCACCCCGCCCTCGTCGCGCAGCGCGAGGATCGACCGGACGAGATGCTGCCGGTAGCCCATCCTCCCGGTCACGCCGTTCATGATGATGCCGATGCTTCGCTGAGCCACGGGGCCTCCTGGGACACCTGGTCGGATCGGTCCGGACCGGTCAGGGCCGGATGCAGAGAACGCCTTCCCGACGGTCACTGCCGTGCGGAAAGCGCTTTCCAAGCTAGATTCGCCGAGCGCTCCTCGTCAAGCCCCCGGCCCGGCCCGCCGCCGGGAATTCCGGAAAGCGCTAGCATCGCGGCTGTGAGTCCTCGACGTTCTCCCAGCCCGGCCGAGCCGGCCGGCGTGGCCACCCTCGCCGACGTCGCCGAGCGCGCCGAGGTTTCGCTCGCGACCGCGTCCCGGGTGCTCAACGGCAGCACGCGCCAGGTGAAGGAAGCGTTGCGGGCCAAGGTCATCGCCGCCGCGGCGGAACTCGACTACTCGCCCAACGCCCAGGCGCAAGCGATGGCGCGCGGCAACACCGCCACCCTCGGGCTGATCGTCCACGACATCGCCGACCCGTACTTCTCCAGCATCGCGGCCGGTGTCATCGCCGCCGCGGGCGAGCGGGGCCTGCTGGTCACCGTGGCCAGCACCCAGCGCGACCCCGAAGCCGAACTCCGCCACGTGGAGCTGCTCCGCCGCCAGCGCGCGCAGACCGTCATTCTCGCCGGATCGCGGCTCGACGACGCCGCCCTGCTCGACCCGATGCGCGCCCTGCTGCGGAAGTACACCCAGGGCGGCGGCCGTGCCGCGTGCATCGGCCAGGACGGGCTCGGCATCGGCACCGTCGTCGTCGAAAACCGGCTCAGCGCGGCCGCGCTCGCCGACGCCCTGCACCGCGCCGGACACCGGACGTTCGCGGTGCTGACCGGTCCGCCTTCACTGCTCACCGCGCGCGACCGCGCCGAGGGATTCTGCTTCGGACTGTCCGAGCACGGCGCGGAACCCGAGGCAGAGCACCAGATCCCCGGCGACTTCACGCGGGCCGGCGGCTACGAAGCGACGCGTGCGCTGCTCCAGGGAACCGGAGGACGCCCGCCGGTCGACTGCCTGTTCGCGGTCAACGACGTGATGGCGCTCGGCGCGCTCGCCGCCGCGCGCGAAGCCGGCCTGCGAGTCCCCGAAGACCTCGGCATCGCCGGATTCGACGACATCAGCCCGTTGCGCGACGTCGTGCCCGCCCTCACCACCGTCCGCCTGCCGATGACGGACATGGGCGCGGAGGCGGTGAAACTCGCCCTCGACGACCACGCGGACGCTCCCCGCCGCCACCGCGTCCGAGGCGAAGTCGTCCTCCGCGACAGCACCCGCCGGTAACCGGTCGTCGCGCGCTCAGCCTCCGGACAGCCGGACCGAACACCCTCTTGCGTCCGGGCAGCACAGCTCGTACGGTTCCCGGAAAGCGCTTACCAACGACGGTGTGCGAGAGGAATCCCATGGAAGAAGCCGACGTCCTGGTCATCGGCGCGGGTGCGTCCGGCGGAGTCGCGGCGGGAGCGCTGGCGAAGGCCGGATTCGACGTGGTCTGCCTGGAACAGGGCGACTGGCCGGACCGGGCGGATTACCCCGCCCAGCGCGACACCTACGAACTCGAAGCGCGCAAACAGTGGTCAGCGAGCCCGAACGTGCGGCAGAACCCCGCCGACTACCCGATCGACGACAGCCGGTCCGCGGTCGCGCCGCTGATGTACGCCGGGGTCGGCGGGAGCATGATCCTTTACGCGGGCGACTGGCCGCGGCTGCTGCCGTCCGATTTCCGCGTGCGCTCCCTCGACGGCGTAGCCGACGACTGGCCGTTGCGTTATGCGGACCTGCAACCGTTCTACGAACGCACGGACGTCGCCTTCGGGGTGTCCGGGGCCGGCGGCGACCCGGCTTACCCGGACGGCGCCGAACCCCCGCTTCCGCCCCTGCCGATCGGCCGGATCGGCGCGAGGATGGCGAAGGCGCACGACAAGCTCGGGTGGCACTGGTGGCCGGCCGCGCAGGCGGTGCTGTCCGCCCCGCACCAGGGCCGGCGTCCGTGCGTCCAATTCGGATCGTGCATGCAAGGCTGCCCGGAAGGAGCCAAGGCGTCGACCGACCTCACCCATTGGCCGGCCGCGGTCGCGGGCGGCGTGCGGCTGCTGACCGGGGCGCGCGTGGCCCGGATCCTGATGTCCGGCAACGGACTCGCCGCCGGCGCCGAGTACGTGCTCCCCGACGGTTCGTGGCACGCCGTCCGCGCCGGCGTGGTGATCATGGCCGCCAACGCCGTCGGAACCCCGCGGATCCTGCTCAATTCGGCCACCTCCGCGCATCCGGACGGACTCGGCAATTCCAGCGGCCTGCTCGGGCGGCGGCTGATGGTGCACCCGTTCGCCAACGTCACCGGCTGCTTCGACGAAGACCTGGAAAGCTGGCGAGGACACGTCGGCGCGAAGATCACCTCTTACCAGTTCTACGAAACCGACCACGGCCGAGGCTTCGTGCGCGGTGCGAAGTGGAGCCTCGCCCCGACCGGCGGCCCGCTGAACGCCGCCCTGCCGACCCGCGCGGGCGAGCAGACCTGGGGCCCAGCGCACCACGAACACGTCAAGCGCCACCTCGGCCGGACGATCAGCTGGGGCATTTTCGGCGAAGACCTGCCGGACGAGAAAAACCGCGTCACGATCGACGGTGCGCTCACCGATTCCTCCGGCATTCCCGCACCCCGGATCGAGTATTCCGTCAGCGAAAACTCTCGCCGCCTGCTCGATTTCCACATCGCGCGCGCCAGCGAATCCCTCCGCGCGGCCGGAGCCTCCGACGTCGCCACCGAATCGCTCATGCGCTACTCCGGGTGGCATCTCCTGGGCACCGCGCGGATGGGCGACGACCCGGCGACGTCGGTGGTCGACGAGTACGGGAAGTCCCACGACATCCCCAATCTGTACGTCGTGGACGGGAGCGTGTTCGTCACCTCCGGCGGCGTCAACCCGACCAGCACCATCGCCGCGCTCGCCCTGCGCGCGACGGAACATCTCATCGCGAACCGCCGGAACCAGCCCGTCCCCGCCTGATCGGAGCCACCCATGACCGCGACCGCCGGCCGCCTTCTTCCCGACGAGTGCCGGGACTGGCTGCGAGCATTGGCCGACGACCTGATCCCCGCCGCCGGCCCGATGCCGTCCGCCGCCGCGGCCGGCATCGACACCGGCCAGCTGGACGTCGTCCTGCGAGTCCTGCCGGACCTCGTCGACGACCTCCTGCGCGCCTGGCACGCCACCGCCGCCCTTCCCTCCGGCGTCGCCCTCAAGCAATTGAGCGAACTCGACGAGACCGGGCACCAGGCGGTGCTGCTCGCGGTCGCGGGCAGCTACTACACGAACCGAACGGTGCGCGAGCTGCTCGGCTACACCGGCCAACAACCCAGGACGGTGCAGATCGCCGAGGACATCGACGAGGATTTGTTGCTCCGGGTCGTGGAACGCGGCCCGATCTACCGGCAAGCGTGACCGCCGATGCGGAACCCCGCAGGTGCCGAGTCGTTCGCGGGCGACCACGCCCGCCATGGCGCGCACCGGCGGCCGATGCCGCCGGTGCAAAGCCGGAGACCGGAGAAGAGCGCACACCTTGGGTCATCCGGCGAGCAGCGCGGGGACGAGGCCTGCAGTTCGTCGAGCGCGGCGGCGATCGCGGGATCGACGCGGCCGCCGGACCGGAGCGGGCTTTCGCAAACCTGCCCCGACCCTGCTGCTGGACCACTGCGGCCGCAAGCCCGGGCGGCTGTTCACCACCCGCTGCGGCACCTGCGGTCCGGCGACGACCACGCGGATTTCAGCAGTACCAGGACTGGACGGAACGCGAGATTCCGGCAGTGGTGCTCACTCCGCGCTGAGTGCGGGCTCGGCGTCAGGCTTGGTAATCCCGCAGCAGGCCCCGGCTGATGATGGTTTTCTGGATTTCGCTGGTGCCCTCGCCGATCAGCAGGAACGGGGCTTCGCGCATGAGCCGCTCGATCTCGTATTCCTTGGAGTAGCCGTAACCGCCGTGGATCCGGAACGCTTCCTGGGTCACCTCGGCGCAGTACTCGCTGGCGATCAGCTTCGCCATCCCCGCCTCGACGTCGTTGCGGGCGCCGGAATCCTTGAGCCGCGCCGCGTTCACCATCATCAGGTGCGCGGCCTCGACCTTCGTCGCCATCTCCGCGAGCTTGAACGCGATCGCCTGGTGCTGCGCGATCGGCTTGCCGAACGTCGAACGCTGCTGGGCGTAAGCGATCGCCAGCTCGAAGGACCGGATCGCGATCCCGCACGCGCGCGCCGCGACGTTCACCCGGCCGACCTCGACACCGTCCATCATGTACGAGAAGCCCTTGCCCGGGGCCTCGCCGAGGACCTTGTCGGCGCCGATCTTGAAGCCGTCGAACACCGCTTCGGTGGTGTCGACGCCCTTGTAGCCCATTTTGTCGATCTTGCCCGGAATCGTCAGGCCCGGAAGCACCTCGCCGAAGCCGGACGGCTTCTCGACCAGGAACGTCGTGAGTCGATCGTGCGCCTTCACAGTTGTCTGATCGCCGGCTCCGCCGGCAGGCACCTCGTCGGTCTTCACCAGCAGCGCGATCAGGTTCGAGGAACCGCCGTTGGTCAGCCACATCTTCGCGCCGTCGATGACGTAGTCGTCGCCGTCGCGGCGGGCGCGGGTCTTGATCGCCGCGACGTCCGAACCCAGATCCGGTTCCGACATCGAGAACGAGCCGCGGACCTCGCCGGTCGCCATCCGGGGCAGGAAATGCTGCTTCTGCGCTTCCGTACCGTGACGGGAGATCATGTGCGCCACGATGA
>NZ_PQIA01000018.1 GCF_003385235.1 Amycolatopsis circi | reverse complement strand
AACCGCGCCGGGCTGCGGGTCGAGACCGAGCATCCCGGGCTGCTGTTCGAATGGGCGCGCCGCGAGGACGGCGGGCTGCTCGGCTGGGTCACCTACCAGCTCGTCACCGCCGACGACCAATGGTCGCGCCCGGTCAGCCACTACGTGCCAGCACACCTGCTCCGCCGCCGGGGGCCCGCCCGGCGTCAGCAGTACGGCGACTACCGGCCCCGAACCCACGGGTGACCCCGCCCGGGTAGTAATTTCCCCTGGAGAGCGAGGGGAGCGGACGACAGTGGCACGTCTTCATGTCGGCTGCGCGATGTGGACGCACAAGGCGTGGCCCGGGCGGTTCCTGCCGCAGTCGTTGCCTGCCAAGGAGCGTCTGCGGGCCTACGCCGGCTGGTGCAACGCGGTCGAAGGCAACACCACCTTCTACGCGACTCCCGCCCGGACCACCGTCGAGACCTGGGCGGAGCAGACCGGCCCGGACTTCCGGTTCGTGGTCAAGGTGCCCAAGACCGTGACGCACGAGCGCCGGTTCGCCGGAGTCGAGACCGAGATGCGGGCGTTCCTGGACGCGATCGAACCCCTCGGCGAGCGGGCGGTCCTGTGGACCCAGGTGCCCGGTTCGTTCGGCCCCGCGGACGTCGATGCGCTCGGCCGCTTCCTGCGCCGCCTCCCGGCCAATCTCCGGCGCGCCGTGGAGGTGCGGCATCCCGAGTTCTTCAGCGACGCCAGCGCGACGTCGCTGCTCGAAGGGACGCTCGCCACCGCGGAGGCTGAGTGGGTGCCGTTCGACACCACCGTCTTCTTCCAGAGCCCGCCGACCAGCGAGGCCGAGCAGGATGCCTGGGCCAAGAAACCGCGCCTGCCGCGCCGGACACGAGCGCTGACCGACCGGCCGGTCGTCCGCTACCTGGGCCGGGACTCGATCGAGGAGACGGTCGAGGGGTGGCAGCCGTGGACCGAGGTGGTCGCCGGCTGGTTGCGCGAAGGCCGGTCGCCGACGGTTTTCTTGCACACTCCCGACAACGACGAGGCACCGGCGCTTGCTCGCCGATTCCATGACGACGTCCGGGCGTTGGTGCCGGACCTGGACGCCTTGCCCGAGCCGGAGCCGGTCGAGCCCGCGACGCTGTTCTGAGTCCCCCTACTCGGCCGGGACGAACGCGATCAGCCGCTGATGAGGATCGTCGACCACCTGCAGCACCACCTGGTCCAGCGTCTCCTCGACCCCGCCCGGCAGCCGGAGCCGCACGCGGAGGCGGGTGTGCGGCCGCACGACGTCGTTGCGTTCCCAGAGCGCCTTGAACCCGGGGTCGGTGCGGAGCAGTTCGTCGATCCAGTCCCCGGTCGGCGGACCGGCCGGGGTGCTTGCGCGCACGATGCCGATCACGGTGCGCCGCATCGCTTCCAGGTCCGCGAACCGGCTCTGCAGGACGGGATCGGTGAAGAGCATCTGCACGTACCGACGGCGCTCCGGCGGGACCGCGCCGAAATCGGTGAGCAGCCGTGCCGCGGCGGCGTTCCAGGCGAGGACCGACGTCGCCGGTCCGACGAGGATCGCGGGCACCTCGCCCATCCGGTCCACGAGGCGGCGCAGCGGATCGCTCGGCTCGGGGTTCTCCGGAGGGGCGTCGGCGACGGCGACGAGATCCAGGGCGTACCGCGTCTGGTCGGCGTCGAGCCCGAGCGCGGCGGCGACGCGGCGGATCACCTCGGTGCTCGGCATGACCCGGCCCTGCTCGATCCTCGTGTAGTACTCGTCGCTGACGAAGGCCAGCGCCGCGACTTCCCCGCGCCGGAGGCCAGGCACCTGACGGCGTCCCGATTCGGCGGAGGCGGGCGGCGGGGCTTCGTCGCGGCGGGCGTGCAAGAACGCCCCGAGCTGCGTGAGCCTGGGGTCGCGCGCCATCAGCGGGGACTCCGGGGGAGGGGGATCGGATCCTTCCCCTCCCGAGTCCGGCGCCGGTGTCGCACGGTGGAGGCATGACCGACCGCGAACGCATCGACGTCCACACCCACCTGGTCCCTCCGTTCTGGGGCGAGGCCCTCGCACAGCACGGCGGAGACCCGTCGGGCTGGGTGCTGCCGCCGTGGACGCCGGACGACCACCTGAAATTCATGGACGCCAACGGCATCGCCACGAGCGTACTGTCGCTCACCGCCCCGAGCGTGGCGGGCTGGGAGGGCGCGGCGCGGCGCGAGATGGCCCGCCGTGTCAACGAATACACCGCCGAACTGGTGCGCGAACGCCCGGACCGGTTCGGGTTGTTCGCCACCGTCCCGCTGCCCGACGTCGACGGCGCGGTGGCGGAGATCGACCACGCGTTCAGTGCGCTCCGGGCCGACGGCGTGGTGCTGCTCTCCAACTACGGCGGGGTTTACCTGGGCGACGACCGTTACGCGCCGCTGTGGGAAGCGCTGGACCGGCATCGCGCGGTGGTGTTCATCCATCCCGCGCATCCGCTGGTGCCGCTGCTTCCCGACGTTCCGGGGCCGCTGGTGGACTATCCGTTCGACACCACCCGCAACGCGGTGCACATGGTGTTCCACGGGATCACCGAGCGGTACCCGAACGTGCGGATCATCCTTTCGCACGCGGGCGGTTTCGTGCCGTTCGCGGCGTTGCGGTTCTGCCAGATCCAGGGCGCGTTGGAGCCTGCTGGGCCGACCGCCGAAGAGCTTCTGGCCCGGTTCCGCAGCTTCTATTGGGACACGGCGCTGTCGTCGGGGGAGTACGCGTTCGGTGCGCTTGCTCGGTTCGCCGATCCCGCGCGGATCCTGTACGGCAGCGATTTTCCTTACGCTCCAGCGGAAGTGGGTGCGCGGTTCACCGAGATTCTGGACGCGGAAAGCGGGCTGAGCCCGGAACAGTCCCTGGCGATCGATTCCGGAAACGCCCGCGCGCTTTTCCCGCGGCTGGGCTGAGCGGCGATGCGTCCGGCCGTGCTGGATCGCGGCACGGCCGGACGTGCGCCTTGTCCTCCGACCGGGCGACGCGGGCTTGGAGCGGTTCGAAGATCGCGGCCGATTCGGTGCTGCTCGAAACTGCCGCGGCGAGCAGCCCGGGCCTCGGGCACGACCCGAGGCCCGCGCCGGTGAACCGAGACGGCTTCTGCTGATCCTCTGCATCCCGGCCGCGCGATCGGCAGCCGGGACACAGCGCGCGTGGGCTATCCGGCAGCACAACCAGGTCGGCGACGTCACCCGCGTCGAGGTCGGACTTCTTGCAGCCGAAGGCAGCGCGGCCTCGTCGGGAAGTCCTCCGACAGCGCGAACTCCAGGTCCTCGTCGCGCCGGAAGTACGACTTGCCCGACAGCATCATCGCCCGAGCGAGAATCCTTCGCCGGTTGCTCGGCTGAGGTGCGGGCGCGGCTAGGTCAGGAGCGGTATGCGAGATCACGTGTTCGCGAACGGAGATCGGCGGGATTTCGTTCTCTCCTCGATGTTTTCCGGCGAATGGCGTAGATCTGACCACATCGGACTCTTGGGCGCCGTCCCAGCGAGACGCCGCTGCCGCCGAAAATTGTCGGACCCCGCCGCTACCGTTCTTGACATGACGCTCCTGGGGTTCTGCGAGGAAGACGAGTACCTGCCCGACTACGGCACCATCGTGCTTCGAGAGGTGTACCGCGACAAGACTTTGCCCGCGCTGGACAACGAACTTCTCGGCGAAAACGCGACCGCGGCATTGTCCGGCACAGTCGCGACAGCAGGCGACGGCTGGCTGCACGCCACGGCCGGCCACTCGTATCAGGCAATTCGCTGCGAGGCACACGACGGGCCGCCGGAACTGCGGCTCGGGAGCTGGGAAGACATCGTCGAGTCGCCCTTTCGCAGCCGCTCGGGGATCGCGGGCCTGGGATGGTTGACGGGCGGGACGCTCAGCGGGGAACTGAATCTGGGAGCGAAAGGGTTTTACCGCGTCCGAGTGTGCCGGAAAACAGCTGAAGCCGGGGAAGAAGGCGACATCTGGCTGTTCCAGTTCTGGCCTGCGGAGGTCCCGGAACCGCCGCGGTGGCTCAAACGCACGCGTCCGGCGGTGCGCCGGGAGGATCCGGGCTGGCAGCAGGTGTTCGGTTACCAGGCCATCGAAGTGTCGTGGTACTTCACGCTCGTCGGCATGCCGCGGCCGGACGGCTGGCTGGACGAACCGTTGTCCGGCGAGCCGGAGCCATCGGACCGGGTGTGTGCCCAGCTGGGCGTCGACCCGCCGCGCACCCGGCGGGACGCGATTCCGTTGCTGGTCGCCGCGGGGTTGCTCGTGGCGGACGGCACCGGCGGATACTCGGCCGGAACGCCACGGCGCGCCACGGAAGTGCTCGATCTCCCGGCCGAACTGGCGGCCCGGCTGGATGCCGCCGCGGTCCGGGCCAAGTACGCCTGGCTCGCGGCGGATCTCGTCAGTATCGCGGCCTGGTCGAATCCAGCGCAGGTCAAGGATCTGGCTGCGCTGCTGGCCGTCCCGGAGGAAACGATCGAGCCGTTGCTCGAGTATGCGGTCAGCGACAGGCTGATCCGCCGGGAAAACGTTGCCGTCGCACCGCTTCCTCGCCCGCCGCTGCGGACTGAGCCGGTGCCGCGCGTCAAGATCGTTCGTGGGGAGGAACCCGCGACTGTAGCCGGTGCACCGCCGAAAGCGGGATTCGTCTCCGCGGACGGCACCGTTGTCGTGTGGCGCTCCGGGGAACCGGCGGTCCTCGGCCGGGTCGAGAGCGATTACCGCTACCGCGCGTTCGAGACGCTGGCAGGCATCTACGTCGCCGCCTCCGGCGGGCAAGGACACCTGATCGACTGGGCCGGTGCTGCCGGCCGGCTTCCAGTGGATTTGGGCTTCTTTCCGGTCCGCAGCACCGACGGACGGTACTTGGCCGGCGTGGAGACGCACGTCGGCAGGCGAACCTGGGACCAGGTGCATTTATTCGACGTGGCAACGGAAAAAGCCTGGAGCCTGCCGAAATCGGACGAGCTGACCCGCAGCGTCCTGGGCATCCACGACGGCGCGGTCTGCTTCACCACCAGGTTGCCGGACGGGACATTCGCCTCCTTCCGCTGGACGCCAGGCGAGGAACCCGTGGAGCTTGCCTCGCCCGTGCATCGGCTGGACTCGCTCTCCGGCGCCCAGGTGCGCGAAGAAACCGGGGGAACAGTGGCGGTCACCGCGCCGGGGGAGCGGCGGGAATTGCCGCAACCGCATCGCTGGCGCTTCGTGCCGGGCGGCACGCGGATGTTTTCCTTCCGGGGCGATCCGCCGATCGTGGAGTTGCTCGACCTGGCCACCGGGACCACCGCCGAGCACGCGATGCCCGACGGCTGCGACGTCGGCGATACCCCGCCGACGTCCCCGATCTGGGAAACCCCCGACACTCTGGTCTTCTCCCAGCCGCACCGCGGGTCGACCCGCCGCGTCATCCGGTGGGACTCGGCGCGGAACGCGTTCGAGCACTTCGACTTGCCCGAGATCGCGGGCTACCGGCCGTTCCTGATCGAACCGGTACTCGTCCGAGAGGACACTCCGGGCCGCCGTCCTCGCGGCGACGACCCGGAGCGGTTGCCCGATGCTGGTGCGCGGACTCAGGTTCAGCGATGAGCCACCGCAACCGGCGCGGCGACGGCCAGCTTCCACACCGCGTACCCGATCGCGTCGGAGTTCTTCTCCAGCGGCGGGTCCGGGATGTTCGCCGTCGTGTCGCAGGCGCGGTGGTAGCAGTTGTCGAACGGTGCGCCCGCCGTGCCGCCCCACTTGTCGGCCTGTTCGTAGCTCTTGATGTCGCCGGCGCCGGTCGCGAGGCCGCCGACCGGGATGCCCGCGCGCTTGAACGACGCGTGGTCGGAGCGCCCGTCGCCTTCGGTGTCTCCCTCGGTCTCGATGCCGATGGAGGCGAAGTACTCGTCGAAGACCGCCTTGACCGACGCGACGTCGTCGTAGACGAAGTAGCCCCAGTTCTTCGAGCCGATCATGTCGAAGTTGAGGTAGGTCTTGATCTTCGAGCGCTCGGTGCTCGACAGCGTGCTGACGTAGTACCGCGAGCCGACCATGCCGGACTCCTCGTCGGCCCACCACGCGAACCGGACGCGCTTGGCCATCGCCGGGTTGGTGCGGGCCAGCGTCAGCGCGACCTCGAGGATCGACGCGCTGCCGGAACCGTTGTCGTTGATGCCGGGGCCGGCGCTCACCGAGTCGAGGTGCGCGCCGAGCATGAGGACCTGGTTCGCGTCGCCCTGCGGCCATTCCGCGATCAGGTTCTGCGACTGGCCGGTGCAACTCGTGCACGTCTGCCGCTTCGTGGTGTAGCCCGCGTTCTTGAGCAGGTTTTCCACATAGGACACCGACGCCGCGTAACCGCCGCCGCGCGGCGAGCGCGTGCCGCCGTTGTTGCGGGCGATGGTCTGCAGCTGGTTGAGGTGCGTCTTGATGTTGGCCAGCGAGATGTCCGGCGCGGCGAGCGTCGACGCGGGTGCGGCGGTGGCCGCGGGCACGGTGACGACGCCCAGTATCGCCACCAGGGCGGTGACCCCGGCGCCGAGTTTTGTCTTCCACTTCATGACGGTGAATTCCTTCGGTCGGGGGAGCGGGGACGTGGACTGCTTGGCAGCGCTGAGGCGCGGCCGGGTCCCGCTGGTCAGCGGGGAGCGGGACCCGGCCGCGTCAGGTCAGCGCGTGGCGTGCGCCGTGCAGGTCGGCTCGCCGGAGACGGCGGGCACGGAGACGGCGTTCCAGGCGGCCTTGGCGGCGTTGAACTCGGTGCAGCTGCCCGGGTAGAGCGCGATCGCGGCCTCCAGCGTCGCCTTGCGGGCGGCCCGGTGGTTCCACGACGAGGTCTTCTTCAGCAGGCCGTTGTAGAAGATCTTGGCGGCCTTCTGGATGCCGACCCCGGTCACGCTGCTGTTGTTGCAGGTCGGGCTGGCCGGTTTGCCGCTGCCCGGGTTCGAGCCCTCGGCCAGAAGGTAGAACCAGTGGTTCTGCGGACCGGCTGCGGCGTGCACCTCGGTGCTCGGGATCGACGAGGAGTAGCAGTTCGGGTCGCCGACCTTCGACGGGTTGTACATGTAGCGGATCGGGCCCTGGCCGACCAGGTTGACGCCCTCGCCGACTTCGTAGTCCGGCCGGTCCTTCGCGTTGTTCGCATACGCTTCGGTCATCGCCCCGAAGATGTCGCCGGTCGACTCGTTCAGGCCGCCGTTCTCGTTGCCGGAACCCGCGCCGCCCGGCGTGGTCTGGAAGATGCCGTGCCCGAACTCGTGGCCGACGACGTCCATCGAGGTGGCCTGGCGCCGGTTGTCCTGCGAGTGGCCGAAGTGCGTCGAAGAGCCGTCCCAGTAGGCGTTGACGTCGTTCAGGCCGACGGACGCCGGGTAGCCCCGCCCGCTGCCGTTGATGCCGTTGCGGCCCAGCCAGTCCTTCAGCATCTTCCACTCGGTCTGGACGCTGAAGAGGGTGTCGACGCAGCCGGTTTCGAGGTTCGTGCCCGAGCCGTTGCCCCAGCTGTTGTCCGGTCCACTGTAGACAGAACCGCCCTCGCGGCCGCAGCTGATGCCCTGGCGGCCGGGGTCGCGCATCGTGTAGGTGGAGCCGGACTGCGTGGTGTCGACCGACACGGTGCCGACGTAGTAGCTGTTGCCCGTGCCCGCCGCGTTCACGGCGTTCGGCTGGGCCTGGGACTTGGCTCCGGAGCTGAAGGTCTTGATGTCGTCCCGCTTGTCGAGCACCGCGCCGGTGGCCGCGTCGACGAAGACGTGCAGCTTGCTCGGCGCCGTGGCGGTGCGCCCGGCGACGACTACCTCGTAGGCCAGCTTCGGATTCGCCCCGGCCAGCACCACCTTCTCCGGAGTGCTCACACTGTCCACAGTGGGCAGTTGGGCACGCGCGGTCGAGGCGGCCTTCGCGGCGTCGAGAACGGCCTGCGTCCCGACCGCGATCGGCGCGGTCTCCGCGGCGCTGGTGCCGCGAACATTCCCGGCCCCGTCCGCGACGACGACCGCGTCTCCGCCCACGACCCGAAGGCCCTGGTAGGTGCGTTCGTAGGCGCCGTAGAAGAGTCCGGCGTCGCCCGCGGTCAGGCCGACGCGCCGGAACGCCTCCGCGGGACCGCGGCTGAGCGCGGCGAGCCCGGAGGCGACCGCTTGATCAGCGGCGCGAGCGGCGGCGACGTCCGGAGACGCGGGCTGGGCCTCCGAAGCCGCGCTGGCCGGGACCGTCGGCAGTACGAGCGTCATAGCGAGCCCGGCGGCAGCCGCCAGGCCCGTCGTGAGTCCGCGATGGGGCATCGAGGTCTTCCTTCCATGAAGGCAGGACGATGGGTGCGGGGAGAGGGAACGTGTCCGGCCGCTCACGGTGGGTATGCGGCCGAACACCGTCGAGTAAAGGATCAGCCCATCGGGGCGTCAATGCTCCAAACGGACCAACAGCATGTTCGGGATTCGCCGGTCAATTGGTATATGCGTTGCCGACGCTGGGATTCTCGGCGCTTTCGGCGTCGAGCCGACTTTCGTAGGGAATGTCCCGGGTGTCGTACGAATGTCGGAAAAGTTCGACCCGGTTTGGTCGGCCGGACCGCGAGCGCGGGAGTTGTTCCCGGGCGTTCGCGTCGAGCACGCCGGGAGCGAGCCGACGCCGCCTGCTGCGTCCGCTGTCCCGGCTTCCTGCGGCGGCGAGGAACGAATGCAGGGCCTCAGGCGGGGGCTCGCGAGGTACTGCTGCCAGGTGGACTCGATGCCGTCAGCGCCGCTCGACCGTTGCGGAAGACCGGACTCGACGCCGCCGCGGGGATGAGACTGCGCTGTTGATCCTGCACTTCGCGACCGGGCATGTCCTCGAGGAACAAGCGGTGCTTCAATCCGGACCGGACTTGCCCGCCGACATCAGCTACCTGCATCAGGCGATCCGAGACGGCGACTATCCGCATCTCGCCGAGGCTCGGGACCACCTGACCGGAACAGGCATGACCGAACTCTTCGAGCAGGGCCTGCGTGTTCTGACGGCAGAGGTGCCCTGAGTTTTACTGTGCTGCCAACGGTTCCGGTGCATGGTGGGCACGACGGTAGGCCAGCGGCGACAGTCCCAGGTTGGTGTAGAAGTGCTTGCGCAGGGCGACCGGATCGCCGAACCCGCAGGCGGTCGCGATCCGCGCGACAGGCAAGTCGGTGGACTCCAGCAGCAGCCGGGCGTGCGAGAGTCGTTGCTGCGCCAGCCATTTGAGCGGGCTGCTGCCCACCTCGTTGCGGAACCGCCGGGTGAACGTGCGCGCGCTCATGTGCGCGTGCCGGGCCATGTCGTCCAGCGTGATCGGCTCGGCCAGCCGGTCCAGTGCCCACTGTCGGGTCGCCGACGTGGAGCGGTCGGTGTCCTGCGGCACCGGGTGCTCGATGAACTGCGCCTGCCCGCCCTCCCGCCACGGCGCGACCACGCAGCGCCGAGCGGCGGCCGACGCGACCGTCGCCCCGTGGTCCCGCCGGACCAGGTGCAGGCAGAGGTCGATACCGGCCGCTCCGCCCGCGGAAGTCAGGATGCGTCCGTTGTCGACGAACAGCACGTCCGGATCGACCTCGACATCCGGGAACCGCCGCGCCAGCGCGTCGCACAGCGCCCAGTGCGTGGTGGCCCGGCGACCGTCCAGCAATCCGGCCGCCGCGAGCAGGAACGCCGAGGTGCACAGGCTGACGATGCGCGTCCGCGGCCCGATCCGGTCCAGCGCCGCGGCGACTTCCGCGGGGAGTTCGCCGGTCGCGAGCAGGCGCTCGCTGGGCTCCTGCGTGGCGAGCACGACGGTGTCCGCGGTCTCCAGCACGGACTCGTCGTGCTCGACGACGATCCGGTAGTCCTCGTGCGTGCGCACCGGTCGTCCGCCGAGGGAACAGGTGGTGACGGAGTACAGGCGGGTCCCGTCCAGTTCGCAGGCCTCGTTGAACACCCGCGCCGGGATGCCCAGATCGAGCGGGAGGACGCCGTCGAGGGCGAGAACGACAACGCGATGCGGCATGGCTGGAATAGTACGATAGGTGTCTGCCCGGCCACTCACTCCTCTCCGCTCGCACGCGCCACTGTGGTTTTGCGCCGCAGTCCAGGCGCGAGATCAGAGCGAGACGGAAATGAGCGAGAACACCATGAGCGAGCACATGCGGGCGGTCACCATCCGGGAGTTCGGCGGGCCGGAGGTGCTGACCGTCGAGGAGGTCGCGCGGCCCGAGCCGCTGCCGACCGAGGTGCTGGTGCGCGTGCACGCCGCCGGGATCAACCCGGTGGACTGGAAGACCCGCGAGGGCCAGGGGATGGCGGGGATGCAGACGTTCCCGCTGATCCTGGGCTGGGACGTCTCGGGCGTTGTCGAGGAGGTCGGCTTCGGCGTCACCACGCTCGCGCCGGGCGACGAGGTGTACGCCATGCCGTGGTTCCCGCGCGCTGCAGGCGGTTACGCCGAGTACGTCACGGCACCGGCTCGCCAGTGGGCCCGCAAACCCGCCAGCATCGGCCACGTGCACGCGGCCGCGGTGCCGCTCGCCGCGCTGACCGCCTGGCAAGCTTTGGTCGACACTGCGCAGGTGCAGGCGGGCCAGCGCGTCCTGATCACCGCCGCCGCTGGCGGGGTCGGCCACTTCGCCGTCCAGTTCGCGCGGCACCTCGGTGCCCACGTGATCGCCACCGCCAGCGTCGCTCGGCACCCGTGGCTCAAGGAACTCGGTGCCGACGAGACCGTCGACTACACCACCAGCCGCTTCGAGGAAGCCGTTGTCGACGTCGACGTCGTTATTGACTTGGTGGGCGACGCGCAGGACCAGACCAGCACCCGTTCTCTCCAGGTCTTGCGTCTCGGTGGCCTGCTGGTCGCCGTCCCGTCCGGTGTCTCGCCGGAACTGGCCGAGGCAGCCAAGGCGGCCGATGTGCGTGTCACGCCGTTTCTGGTCGAGCCGGACGGTGCCGCGCTGACCACGATCGCGGGCCTGATCGACGCCGGTGAGGTCGCCGTCGAGGTGGAGGAAACCTTCCCTCTCGAGCAAGCAGCCGAGGCGCACGTCCGAGGCTTGGCAGGTCGTACGCGCGGCAAGCTCGTCCTTACCGTGGGGGAGTGACCGTGTACTACGAAATCCGCCACTATCAGGCTCGGCCCGGACGCCGTTCGGAATGGGTGCGCTACATGGAAGACGTGGTCATCCCGTTCCAGGCGTCGCTGGGCATGGACGTGATTGCGTCCTTTGTGGACTCCGAGCGCGAGGACGGTTACGTCTGGATGCGCCGCTTCGAGGACGAGGCCCAGAGCGAGGTGCTCTACGCGGCCGTCTACCAGCATGACCGCTGGAAGAACGAGATCGGCCCGGCTGTCGGTGAGTTGCTGCTTCCGGAGAAGACCGTCGTCAGTCGCGTGACGCCGACTCCGGCCTCGCCGCTGCGGTGAACCGCTTGTCTGACAAGGGACTTTGGTGAGCACTCTCCAGAAATCAGCCCCCGCACCGTCGGTCACCCGAGCCGCGGCGGACGCACTCATCGCCGCTGCGCACACCCCCGCGGCCATCGCGATCACCGACCCGGGCGGGCACCTGAAAGCCTTCGAACGGGCTGACGACGCGCCGTTCCTCACCGCCGAGGTCGCGTTCGAGAAGGCCTGGACTGCCGCTTCGTTCCGGATTCCGACCCCATACGTGGAACGAGCACCTCGCCGACCCGCGGCTCGCGCCGCGGGCTGGCCACCCGCGGATGATGGCGGTGGGCGGCGGTTATCCGATCATGGAGAACGGCCGGTGCATCGGCGGGCTGGGCGTTTCCGGCGGCAGCGACGAGCAGGACCAGGAGGCCCCGAGGAGGCGCTGGCTGGTCTCGGGTTCGAGGTGTCCGGTCGCTGATTGACCAGCGGTGTGCTGGCCTGTGGCAGACAAAGCCACAGACCAGCGCTCCGATGAGCACGAGTCTGCCGAATGTCTTGCTGGGCCACGCGTATTCGTTGTTGTGGCTACGCTGCCCGCCGGTTGACCTCGCGGCGTTTGAACAAGTAGTAGCCGACGACTTCGCCCTTGATCGCGACGTTCTGCCCGGACGACATGAACTTGTCCCGGCTCTCCTGGCCCTGTTCGACGAAGACGAACGACCCGTTGACGAGATCCCAGCCCTCGCGGCACACGGAGTTGAGAACCTCGACCGGGTCGCTCGTCCGCTGGCTCGTCGTGCCGCCGACCATCGCGACGATGATCGCCTTCTGGTTCATCACGTCGATGGAGAACTGGAAGACCTGGTCGCCCTTCGCGAAGGCGGCCCGGGCACGGCCAGCGGGGGACTGCTCGAACGCTTGCCGTTCCTTCTCCGCCAGCTGGCGACGTTGGTGTTCCTCCGCTTCGCGGCGCAGCTGCTCCTTCGCCGCGAGTTCCGCGGCCGCTTCTTCGGGAGTCTTCTTCCTGAGCAGCGCCACTTAATTCCTCCGCCATTGAGCCTTGACCTGCGTTCTGATGCCCCTTTGCTGTCGCTTCGAGCGGTTCAAGGGTTACAGCGCGCAGGTCGCGGCTCGTCGGGATCAGGCCGCGGAGCCCGCCGCGGGGACCTCGATGCCATGCGCGGCCACGACTTCAGCGCCGCCGTCGGCCAAGCGGTAGCGAAGCCCGACCACAGCGGCCCGGCCGTCCGCGACCCGGTCGGCGAGCACGCGGGACCGGTCCAGCAGCAGGTCGACGGTGTGCTTGACGTGTTCGGCGAGAATCTCGTGCGGCTCGACCAGACCCGCTGCCCGTGCGGCGAGCACGCTGGGAGTCACCTTCTCGACGACGTCGCGGACATAGCCCACCGGCGCGAGCCCGTCCTCCAGCGCCGCGCGGGCCGCTCCGACGGCGCCGCACGAGTCGTGGCCGAGGACGACGACGAGGGGGCAGTCCAGCAGGTCGACGCCGTATTCGATGCTGCCCAGCACCTCGCCGCCGATCACCTGGCCCGCGGTGCGCACGACGAACAGGTCGCCGAGCCCGCGGTCGAAGATGATTTCGGCGGCGAGGCGGGAGTCGGAACACCCGAACAGGACCGCGAACGGGCTCTGGTTCGGCGCGATCGCCGCGCGCCGCGCCGCGTCCTGGTTCGGGTGTTCCGGTGCGCCGGTGACGAAGCGCTGATTGCCGGCCATCAGCAGGTCGAACGCTTCCTGCGGAGTCGGCGATGTGGTGTCGGCCATGCGCTCAGCCTAAGCCGGGAACGGCGGCCGGAGGTGTTGCGATCGTCTCGCTCCCGGCAGGTTTCGCCACGGCTTCGAGCGGTCAGCGTCCGCGTCCCAGCGCCTCCCGCTTCACGAAACCGACCACGGCGGTGGCCACGAACAGGACCGCGCCCACCACGATCAGCCAGAACAGGCCCTTGATCACCACCCCGAGCACGATGCACACCAGCCAGATCACCAGAAGCAGACCGAGCAGTCCCAGCATGAAGTCCTCCTGACCGTCGCGGGCGAACTGCGGCTCACCGGAAGGGATACCCAGGCACGCCCGGACCATGCGGGCCCGGACCGCGCTCCTCCCCGCGCGGACGGGGCGGCGGCGGAAATCGCTTGAGTTTCCAGCCGGTGGAAGGTGCACGGTGGGGACCATGACGGTAGGCGCGGACCTCTTCACGATCGGCCAGTTGGCTCAGTTGACCGGCGTGCAGTCGCGCACGATCCGGTTCTGGTCCGACAACGGCGTGGTCGCGCCCGTGACCAGGTCGCCTTCCGGATATCGCCTGTACGGCATCGAGGCGGTCGCCCGGATCGACCTGATCAGGACCCTGCGCGACCTCGGATTGGGCCTTGAGGCGGTCCGGCAGGTGCTCAGCAGGCAGCTCGCCCTGGCCGAGGTGGCCGAAGTGCATGTCAGAGCCCTGGACGCCGAGATCCGCACGCTGCGGCTGCGGCGCGCCGTGCTGAGCACCGTCGCCAAGCGCGCGAGTACCGCGGAGGAGATTTCCCTGATGCACAAACTGACCCAGCTGTCCGCCCAGGAACGGCAGAAGATCGTCGACAGCTTCGTCGGCGAGGTCTTCGCCGGCGTAGAGGACGAGGACGCCGCGGTCGTCGCCGAGTGGATGCGCGAGCTGCCCGCGCACCTGCCGGACGACCCCACTCCGGGGCAGGTCGACGCCTGGATCGAGCTGGCCGAACTGGTGGCGGACAAGCAGTTCGGCCGGAAGCTGCGGCGAATGGCGCTCGGTGACAACCGGCTGGAGTTCGGCCTGAACATCCGGCCCGCTGTACTCGCCCACGCCGGTCAGGCAGTGCGCGAGGGCATCGCGCCCGAGTCTGAACAGGGCCGTGTCGTGCTCGACCGGATCGTCCCGGCGGATTTCCCGGCCGCGGAAGTCGCACCGCTGACCGACTGGCTGGAAATGGTCGCCGACCAGCAGGTCGAGCGCTGCTGGCAGCTGCTCAGCCTGGTCAACGAGCAAGTCCCCGGCGAACCGGCAGTGCTTTCCGATGGCTGCTCGACGCCCTGCGCGCGCACCGCTGAACTGCCTTCAGTCAGCTACCAGGTCCGACCAGCTTCCCGCGTCCAGCTCCGTCAACAACTCCGCGGCCATCTCCCTGGCGCCGCTGCTGTCCGAGCAGTCGTCGGCGACGGTGCGCAACATGCCCGCCGCGCGCGGCTTGCCGGGCATGTCCCGGACCACCCCGAGCAGGAGACTCACCGCCGGGATCGCGGCTGGGTACAGCGTCCCGGCATGGTCGTTGCCTACTGCGACGATCAACCGGCGTATGGCGACCGCGGCATCTTCATCCGACGCGGCCGCGGCCAAATCTCTTGCGGCGCCAGCGGCTTCCGCCGGCCGGTACCACACCGGCCCCGGCAGTGCGTGCCAATCCGTGTCCACCGCGCCACGCTACTCGCGAAAGGCGCGGTTCCGACCACGTCGTTCGCCTGTCGGACGGAATCGGTGCGGGCAACGCGGGCGGCGGAATCTTCCACGCCGTCATCTTCGACGCCGGGAACGGACACCTGCACCACGCCATCGACGAGGACCAAAGCCTGCTCGACGTCCTCGACCTGCCCCCCGGTGCCACCGCGACACGAACGGGCGGCGGGGGTCCGTGGAGCAGCCGTATCTAGCGTTGTCGCAGGCTCTTCCGCGGCGGAGTGCGCATCCGGCAGCCGGACGTCTCCACGACCCGGTGAACGGGGCTGGCGTGATCGGCTTTTCCGGCGAATAGTTCATCGGAAGCGGCCGGAAAAGCACCGTCGCGGGCGGTGAAGGTCTTGAGTCCCTTGAGGAAGTGACGTCCGGCGGTGGGCGTTCTTGCGCGTCGCGGGGTGGAATCGGGATCCTGGGTTCACCGAGGCGCGGGGGAGGAGCTGGGCGATGGACGACGCGGAGCTGACGCATCGCGAATGCGTCCGGCTGCTCCGGTCACCCGAACGGGGCCGCCGCGGCATCGTCGCGATCGACGGCCTGGAGCCGGTCCCGCGCGTCTGCCTTCTGCTCGACGCGGGCGACGTGCTGATCCCCGCCGGACCGGACAGCGGACTCGTGCGCGTGGCGGCGTGGCGTCCGGTCTCGCTGGAATTCACCGACCGGGACAAGGAAGGACGGCTGCGGTGGACGGTCCGCGGCATCGGCCTCGCCCGGCCGATGACCGGACTCGACGTGCCGCGCCCGCTGCCGCGCAGCACCGTCCTCGCGGCGATGCCCGACGCGTTCCGCAACGGCGTCCGGGTCGTGGTGGCCCGCTACCGCGGCAACCGGCCCGCGGACGGGGTCGTGATTCCTGCCCCGCGCTCCGGCTGAGCAGGATCCGCCCGACAGCGCCCTGCCGCGGCAGAACGGGAGCGAGTGGTGCACCCGAAACGCACGATACTGCCCGCTCGGCGCTTTTTGTAACCATTTGGCGACACCGTTGTGGAGCCCCGCCTTGTTGGTTACGACCGGATAAGATGCTTTTGCCTAAAATCAGTTGTTCATGCGTTTCGTTCACCGTTGGCGCCCGAGGCGAGCGGCTGGGTGGTCAGGAGGGGGGAATGCCAGGTGGGCCGGCGCTGTGAACAGGCAGCCGGGTTGCCGGGCAGAGGCGGCATTCAGTCGGAAGGAACCATGAGAACCACTGTCAGCACCTTGAAGTTCGTCGCGATCTGGATCCTCGTCGCCGGGACCGTGCTGCTGGGCATGGGGCTCCTCATGCTGGTCACCCAGCGGCCTAACACCGGCGCCAATATCGGAGCCGGCGGAGCCCTCCTCTTCGGGATGGGCTTCACCGGGTTGGGGCTGGTGGTCGGCGTGGCGGCGGTGGTGGCTTGGCTGCGGGCGCCGAAGGGCGAGCGGGGCCCCGCCGCCCCTCTGCTGGCTTGGGAAAAACGTCTCCGGCGCTTGACCGCGGCCGCGGTCGTCCTGATCGCTGCCGGGGCCGTCGTGCAGAGCGTGGGAGCCGTGAGTTTCGCCCACGAAACCGCGGACTCCGACTGGAGCGATACTTATGCGATCTACTGGGTCGGCTTCGGTGTTTCCGGCTTGGGTTTGCTCGCTGGGGTTCCGTACGTGCTGCTCTGGTTGTCCTGGCGGAGGACCGCTGCCCGTCTCCGTCTCTCGGGTCGGGCATAGCGGTCAGGCGGGCCGCATCGTCCGCTCGACCTCCCAAAAGGCGTGCACCGCAAGGCTTTTCCCCGCCTCGTCGACCCGGCAGCCGAACCCGCCCTCCGCGTAGCCCGCACGGGAATTACGCCCGCGTTGTACTGGTGGTCCCAGCGGAGGAGCGGTGTCGAACGCTGACCTCGTCCGCATAACCCTGGCGTAACGAGCCGCTGCGGGATCAGGCGGGCCGCATTGTCCGCATGGTGCGCTCGATCTCCCAAAAGGCGCGCACCGCAAGGATCTTCCCCGCCTCGTCGACCCGATAGACGAACACGCCCTCGGCCTCGAGCACCTGTCCGTCGTGCTGGCTGCGGACGTGGCCGGTGAAGGCGACCTCGTCCCCGCAGGCGAAGGAGTCGTCGAAAAGGAACTCGATCGACTCGTTGGGCGCGATGGCCCGGTCCCAGAACGCCGAAATCGCGTCGCGGCCCCGGTGCCCCGTGCCTTCCGGGTCGAAATGCGAAGGGCCGACCGGATCCTCGACGAGAGCGTCCGCGGCGAACAGCTCCAGCCAGGCCTCCTTGTCCTTCCTCCGGACGGCGGCGTGCAGAGCCTGGCTGGCGGTGCGCGCGGGATGGGGTGCGGCGGTCATCGAGCCTCCTGGTGTCGATCGTCGCTAGCCTGTGAACCATGGTGTTCGACTCCACGCGGCTGGATCTCCAGCCGTACGCCGGTTTCGACATGGAGCGGTACGTCCGGCGCACGTATTGCAGCTGGGAGGACGCCGGCTGGCAGTCCTTGCTCGTGCAGCGGTTCGAGCACGTCCCCGTCTCCGAGGAAATGACGCTGCCGGCCGCGGCGGATCTGCATCTGGTGCTGCCGGCCGGGAGAAGCGCGGTGATGGAGACGCGCCGCGGCGGCCGGTGGGAGCGCACTCCGTGGACGCCGGGACGGGTCGAGCTGATGCTTCCGGACCAGCCTGCCGTGCGCCGCTATCGGGCGGACGGCAGGCTGACCAGCCTGCAGGTCCACCTTCCGCGCGGCACGATCGACGCGACGGCGGCGCAGCTCGGCGGCGCCGCGGTGGACTTCGACGCGATGGCTGCGTCGTTGGCTGCGGGGGATCCGCTGGTCGAGGAGATCATCCGAGCCGTCGGCGGCGCGGCCGGGGCCGACGATCTGTACGCCGAGTCCGCGGCGGCGTTCCTGTCGATGCAACTGCTCACCCGTCATGCCCGGCTGTCCCCCGGGGCGGTGCCGAAGCGGGAGAACGCGCGGGTTCAGGCGGTTGTCGCGGCGATGCGCGAGCGGCTCGCCGAGCCGATCACCCTGGCCGACCTCGCCGGCGAGGTGCACCTGAGCGTTTTCCACCTGGTGCGGGTCTTCAAAGAAGCGACCGGGGTGACGCCGTATCGGTACCTGACCCGGTTGCGGATCGACGAGGCGAAACGGCTGCTGCGCGACACTGACCTGACGGTCTCCCAGATCGCGGGGCGCTGCGGGTTCGCCAGCCCGGCCGCACTGTCGACGGCCTTCTTGCGGCACACCGGCACGCGGCCTTCGGCGTACCGCGATTCTTGACGGACACCGCATCAGGACACGGCCCGGACCTGCCGCGTGTGCCGGAACGCTTCCCTGATCTCGGACACCAGCAGCTCCGGCTGTTCCAGACCGGGGAAGTGGCCGCCGCGGTCGAGTTCGTGCCAGGACCGCAGATCGAGATAGCGGCGCTCGGCCCAGTGCCGGGCGGTCGGCCAGGGATCGGCCGGGAAAATCGAGCAGGCGGTCGGGACGGTCACGGGTTGCGCGTTCTCCGCTTCCGCACTGCGGGGCACCCAGCGCATCGCCTCCCAGTACCACCGGGACGAGGACGCACCGGTGCCGGTCAGCCAGTACAGCGCGATGGTGTCGATCTGCTGCGAAATGCTTACGCCGCCACTGGTTTCGGGCCGATTGTCGGAGTAGGCGGCGAACTTCTCGCCCAGCCACGCGGCCAGTCCGGCGGGGGAGTCGAGCAGCGAATAGCCCAGGGTCTGCGGGCGGGTGCCCATTTGGATCCCGAAGCCGTAGCCGTCGGTCAGGTGCAGGTTGCGCCGGTCGAGGATGCGTTGTTCGGCGGGGCTGGGCGCGAGCAGGTCGTCGGGGATCGGGGACGTCACGGGCATCGTCAGGTGCAAGCCCGCGACGCGCTCGGGGACGAGGCGCGCGAGTTCGGTGCTCACGAACGCGCCCCAATCCCCGCCGTGCGCGCCGAAACGCGGGTAGCCGAGCACGGTCATCAGCTGCGCCCACGCCCGGGCGGTGCGACCAGGATGCCAGCCCTGCTCCCGGGGACGGTCGCTGAAGCCGAAACCTGGCAGCGCCGGGATCACCAGGTGGAAGGCGTCGCGCGCGGAACCGCCGTGCGCGGCCGGATCGCTGAGCGGTCCGATGACGTCCTCGAACTCGAGGATCGAACCGGGCCAGCCGTGCGTCAGCACGAGCGGCAGCGCGTCCGGCTCGGGGGAGCGTACGTGCCAGAACGCGACGCCCAAACCGTCGAGAACCAGGCGGTAGTGCGGGATGGCGTTCCACTGCGCTTGCCGCGCGGGCCAATCGTGCTCCCGCCAAGCCGTCAGCAGCTTCGCCACCTGCGCCAGCTGGATTCCTTGAGCCGCGTCCGGCACGGTCTCGTGTTCGGGAAGCCGGACCTGGTCCAGTCTGGACCGCAGGTCGGCGAGGTCCTCGTCGGCGATGCACATTGCGAAGGGCTCAGGGGCGGGCGGCGTTTCGCTCGCTGAAAGGTTAACCACGATCCTGACCGTAGGGCCGGGCGGTTCCTGCCTCAATGTTCGAGATTGCTGTGTGCGAGTCAATAATTGCGGTGCGACATCCCCGAGCTTGTTGGTGAAACACCCGGCGTGCCCGCGGGCGTCAATTATCTCGCTGATCGAGGAGTCGAAAATAGGTGAAGCAATTATCTTGTCGATAATTTTCCGCATTGAAATCAATTCGCGGGCGCATGTAACGCGCGGCGTTTCCCTCTCGACTACGGGACATCGCGAGACGGCCGGGTCTTTGCTGCCTCGAAATGATCAGTCGAACGAATCCCGAGGATGGGAAGCGCATGTCGACAGAAAATGATCTAGGTGTCGCCAACCCCGAGGTTTCAGTGCGCGATTCGCCTCGGCGCGTGCGGTGGGCGTTGCTGACCGTGACCGCTGTCGTCGTGCTGGGACTGTTCTCCTGGTGGCTCGGACCGGTCGCGCTCGTGGCGCCCTGGGACAATTTCATTCTGCTGGACGGCGGATACCGGATCGCGCAGGGCCAAGTGCCCGGCACGGATTTCTCGAACGCCATCGGCCCTCTCGTCTACGTGCTCACGTCGCTCGGAATGAAGCTGCAAGCAGTTCCGTCACTTGCCGCAGTGACATACGGCTGTTTGCTTTTTCTCCCGATCGCGGCGGTGCTCGCCGGATTCGTCGCCCATCGGCGTTTGCCCGGAGGGCATGCGGCAGGATTCACCGTCTTCATGGCGTTGCTGGTCATTTCCGTCCGGCCGCCGGGCTACTCGCCGGGCACGACGACATACGCGATGCTCTACAACAAGTTCGGCTGGCTGCTCTACGCCGCGCTTCTGCTTGCCGTGCTGATCCGGCCACGGTTGCCGCGGCCGCTGGCTGACGGCGCCGTCGTCGGCCTGCTGCTCGGACTGCTCGCCTACGACAAGGCGAACTTCTTCCTGATGGGCGTGGTCGCGGTGGTCCTCGGGCTGATGCTGCGGACCCTCGCCGCGCGGGCGATACCCGGTGCGGTCGCGGGGTTCGGGCTGATCGTCGTGGTGTTCTGGCTGGGTTTCGGGATCAGTCCGGTCGGTTACGCGGGTGACGTCGCGACGGCGTTCGCCGCGCAGGGAAGCGGGAAGCGGCTGAGCCTGCTGCTGCACGCCATTGCGTACAACGCTCCGGTCGGCGTTCTCGCCTTGCTCGTCGTGGCCGCTCTCTTCTGGATCGCTCGACGGCGCGGAGAGCCGGCTCGGCCGTGGCGACTGCTCGTGCTCACCCTGTTCGTGCTCGGCTCGAGTGTCGTGATTTCCGCCGCCGACAGCCCGGAGAAGTCCGATCTCGCCGCCCTTGTCGTCATCCCGCTCGTGCTGGTGGCGGCCCTGAAGCCGGAGCTGCCGCGCTGGACCGGGGGAGACGGCCGCCGCCGGATGCCGGTGCCGTTGCTCGCCGGGCTCGTCCTGCTGCTCGTCGCGACGACGGCGCCGATCGCCGGAAAGGACATGTTGGCGCTTGGCATCAGCGCGGCGCGGCGGGATGTCGTCGCCGCACCTCCGCAATCGCAGCGGATCACCAGCCCGCACCTCGGCGACTTCGTCGTACCGGCGGACGCGACGTGGCAGACCGCCTACCGCAACGCCTCCGCGGTCCCGGCGATGCTCGACGACGGCCTCGCGTTGCTGCGCCGCCACATCCGGCCCGGCGATCGCGTGGCCAGCATGTCATTGGCCAACCCGTTCGCGTTCGCGCTCGACCTGACCCCGGCGACCGGCGGACCGCTCTGGTGGGATCTGGAGATCAGCTTCGACGAGCGCACGCATCCGCCGGCGGACCAGGTTTTCGGGGAAGCGCAGTGGGTCATGGTGCCGAAGCTGCGGGCCGGACAAGGCTGCTGCCAGGACACAGTCGAAGCGATGACCCGGATCTACGGCGGCTACTTGGCGGAGCACTTCCGGACGGCCGAATCCACAAAGGAGTGGACGCTTCTGACTCGCAGCTGACCTTCGGCGATAAGCTCGATGCCGTGGACACAGGCGACTACCGGGCCGCGGTGACCGGAATCCTCGGCTCAGTGTCGAACGAAACCTCCGCCAGGCTCGAACGGTTCTGGACCGCGGCGCGCGCGGACGGCGTCGAGGGGATCGTGATCGACGTCTTCGTGGATCAGGACGGCTGGGAGCCCGCGGTTCCGCCGCGTCCGCACGGGTGGACGCGCGACGACCTCGAAGCGGCATTCGTCGACGTCGTCAGGCAGTGGGTCACGCCGCTGCTTCCTGGTGGCGCGCCCAAGGGCTTCTGGCGGATCGGCTCCCTGGACGGAACTTTCGCGTGAGCGAAGCACTTCCGGGACGGTTGTCATTCCGGACCGTCTACGGCGGACCGGCGATCCCGCTTGACGTAATCTCCGAGCTGACCCGGATCCGAGCTGGGCTCGGACGGCTCGAATGGCAGTTCGACATCGACCTGTTCGTGACCGTCGGCGGTGACCTCGCTGTCGTCACCGAGCCGACAGGACTGCGTCGGCCCCGGGTGCTGCTCGCGAAGCGCACGGTGAGCGGAGAGCTGCGCTTCAACAGCGACGAGGTGCTGCCGACCCGAGGATCCGGTGGCGCTGCTGCGTCCGGCCGTGCACGACGCGCTCGACGAACTCATCACGCGCGTAGCGGTGCGCGTACCCGGGTTCGACGCCGAGTCCGAGCGGGCCCGGTTCGCTTTTCTCCGACATAGCAACGCCTTTATGGAAGGAATACCGTCGTGACGCGCCCGGACATCGTCACCTACGACGGTCTTCCAGCCGCCTCGGGAGGCGCGCACGCTCTGCGCACCCGCAAGCCCTCGGCGGTCCACACGAAGGTGCACGCGTTCCTCAACGCCTGCACGACGCCGCTGGCAAGTCGGCGCTGACCTTCCAGCTCTGGACGGGCGGGCCCGACGAGCGCACCAAACGCTGGCAGGAAATCGCCGCCGATCTGCTTGGCGGTCCAAGGGTAGCCGAGCGAACGCACCGCGAATAAGGTGTCCGTGAGGAGAGTGTGCGCGCCGTCCTCGATGCGCTCGACAGTGCCGGTCCGGAGGGTGTCACGCAATACGGCCGGTCGCTCGCCTGGTGCTGAATACTCCCGTGCGGCTCGTCGACGCGGGCACGCGCGAACCGTGCGCCGCAGTGTCCAATGAGGACACTGGCGGGTTCGCGGTCGACGGATACGGGCGGATACTCGGTGCCTCTGGGGTTCGAGCGACGATCGGCTCGGCGTCCTCCTCGATGTCGCTATGGCTGTCGTTCCCGGCCGACGACCGGCTTGGTCCTGCGGCCGCACAGGCGCAGTCGCACGCGCCGGTGCGTCTCTCGGCGAAGCACTGGCGGCGGTGGACGCCGAGCAAGAACGGCAACGGATATCGGTCTGTCAAGATCCCCTCGCCGGTCGTCCGGTGAGCCGCAGGGGTAATCAATGCGTACTTCACCGCGCCGGACGACGAGACCGGGCTGCGGTAGTCCACGGGGGACGGGACGCGAAGCGTTCGCCTTCTTCGAAGCGGGCTCGATATCGGCGCACCGAGGTGTTTCTTGCGCGCTCTAGGAATGCCGTCCGCGGGCGGCCAGGGAAACCGATCCATGCGCATCATCATCGGATCGGGATAATGCGGGATCGCATAGACCTGACTGGACGACGGCCGTCGAGTGAAGCACACGGCCGATCATCGCAATCCAGTCGCCTGCGATACTCGGCATCTACTGCGGAATCGGCTCCCGGAAGAGCGAGGAGATCTTGTGGCAATCGAAGACGTTTACTTGCTGGCGATGCACGAACCCTACCCGGACCCGGGCCGTCCCGTGCCGATCAACGCCATTGTCGTCCACGCGGCGACACTGCTTCACGAGTCTGTTCCGCAACCCGACGGCGGACGCATGTACAGGTGTCTCACCGAGTTTCCGCTCCGCACGCCGGGATGCCTTGTGCCAGTGTCCACGCTGACCTTCGAACTCGACGGCGGCCGGCTGTGGCCCGCGGTCGCCGATTGGGAACGGGTGATCGACGCCGTCTTGCGTATCGCTCGGAACAAGGGCTGCGACGCGATGCCGATGGGCCTGCCAGATGCCATGGCCGCCTTGCTCGCCCAAGGTCCCACCTCCACCCTGACGCTTCATTATCCCGGCGGACAACAGGTACAGGTGGGATGGCGGGAACGGGAACAGCACCTCGACGAACTCACGGAGCACATTCGCGGCTATATCGCCCAGGGCGGTCCCTTGTGGCCGGGCGGCAACCTCGTTGCGCCGCCCGCCCGGCCGCGAACCATGCCCTACCAGCCTTTTCGTGGGTAGGCGCGTCTCGGCGGAGTTTGTCCGCGGATCGGTCGGACGCGCCGCACAGCGGCTGCCGCGTCATCGTGGCGAACGACGAGCCCAGTGGTCTTCGGCGCTGGCCAGAGCGTCGAGAATTCGTTGCTGCTCGCCGCTGCCGGTGGTGGGAAGCCGCAACAGCGGCATGTCGTGCGCATGCAGAATCTCGTTCTTCAGCGCATCGCGCGCCAGTTGGACCGGCTTGTTCTCGTGGAAGGCGAAACCGTCGACCTCGATAGCCAGAAGCGGCTGGTTGGTCACTCGGTTGTACACCACGAAGTCCAGAGACGCCCGCCTCTGCGCATACGCGGCTTGTGCCGGCGTGAGCCGGTTGAAATTGGGCAAAAGATTCTTCAGAAGCACCTGGGGGACAGCTGTCAGGTGCGCGTAACGCTGCTCTGCGAAGATGTCGTGCAGCACGGTCCAGACGATGTCCTCCGACGCGTACTTGAGTTCGTTCTTGCGCCGTGCGGCCAGCGGCCGCAGCCGTTGCGAGTAGGCCGCGTAGAGGAGGTCGAACACGGAGACCACCGTGCTCTCGACGACCTCGTCGCCGGGGTTGTGATAGCGGATGTAGCCGACCAGGTCCTGGATATGCCGGCTGGCGGGCATCAGGTCGTGGTTGGTCACGAGGATGAACCGCCGGACCGCGCGCGACACCGCCACGTTGATCATCTGCGGATCGTCGACGAACGGCAGTCCCGTGCGGCCGCGCCAGGTCTCGTCCAGGACGGTCGTCAGGATGACCACCTGTTTTTGCCGGCCCTGAAACCGGTGAACCGTGTCGGCCTGGATGCGATCGAGTACGTCGCGGGTCTTGTCGGCCTGCAGCCGGTAAGGGGTCGTGATCCCGATGTCGGTGTCAGCGAAGCCCTGGCAGTGGTCCCTGATCACCTCTTGGCTGATGACGTCCACCTCGCGCTGGTTCGAGCGACCTCCGGTGTGGTGGCGGCGCATGTGATTGCCTTCGACAGTGCGCACCACGATCATGGGCTGTTCCGCGCCGCCGACGGTGTACGGGATCAGTTCTCCCTCGTAGAACTTCTTGTTGCAGAATCCGATGATGGCGGGGTCGCACCGGTAGTGCTCTCGCAGCAGTGCGCTCGGCAGTTCGGTGCTGTACTGCTCCGACAACGAGGACAGGAGACTGTGCCGCCGGCAGTCGAAGGCCGGCATCGGCGGCGTGAGATCTGCTGCGGCCTCGACCGGGATGGGCGGAAGTTGCTTTCGATCGCCGACCACGATGATGTTGCGGGCGCACGACATCGCCAGGCCGGCCAGCAGCAGGTTGACCTGGGAGGCCTCGTCCACGATGAGGTAGTCGAGCAGGTATCCGTCGGAGATGCTGGACCGCAGCGAATGGCACGTGCTGAGCAACGCCGGGTAGTCTTGCAGGAAAGTCGCGAATGTGCGTCCGTTTCGATACGAGTCCGCGTCGTAGGCGGTGCCGGCCAGCCTTCGGTATCGGTCGGCGAGTTCGGCGTGGAGGAGCTGAACTGACAGCTTCTGGTGCTCCTGGGCGAGCTGCTCGAATTCGGCTCTGCGCAGCCGGCTGTCGACGAGCTCGACCTCCTGCTCCAGTTCGGCGATGCGTTTGGTGTAGTACGCCAGTTGCAGACGGAGCACGACGTCGGTGTCAGCCGGGTCGAGCATGCGCAGCGACCCGTACTTGAAGTAGTTGCCGATCCGCCGCAGGAGGCGCGGGCGTGAGCCCGCCAGTTCAAGCTGGCTCTCGGCCAGGTAGTCGACGACCCGGTCGGCCGACTTCTTCAGCAGGGGGAGTTTCGCCAGATCGGGAAGCTGCGCCTGCTCGAGATGACGTTCGAAGTGCCGTAGTTCGAGACGGTGGGCGTCGAGCGCCTGACGACGGCCCGCGCGGACGCGCTCATGCTCCTGCAGCTCGCGCAGGCGCCGGTCCAGATCCGCCAGCTGTTTCGGGTCAGGGGGTCGAGGGGCGCCGGACACGAACTGCGCGACCGCCGCGTTGCGAGCCGCCTGCTGCGCGAAGAATTCCTCTCGCTTTTCTTTGCGGCCGAGGTTGCCGAGGATGTGCCCGAACCCGAGCTCGTCGAGTTTGTCGCGAACGTTGTCGACGGCCGCGTTGCCGAACGAGACGATGCCGACGGTCTCGTGCCGCACGGCGGTGATGTTGGCGATGAGGTTGAGGATCGTCTCGGTCTTCCCGGTCCCCGGCGGTCCCTCGATGACCGAGATCGACCGGCTCAAGGCGTTTTCGACGGCCTTGCGCTGGCTGAGATTGCAGCGGAACGGGAAAATCGTCACGGCGTCCAGCGGCCGAGACGCTATTGGCGTTCCCGCCAGGTACGAACCGAGCACGCTCTCCGGGTGGACAAAGGAAAACCGGTCGTAAGCGGCTCGCAGCGGATCGTCGGAGTCGAGTCGGGACACGATCGTGCGCCAGTAGCACAACACGTCGTTGACGCGGGGCACGGCAGTCTGCGACGTGACGACGCGGACCTGGTCTGCAGGATAGGTTCGGTACGTCTCTCCTGCACGGGTCCGATAGAAGACCCGGCACCATGCGCCGTGCGCCCCGGAAAAGGTGACGATTTCGGTCGCGCTCTCCCACAGGCTTCCGTCGACTTCGACCCGGTCTTCGTCTTTGACGACGCGCTGTACGGTGCTGCGAAGAATCTCGACCCGATCCAGCCCGTACGGAAAGGTCTTGCCCTTGCCGTTGAAGGTAACTTGAATTCGTCGACTCGCCGGCTGAAACTCGTATCGCGCCACGCTGCGGGTTTCGTCTTTGAAGACGCCGGTCTGGCGATCGCGGATCAGGACCGCTTCGCTGCGTGGATCGATCACGGTTCCCCCTATGGTCCCTCTCCGCAAAGCGGTTGTTCCGCAGTGCGCCCATTGCCGGTCAGTGCCGTTGAAGCGCGAGTCACTTGTCGGCCAAAGACGCGCCGAGGACGTTACCTGTGGTTGCCGAGAGAGAAAATGCTGCCCCCTGTGCGGAAGAATGCCTGCGGGTTCGGCAGTGCGGCGAGTCGAGAGCGAGACGGGTTGCGGCGGAGTCACCTCAGGCACGATTTGCGTAGCACTTACTGCGCAGAAACAATAATTAGTGAAGAAATATCTCTGTCGTCGACGATTTCCGTCGGTCGAGTGGGCGGGCTGACGAGTCGGTACGTCGGCGCCCGGGAACATGTCAAGCGAATCGGCGACGCTGACGAATCCCTGACACTTCCTCGACACCCTGTCCGGCATGACTTTCCTTCGCATGGCCGTCGCCGTATTGGCACTGGCCTTCGTAACCATCGTGGCTCCGCACGCGGCAGCCAACCAGGGCGTCGGCGTCGTCGAGTACAACCTCGGCGATCAGGCCTTCCGCGATCCCACCGTCTCCGTCCCGATGGAGCTGGCCGCCGTCGTGCACTATCCGCGCGATCTCGGCGGCCGTCCGCATCCGCTGATCGTGCAGGAGCACGGCAGCTGGTGGAGTTGCGTGGACCTGGTCGCGAAGACTCCGCAGGGCGACTGGCCCTGCCTGCCGGGGCAGCGGCCGCTGCCGAGTTTCCGCGGCTACGACTACCTCGGCGAGACGCTGGCCGAGCGGGGTTTCATCGTGGTTTCGATCAGCGCCAACGCCATCAACGCGCACCTTCTCGGCGACGAGGGCTACTACGCTCGCGCCCATCTGGTCAACAAGCACCTGGAGCTGTGGCGCGATCTGGCGCGCGGAGAGGGTCCGCTGGCGGGGGCGCTCGGGAGGTTCCGCGGGCACGTCGATCTCTCCCGCGTCGGAACGATGGGACATTCCCGCGGCGGCAAGGGCGTGATGTGGCAGGCCTCCGACAAGCACGCGCCCGAATGGCCCGCAGGCGTCCGGATCCGCGCGGTCGTCCCGCTCGCGCCGGTCTACTTCAACTCCACCGAGGACGACAACAGCGACGTGCTGGTCACCCGGGTGCCGTTCAAGGTGGTCGTCGGCACCTGCGACGGCGCTGTCGGCACGGTGGGCCTGCAGTACGTGAAGGACGCCGTGGGAAAGAACGCCGACGCCAGCTCGGTGACGCTCACCGGGGCCAACCACAACTTCTTCAACACCGAATGGTCGCCCGGAAAGATCGGCGGCGAGGACGACGCGCCCGCGGGCTGCGCCGGCAAGCTGACACCGGAGCGGCAGCGCGGCGACGCCGTCCGGGAGATCGTGTCGTTCTTCGCCAGCCGTCTGCGGTGAGGAGCGCGCCTGCAGTGTAGTCCTAAGTGGACAGCTGCAGGGATTGCCAGGAGACGCCGCCGCTAGGGGCTGGAGTTCATACCGTACTGTTCGGTATGTTTCTCTGGGTTTCGGACGACACAGTCAGCGCGGTCGTCGCGCCCGGTCCGGGCATCGGAGAATGGCGGGGAGCGTGGGATGAAGATTCTGTTCACGGCGTGGTGCTCGATCGCGAGTGTGGGACACTTGATCAGGTGTCACGCAAACGGCAGCTTTTCGTTGCCATAACCTGCTTCGTCGGGGGCTGCGTATTCGCCGTTCTCGGCGCGGCTGGGCAAGAACAGGGGATCGCCTGGCTGGATCAGGGCGCGGCATACCCGACTGGCGCGCTGTGGGGAACCGCAGTGGTGTTTCTCCTGCGGGCGGGGCTGGCCGGACGTTCCCGCCGATGGATGTTCGCGAATCGCCACGATCGCGACGCCGACACCTACGGACGCCATCACGGCCCCGCCGAACCTCCGAAATCCTGACCCGGCCCGAGCCGAGCGAAGTCACCCGGTGGCGACCAACGTGATGCCGAGACCGACCAGAGCGGTTTCCGTGACCCGGTCGAGGACCTTGCGCGGGACCGCGCACCGATGAGGTTTTCTCGCCGCGCCCGTCTGTATGGATGAGACCGACGCATTGGAGGCTGGCATGACGCGGAAACTGAGCTACAGCATGAACCTGACCCTGGACGGCTACATCGCCGCACCCGGCGACGACATCGGCTGGAGCGAGCCGAGCGACGAGTTGTTCCAGTGGTGGCTCGACCAGGAGCTGGCGAACAGCTTGTCGCTGTACGGGCGCAAGCTGTGGGAGGCGATGAGTTCCTACTGGCCGACCGGCGACCAGCAGCCGGGCGCCACCCCGGCGCAGATCGAGTTCGCGCGGAACTGGCGGGACACGCCGAAAGTGGTGTTCTCCTCGACGATCGAGAAGGTCGACTGGAGCACCCGCTTGGTCGCCGAGGACGCGGTCGCCGAGATCACCCGCCTCAAGACCGAGGACGGCGGTCCGATGAGCATCGGCGGCGCAACGCTCGCCGCGGCGGCCATGCGGGCCGGGCTGATCGACGAGTACACGCTGGTCACCCACCCGGTCCTGGTGGGCGGCGGCACGCCCTTCTTCACCGCGTTGGACGGCTGGGTGAACCTGAATCTCGTGGAGACGCGGACGTTTTCCGGCGGTGCGGTCCTGACCCGATACCAGACAAGGCGATGAGCGCTCGGCGCACGGGATCAACATCGCGTCGGGCGATCACAGTGTCGAGGGCAGGTCCAGCCATGGTTTGTCGGTGACGTCGAACCCGGTGAGATCAGCGATCTTCCCGTCCACGATGCGCAGGACCGCGAGGTTCAACAGCCGGTACTCCGGATCGCCAGGGGTGCGGAGATACAGCACGGCGGCAGGCATGAGGTTGACTGTCGTGGCGATACAGCGCCAATCGTCGTGGCCACGCTGGAAAAGCCCGCCGGTAACCCAGCCGTCCACTGCGTCCTTCGCCGTCCGGATCAAGGTGCCTGGATCGGGCAGCATCGCGAAGCGGAGGTCGTCGCGGAGAAGGGACATCAGCCCGTCGAGGTCGTTGCGCTCGTGGGCGTCGATGTACGACTTCACCACGCTGCGCTCGTCATCCGACAGCTCTGGGCTGCGCCAGTCGAGACGGCGGTCGGGCAGTTGCTCGCGCATCGTCACTCGCGCCCGCTGCAGTGCGCTGGTCACCGACGCGACGGTCAGCTCGAGGACGTCAGCGGCCTTCGAGGCGGGCCAGCCGAGGACGTCGCGCAGGACGAACACCGCCCGTTGTCGCGGCGGAAGGTGCTGGACGGCGACGATGAACGCCAGCTCGATTGTCTCCCGCGCCACCACCGATTCCTGCGGATCCGCGGGGAGCATCCGGTCCGGGTACGGCTGCAGGTACGGCAGTTCGGAGCCGGGGTCCGGCAGTTCGAACGGCACCGGTGTGCGGTCCTTGCGCTTGTCCAGGAAGTCGAGGCAGGCGTTGGTCGCGATCCGGTACAGCCAAGTCCGCAGCGCGGCGTTGCCCTTGAACGACTCCCGCTTGTTCCATGCGCGCAGGAACGTCTCCTGCGTCAGGTCCTGGGCGTCCTCGTAGTTCGCGAGCATCCGATAGCAGTGCACCTGCAGCTCACGCCGGTGCCGCTCGGTGAGGAGCGCGAACCGCGCCGCGTCGCCTGAGCGGGACGCCGCGACGAACGCGGCTTCGTCGGTGCCCAGCGGTCTAGCGTCGGTCATGGTCGTCAATCCTTCCACCGGTTCGAGGGGTTGTCAGAATTGACGACGGGGCGGGGGATTTCTGATCGGTGCAGCCGGGCGGTCAGGGGGAAGGGAACGCGACGTGGTCGGGAGTCGTGTGCCAGCTTTGCCTGAGATGGTCGAGCAGGCCGATGAACACGACGAAGGCACGGTCGATGCGGTCCCGGTCATCGGTGGCCAGCAGGGCGAGTTGCAGTCCTCGTGCCTGCGCCACGATCATCGTCGCGATCGCAGGCGCGTTCTCGCGGGGACACCCGTCCGCGATGACCAGTTGCTTCATCAGCGTCAGCGAGTCGTGCACGACCTGCTGGAGGAAACGCCCGTAACTCTTCGGTTCCCGCGTGGCCTGCGCGAAGACCTCGAACAGCAACCGGTAGACCGGCAGCCGTTCGGCGGTCGTCGTCGATCGCCACCACGCGGCAAGATCGGCCAATCGGGCAGGCGCTCCGGCCAGGCCTGCCGCGTCCGCAAGCTGGTGACGCAGCAGGCCGATCACCTCGGTGACCAGGTTCTCTTTTGAACCGAAGTGGTGCAGCAGCGTCCCGTGGCTGACTCCCACCGCCTCGGCGAGCGGTCGCATGGCGAGTCCGGCCAGCCCGTGCGCGAGGACGTAACCGGCCACGGCGTCGAGCAGTTCCGGCCGCCGGTTCTGGTAGCGGACACGCCTGCCGTCGACGCGATCCGCGCTGTGCTCCGCGCTCATTCGCGGGACGGTACGCCTCGACGAGATAGATTGACCACTTGGTCGATCTACTTTTAAGGTGGCCGCCATGGCTCCGGACCTCACCCGCTTGCACCACGTCGGTCACGTCGTCCGCGATCTGCCTGCCGCCCTCGATCTCTACCGACGGCTGGGTTTCTTCACGCCGACGCCCAGTTACCCCGCGATGGCGCGCGAAGGGGGTGCCCCGGAGCCGTTCGGCGCGGCCAACACCCACGCGGACTTCCCGCACGATTTCCTCGAACTGGCCACCGTCGTCCCCTCGGGCGGCCGTGTCCCGGCCGACGCGCGGCTCGTCCCGCTGCAAGCTCCGCCCGACGTGCTGCCGACGCTGGTGGAGCGGATCAACACCACCAGCGCGAACCTGACGGAGTGCCTGGAACGCTTCGAAGGCCTGCACATCCTGATGTTCTCCTCGTCCGACATCGACGCCACCGCGGCCCGCCTGACCGGCGCGGGCGTGCGGCACGACGGGGTGAACACGGTGCGACGCCCGGCAGGCGACGAGGTCGAAACCGTCCGCTACCTGGAGATCGGCGGAGCGCGGCCGGGAGTGGAGGCGGAGGGCCGGATCGGCGTCGTCGCGGACCTGGACCCGCGGATTCAGGCCGCCCGGGTCGGCAACCATCCCAATGGCGCCACTGGCCTCGTCGACGCCACGCTCTGCGCCGCGGACGCCGAGTTGGACGCGGTCCAGGCACGGTACGTGCGCTATCTCGGCCGGACACCGCGAACAGAAGGCCCCGCTCGGATCTTCGACCTCGACGGCGCAACGCTGACCCTGGTCCCCGCCTCCGGTCTCGACGCGCTGTTGCCCGGCGAGCGAGCCCCTGCGCTGCCCGCTCTCGTCGCGTTCACGGTCGCCGTCCGTGACGTGGCCGTTACGCGGGACCTGTTGCACAGCAAGAAAATCCCGCTGCGGCAGGCATCGCCGGGAGATTTCTTCGTTTCGGCCAGCACCGCGCTCGGCACCGCTATCGTCTTCCGTCAGGCCGGGAATCCTGCTGAGCCCAAGGAGAGTGTTCGTGGTGCAAGTGTCGCTTGATGGCTGCACCCTTCGTGGCCAGACAGCCGGAGAAGGCCCCGTGCTGGTGATGGTGCCCGGCGGAGCGGGCCAGGCCAGCCAAGCCGACCCGATGCGGGAGATACTCGAACCGCGGTTCACCGTCGTCTCCTACGATCGCCGCGGCATCTCGCGCAGCCCCCTCGCCCCGGGCGCGCCGTCTCCGACAATCCAGACGCATGCCGACGACCTGCACAGCGTGATCAAGACGCTCGGCGGAGACGGTGTGTGCCTGTTCGCGACGAGCATCGGTTGCCTGATCGCATTGGACCTCTTGACCAGATACCCGCAGGACGTCGCGAAACTGATCGTTCACGAGCCGCCGGACACCCACCTGCTCAGCGGAGCAGCGCGAGAAGAAGCCGACGCCGGGCTCGTTCGCCTGGCACAGACTTTCCAGACTGAAGGCGTAGGAGCGGCGCTCCGGCAACTCGCCGCCCTGCTCGGTCTGAATCCAGCCGAGCGCGAGACCGACGCCCCAGAACTCGAAGTGACGCCGCAATTCATTCAGGACCTGTCGTTCTACTTCGAACACGATCTCGGCGCCGGGCGTGCCTACCGCCTCGATACCGAGGCCCTTCGCGCGCATCGAGACCGGGTGATCGTGGGCGCGGGCGAGAAATCCCGGACGCTGTGGACCCACCGCTGCGCGCAAGCCCTGGCACAAGAACTGGACCTGCCCTTGACGCTCTGGCCCGGCGGCCACAACGGTCCGACGGCGTATCCGAAAGCCAGTGCGAAGACCGTCATCGACGGCCTGTCCCAACCGCATTCGACTGAAGGCTGAGCCCAGCGCGATCGGAGTTTGACCACCGCAGTGGGAACGACTCGACGGTGCTTCCGGCAGAACGCGACGATGTTCGACAGATGGGTGCGGCGGCTGACGAACGCTTTCAGGACGTTGAGTCCGCTAGCCAGCGGGGGACGATGACGCTGAGCGTCGGCCCGATCGAGCGGTGACGGTTTTCGACCGGGGTCGGACGTCCACTGCATGTATCCGGACGCCGCGGATCGTGAACCAGGTGCCCTGCCGAGACATCAGGTCCACAGTGGACACTCGCTCCAGCCGCTCGCCGCGGGCGGCTTCGGGCGAGCTGAAGGCGACCGAGGAATCCTTGCTACGCAAAGTTATGCAAGTTCACTCGGTTGGCGAGCCAGTGCGGCGCGGACAAGCCCTCGGGCGAGCAGACGGTCGATCGGAATTGCTCCGTCTGGCCGATCCAGAATGCCCAGGGGATAACCGACAGGAACCGGCCGGTCCGCGAACCCGGCGCGGCGTCGCCATACCGGGTCTCGGCGGGTCCGCTCCGGTGATCTTGAGCGCTCGGACCGCTCCTGTTTTGCGGTGCACCTGGCTAGAGTGCTGCTCAGCACCTTCGCCGATGGCGGGCTCGGGGAGCAGCAGTCCGAGTCCGCCACAGGAGGGAGGTGATCCCTGGTGGCTAGGCGCTTTCACTTCACCGTGAAGGTGGCCGGCCCGGTCACCATCCAGGTGACCGGGGCCGCCATCCTGGCTCTCGTGCTAGGTGCAGCGGTGCTGTACCTCGTCCTGCGCGGAGCCTGAGGGATGCGGGGGAGTCGTAAGGCTTGCCGGAGCCTGCGGCTCTCCCGTGTCGGGACCAGTTCGCTGGTTCCCTCCAATGAGCTTAACGCCGGTCCGGGCCGCCTACGCAAGAGACCTCAGTCGATTCCCGCGGGGCGTCACTCCATCTGACCAAGGGCCTCAGCGCGGCCTTCACGGTACGTGGTTCGCCGGAGGGGCGCCGCCGGTGATGATCCGCTGCGGCGCAACGTTTGCCGAGTGTTTGCGAACCCGGCCTACCGTCCCCTGATACAAGAGATCCCCGCGGAAGGAACGCCGCCGTATCCGCGAGTCACCCGAGATGGTCGTTCGTGCCGTCGACCCACGCGATGTAGCGCTGCGCGGAACGACGAACCGCAGCCTTCGCGTCAGCCTGCAAAGTAGCCCCGGTCAAGGCGTAGAGCCGGTCGAAGGCGTAAGGCTCGAGCCGGTCCACGAGCTGCTGGACGAGTCCGGCGGAGAGCGGGATCTGGTTGGGGCAGCTGCGCATGAACGTCACCCAGCCCCGCGCGGCGACCGGCACGATGGTGTCGCCGACCAGCAGCGCGCCCGTCTCCGTCGCGAGGTGCGCGACCGCGGCGCCCGGGAAGTGTCCGCCCGCTTCGATCCGGGTGATCCCGGGCAAAATCCGTTCGACGCCGTGCCATTCGCGGATCACCGGGTCTTCCCGCTGAACCCATGCCGGTCCGCGGAATGCACCAGCACCGGGACGTTCCCGAGACGGTGGCTCAGGCTCATCTGCGAGCCGTCCATGTGCCGATGACTGGCCACGATCGCCGCGGCTCCGCCGAGTTCGGCGATCTTGTCGAGCAGAGGCCGGTCTAGAGCGTTCGGCGGATCCCACAGCAGGTTGCCCGCGTCGGTCCGCACCAGGCAGGTCCTCTGGCCGATGCCGAACTCCGGCTCGCGATGCAGGCGGTGGATTCCCGGCTCGGGCTCGCTCGACTCCGCACGTGCCGCAAATCCAGATGGTCATGCGGCCACCGACTTTCCTCGAGGTCAAGGCCGCGCGAGGTTCAGCCGCGGATCGAGGTCCACAATGGACAACCAGCTGGGGGCGTCGTCACAACGCGGCGGGCGGGTTCGCCGCCAGTGCTCGGCGGCGTCGATCATGTCCTGCCGGATGTGCTGAAGCCATTGGCTGGTCTCGAGCAGCCTGGTTCCGACCAGCGTGTCTCCGCCGAACAGTTCGGCGCCCTGGCGGGTGAAGTCGGCCCACTGCGCCATGCCGTCCATGCTGGCCAGCCAGGCCCGTTGCCACACGTCATCGTCGATCAGATAGCGCTCGCGTCGGCCGTCGCGTTCGCGCCGCAGCATCCCGCGTTCTTCCAGCCAGGCCACCGCCTTCGAGATCGATGCCGGGCTGACGCGCAGCCGGGCGGCAAGCTCGGTCGCGGTGCGGCTGCCCGATTCGGCGGTGAACAGGCAGATCAGGACCCGCGCCATCATCGACGGCATTCCGGTCTGGGCGGCCATCCGCGCGAACCGCGTCTCGAAGTCGCTCTGGGTCCGCGGATCGGCCGCTGCCCGGCGCGGCAGGGCGGCCGGCGGCGAAGCGGGGGCGCGGCGGCGGGCCCGTCGCCGCGCGGCCTGCTCGGCGCGGTCGGCCCGGTAGTCGTGCGCCCCGCCGTTGCGGGCGACTTCGCGGATCACCGTCGACTTCGGCCTGCCGAGGCGCCGGCCGATCTCGGCGTAGCTCAGTCCGTCCGCCAATCCGGTCGCGACGCGCTGTCGTTCCGGGTAGCTCAACCTGCCGGATGGCATCTGCTCGTCTCCGCCTTCGGATTCGTCCCAGTCCGCTGCCGATGCATTCAGCTGCAGGCCAGTGCATCGAAATAATGCCCTCAGCCTGCTGATATGCATAAGGTTCGTTTGCGAGTCAATAAAACATCGCTCTACCGTTTCCCGCAAGAGGTTCACCGGAAGGGAGCTGGCGATGACCAGGACACTGCCGACCGAGCGGCCGTTCGACCCGCCGCGGGGGCTGGCCGAACTGCGCGAGAAGAGTCCGCTGAGCCGGCTGGACTACCCGGACGGGCACGCCGGCTGGCTGGTGACCGGACACGCCCTGGCCCGCGAAGTGCTGGCCGACCGCCGGTTCAGCGCGCGAGCCGAGCTGCGGCACCTGCCGGTTCCGGGCGCTCCCGCCGGCGATCAGCCGGCGCCGCCGGGAATGTTCGGCAGCATGGACGCCCCCGAGCACACCCGCTACCGGCGGCTGCTCGCCGGCCAGTTCACCGTCCGCCGGATGCGCCGGCTGACCGAGCGGATCCAGGCCGTCGCGGACGAGTGCCTGAACGCCATGGCCGAGCGCGGCAGCCCGGCCGACGTGGTCCCGGCCCTGGCGCGACCGCTGCCCGCGCAGACGATCTGCGAACTGCTCGGAGTCCCCTACGCCGAGCGGGACCGGTTCCAGCAGCACGCGCTCACCCTGTTCCGGCTGGACAACACCCCCGAAGAAACGGGCGAAGCCTACGCCGCGGTCCACGGCGTCATCGGCGAATTGGTGGCGGCCAAGCGAAAAGCCCCGTCCGACGACCTGCTCAGCGACCTGGCCGGCACCGATCTCACCGACACCGAGCTGGTCAACATCGGCTTCACCTTGCTGGGCGCGGGCCTGGACACCACCACGAACATGCTCGCGCTGGGCCTCTTCGCGCTGCTCGAACACCCCGACCAGCTCGCCCTGCTGCGCACCGAACCGCAGCTGGCCGGGACCGCGGTCGAAGAACTGCTGCGCTACCTGAGCATCATCCCGTTCACCGTGCGCACCGCCTTGGAAGACCTCGAACTGGGCGGCGAACAGGTGACCGCGGGAGAGTCGGTCACCATCTCGGTGCCCGCGGCCAACCACGACCCCGCGCACTTTCCCGAGCCGGAGAAACTCGACCTGCGCCGCAAAGCAAGCGGACACGTCGCCTTCGGCCACGGCATCCACCAATGCCTCGGCCAGCAACTGGCCCGCGTCCAAATGCAGGTCGCCCTGCCTGCTTTGCTGACCCGGTTCCCGTCGCTGCGCCTTGCCGCTCCCGCGGAGGACATCGACCTGCGCAGCGACATGCTCATCTACGGCGTCCACCACCTGCCTGTCGCCTGGGAGGCCTGAACCGTGCCGAACGTTTGCTTGATCACCGGAGCGTCCGCGGGAATCGGCCGCGCCACCGCGCTGGAACTGCTGAAGGCAGGCCACGTCGTGTACGGAGCGGCGCGGCGAGTGTCCAAAATGGAGGAACTTCGCGACGCCGGCGGGCACCCGCTCGCCATGGACGCCCGCAGCGAGGCCGACCTCGACCGCGCCGTCCGCACTGTCCTGGACGAACAGGGACGGATCGACGTCCTGATCAACAACGCCGGGACGGTGCTGCACGGAGCCGCCGAGGACGTCCCGCTGGACGCCGCCCGCGACCAGTTCCAGGTCAACGTGTTCGCACCGGCCCGGCTCGTTCAGCTAGTCCTGCCCGCCATGCGCGCGCAAGGATCGGGCCGCATCGTCAACGTCTCCTCGATCGGCGGTGAAATCAGCCTTCCGCTCGGTGCCTGGTATTACGCCTCCAAACATGCGCTTGAGGCGTACTCCGACACGCTGCGCATGGAGGTCCGGCCCTTCGGCATCGAGGTCGTGGTCGTGGTCGTGGTCGTTCAGCCGGGCATCATCAAGACCGAATTCGAGGACCAGACCGCCTCGCAACTGCGGGAATACTCCGGAAACGGCCCGTACGGGCGAATGGCCGAGGCGATGGCGAGCCAATCCGAAACCGGCCTCGCGGACGGCGCCGATCCCGCCGTCGTCGCCGAGACCATCCGGCGGGCGGTGGAAGCTGACCCGCCGGAGACCCGCTACGCCGTCGGTCTGCACGCCGAGGAACTGTTGAAGCTCAACCGGACCTTGTCCGACCGCGAGTTCGACGAACTGGTCACGCGCTCGATCCGGTAGCGGAGCCAGCGGCACCGGAAGTTCGATACCTTCGGCAGTTGGTCTGTCCGGGAAGCGTTTCTGCCGAACCGACGGCTCGAGCACGCGACGCTCGCTAAGGTTCGCGCATGGCGGTGCTGGAGATCTCCGATCTGGTGGCGGCGTGGGATCCGGCGACCGGCGAGCGCCTTCCGGTTCTCCGGACCGAGGTCGTCGCCACGCTGCGCGCGGCCGGGAACGAACGGGCGGCGAGAATCGTGCAGCGGATTCCGGTTCTCGGCGAGGCATTGGATCCGCTCGCGGTGGACCGGCTTCTGATCCGGGTCCACACCGAATTGCAACGGCTCAACGAGGAAGTGCGCATGGCGCAGCGCTTCGCCGAGCTGCTGGCGCCGATCCTGGCCGCGGTCCGGGCGAAGGGGATCCGCCCGCGGGTGGTGGACATCGGCTGCGGATTGGGATTCATGGTGCGCAGCCTGGCCAGTTCCGGCGTGCTCGGCCCCGATGTCGAATTGGTGGGCGTGGATTTCAATCGCGCTCTGGTGGCGGAAGCGAGCAGGCTGGCCGAGGATGAACGGCTCTCGTGCACGTTTGGGTGCGGGGACGCCTTCGCGCTGACGGAGGACGCCACCGTCTACCTGTCCAACGGGGTACTGCACCACTTTCCGGCCGACGCCCTGCCGGAGTTCTTTCGCGCCCAGGACCGCCCCGGCACGCAAGCGTTCATCCACTACGACCTCGCCGCGACCCGGCTGGCGCCGTTCGGTGCGTGGCTGTTTCACCGGGCACGGATGCGGGAGCCGCTGGGCCGGCACGACGGCGTCGCGTCCGCGCGGCGCGCCCATAGCGACACCGCGCTGCTGTCGGCCGCCGCGCAGGCCCCGGGGATGGAGACGTTTCTCTTCGAGGCGACGAGATACACCAATCCGCTGTGTGCGGCGATGCGGCCGGTCGTCGGTCTGCGTCCGGAATTGACTGGCGATGTTCTCCGTGCACTGGGACGCCGGGCCCGCGGACTGGTCGCGCGGGTGCCAGCGAGATGACCGTGCTGGTTCCGCTCGTGCTGGGCACGCTCGCGCTCGTCGACGCCGCCCTCGCGGGTTTCCGCGCCGCGACCGGCCGCAATGCCCGGATCCGCAAGCGTTCCTACTATCTGGCGGCCTCCCGCCGAGGTTTGGCCAGCGGTGCCGCAGGCCTCGGCTTGGTCGCATTGCTGATCGTGACGGCTTTCGCGGGCTCGGCGGATCCCGGCGCTCGCTACGCCGGACTGGTCGGTGCGGGCACGCGAATGCTGCAGGTACTGGCACCGTTCGCCGCGGTCGTGGTGGTGTCGCTGCTGGCGTACTGGTTGCTGCCGATGCGGGGGAGCACGTTCGTGATCCTGATCGGTCTCGGACCGTTCACGCTGGCCCGGCCGGTGGTCGTGATCGCCGCCGTCGGGTGGTCGGTCGCGGCGTCGAGCGACTGGCTGGTCTGGGCGGCCGCGCTCGCCGCCGCGGTCAGCGTGCTGGCCGTCGAGCCGGTCGTCCATCGCCGCTGGTATCGGAGTCCGGCGTGAGGATCCTGTTTTTCTCGATGCCCGCGGTCGGGCACTTCTTCCCGCTGGTGCCGCTGGCTCAAGCAGCGCGGGCCACCGGGCACGAGGTGCTGATGGGGTCGTGCGGGGAAGCGGCTGCGCTGGCCGAAGCGGCGGCGCTGCCGATGGCCGACGTCGCGCCCGGGGTCACGTTGAAAAGCCTCTTCACCGACTTTCACCGTCGCTACCGGGAAGTCAACGAACGCATCATCGCTGGTGCCAGGTCCGAGGATCTGGAGGGTGTCCATTTTGGAACTTTCTCCGATTGGCTGGCCGACGGAGCGATCTCCGTCGCCGAGAAGTGGCGGCCTGATCTGGTGGTCTACGAGCGGATGGCACCGTTCGGATTGCTGGCCGCGAAGGTGCTGGGCGTACCGGCAGTTCGGCACGACCTCGGGATCTCGCCAGGGGAACGAGCGGGGCAGCTGCGACACCTGGCCGCGGCATTGCAACGCCACGGGGTGCAGGAGCTGATCGACGACGGTCCGTGGCTCGACATCGCCCCGCCGAGCATGACTGGCGGGCGGCGCGGCGGCTGGCTGATGCGTCCGGTGTTTCCTGCGGGGAGCGGAAAACTCCCGAGCTGGCTGCGCCTGGAGTCACGGCGGGCGCTCATCGCGGTGACCCTGGGCACCATCGTGCCGCGGATGCAGGGTATTGGTGTGGCGCAACAGATCTTGGCACTCGCACCGGAAGTGGACGCGGACTTCGTTCTCACGCTGGAACCGCGTGACCGGCAGAAACTCGGAGCACTACCAGAGAACGTGCGCGACGGTGGATGGTTGCCGATGGGACCGTTGCTCGCTGCCTGCACCGCTGTGGTGCATCACGGAGGCTCGGGAACGATGTTCGCGGCGCTGGATGCCGGCGTGCCGCAATTGATAGTGCCCGGCGGAACGAGTGACCGGCAGGTCAACGCCGACGCCATCGCGGCGCGCGGTGCCGGTCTCGCGTGCGCGCCCGACGTGCTGGACGCTTCTTTGCTGCAGCGGATCGTCGCGGACCGAAATCTGCGCACCGCCGCGCAGGAGGTCAGCGCAGAACTGTCCGGGATGCCCGCGCCTTCTGAGGTGGTGCAGCGATTCGAGGAGCTAGTCGGCTGAATTGACCGACGTGCTGTTGTCGTCGCTGATAGGGCGGTCAGAGGCGGGGCGACAGTTTGTCCAGGTCGCGTGTGCAGAACCGGTGGTGCGCCCATTCCTCGTTGAGGACGGTGCCGAGACATTGCCGAACCGTCCGCCCCTTGGCGTATGGCGGCCACCTGCCGTCGTCGGGGACCGGCGCGGTCTGCGCGAGCTGATCAAGCGTGACCTCGGCCAACCACGCCTCGATCCCCGAAGCCTGCCGGTCGCGCACGGCGAGCACCTCGTCGAGGCTCGGCCGGGCGGACGGATCGAGCCCCTTCTCCTGGTCCATGACGAACTGGGGACCTAACCCGAAGGCGGTGAACGGCTCGGTGCGCCCGAGCACGCAGCGCCGGAACCAGGAGTCGTGCACGAAAACCAGATGACGCAAGGTTTCGACCATCGACCACTCGCCGTCGACGCCCTGATGCTCGCTGTTTGTAGGCATGGACCGGACGCGCTCGGCCGTCGCCGCCCAGCCGTCCCGCAGTTGCCGCCACGCCTCTCGTAGGTCAGTCGGTTCGTCGGAGCGAATCAGCAACCGCACCGGGTGGCGGCGGTCGAGTTCCGCCTCGACGTACGGCATGACCTCGACCCCGTTGACGACGAGATTGGTGACCAGCCCGTCGATCTCGGCGTCCTGCATGACCACGCCGACCAGCCGGGCCCTGCTGAGGTCGCACTCGCGGAACTCCGCGCCGGTGAGGTCCTCGTCGTCGAAGCGTCGCATGCGGACAGCCTAGGCGGAATCGCACACGCGACGCGGGATTTTTGCCGGATGAGCGCACGGGAAGGAAGGCGCGTTAACCCGTCGGAGGTCGAGCTGAAACCCCCGGGCTTGCTGCACCATGGCCGGAAGGTGTGTGGCCGACGATGGTGCAGCAAAAGTCCCGCAGGAACACCGCGGTCATGCCCCGCGAGACACTTGGCGCGCGGGTTCCGGCAGACACCAGTGCTTGCCAGTGGTCCAGCCAAGGAACCGCCGTCCTGTGCCGTCGTCCGCCCGGCCCTCCGGGGTGAACCGGCCGCCTTCCACCACGTGCGCCAAGCCTGCCACCGCCGGGGCGAACCGCTCGGCCAGGCCCGCACGGGTCACCTGCTCGGCGAGCTGACGCACGGTCGCCCGCTGAACGTCGACGTCGCAGAGGCTCAGGAAGAACAGCGCCTGCCGCCAAGCGTAGGCCGCGTTCTTGATCGCCTGCAGGGCCGCGTGGTGATCGTCGGTGCGGGTCGACAGCCGACGCACGATCCACGTCAACGTCTCGGCGGCCAGTTCGGGCGCCGATGCCTGGACCCGCTTCCGCAGATCCAGCGTGTCCACCAGAACTGCCAGGTTCTGCGTCGTGAGGATCTGGCTCTGCTCCAGCACCGTGCCGTTCGCGGCTACTGAACGGGGCCGCCGCGTCGGCTGGGCTTCGGCGGCGCGGGCCGCGCACACGTCGGCGAAGTCGTCGGCGGTGCGCTTGGCGCGCATGCGGAACGGGCGCGGGCGCGGTGTCGACGGCCAGGACTGCGGCAGGTCGTAGTAGCGGGCGTAGAGCGTGCCCGCCATCGTGCGGCTCGCGATTTCCGCCGCCGTCCGCCATTTCGCGGTGAACGTTCCCATGAAGATGTCGGCGGCGACCTCCTCCACCAGCGGCATCGGCTGCCCGGCCTGCTTGGCGAGCGCGCCGAGTTCGCGCACCAGCGTGTTCGGCAGGATCGCATGCGGGAACGCGCCGAGCGCCAGCAGCACCGTCTGGGCCAGCGTCTGGCGCGCCGCCCGGGCAGCGTCCGGACGGCGCGCCCGCACCGGATCGATCGCGTGGACCCAGGGCAGTTCCTCAAGCCGGACCTGCTGTTCCAAGTCGAGCAGCAGCAAGCTTCGCCGGCGGTGGAAGGCCGCGTAGGTCTGCGCGTACAGCGTCGAGAGCCGCTCGTCTTCGAAGTTCGCCGCCAGCAGTTGCGCGGTGATCTGCGGGAGGACCGTCGCGAGGACGTCGGCCGAGGTGATCACGTTCCGCGCGACCAGTTCCTCGATCGGCGCCTCCAGCGCGCGGGCGACCTTGGCGACCAAATGTGCTGGCGCGTCCTCGGCGACCGGTTCGATCGACGGCAGCCCGCCGTCAGCCGGGAAGCGGTCCAGCCGATCGACCAGTGCGGCCGCGAGTTCTGCGTGGGTGGGCCGCGCGGCGACCGCGGACTGCAGCGCCCGCAACGCCGCCCGCGGTTCCGATCCCGGTTCGCCGTGCTTGGTGATCGTGTTCGCCAGGGCACGGCGGATCCAGCCCACGTCCCGGCCGGTCAGTTCCGCGCTGTCGTGCTCGCACGCCAGCAACGCGCGATGCAGCCGAGCGAAGTTGCTCTTCGGGTCGAGGTGGGCTTTCGACGCGGTGTGCCGGACGCTCGCGCTCGCGTAGTCGGCGAGCCAGTGGGCGCGGCGCTCCTCCCAGTCCTGCGGCCAGGCACGGCAAGGCCAGCCGCCGGTGACGCCGGTTTCGGCCAGCCGCGGCAGCTCGCCCTCCACGGTGTCGCACCACAGCGCGACCAGCCGGTCGAACAGCGGGTGCCACACCTTCAACGTTTCCAGCATCGCCGCGATCGCGGGCCGGATGCTCGCCGACCGCAGCGAATCGCGGACCTCGCCGACCGTGCTCAGCCGCACCAAGGCGCCCGCCGGTCGCGGCGCCGCGCCGGGCAATGGGGCCAGGCGCAAGCGATGCAGCAGTGGACGAAGCTCGGCGACGAGGTCGAGTGCGGCTTCGGCGTGCCCGTGATCGAGCAGCCACGCGACGACCAGCAGCGCGGCGTCCTCCGGAACCTCGATCCGGTAGGACTCGGTGGCCAGCATGGCGCGCAGCGTGGCGAGCCCGGCGTCGGTGAGGTACCAGAGGTTGAGCCGTTCGCGATCGGTCGTGCCCGGCCCGTCGGCACACAGCGCGGCCTCGGCGGGGGAGAGCGGGACTTCGGCGAGGAAGCGTCCGGTGGCGAACCCGCCGTGCGCGACTTCGAGGGTCACCCACGCCGGAGTGCCCGCGACCGGAACCCGCGAGCCGATCCGCAGGGAACCGGCGGCCATGCCCGTCAGGACGTCCTGCCACCGGCTTGCCTTCGCCCGTGCACGCTGGCGCGTCGCACTGTCCTTCGCGGACATAGCGGTGCGCACAGCCCGCTGCAACTGCCCGTAGGCGTACCCCGGCGACGCGGTGTGTCCCATGTGGATTCCCCCTGCTCTCGAAGACTTGGAGGCAGGATTCGAACCTGCGCCCTCCCGGGCCTGAGCCGGGCGTTCTGCCTGCTGAACTACTCCAAGAAGCGGAGGGGTGGACATGGAGGCAGGACTCGAACCCGCGCCCTCCCGGTTAAGAGCCGGGCGATCTGCCGCTGATCTACTCCATGCCGCTCCCCGCGCCGGAAAGCTTATGCGGTCGCGGGACCGTGCCGCCACTGATTAAGGCGGGGGAGTGCTGGGTTCCGGGGTCGTGACCGCGGTGGCCAGAGGCTTCGTCTGAACCCGCTGGGCGTCGCGAAAACACTGCTGTGACGAAGAACAACGACACGCACTAAAGATCTTCCCCAGTTCTGACGTGCTCAGCCGATCCGGCTGCTCGCGATATTCCATCCGACGCTATGGGCGTAGTAGCCGCTGAGGAGCACGAAGACCGGCCCCGTGCAGTTGTGGTTCTTGCAGAAGGCGACCGCGTGGCCTGATTGGTTGGATGCCGACCTTCCCCAGCCACGCCAGTAACAGCTGCTCGTCGGGGTGAATACGTAGACTTGGCCTTGGAGGCTGGCCTTCTTCCAAATGCAGGCGTAACCGTCAGGGCAGATGCTCGCCGCTCCGTGGCCGGTCGTCGCGGAGTCTGCGTTTTCGCGATGACCGCGCCCGAATCTCCGCTGCTCGGTTCTGTCGCTGCGCTTGCGGGCGTGGGCAGGTTTCTCGGCCTGCAGCAGGGAGGCTATATCGGTTTCCGTTGTTGATTTAGGTAGTTCGGGTCGTGGGCGCGGCCGATTTCCGAGGAATCGCTATCGATTCCGTTGCGAAGGTGCTTCGCTGGTGGCCGGTGTGGCGGAGCTGGAACGGCTGCTGTGGCTGGGACCGTGACCCGACGCGAACAGCGGGATGAACCAAACGCGACAGATGACCCGGGGAAATCAAAGAGCCGCAGCTCAGCCTGGCCGAGGTGAAGGGCAAGATCACCCAGACCTGCGTCAGGAGGACGACACCAGCGTCCCCGGCGACGTGACTAGCCGCAGGATCGACACCCCGCCGCCCGTGCTTCTGACAGCATGGTCGCGTGGCCATCGCTGACGACCCCTTCGCCCCGTTGCAGCTCCTCGTCGGCCGAGAGGTCAGTGCGGTCTGCTTTGTGCGCGACTACGTCGAACTGCACTTCGACGGACCCATCCTGCGGGCCCTCGCGAACCCGTTCGGGCTGTACGGTTGCCGCGGATGGCGCTTCCCGGAAGGACAGTCACCGGTTGTCATGCGTTCCTACATCGGCACAGTGATCGAACACTGCGAAGTGATCCCCCATCACTACCTCGCCGTGGACTCCGGCGAGCACCGCTTCGCCGTCCCGCTCGACGACGAGTCGCGCACCGGCCCCGAAGCCGCCCATCTCATCGGAGTCGATGAAAACGGTCAGACCGACCCGCGACGGATGTGGATCTGGTAGCCCGGACCCCGAACCCAGCCGGCCGCCGACGCGACCACCCAACGGATCGACGAAGAGACCGTCAGCAAGTGCCGTTAGTTCAGTGGCCGGAGCGGGCGCCTGGCCGCGCGTAGTGACTACCCTTGGGGTTCGAATCGACCGTTGACGATGGGGCACACGTTGGACAGCGACCCAGGGTGGCCACCCGAGCGTCCCGCCGAACGTGTCACGCGGCGTCCTCCGCCGGAGCAGCAGACCAGCCGTATCCCGCCGGCGGCAGACGATCATCGCAGGCAGATGCCACCCCGCGGCCAGCAGCTCCCGGAGACGCGCCAGCCCCCGCCGCCCGCGCAGCGGCGGTCGCCGGTCCGGCCGTGGGGGCAGGGGAGCGGGCAGAACAGCATGCCGTTCGGCGCGCCGCCGCTGGCGCCGGACGATCCCGACGCGACGGTGTTCATCCCGCGCGTCGGCGGGGTGCCGGCGAGTCCGAAGTGGCCGGTCGCCGACCCGGATGCGTTGCGTCCGTACGACTCGCTCGCCACCCGGATGCTGCCGCGGCCGCTCAGCGGCGCGCCGGCCGGCCCGCTCGGCGAGGGGCCGGGGCGCGAGGCCACCGACTACTTACCGCGCGTCCAGCCGAAGGCGGCGGCGCCGTCGATCGCGAAGTCCAGCGGGCAGATGGCCATCGCCTCGCTGGTCAGCCGGATCACCGGCTTCCTGTGGAAGATCATGCTCGTGTGGGCGGTCGGCACCGGCGTCGAGAACGACTCGTTCACCATCGCCAACACGCTGCCGAACAGCGTCTTCGAGCTGCTGCTCGGCGGCGTGCTCAGCAGTGTCGTGGTGCCGTTGATCGTGCGGTCGCAGGACGACCCCGACGGCGGCGCGGCGTACACCCAGCGATTGCTCACGCTGGGCCTGACGGTCCTGGCCGTGGGCACCGTCCTCGCCGTGACCGCGGCACCGGCGCTGACCTCGCTGTATCTGGAGAAGGGCGGACAAGCCAACTCCGCACTGACCAACGCGTTCGCCCGGCTGCTGCTGCCCGAGATCTTCTTCTACGGCGTGTTCGCGCTGCTGTCGGCGATCCTCAACGCCAAGCACATCTTCGGCCCGACCGCATGGGCGCCGGTGATGAACAACGTCGTCGTCATCGCGACCCTGGCGTTGTTCATGCTCATGCCGGGCAAGATCTCGACCGATCCGGTGCACCTGAGCGACCCGAAGGTGCTCGTGCTCGGCATCGGCGTCACGACGGGCATCGTCGTGCAGGCGGCGCTGCTGTTTCCGCCGCTGCTGCGGACGGGGTTCCGCTTCAAATGGCGCTGGGGCATCGACAAGCGGATGAAGGAGTTCGGCGGCCTCGCTCTGTGGATCCTCGGCTACGTCGGCATCAGCCTGATCGGCCTGACGGTCAACACCCGGGTGCTGACCAGCGGCGACCCGGGCGGGGTGACCATCTACGCCAACGCCTGGCTGCTGTTCCAGCTGCCCTACGGCGTGATCGGGGTGTCCCTGCTGACCGCGATCATGCCGCGGCTGTCCCGCAACGCCGCGGACGGCGACGTGCGCAAGGTCGTGGCCGATCTTTCCTACGCGTCGCGCATCTCCATCGTGATGCTGGTGCCGATCGCTGCCGTGCTGACAGTGGTGGGCTCGCCGATCGGTGTGGCCCTGTTCAGCGGCGGCGTGAACTCCGTGGCCGACGCGGGCCGGCTCGGTCAGGCGCTGGCGATCTCGTCGTTCGGGCTGCTGCCGTATGCGCTGGTCATGCTGCAGCTGCGGGTGTTCTACGCGATGAAGGACGCGCGCACCCCGACGCTGATCATGGTCGTGATGACCGCGGTGAAGGTTCCGCTGCTGTATCTCTGCCCGGTGTTGCTGGACGCGCGCAGCATCGTGCTGGGCACGATGCTGGTGAACTCCCTGACGTTCGTGGTCGGCGCGATCCTGGGCCAAGTCTGGTTGTGGGCAAGCCTCGGCCACCTGCGCAGCAAGCGGGCGCTCGGGGTCATCCTGTTCACGGTCGTAGCGAGCGGACTCGGCGTCGCCGCGGCTGTCGTCGTCGGCTGGATCGTGCCGGACGTCGGGGTCCGGGCGACCGCGTGGGTCAAGCTGATCCTGCAGGGCCTCGTCGGGCTCGGCGTGTCGTTCGGCGTGCTCGCGGCGCTGAGGATCGAGGAACTCGCGCCCGCGCGGAAGCGGTTCACTCGGCTGGTGAAACGCAGGCAGCAGTCGACGCGCGGATAACCTGGTTCCGCTAAAGCAGAGTTCGTTGAGGCGCCTGGATCCGCTGATCGGTCGTCCCGGAGAAAAGCGAAGGCCTCCTTGTCCCCGACGGCAAGGAGGCCTCATACGTCCACAGTGGACTCAGCAGCGAGCGTGGCTTTGTGTCAACGGCACTTCGTGGCGCCGTCGACGATCGACACTCCGCCGACAGTGCCGTCGGCGGCGGCGGTGAACTCGAAGCGCCAGCCCGGCTTTTCCGCGACGGGCAGCTCGAACCGCCCGGCCGGGCCGAGCTTCAGGCCGCGCGCGTCGTACGCCTTGTGCAGGTCGGCCACCGAGGATCCGGCGCCGATGCCCTCCGCGGTCTTGGCCCCGGCCGGCGCGCCCAGCTCGTGCAAGCCGTTCTTGCCGAACGAGGCGCCGCCAGCCGCGGCGAACGCCTTGTCGCGCTCTTCCCGCTTGCCCGCCAGGTCGGCACTCGCCATCGCGGCGTCCGCCGCCAGCTGAGCCGCCTCCGCGTCCTTGGCTGCGGCTTTGGCCGAATCCGCGGCGGACTTGCCCGCGGGCTGTTTCGCGGTCCGGTCCGCCTCGTCCGCCTTGGCGTTGAGGTCGTCGGCCTTCCGCTGCGCCTCGGCCTCGGCGGCCAGCCGGGCCTGGTCCGGCGCGGGACCGCCCTGCCAACTCAGGTCCGTGCAGCCGTCCAGCACGGACACCGGGGCGTTGGCGAGCTTCCCGGTGGCGAGCGCCGCTTCCTTGGCCATCCCCGGCGCGATGCCGCGGTAACCGGCCACGCCGAAAACCTCGGCGCGGGCGGGCGCGGTTTCCGCCGGGGCCGAGGCGGCTCCCGACGAACACGCCGCCAGCGCGCCGACCACGCCGACCGCCATGGCCGAACGGCCGATGGACATGACAAAACCCTTGTGCATCTGATTCCCCTCGTACCGGACCCAATCTCACGGGTCGTCGTTCCCGGTGACCCGAGATATCGGACAACTTACCGGAACCGGAGGATGCCCCCATGGAGTACCGAACGAGTCGACGGACTGGTTTTGGCGTAGCGGGCCAGTTCGGGACTTTCGGCCAGCGACACCGCGGCGCTCCTGGCCGCTGGCACCGGCGCCGCGTCGGCGGCCGAGGCGCATTTCGTGCCGGAAGCCACCGTGGTCGGCTGGAACGGCGTCGTCGTGACTGTCTCGTTCCTCGAATCGGACATGCCAGTGAAAGGCACGACAACGATTTCCGCCAAGTTGTCCGGTGCCGCGGAATCTCTGTGCCCGAACGGCGAGACGAGTCTCATCGTGCACGCGTCCGCCTCCGGCTCGGTCTTGGCGGATTACCCGGTCAAGAACGGCGCCGTCGCCGAGACCGCCGAGTTTCCCCTCGCGGTGAAAGTTGTGCACGATCCCGGCGGTAGGTGCGTGATCCGCAACCGGTCGATCACCGCGTTCCTGAAGGACCTCCGGACCGGCGCGGTCCAGGCGGCCATTCGCCAAGCAGCCAGCCTGCGGACCACCAAAGTCCGGCCTACGACAGCTCCGAAGCCGACCGTGCTTGTGTCTCGGTCGCCGGCTTCTCCTGGCTGGCCGCCCACGACGCCAGCAGGGCCAAGCCGTCCGCGGTCGCGGTGCCGGCGGGTGCGGTGTAGACGTTGAGGAGCAGGCCGGGGTCGGCAGGCAGTTCCATCGATTCGACGTCCAGGTCGAGCTGGCCTACGACCGGATGGTGCAGCCGCTTGCGGCCGGAGCGGTGGAGCCGGACGTCCTGGGACGCCCACCGCTGCCGGAACAGTTCGCTGCGTGTCGACAACTCGCCGACGAGGGCTATCAGGTCCTCGTCGTGCGGATTGCGACCGGCTTCCATGCGCAGCTTCGCGGCCACATCGCTGGCGATGCGGTCGTAGTCGACGAAGAACGTTTGTGCTGCTTCGGGTTCCAGATACACGAATCGCGCGGTGTTCGCCGGGCGTCGCGGGTCGGCCAGTACCGGGGAAAACAGTGCGCGGGCGAGGTGGTTCGTGGCCAGGACGTCGTAGCGGCCGTTGCAGATCCACGCCGGGGCATCGGCGGTGGCGTCGAGCACCCGCTGCAGCGCCGGACGCACCGTCGCGGCGGGTCGGCGGCGGCGTGGACCGCTGGGCGTCCTGGACTGCCGCGCGAGGTGGAACAGGTGGTCGCGCTCGGCCTCGTCGAGCTGCAAGGCGGAGGCCAGCGCGTCGAGCACGCCGTCGGAGGTGCCGGTGAGGCTGCCGCGCTCCATGCGCACGTAGTAGTCGACCGACACTCCTGCCAACAGCGCTGCCTCTTCGCGACGCAGACCTTTGACCCGGCGGTTCCCGCCGTAGGCGGGCAGCCCGGCCTGCTCGGGCGTGATCCGCGCACGACGGGAACTCAGGAACTCCTTGATCTCGGTACGCAGATCGATCGTGGCCACCCCTCGACCATAGGCCCTGTCCGCAGGCGAAGGGAGGCCCTGCCGGTACCCCCATGGCTATGCACCTCGAAGAGCGCCCGAAGGAGGGAAGCACCGGCAGTACCTGTATCAGGAGGGTCTCCCCGCCGCCCGAAGAGCGACTTAACCTGCTGTCACCGGTTCCGATTGAAAAGCGGAGCTGCGGGCCAGATGACCTTTATCGAAGGAGCACTCTTCAGTGCAGAAACGCAAACTCGGACAACACCTCGAAGTTTCCGCCCTGGGACTCGGTTGCATGGGCATGAGCTTCTTCTACGGTTCGCCCCCGGACCCGGCCGAGATGACGAAACTGCTGCGGGCGGCGGTCGACCGCGGCGTGACTTTCTTCGACACTGCCGAAGTCTACGGCCCTTTTACCAATGAAGAACTGCTCGGTCAGGCGCTGGCGCCGGTCCGCGACCAGGTGGTGATCGCCACCAAATTCGGCCTCAAGCACGGAGAGCACGGGCCGACCCCGGCCACGGGGCTCGACAGCCGGCCGGAGCAGATCCGTCGAGTGGCCGAGGCCTCGCTCCGGCGGCTGCGAACGGATTGCATCGACCTTCTCTACCAGCACCGCGTCGATCCCGACGTGCCCATCGAAGAAGTCGCAGGCACGGTCAAGGAGCTGATCGCCGAAGGCAAGGTCAAGCATTTCGGTTTGTCTGAGGCGGGCGCGACGACGATCAGCCGCGCCCACGCCGTGCAGCCGGTGGCAGCGCTGCAAAGCGAATACTCGCTCTGGATGCGAGACCACGAGGCCGAGATCATTCCGACCTTGGAGAAGCTGGGCATCGGTCTGGTGCCGTACAGCCCGCTGGGCAAGGGCTATCTGACCGGCACAATCGATTCCCGTACCTCGCTGGCCGACAACGACCTCCGCCGCATGCTGCCGCGCTTCACTCCTGAAGCACGGCAGGCCAATCAGACCCTGATCGACTTGCTGCAGCAGATCGCCGGCGACAAGGGAGCCACCCCGGCCCAGATCGCTCTCGCCTGGGTGCTGGCGCAGAAGCCGTGGTTCGTGCCGATCCCCGGCACCACCAAACTGCATCGCCTGGAAGAGAACCTGGGAGCGCTCGACGTCGAATTGACGTCCGGCGACCTGCAACGCATCGAGGCGGCCGCGGCTTCTATTCATGGTGAGCGCGTTCCCGAGGGGTTCAAGTCTCTGTTCGGCCGCTAGGCCCCGCTGCTTTCTGCACCTTTTCGAACAATAGGTCAGATTGCCATTCTCGGCACCGAGGGAACCCAGTCAGGCCGAGGGCGGTAGCCGTGCCACGCGGCGGCGAGGCGGCGGACGGCTTCGCTGAGGTCGTCGGGCGGAGCGAGGAAGTGCAGGCGCACGTACTCCTTGCTGCCTCCTTCCGCGTCGAGCCCGGCGCCCGGCAGCACCGCAACCCCGTGGCGCATCGCTGTCTGGGCAAAGGACGCACCGTCGCCGTGCGGCAGGCGGATCCACACGGTTTGGCCACCGGGTACAGCGGGCACGTGCCAGCTTGGGAGGTGCCGGGCGAGTTCGGCGCGCAGGTGGTCGTGGCGGACCTGCCGCTGCGCGTTCCCTCGGAGCTGGAGACCGTCGAGATGTGCGAGCAGGTCGACGGCGGCCAGCTGCGCGGGAATGTTGCCGCCAAGATCATGCACCGCTCGCAACCGTGCCAGCCGTGCGATGACGGGTGCCGGCGCGCGTACCCAGCCGATTCGCAGGCCGCCCCAGACGACCTTGCTCAGCGAGCCGATCGTGATCACCTGGTCGTTGTACGCGGCGAGCGGCGGCGGCAGGTGCTCGCCGGGGAAGCCGAGGTCGGCGAGCACCTCGTCGTCGACGAGCGGGACGCCGGCGGCGGCCGCGGTCTCTGCCAGACGCCGTCGCTGCAGTGCGGGCAGCACCGCGCCGGTCGGATTGTGGAAGGAAGCGATGACGTAAGCGAGCGCGGGTCGGTGCTCGGCGACCGCGGCCGGGAACCCGGCGAGCCCGACCGGCAGCCCGCGCAGTACAGCACCCTCTTCCCGGAACGCCTCGAGCGCACCTGGATAGGTCGGAGCCTCCGCCAGTACCCGGTCGCCCGGCCGGAGCAGCGCGCGTGCCAGCATCGACAGCGCTTGTTGCCCGCCCGTGGTGACCAGCACCTGATCCGGGGCGGTAGGCACGCCGCGCCGCTGGTAGCGCTCGGCGATCGCGCGGCGCAATGCCTTGTGCCCCATCGGGTGGTAGCCGATGTCGCCGGTGGTGTCCGCGAGCTGCGGCAGTGTCCGGGCGTAGGCGTCGCCCAGCTCCGGCGGCGGGGCATCCGGTGCGGCACACGCCAGCATGAGCACGCCGTCCTGCGGTTCGAGCAGGTGCAGGAACGCGGGCGCCTCGGTGGTGGCTCGGCTCTGCGCCGCGGCAGCTCGGCCCGCGACCTTGGTGCCGCTGCCTTGCCGGCGCACGATACGGCCTTCCACAGCCAGCTGGTCATACGCCGCGACGACGGTGCTGCGGCCGACCGCGAGTGCCGCCGCCAGCGCGCGATCCGGGGGCAGCCGGGATCCGGGCGCCAGCTCGCCGTCGTCGATCAGCGTGCGCATCCGCGCCGCGAGCAGCACATACATCGGCCCCCGCCCCGACGACCACCGACCGAGACGCTCCACCCACCCTATTGGCTCCATTGACAAACCAATTTAGCCGAATTGGCTCTGCCGGAACAGCGGGCCCGCCCAGATCATGGATGCCATGACGACCTTTGCCCCCAGCGCCTTGACCGCTCTGATCGACAGCCCGGTGCGCTACGACCTGGCCGAGAGCACCTGCCCGCCGCTGAGCTTCAGCGACTTGGCCGACCCGGGCGACCTCGCGGGCATGGTGCTCGGCTACGGCACTTCGCGCGGCGAAGCCGATCTGCGAGAGCTGATCGCCGCGGGTGCCGGGGTGAATGCCGAACAAGTGCTGGTCACGGTCGGTGCGATCGAAGCGATGTTCCTTGTCGCCCAAGCGACGTGCCGCCCGGGCGACCGGGTTCTCCTTGCCACGCCGTGCTTTCCGCCCGCGCGGACCGTCCCGGAAGGGCTCGGCATCCAGGTGGACACGGTGCCGTTGTCGTTCGACCACGGTTACCGGTTGCCGCTGGACACGATCGCGGAGACGCTCACCCCGCGGACTCGGCTGGTATCGCTGGCCTCGCCGCAGAATCCCTCGGGCGTCCGATTCACCGACGACGAGCTGCGGGCCTTGCTTGCCGCAGTGGAGGATGAGGCACCGGAAGCGATCGTGCTGATCGACGAGACTTACCGAGAGTCCACGTACGGCGACGTCCCGATCCCACGTTCGGCCGCGGCCATGTCGCCGCGAGTCGTCACCTGCTCGTCGCTGTCGAAGGCGCACGGCGCTGCTGGGCTTCGGCTCGGCTGGTTGACCACAACCGACGCCGAGCTGTACGAAACGCTCCGGCAAGCCAAGTTCCACACGACGATCGCGTGCTCCACGGTCGACGAGTTCCTTGCCGCGCAAGCACTCCGCCGAGGCGGCGAAATCCTGGCGCCCCGCGCCAGGCGTCTGCGGCAAGCGCTCGCCGAACTGCTGGACTGGGTGCCTGGCCAGCCAGTGGAGATCGTCCGGCCGGACGGTGGCGCCCTGTGCTGCCTGCGCCTTCCTGCCGACCGGTTCTCCGATGACGCAGTCGCCGCTTTCTACGGCCGCCTCGCCAAGCGCGACGTCCGGGTGGCGCCGGGCTCGTGGTTCGGCGAGCACGACCGCGTATTCCGGCTTGGCTTCGGCCACCTTCCGGCCGACGCTTTCAGCGCGGCTCTCGCCCGGCTGGCCGATGCCCTCGTCCAGAGCAGGTGACGGTCGGCACCGGAGGATACATCGCTGAATCCCGCCGGCAAGTCGGGCCGCCAGTGAACCTGGAGATCGGGAAAAGCCTTGGCGCGCTTACGATGCCGACGTCACCCACGCGTGCGCCCGGCAGACTTTGCCGTCCGGCTGGACAGACGAGGCGGCACCGGGCTCGGATCGGTTGAGCTGCGCGAGATAGGTGTTCGACAGTCCGAAGGTCTGCTGCATCATCACCGGCGCCGGCGCGCCGTCCGCGGGGCAGGCGACGTGGCCGTGTCCGAGAGCGTGCCCGACCTCGTGGTTGACGGCGTAGCGCCGGTAATCCGGAAGGTCGCCGTCGTAGGAGTGCGCCCCGCGGACCCAGCGCGCCAGGTTGACGACCACGCGCCCGCGCTTCGTGAGGTTGCAGGAGGTGTCGTACGGGATCGTGTAGCCGCAGAGGTCCGGGCGGCGGCTGGTGCCCGGGCTGGTCAAGCTGACCCGGAAGTCCGGCTCCGCGCCGGGGTCGCCGAGCCGGCGCAGCGACACTTTTCCGAGCCCGGTCCAGCCGCGCGGGTCCGCGAGGATCGCGTCGACCGCGGCGGCGAACGACGCGTCGCCGGCGGCGGGCTGGATGCCGTCCTCGACCTCGACGGTGTAGGTCAGCAACTGCGGTCCGGTGCCCGCTGTCGTACCGCTCCCGCCGGAGACGACGTGCCAGGTTCCCGCGCCGGAGACGGCGAACGGCGCGCCGTCCGGCAGCGCCGCTGAGTCGACGGGGTGGGCGGCAGCCGAGGACGGCTGGTAGGCCGCGGCCGACGGCGCCGCTTTGCCCGCTGCTCGCGGCTGCTGCGCCGCGGTCGGGATCAGCATTGCAGAACAGCCCAGGACCAAGGCGGACGCGACCGCGCACAATGACCGCCACGCTATCGGCCTCGGCACGCGACCCTCGGCGGGCTCGGCGGGCGGCGTAAAAGACACGAAAGTCGTCGCCGACCGCTGCTGGGTCCGAGTCCGAGGCGGCGGATCCGCGGAGCGTTGCCGGGGTTCGGGCAGCCGGCGCACGGTGTGGCGCGGGGCGGGTTCAGTAGGCAAGGGACATCTTCGGGTAAGAGGGGGCGAGTGCCGCGTCTGAACGCGGGTAAGAGACCACCGTCGGATCGCCGTCGGAGGTGTAGCGGTGCCCGGACGGCGAGGCGAGTTCGTCCAGCCAGTGCGCGGAACCGTAGTCCGCGTCCTTGCCGGTCGACTGCGAGCGGATCCGCGGGATCGAGCCGGGGTCGAACCGGCGGGAGTAGGGCGACGGCGCGGGACCGGCGCCGACGAGCAGCACTCCGGTGTAGGAGTATCCGTCGCCGTGCTGCGCGAGGCCGTCCTGCCGGGGGTGCGTGCCGTACGGCAGCGCGAGAGTGGTGGGGGTGTATCCCGGCACTGCCTTCTGGATCAAGGAGGCCTCCGCGCGGATCGCGTCCTGGACGGCCGCGGCCGAGACCGTGCGGAGATTGGTGTGCTCGAGCGTGTGGTTGCCGATCTCGAAGCCGTGCTGGTGCAGCCAGCTCAGCGTGCGTGCGCCGTCGGGGTCGCCGAAGGGACGCTGGTTGACGTACAAGCTCGCCACCGGCCGGAAACCGGGGTGTCTGGCCGCGACCTCGAACAGGATGCCGATCGCGGACCCGGGCATCGGATGACCTTGCGGCGTCAGCGTGAACACGCTGGGATCGCCGTCGTCGAAGGTGAGGACCACGGGGTGCGCACCGGCGGGCAGGTCGAGCCTGCCTGCGGTCAGGTCGGCTACGGTGACCGGGACGTAGTGTTCGGCGGCCAAGCGCTCCAGTTCCGCGGCGAAGTCGGCCGGGGTGCGCTCGTACACCGACTTCGGGTTCGCGGACAGCCGGTGGTACATCAGCACCGGGATCCGGCCGAGTTCGTCCGCGCCGATCTTTCGCGCGTCGTCGGCGGTCAGGCGCGGGTGCGCTGCCGCCGGTTTCACCGCCGGAGCCGGTGGCGGGGCCGGATCGGGCGCCGGGGCACCGCAGGCGGCGAGACCGGCGAGGGCGGGGAACACGGCCCCGAGCCGCAGAAGTGCGCGCATCGGCCGATTCTGCGGCCGGAGCGCGGCCGCCGCGAGCAGGTTGCGCCGGTCGGGTGAACGCGAATTCGTTGGCGCACTGGGAAAAACTCCGGTTCGCACAGGTAGAAGGCTTGCGCCCGCGGACCGCCCGGGCACGATGCGGTGATCGTCGGAAATCGCGTTTGCCGCGGGGAAACGGGGGAATTCCCGGGATGTTTCCGAATCCGGCCGCGCGGAGCCGGACCGCCCCCGAAGGAGCCTGGATGCCCGACGCCCGGATGACCCGCCGAGCTTTACTCGCCTTCGCGGTCGCCGGTCTCGGCGCGAGCGCCTGCGGCGGGCCGTCCGCCGCGGAGACGATCGCGCCGCCGGCAGCCGCCAGGGCCGCGAGCATCCCGCCGCCCCGGCCGCCGAACGCGCTGGCCACGAGCAAGCTGATCGGTTTCTGCGGTGCCCCCGGCAGCCGCGCGCTCGGGGAGATGACCGGTGATCTCGCCGCCGCGGGCCGGAAATTGGCCCGGCAGATCCAGTCCTTCCCGCGAGAGAACCCGATGACGCCGGTGGTGGAGCTGATCGCCACCACCGCGCACCGGGAGCCGGGGCCGGACGGGATGTACCGCAGCCGCTGCCCGGATCCGACCGTGCGGGAGTACCTCGACGAGGCGCGTGCGCTGAAAGGCTTGCTGCTGCTGAACATCCAGCCCGGCCGGGCCGATTTCCTTCCCGAGGTGCAAGCCTACGAGCGCTGGCTGGCCGAGCCGGACGTCGGCGTCGCGCTGGACCCGGAATGGGCGGTCGAGCCCGGGGACGTGCCCGGCCGGAAATTCGGCCGGACCACGGGCGCCGAACTCGACGGCGTCGCCGCCTACCTCGGCGGTCTCGCCCGGCGCGCGCACCTTCCGGACAAAGTCATGGTCTACCACCAGGTCGCGTCCTCGGTCGTGCGCGACGAGGCGAGCCTTCGCCCGCATCCCGGCGTGTCGGTCGTGAAGGTCGTCGACGGGATCGGCAGCGCCGCGGCGAAAACGGCGACCTGGAAGACACTGATGAAAGCCAAACCGGCCCACGTGCTCCCGGGATTCAAACTGTTCTTCCACGAAGACACTCGCCACGGCGCCGCACTGATGACTCCGGCCGACGTCCTCGCGCTGAGCCCGCAGCCGGATTACATAGTTTGTGAATGAGCACGCACGGCTGAAGACAATTTGCCCACGCGGCCTTTAAACGGCCGCACTGTGCTGTGGACAGCGCCGACGACCACGAACTGTTCGTGGCCGCGCGCGCATCGCCCGGGCAGCCGGTGTGCCAGGCCGCTTGAGTCAATCTCCCGGGTTCACAGCATGTTTCGCCGCATTACGGGTATGTTCTTCGCGCGGGCCCGGTCGCTCCACCCCCCTCGACGACCGGGCCCGTCTCATCGACTGCTGTGCCACGCGTCGTCCGGAACCGTGCTCAGTTGCGGCACGTCGCGGCCCCAGCGCTGCCCGCCGCGCAATCGCTGCGGCACCAAGCCAAACTGGCGAGGAGAAGGGCATAGCCGGGCTGTCTGAGGGCGGACACCACCTCGCCAAGGCCGCGATCGGAGCTGGGGCCATCCGCCGACTGCCGAACACGGATCACGGCACGCAACAGCCGAGTCAGAGTTCGATTTCGGGGTGCAGACGGGAGACTGTCCATCTCCGTTGCCGGTTGGCGGCGAGGCTGGTGCCCGCGAGGGCCACGACCGCGAAGCAGGCCAGGACCGCGAAGTCTCGGATGAGGTGTGTGCTCAGGCCGCCGGACACAGTGACGCGCAGGCCGTCGACGAGGTAGGTCATGGGCAGCAGGGGGTTGAGGAGCTGGAAGAACCCGGGGGTCGTCGGCATCGGGTACAGGCCGCCGGAGGAGGTCAGCTGGAGAATGAGCAGGACCAGGGACAGCACGTCTCCGGGGGCGCCGAGCACGGTGCGCAGGCAGTGGTCGATCGCGACGAACGAGGCCGCACCGACGAGCAGCAGGAGCACGGTCAGCAGCGGGTGAACCGGATCGAGCCCGAGCCCGAAGTCCACGACGGCGTACAGGACCAACGCCCCGGCGCAGCCGAGCACGGCACCGGGAAGCCAGCCGGCTACGGCGACGGTCGCAGCCGATACCCGGGAGGCGAGCGCGCGTTTGTTCAGCGGGCGCAGGAGCAGGTAGGCGAAGAGGCCGAAGACCCATAGCGCGATTCCGAAGAAGAAGGGCGCGAAACCGCGTCCGTAGACTCCGGCCGGGTTGAGGTTGTGCCGGTCGACGTGCACTGGATTGCCCAGTACCTCGGCTGCGTGGGCGATCTGGGCGGGGTTGGTTTGCGGGATCTGCTTGAGGCTGTCGTCGACGACGCGGGAGAGGTCGGCCGCGCCGCTGTGTGCCTGGTCGGCGGCGGTCTGTGCGGTGGTCGCGCCCTTGTTCAGCGTGGTCAGTCCCGCGGTGAGCGTGCGCGTGCCGGCACTGATGTCCTGTGCGCCGTCGTCGAGCAGCGTGGTGGACCCGCTGAGCGCGGTGATGTTCTGTTGTGCGGCACCGACATTCGCCTGCAGGGACTGTGCCTGCTGGAACGCTTGTTGTGCGGTGTGATCGGCCGCCGCGGTGTTCCCGTCCACTCGCGCGGCAGCGTCGGCAAGCTGGTGGGCGTCCGAGAGTGCGCGCTGGTACGCGGGATCGCCGCGCAGCTGCGGGAAGGTGTCGGCGAGCTGTGTGAGGTCGGCGGTGCCGCGCTGGGTGTACTGGCTTACCTGCGACGTCCCGGTGTGCGCGGCGGCGAGGCCTCGCGCGGTGACGCTCGTGACTCCGGTCAGGGTGGCGGCGGCGGGCGGCAGCTGATCGGACACGGTCTGGCCGAGTTTCCGGGCCTGACCGCCGAGCGTGTGCACGGCTTGGGAGACGCGGTCCGCGCCGCTGGAGATCTGCGCTGTGCCCTGGCGGAGCGTGCCGGTGCCGGAGGTGAGGGCGCTGGCCGCCTGCTGTCCGACCGCGGTGGCGTCGACCAGCCGGTGCGCGCCGTCCGAAGCGGTGGTGAGCTTGTCCCGCACCTCGGACAGCTCGCCGTAGATGCTGCGGACGTAGGCCGCGTGGGCGGCGGCGTTGATCTGGTCCTGCAGCTCCGGCTGCACCACCTCGGTCATGATGCCGACGACGTAGTTGTTGGCGTCGTTGAGTTCGATGCCGATCCCCGCCTGCTCGGGGCGCGTGTTCGCCGCCGTGGCGAGTTTGCCGCTGAAGTCCGGCGGGACGGTGATCGTGAAGTAGTAGCGGCCGTCGGTCAGCCCGGCACGGGCTTCGCTGCTGTCGACGAAGTGCCAGTCGAAGGTGCCTGCCGCTTTGAGCTGCTGGACGAGCTGGGTACCGGCGTCGATCGGCTCGCCCTGGGGTCCTTGCGCGGGCCGGTCCTCGTTGACGACCGCGACCGGGATGCTGCTCAGCTTGCCGTACGGGTCCCAGTTCGCCCACAGGTACATCGCCCCGTAGAGCAGCGGAACGAGGCACAGCACCACGGGGACGAGGCGGCGCAGCGGGCTGCCTCGGAACCGCCGGAGTTCGAGGACCGCGAGCCGTACCGCCTTCATCGGGCTTCCTCCTGTGCCGAGTCGCCGGGCAGCCGGTCGGCGCTCAGCGCCGGCAGTGCGAGCGGGAACGCGCCGAGGTCCGCGGGCGCGGGGCGGGCGGAGCCGGTGAGCATGGTGACGCCGGTGCGAGCGGCCTGCCCGACCGCCGTCCACACCTCCCGGCGCTGGTCCGGGGTGCAATCGCGGTCGAGGTCGTCGAGCACGATCGCGCCCGGCCGTTCGGCGAGGCAGAGCGCCAGCGCCAGCCGCGTCGAACCGGCCGTGCCGAGTTCTTCGGCCATCAGCTTCTCCGGGACGTCGAGGCCGACCACGTCCAGCGCGGCGCGCACCGCGGCGGTCGTCACGCCGGGCGCGAGCCAGGTGCGTTCGGCGATCAGCTCGCCGACCCGCAACCGGGGCTCCAGCGCGAGCGCCGGTCCCGCCGCGGCCACCGCCACCGTGCGCCGGACTTCCCGGTGGTCGTCGGGCAGGACGTGCGCTCCCACCCGCACCGCGCCCGAGGTGAGCCGCATCCGGCCCGCCAGCGCCAGCAGCAGGCAGGTTCGCCCGGTCCCGGCCGCTCCGTGCACGGCCAGGATCGCGCTCGCGGGCAAGTCCAGATCGACATTCTCGAACACCGGCCCCCTCGGTCCGCGCACCCCGAGGCCTCGAGCGGTGATCCGCACTCCTGACTGCATGATCGGACGGTAACCGCGCGACACCGGTCCGCGCACGACGACGCCGCAGCCGGTTCACCGGGACGAGGACCAGGATCCTCGGGCAGCCGCCGCGCCGCCGGAGTGCTTCTGGCTCGGCGACGGGTGCTGCCGACGATGTCCGCGATCTCGGCTCGCAGCCGACGTGAGGTCCAGACGATCACCGGATGCGACCAGGCACGCGGAAACGACGCTATGGGTGCCCCGTCGGCGGCGCGGGCAGGACTTTGCCTGAGTGGCCGGTCCGAGCGACTGTCGGCCGACGATGATCGGCGCGTTGTGCAGGAGAGGCCCCGGGTCTGGTGCTGCGCGGTGTCCGAGTCCGGACCTGCTCCGCGTTACGCCGTCAGCTCCAGGGCTGGCTGAGGAACAAGTAGCCGCGTTGGGCGCCGCTTTGCCGGCTGCGGCGAACGGCGTCGCGCCGGGCCTGGCGGTGACCGCGGCCCGCGGGGTTCGGCTTTCCTTTGCGGCCGAGGTCCTTCGAGTCCACGATCAGCCCCGCGGCGAGCAGCACGATGACGATCCCGCCCAGGATGACGAATGCTTCCAGCATGATTCCCCCTGCCGGTCGGCTTTTCTTCTCCGTGTCGCCAGACTAGGACGACGCGGTGCCGGCGGCGGGAAACTTGAGGATTACTTAGGCTCGGTTGAGCAGCATTTAGGGTCTGCGGAAGAATCGCAGGAATATTCTTCGCGGAATTGGCGACCGGGTGAAGTCCCCGTGCTGCCGCAATCCGAACACGGCGCCGAGCGGGCCGCAGCCTCCAGTCCGCGTTCTCCGGGGCGCTTTCCGAAGGGAAACTGGCGGGAACCGGGCAGCCTTCAACGAAGTCCAAGCGCCGGCAAGTGCGCTTCGCGTCGGTCTTTCCCTGACCGGCGGATCACCAGGCAAGGAAGGCCGGGTTCGTGACGACTGTGCAGACCGTGGCGTGGAGCTGCTGGGGCGGCTTTGTCCTGGCGGTGATCCTGGTCTCGGTTTTCCAGATGCGCAAGCTCCGGCACCGGGAGAACGGGATGCGGACCTGGCCGCACGTCGAGGCGGTGGTCGTCGGTCACCATGCGGTGCCTGGGGTGGGCTCCGGCGACACTTCGTCTTCGTCGCCGTCGTACCTCAGCATCTACCAGTATGTCGGTCCGGACGGCCGGACCTATCAAGGGAAGACGGTCTGGAGCAAGACCCGGCCGCTGCCGGTCCGGCAAGCTTTGCCGGTGTGCGTCAATCCGGCCTCTCCGGCGGAGTCGTATCCGGTGGAGAAGACCAGTCGAGCCATGCTGGGGTGCATGTTCGTCGTCATGGGGGTGTTCTGCGTCGGCTCGTTCTTCTTCTTGCGGGTGCTCGTCGGGAGCTGACCGCGCACCGGCGGCGGACCTCCTTGTGCTTCGTTATTCGAAGCACTAGCCTACGTCCCGTGCTTCTGATTTCGAAACAACCTCGACGGGGGCGGCGATGTCGCGAATAGCCCTGGTGGAACCGCCGTATGCCGACCAGGCCGGTGCGCTGCTCGCGCGCATGATGCCCGGGGACGAACCGCCGATCGGGCTGTTCCGGATGTTCGCCAGGAACCTCCCGATGGCCGGCGCTTTGCACGAGTGGGGACGCTACGAGCTGGGCCGACAGCTGAGCCTGACCATGCGGGAGCGCGAGATCGCCATCGACCGGACCTGCGTGCGGTGCGGCTGCGAGTACGAGTGGGGCGTGCACATGAAGGTGTTCGCCGGACGGGTCGGGCTCACCCGCGAGCAGGCGGCCTCCCTGGTGCACGGCGGTCCCGATGACGAGTGCTGGACGTCCGAGCGGGAACGGCTGCTCATCCTCGCCGTCGACGCGCTGCACGAGCGTTCCGACCTCGACGACGCGCTGTGGGCACGGCTCGCGTCGTTCTTCGACGAGGTCCAGTTGCTCGATCTGCTTCTGCTGTGCGGGTGGTACCACGCCGTCAGCTTCGCCGCGCGCGCCGCGCGGGTGCCGTACGAGCCCGGCGCGCCTCGCTTCGCCGACTTTCTCCCCGGCACGACTGGGGCCGAGCGCTCAGCAGGAGCTTCCGGATCACCCGGAGTGTCATAGTCTTTTCTCGTAATGGAGGCAGTCATGCACAAGCTGGTGGTTCTGTATTCCCAGCCCGTCGATCCCGACCATTTCCGCGACTACTACGTGACCCGCCACCTTCCGCTGGTCACGAAAATGCCCGGCCTGCTCGCGTGGCGCTACAGCTTCGACGTGGCGGCGGCCGGGGGAGAAGCGCCGTATTTCGCGGTCTTCGAAGGGGACTTCGCGGACGCCGCCGCCCTGGCCGCGGCTCGGGCGTCGACGCACGGCCAGCGGGCGGCCGCCGATGTCGTCAACTATGCCACCGGCGGTGCGGTCGTCATCGACTATCCGGTGCAGGAAGGCGCTGGCTGAGGCAGGCCGGGCCGCGTTCGGCGAGCTGGTACGGCCAGGTCCGGGTGTCGGCGGATGCCGTTCGCGGTTTCCGCCGTGCCTTGGCGGGTGACGCCCTGTCCAGAAGGCCTCGTGCGGTGAGGCGTTGAACTTGACCGATCGGCCGAGTCGCGACTCGCCGGACGGCTGGGCCGGTCCCCACGCGGAGCCGGAGCCGGAGCCGGAGCAGCCGTCGGGCATCGTGGCAGCACGTGCTCGGCGATGCGGTACTCGTAAAACTCGTCCGCGCCCGACTTTCGGGCCTACAAGCCGGTGCGCCGGGGCACCTACCGTGGGGTGGTCTAGACCTCTCATGGGAGGAATCCTGCGATGAAGTTTTCCCGCTCCGCCGTCAAGGTCGGCATGCTGACCGCCGTGCTCGGCACGGTCTCGGTGTTCACCGCCGTCCCCGCCCTCGCGCACGGCTCGATGGGCAACCCGATCAGCCGGATCATGCAATGTTTCCAGGAGGGTCCGGAGAATCCGCAGTCCGCCGCGTGCAAGGCCGCCGTCGCGGTGGGCGACAGCTGGCCGCTCTACGACTGGGACGAGGTCAACATCGGCGACGCCAGCGGCCGCAGCCGCGAGATCATCCCGGACGGCAAGCTGTGCAGCGCCGGCCGGGACAAGTACAAGGGGCTCGACCTGGCCCGCGACGACTGGCCGGCGACCACGATGCCGGGCAGCGGCCCGTACACGTTCCAGTACCAGCTGACCGCCGCGCACGAGGGCACCTTCGAGCTGTACGTCACCAAGCCGGGCTACGACCCGACGAAGCCGCTCAAGTGGTCCGACCTGGAGGACACCCCGTTCTACAAGCAGGACAACCCGCCGATCGTCGGCAACGCCTACCAACTGCAGGCGAACCTGCCCGGCGGGCGCACCGGCAGGCACCTGATCTACTCGATCTGGCAACGCCATTGGCCCGACTCCGGCGAAGCCTTCTACTCCTGCTCGGACGTCATCTTCACCTGATCTCCGCGGCTGCCCGGCAGCGGTAGCGAAGACCGCCGCCGGGCGGACCGGGGAAAGGAAGCCGGACGAAGCGCGGACACCACGCACGACAGCGTGTCCTACGAGAACCGGCCGACGATGACCGTGCCCAGCCGGGCCCAGTGCCAAGCAGGACAAGCAGTCTTGCCGCCGCGGACGTGTCCCAGTCGCCGGGGCTGATGGTTCGGTTCTCCAGCGAGCCGAGCGAAGCCCTAACGATTCCGCAGCGTTCATCGTCGGCGCCAGCGGGAGGATTTCGACGAGACGCCCGGCCCGGACAATAGCCCGGACCGGGCGCGGCGGTCAGTGGCTCAGCGACTTGACGAGACCAGTCCATCCCGGAGCACCGATCCGGACGAACATGGGCGTCGTGTCCAGCGGAGCCGGGTAGTTGTGCAGCGTTCGCCCGCCCATCTCCACCCGCTTGGTGTGCGGGTCGAACCACAGCCCGGACGGCAGCGCGATGTCGCGCGCATTGCCCGCCGTGATCATCGGGGCCGCCAGCAGGGCGGGGCCGAGCAACCACTCGTCGTCGATCGTGTCGAAGCGGTGGTCGGCGGGGAAGTCGAAATAGACCGGCCGCATGATCGGCGTGCCGTCCGCGACCGCCTGCTGTACCTGCGTTTTCAGGTAGCCCGCCAGCTTCGCGTGGGTGCGGACCGCGTCGGCGTACAGTTTCGCGGTGTCGGCCGGGTAGACGACCTGCTTGCCCGTCGTGGTGTCGATCGTCGTCACCGGGGACGTCGACGCGTACATCAGCGGCATCAGCGACGCGGCCTGCGCCCAGCGCACCAGCACCTCGCGCGAAGGCGGCGGCATGCTGTTCGATCCGCCGATCATGTCCGTCTCGACGAACGGGTAGCCGTCGGTCGAGATCGCCGACGCGCGGCGCAGCGACGTGCGCAGGCCGTCCCACGTCGTGTCCGCGTCGACCGCCCGGATGACGAACCCGTAGCGCTGGTTGCCCCAGTGCGTGCGGATGCCCGCGCCCTGCTGGTCGAACGCGTCGGTCATGTCCGCGCCGAGCTTCTGGTAGTCCTGCGGGGTCAGGTTCCCGGTGGTGGCGCAGCGGTCGTCGAAGAAGCGGGTGTCGAACTTGAAGCCGTCGACGCCGTAGTCGGCCATCAGCTTCCGCAGGTTGCCGGTGTACCAGTCGCGCGCCTGCGGATTGCCGAGGTCGATGATGCCCGCGGTGCCGTTCCACCAGGTCACCGTGCACGGCTGGGCGGTGTTTCCCTTGGCGCGCACCAGGTAGCCGTGGTCGCGGGCGTAGGCGTAGTTCGCCGAGTCCAGGTTGATCCAGAACGTGGTCCACAGGCCGAACTTCTGGCCCGTCGCGTGGATGTCGGCGGCCAGTTTCTTCGGGTCCGGGAACGTCTTCGGGTCGAAGGTCAGGTTGCCGTAGTTGGATTCCCATTTGTCGTCGAGTTGCACGGTGTGCCCGGCGACGCCCGCCGCTTTCAGGTCACGCGCCCACGAAAGCACCTTGTCCTGGTCGATGTTTCGGTAGTACTGCGCCCAGGAATTCCACAGCGGGCTCGCGTACTCGGCGTCGGACGCGTCGCTCTTGGCGGGCTTGCCGACCTCGCCGAGGTAGTCGTCGTGCACCGCGCGGCGGCTCGACTCCACGAAAACCGTGCTCGCGTACTCCGCGGAGTTCGTGACGGCCAGATCGGCGCGCCCGTCGGCGAGCGCGACCTTCATCGGCTGTGCGGTGCGCACGAAGAGCCCGACCGATTTCGAAGTGAAGAAATAGGGTTCCTGCATCATGTAGCTGGCGGGGGAGAACTCCGGCTCGTTCACCGTGCCCGCGGAAAGCGGGTACGGCTGGGCTTTCCCTTCGCTGGTTTCGCCGCCGCCGTACCAGTGGCCGGACGACGTCAGGTCGAAGTGCGTCGCCCGCTGTCCGGCGGCGAGGCCGTCGACGGACCAGTTCAGGTCGAACCGGTCCGAGTGCGGGGTGATCCGCAGGGTCACCGGGCGGTTCGCGGTGCTGTCGGCCCGGGCGACGACAGTCTCGCCGTCGCGCGAGATCGACCGGACCCGCGTTGCCACGCCGCCGTCGAAAGTGAACGCGTCGGACGCGGTGCGCAGCAAGTGCTCCCCTCCGCGCGAGAGGCTGATGCCCAGGCGAGCGGTGTCGATGCGCAGCTGATAGCCGGGGGAATCGGGACCGCGCGGCACTGAGATCGCAGAGAGCGGATCCGCGGCGGCGGGAGCGGCGACGGTTCCGGCGAGGATGAGCCCGGCCGCCGCGTACGCGAGGAGTCGAGGCACGTGCGCCTCCTATTCTGCGTGATTGTGCTCAATCTGACGCTCGAACATGCAGTAGTAAGCACATCGCGCACCGGCTTTGTCAAGGCTCGTGTCGGCAGCTGGGACGGATCGCCGCGACCAGACCCGAGTGTCCTCAATGGACCCGGGCGCGCTCGGTCGGCCGTCCGCCGGAGAAGCGGCGGACGGCGATCCGGGACGGCCGAGGGCGGTCAGGCGATCTGCACCGGGATCCCGGCGGCCTTGAGGGCGGCGGTGACGTCGGGGTCGGCGTCGGTGTCGGTCACGACTTCGTGGACGTCGGAGATGTCGCAGATGCGGGCGAAGGCGCGGCGGCCGAGCTTGGAACTGTCCGCCACGGCCACCACGCGGGCGGCGTTGTGCACCATGAGCCGGTTGATGTCGGCCTCGCCCTCGTGGCAGGCGAACGCGCCGGCCGCGGGGTGCAGCGCGTCCACGCCGAGGAACAGCAGGTCCAGACTGAGCTGGCTGAGCACCAGGGTGGCCAGCGGCCCGCTCAGCTCGAAGGACTGCGGGCGGGCGACCCCTCCGGTGACGACGATCTTCATGTTCGGCCGCACGGCCAGCTCGTGCGCGATGTTGAGCGCGTTGGTCACGATGGTGAGGCCCGGGGCGTCGGCGAGGTCCGCGCGCATGGCCAGCGCCCGGGCCACGCCCGCGGTCGTCGTCCCGCCGTTGAGGCCGATCACCATTCCATTGGACACCAGTGCCGCCGCCGCCGCGCTGATCCGTTGTTTTTCCGGGGCGTGGCGGGCGGTTTTGTACCGCAGCGGCAGGTCGTAGGCCAGGTCGTTCGCGACGGCTCCGCCGTGCGTGCGGGTGAGCAGCTGCTGCTCGGCGAGGTGGTCCAGATCGCGGCGGATCGTGGCGGCGGAGACGTTCAGCTCCGCGGCCACCTCTTCGACGTCGAGTTTCTCCCGCTTCGCCAGGAGGTCCAACAGTGTGCTCAACCGTTCATGCCGAGCCATCGGCTTGTGCTCCCTTCGAGCCGGTCCCCGTGCCTGCGTGCCCGCCGCCGCGCCATTGTTCACCCCTCGGGCCGGTTGCGCTCATCCGCCCTCGCCGCCGGTTTTCATCCGGAAGTCGTATTCGGCGGGCAACGGGCCGGGGGAGATCGCATGCCACACATCGCTCAGCGACGTCTCGCCCTCGCGGATCCCCGGGACAGTGAACCCGTGCTGGTACACCTCGCGCGCGCCGTCGAGATCGCCGAGCGCGAGCAAAGTCCGCGCCCGCAGCAACGCGAACCGGCTCTCGACCGGCCACGGTTCGAGCAGTGTCCGCGCGGTGCCCGGATCTCCGGCGGCGAGGTGCGCGGTGACGGCCTCCTGCGCCAGCGGCGCCAGTTTCGGCAGCAGGTCCGCCGCACGGCGGTAATACTCCGCGGCGCGCACCGGATCGTCCTGGGCGACGGCGAGGTTCCGCCACGCCCAGCCGTTCGGTTCGGCCTCGACCGACCAGTGCCACGCTGCTGCCGCGCCGTCGCGGTCGCCTGCCGCCCAGCGCGCGATTCCGCGGTGGTACCAGGTGAGCCAGCCCCCGTCCGGCACCGCTTCCAGCAGCCCGGCCCAATGGCGGTTGGTCAGCGTGTCCGGGGGTTCGGCGGCGGGCTCGGCCCGGGGCGCGACGCCGTCGAGCAAGTCCAGCCACGGCTGCTGGGCCGGGCCGAGACTGTCCTCCGGGAACGGTGTCCCGGGCAGGTCCGCCAGCATCCGGCGGGTCTCCAGCGCACCCCAGCCGGATCCCGCGGCCAGGAGTTCCCCGGGAGCGGCGTCGGCGACCGCACGCCATTCGCGCCACCGCCGGTCCAGTTCGGCCGAGGTGGGCAGCCCAGCGGCGACCGAAGCGAGCGCGGCGGGCCAGTCCGGTCCGTGCGCGATCTCCGGGTCGGCCTCGACCGGACCGTAGCTTTCGAGCCAGTCCCACGACGCGCCCGCGGGCAGCCTCAGGTGTTCGAGCTGCGTCCGCGCGAGCCCGGCCTGGATTTCGAGGTATCCCTCCATGCCGGGCGCGAGCCATTCCTGCCACCGCCGTCCGCCCGCGGATTCGCCCCACACGAACAGTTTCCGTCCGCGCAGCCGCGCCGTGGACGCCTGGCCGAGCCCGCGCCCGGCCGAGTCCACCGCGGCGATCCACGGCGGCCCGTCCACCTCGAAGAAATAGTCGGCCGCCGCACTGGCTCGCGCGGGAAAGGTGAGATCGCCGCCGACGTCGACGAGTTCCAGCCGCCCGGAATAGCCGTAGTGCCAGGCTCGCGCGGCCGGGGCCAGCACGCGGGTCCCGGCCGTCTGCGCCACCGCGGTGTTGGACCACCAGTAGACCGGCACGTCGCGGTCGTGCGGATTGCGGATCCGCACCCCGACGAACAGCTGCCGCGACCCTTCGGGCAGCCAGAAATCCAGCTGGTACGGCAGGTCGCGGGTCCGTTCCCACTCCCACAGCCGCAGCACCGGTTCGCCGCCGGGCCCCGCCGCCTCGGCGGCGAACATCGGCGCGCAGGTCAGCGCGGTGTGCCCGGTGCTGCCGAGGTTCCACTCGACCCCGCCGGCGAACCACGCGTCGCGCAGCGCCAGGTTCGCCGGCTGGAACACCCGGTTGCGATACACCAGATCCCGGCCGGTTTTCTTGTCCAGCAAGGAATGCAGCCGCCCGCCGAGTCCGGGAAGGACGGTCGCGCGCAGCAGGTCGTTCTCCAGCACCAGCGCGGGCAGCCGCTGTTCGGTCCGGTCGCGGCCGTACCCGTCCTGCAGCCGGTACGGCAGAACCGTGTCCAGCCGGCCGTAGGAAAGGTTCGCCGCCAGATCGCCGGGCAGTTCGTCCGCATTGGACACTGTGGCCACCGGTTCGGCGCGGACCAGCGGCGGCAACGGGTTCTCCGGGCCGAGTGCGGCCGCGGGCAGCACGAGTTCGGTGCTGGTGACGGCGCTCATGCGTCCGGCAGCCGTTCGCCAGTGGCGGCGTCGAACAGATGCGCCGCACCGGTTTTCGGCGCCAGCGAGATCTCCTCGCCGCGCCGCCACGGCGCCATGCCGGGCGTCCGCACGGTCAGCACCCGGTCCCCGGCCCGGCAGTAGAGGTACTGGTCGCTGCCGAGTTCCTCGACCACCTCGACGACCGCGCGGTATCCGGCGCCGCCGACGTCCCAGCCTTCCGGCCGCACGCCGACGACGATCCCCGGCCCGGTCAGCGCGGACCGCTGCGCCGCGGTCAGCGGGAGCGTGCCGTCGCCCGCCGCCGCGCCGGAACCGTCCACAGTGGTCTCGATGAGGTTCATCGCGGGGGAACCGATGAAGCCCGCGACGAACACGTTGCACGGGCGTTCGAACAGCCCGACCGGGGTATCGCACTGCTGGAGCACGCCGTCGCGCAGCACGGCCACCCGGTCGCCCATCGTCATCGCCTCGATCTGGTCGTGCGTGACGTACAGCGTGGTGGTGCCGAGCCGCCGTTGCAGCGACGCGATCTGCGTGCGGGTCTGCACCCGCAGCTTGGCGTCCAGATTGGACAGCGGCTCGTCCATCAGGAACACGCTCGGCTCGCGCACGATCGCCCGGCCCATCGCGACCCGCTGCCGCTGCCCGCCGGACAGCTTCGCCGGGCGCCGGTCGAGGTATCCGGTGAGGTCCAGGGTGGCCGCGGCCTCGCGGATCCGGCGTTCCCGTTCGGCCTTCGGCATCCGCGCCAGCCTGAGGTGGAAACCGATGTTCTCCGCGACGGTCATGTGCGGGTAGAGCGCGTAGTTCTGGAACACCATCGCGATGTCCCGCTCCTTCGGCGGAAGCTCGGTGACGTCGCGCTCGCCGATGTGGATCGAGCCCCCGTCCACGCCCTCCAGCCCGGCGAGCATCCGCAGCGTGGTCGATTTGCCGCAGCCGGAAGGGCCGACCAGCACGAGGAATTCGCCGTCGGCGACCTCCAGGTCGAGGCCGTCCACGGCGGGGCGCTCGACCCCGGCGTAATAGCGGGTGGTGTCGGTGAAGCTCACGGTGGCCATCAGAGTCCTACTTTCCGGCGCCGAGGGTCAGGCCGGTGATGATCCGGCGGGCGAGCACGACGTAGAGCAGCAGCATCGGGAGCACGACGATCGCCACCCCGGCGATCAACCCGCCGTACTCGGACTGGTAGCTGGCCGCGCCGTAGAAGGTGAACAGCGCGCGCGACAGCGTGAAGTGCGCCTGGTCCTTGAGGAACACGATCGCCAGCAGGGTTTCGTTCCACAGCCCGATCGCGTTGAGCGTCAGCGCGGTGACCACGCCGCCGCGGGCCAGCGGCAGGACCACCGAGACGAAGACCCGCACCGGCGACGCGCCGTCGAGCACCGCGGCCTCTTCGATCTCGTCGGGCAGCGAGCGGAAGAACCCGGTCAGCAGGAACACGGTGAACGGGATCGAGAGCGCCACGTAGAGCACGAACAGCCCGTACTGGTTGTCCAGATGGATTTCGCTGAACGCGACGAACAGCGGGATGATCACGGTCTGGAACGGCACCCCCATGCCGATCGCGACGCCGTTGGTCAGCACGCCCGAACCGCGGACGCCGAGCCGGGTGAGCGCGTAGGCGCACGGCGCGGAAATCGCGACCGTGACCACCGTCGCCAGCCCGACCAGGACCACGGTGGACAGCACCGCGTCGCCGAACCCGGCGTTGTTCCAGGCGTAGACGAAGTTCCGGAACGGCTTGCCGACGCGGAACCACTGGTACGGCAGGGCGAACGGCTTGGTGAAGATCTCCACCGGCGTCTTGAACGACGCGGTGATCAGCCAGTACAGCACCAGCAGGTTGCCCGCGGTGAACAGCCACACGATCGCCGAGCCGAGCAGCCGCAGCGGGCTCAGCCGGCGGCTGCCGGGGGCGGGGCGGGGCCGGCGCGGCGGCGTGCGCCGGGGCCGGCCCGGTGCGCTGCCGCGCGGCGGCGCTTCCGTGACGGTCACAGGGTCTCCTTCAGAACTGGATGGCGTCACGGCGCATCAGCCGGCGCAGCAGCACGACGAGGATCGAGACGAGCGCGATCATCGCGACCGCGCAGGCGCAGGCCGCCCCGAAATCCGGGGTGCCGTTCGAGCCGAAGGTCCGGTCGAACACGTAGATGCCGAGCGTCCACGCCTGGTTCGGCGGCGCGTAGGTGCCGGGGCCGGCGAGCACGAAGACGAGTTCGAAGATCTTGAGCGCGTTGATCGTCCACAGCACCCCCGCCACGCCCACCACGTCCCAGGTGAGCGGCAGCGTGATGGAGCGGAACTTCTGCCAGGGCGACGCCCCGCCCAGGTCCGCGTCCTCGTAGAGGTACGGCGGGATCTGGTCCACCGCGGCCATCAGGATGGTGATGTAGAACCCGGAGCTGGCCCAGATCAGCGACGCGGTCACCACCCCGGTCACGTTCTCCGGGGCCAGGAACTTCGCCGCGTCCGCGCCGAGGTGCTCCAGCGCGTAGTTGGCGAGCCCTTGCTTGCCCGGCTGGTACTTGAACACGAAGCCGAGGAACATGCCGAGCGCGACCGGGGCGACGATGTTCGGGAAGAACAGGATCGCCCGCACGACCTTCCCGCCGCGCATGTCCCGCAGCACCATGGTGAACAGGAACGCGAGCAGGAAGGTGCCGATGCCGCCGAGGAACACGTAGATCAGCGTGTTGCCGAAGGCGTAGCGGAACGAATCGCTCTGCCACATCCGCACGTAGTTGCCGACCCCCTGCGGACGCGGCGTGTCGCCCGCGCCGGACCAGCTGGTGAAGCTGAGCACGACCGTCGCGATCGTGGGCAGCACCAGGAACGCCAGGTAGAGCGCGAGCGCGGGGGCGGCGAAAGGCCAGAACAGCTTGCGCCTGCGGCGCAGGTGCGGCCCCAGCGCGGGGCGCCGCGCCGGGGCGGTGACCGCCGCCATCAGTGCTGGTTCTTCCAGAAGGCGGCGGACTTCTGCGCGAGCTGCGCCACGAACGCCTCCGGCGTCAGCTGTCCCTTGAGCAGCGCGGTGTCGGCGGGGTCGAACACGTCGGTCTGCCATTTGCCGCCGGCGATCGCGTCGATGCCGTCGTACTGCAGCACGTGCTCCTTCTTCTGGTCGTCCATCACAGTCTTGACCGGCTTGAGATCGTCGGGCACCGCGAGATCGGGGCGGGGCACCAGGTTGTCGGCCACCGCGGGGATGCCGGCCAGGTTGCCCTTGTTGAGGAAGTAGGCGATGAACGCCTTGGCCGCGTCGGCGTTCTTGGCCTTCTTGGGCACGGCGAAGCCGATCGACATCTGTTCCACGGTGTCGTGCGCGGCGCCCGGCGGCATCGGGAACTGGAACGAGCCGTAGTCGATCTTCGTGCCGGCGCCCTGCTTGTCCAGGTACTCGCGGGTTTCGCTCGGCGCCCAGGTGCCGACGTACAGGAAGCGCGCGTCGCCGTCCGCCCAGCGCTGCTGGATCTGCGGGAACTTGGCCGCGTCCCAGCCGTCGATGAAGTACTTCGAGATCCGCGCGGTCTGCGCGGCCGCCTCGCGGAACCCCGGCACGTCGGTCCACGCGCGGCCGGTCGGGTCCTGCGCCGCCTTCGCCAGCCCGCCCGCGCCGACGTAGCGTTCGGCGAGCTGGGTGAAGTAGTACATGTTGTAGAACGGGATGTCGCCGTCCTGGCTCACCGCGGCCTTGCCGTCCGCCTTGGCCTTGTCGAACAGGCCGACCAGGTCGTCCACGGTCTTCGGCTGGGCGATCGCTCCGATCTTGGCCTTGTCGTACCACCAGGCGCTGGACTGGATCTCGTACGGCACCAGGAAGCTGTGCCCCTCGCGGTCCTTGTTCTGCGGGAAGTCGTACGAGGTGGGGGAGAGGACGTCCTTGACGGTCTTGTCGCCCTCGCCGATCTTCATGCCGAACACGTCGTCGAGGCCCTGCGTGCCGCCCGGCGTCATGATCGCCGCGCCGACCTTGCTGACGTCCTGGTCGAACAGGTCGGGGACATTGCCGGTGTTGAGCGCCGGGACGAGGTTCTGGGTGTAGGCCTTGCGGCCGAGCCACTGGACCTCGACCTTGACGCCGGTCTTGTTCTGGAAGCACTGCAACGCCTTTTGCAGCACCTTGCCCTGCGGCTCGTCCGCGGTCCACATGGACCAGTAGAGGAGTTGTCCGCCGCTCGCCGGTTTCACGGCCGGTTCCGGACAGGGCGAAGAAAGGAACTCGGCCGCACCGGGAAGCGCGTTCTCCCCGGCACTGTCGCCCGCCGCGTCGCCGCTGCCGCACCCGGCGAGCAGCAGCGTCGCCGCTAGGGTCGAGCCCACGAGCTTGTGAAACCGCATCAGCCACCACCTGATCGAGGTCGAAGACCACACACTGAGTGCGTGTTGCTGCGCATTTTTAGGGTTGATCAATCACTTGTCAACATTTCGGCCGAGGTTCGCGCCTGCATCGTGACGCGCGGGGGAGTCGTGCGGTGACCTGCTCGAAGAGGGTCGAATGGCGGGTTGACAGCGCAAAATCAAGCATCAAGACTGTGTGAACATGTTCGTTCTTGTCGATTGTTGATGCCGATCGCCTGCGAGGAACCGAGCCATGCCACGCTTCCGCACAACGTTCGCCGCCGGCGCGGCCCTGGCCCTCTCCGCCGGGTCCTTCGCCGGGCTCACCGTCGCGCACGCCGATCCGGGGTACTCCGTGTCGGTCGGGGCCGTCGCCGAGTACCCGTTCCCGACGGACACCCCGGCCGCTCCGTTCCTCGACCGGGACGGGACCTTCCACTTCCAGCAGTCCGCCGCCCTCTACGGCAAGGAAGGCCCGCGGGTCTGGGACTTCTACACCGGCACGGACTTCGACTCGGCGCGGCGCGACGCGGGGTTGAGCGACGCGGTGAACCCGGCCGAGCCGAGAGACCGCAACAACGACACGACGTGGCGCTGCGACACCAGCCCGACCGGCCGCGAGGCGACCGACCCGCCCGCCGGGTCGAGCTACACCCAGAAGAACTTCTGCGATCTCGTCGGCACCTGGGTCGATCCGGATACCGGTGACTGGTACGGCTTGGTGCACAACGAGTTCACCCCCGAACCGTTCGGCGCCTATTCGTTTTCGCACTACGACGCCATCGACTGGGCGGTATCGGCCGACCGGGGCCACACCTGGCGGATCGGCGGGCACGCGATCACGTCGCCGTACTCGACGAAACGCGGCGACACGACGGCGTTCCCGAACCAGACGTTCGACTACGGCGACGGCGATCCGCGGCTGTTCGCCGACCCGAAGTCGGGCTACTTCTACGTCTACTACGGCTCTCGCGTCGTGACGAAGGCCGGAGCGGGCGGCGGCGGGTTCAGCGGCTTGGCCCACGTGGCCCGCGCGCCGATGTCCGGGAAAATGGGCACCGGAACGTGGCAGAAGTGGTACGACGGCCGATGGGCGCAGCCGGGCGTCGGCGGCAAGGAAAGCAATCTGGTGCCCACGGACGTCGATCCCCGCGGCTACACCCCGCCGGCGCAGGACTACGACCCCGCGCGCGCCGGCACCGCGGCCCAGCAGATCGCCGCGGGGACGCTGCCGCGCAAATCCGACCTGTTCGTCATGAACATCGCCTACGACGCGCATCTCGGGCTGTACCTCGGCGAGCCGGAGGCGGTCGATTCGGTGGTCCCGCAACGGTTCTACGCGACCGAGGACCTGGCGAACCCGAAGTGGCGGCTGATCGGCGACACCGGCTCCTACCGGGACCAGTCGTGGTACCGCTGGTTCGTCGACTCGGCCACCCGGACTGCCGGGACGATCGTGGGCAAGACGTTCCGGTCCTACTGCTCGATCTCGTGCGTGGACGGCCGCGACGGCGTCTACGCGGACGTGACCGTCACGTCCGCCGCCCCCGCCGCGTCGCCGGTCGACCCGGGCCGCGTCTACCGGATCGGGTCCGGTCGGGTCCTTACGCAGTCCGGTCGTACCGGTACCACCTCCGTGCCGCCCGGGCAGGCCGGGGACCGAGCGAACTGGCGGTTCTCTCCGGTTGGCGACGGTTCTTACCGCATCGTCAACGCCGCGAGCGGCCTGGCACTGGGCGTCCCGGCGACGCCGTCCGGGCGCGCCTGGGGGACCGCGCCGAGCCTGAGCGCCGATTCCGGTGTTGGCCAGCAATGGTTCCTGGTCCCCGCGGACGGCGGGATGCGCCTGGTCAACCGCTACAGCGGTTTGGTGCTGGCGCTTTCGGCGGCACCGGGTCGGCGGAGTGAGACGGTGCCGGTGCGCTCCTGGACCGATCGCAGCGGCAGCCGGGTCGGCGACGGTCGTACCGCGGGCGAGCAGATCCTGCGGCTCACCCCGCGCCGCTGAAGCACCGGAGGCCGGGCCCCGGCCACCGCGGTCGTCCGTGAGGGGAACCCTGAGGGACTCTGAGTCCCTCAGGGTTCCCCTCACGGACCGCAAACCCGTGGCCCGGCGTCAGGCGATGGCCGCGGTGAACACGTGCAGGGCCGCATTGGACGGCAGAGTGACCGCGACGACCCGTTTGCTCGCCGTGAGCGGAACGGAATTCGCGAACACCCGGTAAGCCACCGTCGGATAAGCCGGACCGGCCTTCGTGTTCTTCCCGGACACCGAGGCGACCGTAGTCGCGCCGTACTTCGCCGGATCGGAGCAGCACCAGTTCGGGAAGCCCAGGTCAGCCTGGCTCGTACTGCCGTCGGCGTACCGGACGACGACCCGGCCGCTCGCGGCGGACCCGGTTCCGGTGCCGGTCAGGACCAGTTTGGAACCGCTGCCCTGCACGGCGACCGTCTGCCCGGCGGCGACGACGTTGTCCGGCTTCCCGGTACCGGCCTCCGGCCAGGTCGACTGGGCGCCGTCCGCGATGAACGACGCTCCCGGTTTCAGGCCCGCTTCGGCGAGGCCTTCCGCGCGGAAGCTGCTGCCGCCGCCGTCGAGGTCCCCGTTCGCGACGTGTGCCGCGTCAGTGACGCCGACATTCCCGTACGCCGCGGCCACCGTCGCGTACGGCACGGTCACCATCGCTGACCCCGCCGTTTCATGGGTGCCCAGCCTGGCCTGGTACTTCGCGGTGGCAGTCAGCTCGTAGTCTGCCGGGCGCAGCCCCGGATCCGGGGTCAGCCGCACCGGGATTCGCACCGACTGGCCCGGCCAGACGAGCGTCGGAACCTGCGAAACGTCCGCGTGGAAACCGTTGCCCTGTACCGACAATGCCACGTCACGCACGGGCACCGGGGTGCTGTTGGTGAAGCTGACGGTGGCCGACACGGCTTGGCCCGGCGTGGCCGTGGCGGGGACGGAAAGCCGCACCGAGGCGTTGTCGTCGCCGGGGAAGAAGCCGCCGACCGCGCTCGTCCCGAGCAACCGGATGTCCTGCGCGGCACCGGAATCGATCGAGCCCGTCTTCACCCGCACGACACCTCGCGCGGACGGGTCGTACCACCAGCCGGACGCGGCCTTGTCCAGTTCGGCCTCGGTCGCGTACTGCCGCAGGATTCCGCGCCCGCCCTGGACCGCCGCGGGTTTCGTTCCCGTGTGGACGGACAGCTGGTAGTTCCGCGCCGCCGGTTTCCCGGCATAGGACCCGGCGCTCGCACCGATCCCGACGGTCACCGTGCCCGGACCGGACCGCGGCGCGTCCACCGTGAACGTCTGCTGGGCCTGCTCGCCGCGCTGGTAGCCGCGCGTGACGCCGTCGTCCTCGGCGAGGGTGAAGCTGCCGTTGCCCTGCGGGTAGACGTCGACGTCGAGCTGTCCCTTGTCGCGGGTCTGCCACGACGTCGTGCCCTTCGCCCACATCGGCACCACGGCACCGCCCCGGACGAACAGCGGCAGCTTGTCCAGCGGCGCGTCATAACCGTCCACAGTGGTCGGACCGGTGTAGGTTTTGCCGCTCCAGTAGTCCACCCAGGTGCCCTTGGGCAGGTAGACGCCGTCGCGCACGGACGAATTGTCGTACACCGGGGCGACCAGGAAGTCCGTGCCGGACAGGAATTCGTACTTCGCCTTGTCCGTCCACGCGTTCGGGTCGTCGGGGTATTCCAGGGCCAGCGGCCGGACCTGGCCGACCCCGGTCTGGTGCGCCCGCACCGAGTAGCTGTAGGTGTAGGGCAGCAGGCGTTCCTTGAGCAGCAGGTACTCGCGGTTGATCGAGGTGAAGGGCTCGCCTTGGCGCCACGGCTGCTTGTCCGCCGCCGCCCAGCCGTCCATGGTCATCGCGACCGGCAGGAAGGACTTCCACTGCAGGTCGCGGACGTAGGTCTGTGGGCTGCCGCCGAAGATGCCGTCGATGTCGCCGGTGTTGTAGGCGATGCCGGACAGCGTCGAGCCCGCGTAGGTGGGGATCTGCCACTTGATGTAGTCGTAGGACCCGGACTGGTCGCCGCTCCACAGCACGCCGCACCGCTGCGCGCCGGCCCAGCTCACCGGCTGCCAGACGAACCCGCGCGCGTCGCTGTTGTCCTCGATGCCCTTGTGCGCGGTGTCGCAGGCGTCGAGGGCGAACTGGTAGCCGGGCCCGACCCAGGCGACGTCCAGTTTGCGCACGCGGACGCCCGCCTTGACCTCCTCGGCCTGGTTGGGCACGCCGTTCTCGGTCCACAGGCCGAGCTGCATCTTGTTGTCCCGCAAGCCTTCGCCGGTTTGCTGGAGGTTTTCGTAGCCGCAGCCGTACCCGTCGTTGACCAGCATCCAGCCGTTGGGCATGCCGTGTTCGGGATAGCCCTCGGCCACCTTCACCGCGTCGAGAGTGTGCCGTTCGCCGCGGTTGGCGTTGTGCAGATAGCAGTCGGAATCGCCGGTCTCCAGGCCGTAAATGGGCGGGAGGAAGGGTTTGCCGACCAGGTCGGTGTAGCCGGAGATGACGTCCTTGAGCCCGTCGCCGACGACGTAGGTGGCGTCGAAGCGCCGCTCGTCGTGCGTCGTGCGGACCGGATCGGCGAACGAGTAGCTGCCGGGTGCGAAGGTGTTGCGCAGCACGCCGTACCCGGCTGTCGAGGCGTAGAACGGCTGGGAGTTCGGTGCGCCGCCGTCGTTCCAGTTGTCGTCGGCGAAGATCTTGATGGTCTGGTCGCGATGGCTGAAGCGGCCGTTCTGCTCGCCGCCGCCGACGTACTGCTCGTTCGCGCCGCGCGCGAGCGTCTGCGTGGTGGTGTCCCCGGTCCAGGACAGCGGGGCGGACTCGGCCCAGAGCTGCTTGCGGTCCGCGCCGTCGTAGAGGGCGAACTTCAACGGGTTCTTGTAGGCGCGGAGCGTGGCCTTGCCGGTGCTGATCGCCCAGTAGCCGCCTCGGTCGGTCCGCTTCGGCACCACGGGGGCGGAGCCGTTCGGCAGCACGATCTTGCTCCCCGCCGGATCGGTGAACGTCCCGTCCGGTGCGAGCCAGACGCGGACCGCGGCCGCCGTGGGAAAGCTGACCCGGACGGCCGCCGTTCCCGCGGTCAGGGTGGTCACCGGACCGTCGCCGGAGATCTGGGTCAGGTCCCCGAGCTGCCCGGCGGGGGCTGCGGCGGCTTGGGCGGCTTGGGCGGTGGCGGGAGCGGCGACGGCCAGCAAGACCAGTACTGCGGCCAGGCATCGCCAGGGTTGCATATATCTGACCATTATGCACCTTCCTCGCGCATTAAAATGCACAGTGCGGTCTTGTATAGCGCACTCGGGCAGCGAAGTCACCGGCTGAACCGGTGGAGCAGACTTCCGTCGGTGTCCAGCCCCGGTGCTGGCGTGCCGGACTCGCGCGCGGTTGTCGAGGCGAGCCCATTCGGCCTGTGACAGGGCGCGCGGGGCTCTCCGACTCGCCCCGCAGCGCGCATTCGGTCGCGCCGGACCTGTTTAGTGGTGGGAAAATCCGCTAGAGGTGGTCTTCCGTCGGCCGGCCGGTGGACGCAGCGCCTCGCCCGAGCCCGGAAGCTCCCGGTCGCCTCATCCGGCGAGCAGCCGGAGCAGCCGCGCGGCCTCGGCGGCCACTGCGGATCGCCCGAGCCGCACGTACTTGCGCGGGTCGACCGCGTCGGGCTGTTCCTCGAGGAACTGCCGCACCGCGCCGGTGAACAGCCCGTTGAGATGCGTCGCGATGTTGATCTTCGCCATCACGCTGACCACCGCGCCGCACAGTTCGTCCTCGGAAAGGCCGGAGGATCCGTGCAGCACCAAGGGAACCGGGACGGCTTCCCGCAGCCGTGTCACCAGATCGCGGTCGACCCGAGCGGTGCGCGAAAGCATCGCGTGTGACGTACCGACCGCCACGGCCAGCGCATCGACACCGGTAGCAGCCACGAACTCCGCGGCCTCGGCCGGATCAGTGCGGGCGCCTGGTGCGTGCACGCCGTCCTTGCCGCCGATTTCGCCTAACTCGGCTTCCACGGCGATGCCCGCTTCGTGGCAGAGTTCCGCCACCTCGCGGGTGCTGCGCACATTGTCCGCATAGGACAGTCGCGAACCGTCGTACATCACGCTGTGCACACCCAGGCGGCCCCGACGCGTCGACCAGCGTCCGGACCCCGGCCGCCCGCGCCAGCCGAACCCAGTCGCCGACCAGTTCCGGTGCTGCTCCTTGCGGCAGGGAACCGGAAATCACGAGCAGATCCGCCTCCCGGAGCCGGGCGGCGAGCGCGGCCGAGAAGCCGTCCCATTCCCCTGTGGACAGTCGAGGGCCGGGCTCGGCGTACACCGTCGGGTGGCCGTCGCCGGTGACGGTGACCGTCGACCGAGTCTCGCCCGCGCAGGGCGTCGCGTCGAACGGAACCGTCAACGCGAAGCCGAGCCAGCGGCCCGCGTCACCGCCGAGCGGAAGCACGGCGTGCACCGGGACGTCCAGCGCCGCGAGGACATGGGCGACATTCACGCCTTTGCCGCGGGCCGTCGCTGTACGTCGAGCACCCGGTTCGTGCCGCCTGGCGTGTGGGTGCCGACGCGGTAGGTGATGTCGACCGCGGGGTTGGGCGTGGCGACGACGATCATCGCAGCGCCAGCAGCGTCGCACCTACTACAGCAGCCCGATCCCCATGGTGCGCCTGGACAATCGCGGGCGCCCGCAGCGCCCCGAGCCGGTGTGCGACCTCGACGCCGAGCGGGTCGAGCAGCAGCGCGCCCGACTCGGCGAGGCCGCCGCCGACGACCACTGTGGTGCACCCGGCCACGGCGGTGGCCCACGCGATCGGCTCCGCGAGCGCCCGAACGCACTCGTCCCACGCCTCGACGGCGGCGGGATCTCCGTCGCGAACCCGCGCGGCGACAGCGGCCGCGTCCGGAGCCCCGGCCCGTCGAGCGACCCCGGCCGCCGACGCGACTTCTTCGACGCGGCGGCCGTCGGGCAGCCGGACCTGACCGACCTCGCCGGCCCACGGGCCCGCGTCGAGCACCTCGCCGCGCACCACGAGCGCGGTCGCGAAACCGGTGCCGACCGGAGCGAACAACACCGGTCCGGAAGCTCCCGCCGCCGCGCCGGTGCGGGCCTCGGCGAGCGCGCCCGCGCGGACGTCCTGCCCGAACGCGAGCGGGAGGCCGAGGCGAGCGGAGACGAGGTCGCGGACGGGGACGTCGTCCCAGCCGAGGTTGACCGCCTTGACGCACCGCCCGGAGCGCTCGTCGACGATGCCCGGGACGACCAGTCCCACCGCGTCGACCGGATGGCGCGCGGCGGCGCGGGCCACTAGTTCGGCCAGCGCCTCGGGGTTCCCGAACGGGGTCGGCTCGCGCCATTCCGCGAAAACGGAACGGCCGTCGGTCACGCGCATCTTGACCGACGTGCCGCCGACATCGATGCCCAGGACGGCCATCAGGCGAGGATGACCGAACGGGTCAGCGACCGCGGGCGATCGGGGTCGAGCCCGCGTCGGTGCGCGAGCGCGATCGCGAACCGCTGCGCGACGACGAGCCCGGCGAGCGGGTCGAGGTCGTGGTGCACGAACCGGGCCCCGGTGCGGGCGATCTCGGCGGCGAGGCCGTCCGGGGTTTCGCCGAACGACCACACCAGACGGCCGGGCTGCGCGATGGCGATCGGCCCGTGCCGGTAGTCCATCGCGGGATAGGCCTCGGCCCAGAACTGCGCCGCTTCGCGGGTTTTCAGCGCGGCCTCGTGACTGACGCCGACCGCCGCCCCGCGTCCGATGAACGTGACCTGCTCGGCGTCGAGCAGGTCGTCGACCGGTTCCAGCAGCGCGCGCTCCGCCTGCCGCGCCAGCTCGTCGACGTCGTCGCCGAGGCCCGCGCGCAGCAGCGCGAGCGTGCTCGTGGCGAAGCGGGTCTGCACGACCGAGCGTTCGTCGGCGAACGGCAGCTCGACGACCTCGCCCGCGACCGCGGCCGCAGGCCCGTCGCCCACCGCGGTGATCAGCGTGGTCCGCTGCCCGGCCATCGAGGACAGCAGTTCGATGATCTCGGTCGTGGTGGCGGACCGGGAGATCGCGACCACCCGGTCGTACTCGCGGCCAGCCGGAAACTCGGACCCGGCGAACGCGTCAGTGACGCCGAGACCCCGCTGCTCCCGCGCGGCGGCGTAGCTCATCGCGACGAACCAGCTGGTGCCGCAGCCGACCACGGCCACCCGCTCGCCAGGCTGCGGCAGCGAAGCGGCGGCTCGCGCGGCACAGCCCGCCGCGACGCGCCACGTCTGCGGCTGAGAGGCCAATTCGGCGGCCACAAAGGAACCAGACCCCGGTGCGGCGGGCTCACCGGCCCCGGAAGAAACAGAAGACACGGAGGACACGGAAGAAGACGACTCGGGAGAAGACGGCTCTGACATGAAGGCCCTTCGGTCCGTGAGCAGCAAAGTGAGCGCGGGCCTCAGTGTAGACGATCGTTTGTGCGTGAAGTAGACGATTTACGTCATCTTCGATCAGCTAGTGTAGCTTCGGCGATCGTCAGGCAGGCCGGGGGTCGCCCGCGTCGGCTGCCGGATCACCCGCACCGGTTCCGGTGCGTGGCGACGGACCTCGACTCCCGCTTCGGCGCGGCTGTCGAGGCCACTCCTCGAGTGTCCTATTGCGACACCTCGGGGTTGCCAGCCGCAATGGCGGCAGTAGCGACCAGGATGGTCAGCTCCACCACGGTTGCGCGCTCTAGCACGCAGACCAATGCCTCGATGTCGGCGTCTTCCCAAGCCCCGGCGCGGCAAGCAAGCGCAGGCACAGCCGGTACGCGGCGACTTGTGCCGTGAACGTACCGGAGGCCAGAGTGGACAGTTCGTCGTCGGAGAGCCCGGCTGCGCGGCCTGCCCGTTGGTGGGCATAGGTTTCGAACTCGCTCCCGCTTGCCGAAGCGACAGCCAGGATCGCGATCTCGCGCATGCGCGCGGACATCCGGGTCCGATATCTGATCGCCTCACCCAATGCCTGCAGCGGGCTGCCGACGGCTGGGGCGCACAGCGTCACGCCGAAGGGACCGTTGAGCGCCCCGTCCTGGTCGCGCAGGGCGAAGTGCTGCAGCCCCTCAAATCCGGATGCCGGGCGCTTCGACGGTCATGCCCTGTCGGGCGGCAATGACCGGTGACCGTCTTCGCGCGTCAGTCCGGCCGATTCCGCTGGCGGCCGTTGAGGTTGCGTTCGGTGCGGGCAGCGTCGTCGTGGCGGGATTGGCGGCGGTAGAGGGTGAGGGCTTCCCGCCAGGCGGCGTGGGCGAGGTCGTGCTGGCTGAGGGTGGTGTGGAGCTGGCCGAGGCGGTCGAGCGTGTCGGCCAGTTGATAGGTGGCGCCGAGGTCGCGGAAGATCGTGAGCGCGTTGCGGTAGTGGGTGATGGCGCGGGGGTGGTGGCCGGCCGCGTGCTCGAGGTAGCCGAGACTGTCCAAAGTGGTCGCTTTGCCTTCGGGGTCTTCGTTGCGGTCGAACAGGGCGAGGGCCTGTTCGCAGTGGGCGCGGGCTTGGTCGTGCTCGCCGAGTTGGGCGGCGTACCAGCCCACGGCGTTGTGGGCGCGTGCTTCCCACACTGGGTCGTCGAGTGCGCGGCACATTCGCAGCGCTCGTTCGGCGTGGTCGCGGGCCTTGCGGTCGTTGCCCAGCTGCGCCCAGGCGGCGGCGAGGGTGCGGTGGGCGTGGGCCTGGTTGACGCGGTCGTGCTGGTGTTCGGCCAGCGTGAGCGACTGGTGCAGGTGGTCGATCGCCTTGTCGTGCTGCGTGAGGTCGGAGTGGGCGCGGCCGATCAGCCGGTGGGTGAGGATGTGCGCGGCCGGGTCGGGCAAGTGCGCGGCCGAGGCCAGGGCCGCCTGCCACACGGCGAGCCTGCTGTGCAGGTGCCCGCGTCGGCGGTGGAACGGCTCCAGCGCCCACGCGAGGTTCCACACGACCCGGTGCTGGTCGCGAGCGGCTGCCTGTTCTTGGACGGCCAGCAGACACCGGTGTTCGCTGTCGAACCACGCCATCGCGACCTCGTCGCTCGCCGGCGGGTCGAGCTGGGCGCCGTGCGCGGGCTCGTCGAGCAGGACCGGGTCGCGGTGCGGGTTGAGGCGGCGGTCGGCGGCGTGAGCGGTGTGCAGGTAGAAGTCGGTCACGCGGCTCAGGGCGGCGGCGCGGACCCTTTCGGGAATCGCGTCGGCGGTGTCGCGAGCGTGTTGGCGGACCAGGTCGTGCATCCGGTAGCGCCCGTCGGCGCCGCGGTCGAGCAGCGAAGACCGTTCCAGCCGGCGCAGCAGCGTCGCGGTTTCGTTGCGGGGCAGGCCGAGCAGGCTCGCGGCCGCCGGCAGACCGGTGTCCGGTCCCGGGGCCACACCGAGCAGCGCGAACGCGGTGACCTCCTCGGCAGCGAGGGCCCGGTGCGACCACGACAGCACCGCGGGGAGGCTGGCGGACGGGTCTCCGTCGTCGAACGCCCGCAGCCCCTGCCCCCGCAACTCGTCGACCAGCGCCCTCAGCGGGAGCTGGGGACGTGCCTGCGCGTGACCGGCGACGATCCCCAGCGCCAGCGGGTATCCGCCGCACAGGGCGGCGAGTTCCTCGGCAGCGGGCGCTTGCCCGATCATCCTGGCCTCACCGAACCGGCCGACGAACACGGCGCGGGCTTCGGCCGCGGACAGCGGGTCGAGGCGCAGCGGATGCGCGCCGTGCCTGGTGACCAGGCCGGAGAGCTGGTTGCGGCTGGTCACCAGGACGGCGCAACCTCCGCCGCCGGGCAGCAGCTCCGCGACCTGGGCGCTGTCGGCCGCGTTGTCCAGCACGAGCAGCATCCGCTTCCCGGCGATCGTGCTGCGGAACAGCGCGGCCCTGGCGTTCGGGTCGAGGGGGACGCGGCCGGGCTCGGCGCGGAGAGCGTCGAGGAAGCCGCGGACCGCGACCGACGGGTCCATCGGCGTGCCGTCCGGACCGAAGCCGCGCAGGTCGACGAACAGCTGACCGTCGGGGAACCGGTGGGCGTGCCGATGCGCCCACCGCAGCGCCAGCCACGTCTTGCCGATACCGCCCGCGCCGGTGATGGCCGCGACGGCGACCGCGCCGCCATCACCGGCGGGGCCGAGCACGTCGTCCAGCCGGTCCAGTTCGGCGCAGCGCCCGGCGAACACCCCCGGTGCGGCAGGGAGTTGCCGAGGGACGACCTGGTACGCCGTCGTGCCAGCGCCGGGGGCCGTAACGGGTGCGGTCGCGAGGAGCCGCCGATGCTCCTCGACCAGGGCCGCGCCGGGGTCGATGCCCAGCTCCTCGACGAGCCGGAGCCGGGTCCGGCCGTAGTGCTCCAACGCTTCCGCAGTGCGTCCTGCCTGGTGCAGTGCCCGCAGGTACTGGCTGGCCACGCCCTCGTCCAGCGGGTGTTCCTCGGCACGCGCGGCCAGGTCCGCCAGCAGGTCCCGGCCATGGCCGAGGTTGAGCCGGGCCTCGGTCAGTTCGTGCTCGGCAGCCAGTCGTTCGCGCGCGAACAGCTCACGCTGGGCGCGGGCCCACTCGCCGTCGATTCCCGTGAGCGGTTCCCCGCACCACAGTTCCAGCGCCTCGGCCAGCAGCCGCGCCGCTGGCTCGTCGCGGGGCTCGGCGTGCGCCCGGCCGCGCAGGTCGCGGAAACGGTGCAGGTCGACCACCGTTCCCGCCGTGTCGAGCAGGTAGCCGCCGGGTCTTCGCACGATCGCCACCCCGGGCACGCCGCGCAAGGCCTGGCGCAGCCGCGAGAGGTAGCTGTGCAGAGTGGCGCGCCCCCGCCGAGGAATCTGGGCGCCCCACACCCGGTGGACAAGACGGTCGGCGGGCACCACCTGGCCCGCGTCGACCGCGAGGGCCGCCAGCGCGCACCGCTGCCTGGCCGGTCCCAGCTCCACTGGCCGCCCGTCCGCCACCACGGACAGCTCTCCCAGCACGCGCACGAGGACGGCCACCCGAATCCCCCCAAACCGCTCAACCCGGCCTCAGCGTGGCACAACCCGCCAGCGGAATGCAGAAACCGCGCAAGCGATATACACGATCGACGCAGCACCGTGGTCTTCCCGGGCGAACCCGGACTCTCGTGCAAGGCGAAAGGGAGGACAGATGGTGGTCAAGAAGATCCTGGCAGCAGCAATGAGCGCGCTCGCGGTCACGGCCGGACTGGTCGTGGCGGGCGGGTCGGCGAGCGCCGCCGCACCGGACTGCCAGACCACGACCGGCTACGGCGTCGTCGTGTCGTCGGCGCCAGTGAAGGGACTCGCGGACGGGACCGCGATCGGGAAGATCCAGCTCTGCCGCGACGCCGCGTACCACTACTGGGCGTTCGTGCGCTTCTACTCGCCCCTCAACGCCAGCTCGTGGGGGGACGCCTACCTCTACCGGTACCGCGACGGCGTCCAGGTGAGCAAGATCGACTGCGGCAGCGGCAACGGCATCGTCAAGCCGGGCGAGACCCGGTGCTGGACCGGAACACTGGACGGCATGTCCGGGAGCTACACCTTCCAGGCGGTCGGCGAGGTCACCAGCAGCCACACCGGCAACGTCTACGCCCAAGGCTGGACACCGATCACCCGCTGAGAACGCCAGGGCGCGGCACGACCCGCACGGTCGCGTCGCGCCCTGCGTCGGCCATGGTTGAACCGGAACAGCGCCGAACTTCGGCGCTTTTGCCAGCGTGCTGCCGAGTCCGTATCCCGGGGCTAACGCTTCGAGCACCCGCGTCCGTATCGGGCTGAGAGCGTCAGCGCCGTCGCGAGAGTGCGCCGAAGCGTCTTTCCGTTGCGCCGTACCGCCCCTGCTGCGCGGGCAGCGACGGCGAAACGGGCGCTGCCCCAGCGGTCGGACCTCGGTGATCAAGGTTCCCTTCATAGTGCCCTGCACCAAGTCCGGGAGGGGAGCCCCAGTGGTTCAGAATCATCAATCGGTGCGAGTCCTTGACGGCACACAAATCCCCGGGCCACCGGAACCCGGGGATTTGTGTTGTCTGGACTGGATTCTTCCGCAACCCTGCACGCAGTTCAGTCAGGCGCCGGAGACCGCCACCACGCCCGTCATCGTGCCGACGTAGGCGTGGTCGCCGGACAAAGTGGGAGAGGCGAAATGCGGAAGAGCGCCGAGGTCCAGCTGAGCCAGTACGGTCCCGTCAGCCGGTGACAGCGCGTACAACACGCCACTGTTCCAGTCCGTCACCCACACTGCGCCGCCGCCTATGGTCGGCGAGCCGTTCGCGGTCCCGTCGGCATGCCACGCCACGGTAGGCGTGCCGTCCGCCGCGATGCGGACCGCGCGCGGACCGTCGTTGCAGGGCAGGTACGCGGTGTCGCCGCTGGTCGAGCTGCCGCCGAAGGACTGGCAGATCTCTGCCTTGGCCTGCTGCCCGCCGATTCCGCCGAGATTGTCGTGGTGCAGCACATATCCGGTTCCTCGTTTGCCGACCGCGAGGACGTGCTCGCCGAGCAGGGTGGGGCTGGACGAACCGAGATCGAGGTCTTGCGCGTTGTCGTCGGCCCAGGTGTCCGGGGCGAACAGGTCCACCCGCTGCAGCGCGGGCGACAAGGCCAGCACGGAATCGCTGTCGTCGTAGGCCGTGGTGGACTCGCCGTTGCCCACCGCGTAAAGCAGTCGCTGGCCGTCGACGACACCGCCGCCTGGCGCCCAGATCCCGGCTTCCCTGGTGGTCGGCACGCTGTAACTGAGCGGGTCGGACCCCGCGGTGGTCGCCGACACCACCGAACCGATGTAGTTCGCGCAGTCCCCGGCCAGCCCGCCGTACGCCGCGTACACCCGGTCGCCGAGCACGGTCAGCGCCGCTCGCTGCTGGTGTGCCAGCCGGTCCCCTTTGGGTGGTTCCAGCTCCGTGCGCACCTCCACCGCGCCGGTGTTGACGTTCACCCCGACCAGCACGTGCTGCCCGCCGGTGAGTTCGGCCATCGCGAAAACCCGGGACGTGGCCTGGTCGTAGGCCATGGTGCCGGTGATGCCGAGCGGGTCGATGTTCCCGCACGGCAACTCCGATCTTTTCGCCGGTTCGCCGACATGCGCAGACCAGCGGACCGCGCCGGTGGCCGGGTCCAGTGCGTAGACGGTGTCATTCTCCGTGGCAGCCAGGATCTGACCGCCGACCACCAGCGGCTGCCCGTACACCGCACCGTCCAAAGTGGCCTGCCAGGCCGTGCCGAGGGTGCCCAGCGGAGCGAGATCGGCCGCTTCGCCGGTGCGGGCGTTGTCGTGGTGATAGGTCGGCCAATCGCCCGCGGCGAGCGGCTGCCGGAAATGACCGGCCGTCGCCGCGGCCGATGCCGGCGGACTGGCACCCAGGACCACGACCGCGATCGCGAACACCGTGCGGAGACAATTCCTGTTCATGAGGTATCACTCCTGGTCGCTAGTAAGCGACTCCCTGGTGTCGTAGTATCCAGCCGGGCTCCCGGACGCGATAGCTCCGAACGGCGCGGTCCGTCCGGACCAGCCCCCCGACGCCATTCGCTGGCCGGGCGTCGATTTTCGCGGTGATTGCTCATCAGCTATGGCGAGGAATCGCTTGCAGCGCAGGCGAAATCCGTGAGGGTTCCCTTCGTTTCGGAGGTTTCCTGACCTGCGCGGCTGTCCGTCCTGCGTGCCGTGGCGCAGGGGAGTGCGTGCTCGAGGTACCCGTACGTGCCCGTTGCCCACACTTGGTTGTGCTGATTCTGCGCCGGCAGTCCTGCGTGGGATCCTAAGTGGACATTTGTTGAATGCCGCCGACGTCGCACACCTGCCGATCGTGCTGATGGTGAAAGTTGGCACGAGTTGTGACAACGGCGTCGATTTGTTCGACCTGCGCTGGGGCTAGGCAAAGGTTCGTCGGTTTCGTGGCGTCGAGGCCGGTCGCGAACCGCCACCGCACCGGTCAGGTCAGATGGTCGAATTCGCCGCTGACCCAACGGATGTGCGTCTCGGCGGAGCGCCGCACGACAGCCTTGGCGTCCGCGTCGATGGTGTCTCCGCCGAGGGTGTACAGCCGGTCGTAGGGCCAGCCGTCCAGCCGGTCCACGATCCGGCGGACCACCGCGGCGGACAGCGGGATGTGCTTCGGGAAACTGCGTTGGAACGACACCCAGTTCGGTGCGAGGCCGCCGCTGATCGTGTCGCCGGACAGGATCGTGCCGTCCGGCGTGCGCAGCACTGAGCTGCCCGGCATATGGCCGCCGACTTCGATCAGCTCGACCCCGGGCAACGGCTCGGCATGCTCCGTCCAGAACTCGATCACGGGGTCGGTGCGCCCCAGCCATTCCCGGCCCGCGACGTTCACCAGCACCGGAACCTCCCCGAACGCGTGGCTCCAGCTGACCTGGGCGGCGAACATGTGCGGGTGGCTGGTCGCCACCAGAGCGACTTCGCCGAGCGCGCGAACCGCGGCGAGCGTGTCCGGTTCGATGGAGGTCGGCGGATCCCACAGGACGTTCCCCCGCGCGGTCCGCACGACGAACGACCACTGCCCGATCCCCACCACCGGTTCCCGCCGCAGGCTGTGCACCCCGCGGCCGTGGTCCCGCTCCCGCACCGAGTGCGGTTCGGCGGCAAGCTGTTCGTGAGTCCGCCAACTCCCGGAATGCGGGCCCAGATCCCCGCGCTCCTCGATGCCGACCTCACCCCGGTCCAGCACACAATGCGGGGGCTCCGGGGAACCGGGCTGCTCGATGCCGCATCGGTCGCAGATCCACAGTGTCATGACCGCGATTCTCAAACCTCGACATTGGTTGATGTCAAACTTGATCGAGCGGCCCTGCCTCCGCGCAGCGAACAATGGACCGCCAGCCGCATGGGCCAAGCGATCCGCGTCGGGCTGGGCTCAGTGGTCTTCCGCGACACGGACTGGGATGCATGCATGATGTCCGTCTGCTGATCGGGCTGGCAGAGTCAGCCAGACCATTTGGCTCTTTCAGCCGCGCGGAAGCGGGGCGGCAGGTTGTCCTTGCCACGTCGTGCCGGTGTCAAAGACAACCTGCGAAAGCTTCACCGCTGCGCTCTATGAAGGCGCGGCTGTCCCGGAGCGGTACCTGGAATGCGGTGTCGAGGCCGTCACCCTCGGTGCCGCACCACCAGTCGGAGTTTCTCGATACCGTTCACGTTCGTCACCGCCGCTCCCTGCGGACTGATCGCCCAGCCTGCAAGGACACGTCGATACGACCACGATCCGCGATGCGTTTGCACACGGGTCCAGCCGATCAGCGCCACAGGGCTGCCGCGGCACGGGCGTAGTCGGCGAAGGAGATCGGCGGCCGGCCGGTGAGCCGCTGGACGTCGTCGGTCACCTCGGCGGCCGAGTCGTTGCGGATGCCTTCGTACATGGTGGCGTAGAAGTCGGCGACCTGACCGGGAGTGCCTCCGCCGAGCAAGGCTTCGCGGAACTCGACCGGGTCCATCGCCTGGTACCGCACCGGCTTTCCCGCAGCCTCGCCGACGATCGCGGTCATGTCCGAAAAGGACAGTGAATCGGGTCCGGTCAGGGAGTAGGTCTTGCGCTGATGCCCGTCCTGGGTTAGCGCGACCGCGGCTGCGGCGGCGATGTCCTCGACGGAGATCGGTGCCACCCGGCCCTCGCCCGCGGGAATCGTGACGACACCGGTACGAATGCCCTGGAGGATCGCGGGGTGCTCGGAGAAGTTTTCGGCGAAGACGTTGGGACGCAGAATTGTCGCGGGCACCGGCCCTGTTTCGAGGAACCGTTCGACCCCGTGCGTCGGGAAGCCGCTACCGGACAGTTGCGCCGTCGTGTTGGACAGGTGCACCACCCGGCGAACCCCAGCGGTCTTGGCGTCGTCCAGCAGCGCCGCGACCTCTGTCGTAGGGTCGGGGCTTATCGGGAACCACTGGTAGATCGCGTCCACGCCTTCCAGCGCGGGCAGGTAGGTCGTCGGGTCGTCCCAGTCGAGGCGGACCGGCGTCACCGAACCCGCCGGGTTGCCCGGGGTTCGGCTCGCCGCCCGGATCGTGTGTCCCTGCTCGGCCAGCAAGGACACCACCCGGCGTCCGGTGCGGCCGGTCGCGCCGAGAACAAGAACTGTGGCAGGCACGCGTTCCTCGCAAGGTAAGGTCGAATCGGTAACGACATCACCGTATGAATGGGTTATCGACGCGCGCCATGACAGTTCTCGACAGGTTCATATCCGATCGCCGCTATGCCGGGGCGAATCGGGCGTGGCGGTGAAAGCGGTCGGTCGTGAGCGCGACCATGTGGCCGACGTCGTGGGCGACATCGTCGCCGCCCTGCGGCGCGGTGGCGTTGTCTACGGCAGGGCGCTGCTGCGCGCTCCCTGGGGCATGGCGTTCGAATCGCGGTCGATCGCCACGATTTACGTCGTGATCGCCGGTTCCTGCGTGCTCGCCCCCGACGGCGGAGAGGCTCTGCAGCTCGCCAAGGGGGATGTCGCGTTGCTGCCGTCCGGTGCCGGGCACGTTGTCTCCGACGCCCCAGGCCGGCCGGCCCCCACCGTGCGCGAGCTGTTCGGTGCCGACCTGGAGGAGCTGTCGGCCACCGACCTCGTCATCGAGGGCGATGGTCCCGAGACCGTTCTGGTCTGCGGCGCGTACCTGTTCGAACCGGCGCCGCGGCACCCGTTCATCGCCTCCTTGCCCGACGTCGTGCACGTCACGGCGAGCCAGATGCGCGGCACCTGCCTTGCCGCCGCCGTCGACCTGCTCACCACAGAGGTCGACCACGCCGGCCGCGGCACACCCGCCGTGGTGGCCTCGCTGCTCGACCTGCTGTTCACCTACACCCTGAGGTCCTGGTTTCTCGGCCAGCCAGACCAGCTGGTCGGGTGGGCCCACGCGCTCCACGACCCGGCTGTCGGCCCCGCTCTCGCGCTCTTGCACGACGACCCCGGCAAACCCTGGACCGTGGAGGCACTCGCGCATGCCGTCGGCGTCCCGCGTGCCCGGTTCAGCCGCCGATTCACGTCGACGACCGGTCACACCCCCATGGAGTACCTCGGCATCTGGCGGATGACCGTGGCCGCCCGCCTGCTGCGCGAAGGCCAAGCCCCCCTGCGTCAGATCGCGCGGAAGGTGGGTTACGACTCGGAATTCGCGTTTGCCCGCGCTTTCAAGCGGGTCGTCGGGCACGCCCCTGGTCGCTATCGCGCGATGCACCATCGCGATGAGGGTGCCGCCGATACGCGGCGATGACTCCGGCAGACCGCGTGAGCGACGACGGGAAACCGTGCATCGTCACCGCGCCGACGGGCCTGTAGCGCGGGGAGGTCGATCGGCACGGTCAGCTCTCCGCTTTCGAAGCCGGACCGCGGTTGAGCTGACGTCCGCTCCGCGTCCGGGGCCCGCCCCTCATTCCGGGACCGACGGCCAATCCGCTTATGAGAGCGATGGAGTGGGCAGCAACCGACACAATGGGAACCGGGCAGAAACTTCCCTGGACGTCGTCCAAGACAACGCTGTGCGCGCCACCGGCAATGGAGGGCTCGGACGGTCGCGCCGCACCAGTTCGCCAGCCGTGCCGCCTTACCCGCCGCCGTGCAGCGGGGTCCGGTCGTGGAGGTTGCTGGCCCCATTGACACGTGCGACTCGGACGCTGAGTCGCACGTGTCTATTGGGCCCGCTACCTCCTCGCCCTGTCTCTTATCCACTTCTCCCCGCCTACGCTACCGAGGCTGATCTACTCTTCCGTCTTCTGCTTG
>NZ_PQIA01000015.1 GCF_003385235.1 Amycolatopsis circi | reverse complement strand
TCATATGCCTCGCCCGCCGACGCTGCGACGTCCTCTACGCCATGCTCCGCAACCACACCCACTACCGCCACCCCGAACCCGCCTCCGCCCCCGCAGCGGCTTGACAAACCACATAGGGACACCCCCCTCTCCGTCAGTTGCCGAGATTGACCTGCTCGCGACGGCGTTCGCCCTTCTCGATCAGGTCGACGAAACCGAGGGCGTAGTCCGGCGCGGAGATCGCGCCGCCTTCGGGGTCGACCGCGACGTCGCCGCCGAGCCGGTACCGGCCGAGCCGTTCGCCGGGCATCCGGGCGCCGAACCGGAGCGCCGGGCTCACGAACACCCAGTCGAGCGACGCGGGCGCGGCCGGAAGGTCTTCGAGAATGAGCGCGGCCCCGGCGCGGATCTCGTCGTGGAGTTCCGCGGGGAGATGGCTGAGGTCGGCGACGAAGCGCTCCGCTCCGGGTGCCGGGCGCAGCGACGAAGCACCGCCGACGAGGAACAGCGGCACGCCCGCGGCGTCCGCCAGCCGCATGACGGTGCGATAGACCTCCCGGAAAACGCTGGCCAGCTGGCCGCGCGGAGCGAGCGCGCCGACGACGACGTCCGAGTCCCGCACGGATGCCGAGAGCATCGCTTCGTCGGTGACGTCGCCTTCGACGTACCTGACCCGGGAAATCCGCTTTTCGGGAAGCGAGCGGCTCAGCGCGGTGACCTGGTGACCGCGAGCGGCGGCCTCCGCGACGATGGCCGAACCTGCGTAACCGGTACCGCCGAGGACGAGGATGCGAGACACGAGTTTCCTTTCTCCGAAGCCGATGACTTCGGTTACCGTAGGAGAGCGACTCTCCGACGGGAAGAAGGCACTTTGTGGTAACCCACCTGACCAGGCCAGTCCTCCACGGCAGCCCCTACCGCGCGGACTGCCCGGCGCGCCGCGTCCTGGATCGCATCGGCGACCGGTGGACAGTGCTGGTCGTCGCCGCGCTTTCCGACGGCAGCTCCCGCTTCTCCGGCCTGAACCGGCGGATCGAGGGCATTTCGAAGAAGATGCTCACCCAGACGCTGCGCACGCTCGAGCGGGACGGCCTCGTGCGCCGCACCGTGTGCCCCGGGGTTCCGATCCGCGTCGAATACACGCTCACCGAAGCGGGCGATTCCCTGCGCGAACCCCTGCGCGCCTTGCAGGAATGGTCGAACGCACACGTCGGCGTCATCTCGGCCGCGCAGGAGGCCTACGACCGCCAGGAGCGCGAGATCCGTTGAGCGAACGGGGCCTCCGGCAACACCGCCGCCGGTCGGCGCAACGCCGCGAGCCGCAAACCGAGCACCCCGCCGACGCCGATCGCCGCGGTCGACGTGATCGCCTCCGCCACCGCGTCCCAGGCGCCGGGGACGCGCGCGAAAACCTGTGAGAAGCTCAGGTACATCGCGGGCCCCGGCAGCACCGCACCGGTCAACCCGGGAATGGTGACGACCGCGGTCGGCATCTTCAAAGTCCGAGTCGCCGAGGAAATGCCCCCAGCGCACCGGTTCCCGTTCACCTCGCCGGGCGCCCAGCCCGCCGTCGTCTCCCGCAGCGACCCGCTGCTCACTCAATTCGCCTACCTGGACCAGAATCTCTGCTCGGTCGCGCCGACTGTCGTGTACTTCACCGGCTGCGGCGCCGATCTCGGGCCGTTCGTGCAATCCTGGACGCAGGGCAACACCCCGTGCGCCAACGGGAAACTGACCGTGGTCACCGGCGACGACGGCGGCTCCGCGATCAGCCAGGGCAGCCTCCGCGACGCCGTCCGGGGCGCGAGCGGCACCATCCAGTTCAGTCCTGAGCAGACGCAGTACGGCAACCCGATGGAGAAACCGTTCCCGGTCGTGGAGATCAGAGCCGACGGATCGACTGTCACGGTCTGGAACAAAGCAGTCACGCCTGCTGCGTCGAAAACGTCCTGCTGACACCCCGGGCGTTGAGCCAGTCACGGTAACGACGCAGGGCGCGTTGCTGCAGAACGGTTTCCTTCGCGAGAGCCAGCTTCGGATTCGTGCGCAAACGCGGCGAACGGCCCGCGCCGAGCCGCCGCAGCTGGCGACGCACCCGCGCCATACCCGCAGCAGACGCCAGCGCTTTGTCCTTGATCGTCACCGGCGCCAGCTCCACCGCGGCGTCCTCGTCGTGAAGCCACTTCTTCGGCAAGTCAGGGTCCACCGCGAGGGCGGTCCCCATCCCGGCGAGGTCGATGCCGCCAGCCAGGACCTGCTCGGCGACCGACCGCCGGACGATGCCGCCCGTCAGCATCAGCGGCAGCGGGCTCGTCCGGGCGAGTTCTTCCGCCAGGGTCAGGAAGTACGCCTCCCTGGCCACTGTGCGCTCGTCGGCGGAGCGGCCGGACATCGCCGGGCTTTCGTAACTGCCGCCGGACAGCTCGACCACGTCCACGCCGAGCGGAGCCAGCATTTCGATCACCCGACCGGCATCAGCAGCGTCGAATCCGCCTCGCTGAAAATCGGCCGAATTCAATTTCACCGCGACCGCGAAAGACGGCGACACGACGTCTCGCACGGCTCGCACGATGTCGAGGAGCAGTCGCGCCCGGTTTTCCAAGCTGCCGCCCCACTCATCAGTCCGAGTGTTGACCAACGGGGAAAGGAACTGCGACAGCAGGTACCCGTGGGCAGCGTGGATCTCGACGCCGTCGAACCCGGCTTCCTCGGCGCGGCGGGCGGTTTCGGCGAACCTCGCCACTGTCTGTCCAATCTGGTCAGCGGTCATCTCGGTCGGCTGCGCGAGCCGTTTGCTCTGCTTGCCGACGTCCACCTTGATCGCCGACGGACCCCACGCGACTCCGGGCATGTTCGCCATCACCTGGCGTCCGGGGTGGTTGATCTGCATCCACACCCGCGCACCGCCGCTCTTGGCCGCCTCCGCCCACGCGCGGAACGGCTCCAGCGGCGACCGCTCGTCCAGGACAATGCCCGCGGGACCGGTCAACGCTTCGGCGTGCACCATCACGTTGCCGGTGACGAGCAGTCCGGCGCCGCCCTCGCTCCAACGGCGGTACAGGCGGCGGATCCGTTCGTCGGGCAGCTGCCCGGGTCCGGCCATGTTCTCCTCCATGGCGGCTTTGACGAGCCGGTTGGCCAGCGCGGGCCCGTGGGCGGGCGCGAACGGCGCGAACAAGGGCGAGGTGCTCATGATTCCTGCGATCCGTGCGGTATGTTTGCAGTGCTCACATGAGAGTAGGAGGCGATGTAAGCGGTGTCAACTTACACGAAGGACGGCTACCATCACGGCGATTTGCGGGCCGCCCTGCTGACGACGGCGATGCAGATGCTCGAACAGGGCGAGCAGTTCTCCCTGCGAGCAGTCGCACGGAAAGCGGGCGTCTCCCCGACCGCCCCGTACCGGCATTTCGCCGACCGAGACGCCCTCGAATCCGCCCTGGCCGCCCAGGGCCTGCGCGACCTGGACGCCGACTTGAGCCAGGGCGACGCCTCGCCGGCCACCGTCGCCGGACTGGCCGAACTGGGCGTCGCGTACGTCGACTTCGCCCTCCGTCGCCCGGCGCTGTTCCGGCTCATGTTCGGCAACGCCTGCGACGACACGAGCGACGACCGCGTCGCCGCCGCAGCCGCAGTGCACGAGACGCTCGCCCGCGCTGTCGGTGCCGTGTTCCCCGACGCCGACCTGGCAGCCATCACTATCGCCGGGTGGGGAATGGTCCACGGACTGGCCTGCCTCCACCTGGACGGCAAGCTCTCCAGCGCCTCCCCGGACGACGTCGCGAACCAGGTCCGCGCCTCCTTCGCCGCGGTTTTCGCCGCCCGGACGGGTGAGTGACAGCCCTCGTGTTGACAGTGCTCACATCGAGGCTTACCGTGATGTAAGCACTGCACACATAAGGCGAGGGAGCGACCCCAATGGCACCGACCGGACAAGTGGAGGTCGACCTCGGCGGTCGCCTCGTCACCGTCCCCGAGGGCGGCCTGTACGACCGCTATCGGATGGAGACCGACCTCGACGAGGTCGCTCGCGATCTTCGCGTCAGCGGCGTCGAGTTCTTCCGCTCGCTGCCGAAGACGAGGGTCGAGTCGCCGATCGGGTCCACCTTGACGCCGAACTTCTACTACCGGATGTCCTCCGCGCGCCTCACGATGCTCGCCCGCTCCCGCGCGATCCGCGCCCGCCTGCCGAAGGAACTGGCACCGCTGGAGGTCGCGCCCGGACTCGGCCTGGTGTCGGTGATGTTCTTCCGCTACGACATATGCGACATCGACTTCTACACCGAAGCCGCGGTCGGCGTCGCGGTCCGGCCCGCGCGGCACGGCAAGCTCGGGTTCGTCGATCTGGTCGCCGCGCTGAAGAACGACCACCTCGACACCTACGTCCTGTCCCTGCCGGTCAACACCGACATCGCGCAGGTCCGCGGCCATGACGGCTACGGTTTTCCCAAGTGGCTCACCGGACTCGACGTCGACATCGACTCCAGCCGCACCACCGCGCGCGTCGCCAACGACTCCGGCGAGCTTGACCTGGCACTGTCGGCGGCCACCCCCGCACAGACCAGGTACGCCAGCGGCGATCGCGTTTCGACCCTCACCTCGTACACGACGATCAACGGCGCGTGGCACTCGACGCTGAGCCAGACCAACGCCCTGTCGGCGGGCAGCACGTCCTTCCCGCGCAAGGTGGATCTGCAACTCGGCCGCGGCCGGATGAGCGACGACCTGCGCTCGCTCAAGCCGACCCGCCCGGTCCGCTTCGACGTGCTCGCCGAAGGCCAGCTCGCCCTGCACTTGCCAGTCCCCTACTCGGTTCCGCAGCAAGGAGTTTCGCGATGACCAAGGTTCTGCAGGTGCTTTCCGCCGCGCGGGTCTGGACGCTGAAGGACGGCACCGAGCATCCGACCGGGTTCTGGGCCGAGGAGTTCGTCGTCCCCTACACGCTGTTCACCGAAGCAGGCTGGGACGTCACCGTCGCCACCCCCGGCGGCAAGCAGCCCGTGGTCGACCAGCTCAGCCTCGGCGTCAAAGGCGGCGTTCTTCCTCGCACCGCCAAGAAACTGAAGGCGGAACTCGACCGCCTCTCCCCCGTGCTGGCCCAGCCCGCCGATCTGTCCGAAGTGGACCCGGACGAGTTCGACGTCGTCTTCTATTCCGGCGGCCACGGCCCGATGGAAGACCTCGCCGTCGACCCGGTTTCCGGTGCGCTGCTGACCGAACGGCTGTCCTCCGCCCGGCCGCTGGCGCTGCTGTGCCACGCCCCGGCCGCGGCGCTGGCGGCGAAGAACCCGGACGGAACCTGGCCGTTCGCCGGTTACCGGATGACGGGCCTTTCCAACGTCGAGGAGCGCTTCAACCCGTTCGCGTGGAAAGCCAAGTGGCTGCTGGAAGACCGGCTCAAGGAGGCGGGCGCGGACTATACCGCCGGACTCCCGTTGAAGTCCCACGTCGTGGTCGACCGCAATCTTTACACCGGCCAGAACCCTGGTTCCTCGGCCGCGCTCGCGCGCCGGATCATCGCCGACGTCTCCGCCGCATCGCGCAAATGACGCCACGCCTTACGCTCATAGGCTGATTGTGCTCACCCGTCCCAGCGCGCAACGATACCCGGACCGCTTCGCGAGGCGAACCACAAAGCGATAATTCCGGACAGAGACGGACGGATTTCCGATGAGAGAATCACGGTTCAGATCGCTGCTGGCCGCGGTGGGCGGCGCGTTGCTCGCATTCCTGCTCATTTCCCCCGCTGCAGCCGCCGCGCCCGCCAAGAGCGCGTCGCCCGCCACCGTCGGCGATCTCGGCGGCATGACGCTTCGCGAGTTTTGCCAAGCGAACGGGTTCGCCGACGTCACACGGCGAGCCGACGTCTGGTTCTGCGTCGGGAACCACAAAATCGACACGGCGGTGCCGCTGACCGCTGCCTGCCGGTGGCAATTTTCCGACCTGGTCGCGGCCGGATTCACCGTGACCAACAGCGGCGGCCGGTGCTGGGCCAATCCGTCCGCCTACGCCGATGTCGGCGGAATCGCGGTCAACCAATACTGCAACTCCCTCGGCTATTCCGACGCCAGCGTCGGCGACAATGTCGCTTCCTGGCGGTGCGTCGGGCACGGAACGTCGGTCCCGATCAACTTCCACGCCGCCTGCCGCTGGCAGAATCCGGCCTGGGTCGCCAAAGGTTTCAGTCTGGTCTCCTATTTCAACAATTACGGCGACCGCTTCGGGATCCGGTGCCTGGCCCTGTCGCGGTAGCTAGAATTCCGCACGGAGCCGGCTCGCCGCCGGGGCGTCGGCCGCCTCGACGGTGAGCCGGACCAGGTCCGGGTTGTACCGCGCGAGCAGGTAGAACGCGCGGCCCGCCATCACCAGGCTGTCCAGCGACTCCAGCCCGCGGTCCAGCGCCGCCAGTTCCAGCTCCGCGCGGACGACTCCCCAGCGCTCGGCGAACAGGTCGAGGATCTTCTCGTGCGACAGGTCGTTGACGTCCCGCTCCTGCCCCTCGCCGAACACCCGGTCGTTGACCTCCCACGCGAGCTGGACGAGGCGCCGGGCGTCCTCCCACAACGGCTTCTCCCGCAACTGCCGAAGCGGCAGTTCCTCCCAGGTAAGGCCCGGACTCACCCGGAAGCTTCGCACGAGGAACACGAGCAGCCCCTCCGACGGGGTCAGGATGTCCTGCTCCGCCGAAGTCAGCCATTGCGCAGCGAGAGACCGCAGCCGCTCCGGGTCGGCCGGGAGGCGGTACAAGCCTCGGTGTTCGCCGTGCTGCAAAGCGATCTGCGCGACTGCGGCGTCTTCGATTGCAGGCTCCGTGCCGCATTCCTCGACGCATTTCGCTGCTAGGGCACGGAAAATCACCGTTCGATGGAACTCGGGATAGTCGGCCGCGAACAGCTGGCAGGCCCGCAGTGCTCCGAGGTGGCCCTGGTGCGGCGAGTCCCCGATCTCCAGCCCCAGCGCGGCCGTTTGCCACAGGTAGAGAAAAGAAGTCCGGTTCACCGTCGGCGGGTCGAGCGGGGTCGGGCGCTCGTGCCGCAAGGCGTCCAGCAGCAAGATCGCGTCCGAGCGTTTGGGATCCAGCCGATGCGCGACACAGTACTGGCCGATCTCGCGGGCGAGCTTCGGGTCGATTCCGGCTTCCCGGCCAGCCGCGGCCAGACCGTCATAGGACCGCCTGCCGAACGGCCAGCAGGCCAGGACAGCGACGAGGCAGGCAGCGGTCTCGCTGTCGCACACCCCGGCCGCCACTGCCTGGGAGAACGTGGCACGCATGCACACCAGCGGTTCCGAGAGCGGCCGGTAATCCTCTTCCGGAGTGCTGTGCAGCAGGGTGACCTCGTCGTCCGCCTCCAGCCGCCCGTCGCGGTAGTCCGCGTAGATCCGGCCGATGCCCTCCATGCCGAAGACGTCCAGCTCTGCGGCCCGCAAAGCGCCCATGCTGGCCGCGCCCAGCACCCGTACCCCTTCGCCCAGCAACGCCAGGATCTCCTTGTGCCGCACGGTGCCGACCTGGTGGAAGTAGCCGTCGACGATGCCGACCGCGTCGCCGGCGGCCACCGACAGCCGGGGCAGATCGCCCGCGGCCACCGGCGGCAGCACCTCGATGTCCGAGCCCCGCGCCAGCTCGGCGGCGTCCGGCAGGCTCGGACCGACGAAAAGAATACGACGGGGCATGAGGCGTCCGTTCCGGGTCAATGGTGCTGGAAGGAGGTTCCCGGGCAGACGACGTGCGCCACCGGGATCCCGAGGTCCGGCTGGGTCAGGTCGACATACAGCGGGGCGTGGCCGGTCACCCGTTTGACTCGCGCGGCGACGTCTCGCACTTCACCGTCCAAAGTGGCCAGTGGGGCCGATTCGATGTCGGCGAACGGGATCGCAGGGCCGTCTTGCTCCTTGAAGGGCGGCGAATCCGACGAGCGCCGGACGCCGAAGACGCGGGCTTCCCGGTAAGGAGCCTTGCCGATGTCGTCGCGCGCCCCGGCGATGGCGGTGGCTCGAGACTGCGCGGCTTCGGTGAGCGCCCGGGACAGCGCGACCGCCGCGTCCAAGTGGGCACCGGAGCCGGTGAACGTCGCGGGGAAGGCGTCGCTCCAGATCAGCACGTCGAAAGCCGGGATGCCGAACGGATTCGGCAGAAAGCTCATCTGGACGTGCACCTTCGCCGCCCGGTACTTCTCCAGCAGCGCGACCAGACCGGCGTTCTCGACAGTTTCCGGGTGGACCAGCAGCGACGGCTCCCCGGCGGCCCTGCGCGCCATCGAGTCGCGTTCGACCACCTCGTACATCCCGTGCAGCAACGCCTCGTCCAGGGTGTTTCCACTGGCCAGACCGTTGCTGCTGATCCGGAACAGCGGCGGGAGCCAGCGCTCGTCGAACCGGAAGTCGAGCGTGACCAGCTCCACCGGCACCAGCGACGTGCCGCTGCCGTCGACCAGCCGCGCCGTCCGCCATTCCAGGCGCGTGTCCGGATTGAGGCAATGCCGGGCAGCAAGGGCGAGTTCGTCGACGCGATACCCGGTGAACCGCTCCGACTCAGCGACGGCGGCCGTCTCGGTCGGGAATTCCAGCGGATGTTCCGCGTGCCAGAGTTCGACGCCCTCCATCACCCCGGACACCCGGGCGAGCGCGGCGCTGACGCCCTTGCCTTGGGACACCGAGAGGGTCCGCGCGTTCGGCCGCATCGCCTGGAAGACCGGGATCCCGATCTCGTCGAGCCAGGTGACGTCGGCGACGCGAGTGATGCCGAGCCGCGGCAGTTTCGGTTCGATCCACTGCCACGTCTCCTCCGGCCGGCGGCTCCGGTGCGTTCCGTCGAACACCACCTTGGCCAGGCCCGCGGTCGCCTGCTCCGTCATCTTCCCCTCGTTTCTTCCGCGCCGATCGGGCTGGCGGGACCGCCGCCAGCCCGACCCCGGTCAGCAGCCGCAGAGTTCGCTGCTCTCGGCCACGCCCTCGGCGAACGGGGACTGGAAGGTCGAGATCTTTTCCGAGCGGACGCCCGCCAGGTCGGCTTCCAGTTCGGCGGCCGTGGGCAGCACGATTTCGTGCATGGTTGACTTCCTTTCGTTCCACTTTTCCCTGCGGACCAGGGAAATTCGGGGGCGGAAACCTGCTTTCCCCGTACAGTCAGGCGGAAACGGCCCGTTCGAGCAGCGCCGCGTAGGCGATCCCGCCCTGCCATTCCTTGCGGTCGGCGATCCGCAGCCCCGCCTCGGAGCAGGCTTTTTCCAGCGCGTCGGGATCGACGAACAGCCACGGGAACCACGGACCGGCTTCGTCCTCGAGCCACAGCCGCATCCGGATGTCGCCCCGGTATCCGCCGTCCGGCAGTTCGCGGTTGTTGAATGTCCCGGGCGGCAGCCGGCGCCAATCCGTGCTGGTGAACACAATGCGGCCGGTTTCGTTCAGCCACGAGGACAATCGATGCAGGAATTCCGGCAGTGCGGCCAGCCGCGCCGCCATTCCGCCGTTGCCGCCGACCGCGAGGACGGCGTCCACGGTTCGCGGCGGCGTGTAGGAGAAAACATCCGCACGGACGCAGGAGACCCCCGCGGCTTTCGCCATCGCCACCGCGACCGGCATCAGCTCGATCCCGTGCCCGCGCACCCCACGACCAGCGAGAGTCTCCAGGTCACGGCCGGTCGTGCAGCCGATGTCGAGCACGTAGCCGTCCCGCACCCAGTCGAGCACGTCCGAGCCCACCGGCGGCTGGGCCCCGGGCTCCCGTTTCCACCATTCCAGCGGTTGCGGAGCGACCGGCAGCGTGCTGTCGCCGATTTCGACCGCGAAGGAACCCGGCCGGATTTCGCGCCGCAAAGCCTGTTCGAAGAAAGTGACATCCACGCCTGACACTCCAAGCACCATTGCCGAAATGCGGATGACGCCGGACCGGGCAGCGAATTGCCCGGCTCGACCGAGACCTCAGCACCCGGCGGGCATTCCGCCGGAGGCAGAACTCCAGAGTCGCAGCGCTCGCGGCACCGGGTCAAATGGCCTTACCCGAAGACGCTGTCACGCCTGCCCGATCGGCCCTCGGCGAAAAAAACGGCCACAGCGCGAATTAACCCGGCCGTACGAATGAATCCTGCTCTGCTCGGGCGTTACTCCAGGGCCGCGAGAACCAGCGCGGCCATCGCTCCCGGGTCGCCGTTTTCCGGCCGCAGCACGAGATCCGGGGAGGCAGGCCGTTCGTACGGCGCGTCCACTCCGGTGAATCCGGTGATTTCCCCCGACCGCGCCTTGGCGTACATGCCCTTCGGATCGCGGTCCTCGCACACTTCGAGCGGGGTGTCGACGAAAACTTCCGAAAACGGCAAACCCGCGGTTTCGTGTATCGCCCGCGCGAGTTCGCGGTCAGCCTGATACGGGCTGATCAACGACACGACAGCCACTACCCCGGCGTCGGCGAACAGCTTGGCGACCTCCGCGACGCGGCGGATGTTCTCCGCCCGCTGCGCCGGGGCGAACCCGAGGTCGCCGTTGAGGCCGTGCCGGAGGTTGTCCCCGTCCAGCAGATAGGCAGGGCGGCCTGAGGCGACCAGCCTGCGCTCCAGTTCCACGGCCACGCTCGACTTGCCCGACGCGGACAGCCCGGTGAGCCAGACCGTCCGGCCGCGGGTCGCGCGCTCGTCCCGCGACACCGCCGCCGGATGCCAGACCACGTTCGGCGCCGTCGCGCTCGGACCGGTGATCATGCCCGCGCCGACGGTGTCGCCGGAGTGTCCGTCGACCAGGAGGAAACCCCCGGTCGGCCTATTGCGCAGATAAGGGTCGAACAGCAGCGGCTGCCGCGTCCGCAGCCGGATCCGGCCGATCTCGTTGAGCGACAACGACTCCGCGGCCTCGTCGCGGTGCAGCGTGGTGACGTCCAGCCGGTAGTCGAGCGCGCGGACCTCGGCCTTGGTCTCGCGGGTCGTGTGCCGGACGAGATAGTTCGCGCCCGGAGCGAGCGCGGCCTGTTCGGAAAACCAGCACACCATGGCGTCGACGTCCTGGCCGACGTGCGGACGATTGCCCGGACGGCAGATGAGGTCGCCGCGGCTGAGGTCCAGCTCGTCGGCAAGCTCGATGGTGACCGCCAGCGACGCGAACGCCTCGGGCACCTCGACCCCGCCGGGACCCCAGATCGCACGCACCGTCGTGGTGAACCCGGACGGCAGCACGGTCACTTCGTCGCCGGGCTTGAACACGCCACCGGCTACGGTGCCGGCGTAACCGCGGAAATCCCGGCTGTGTTCACGAATCACGTATTGCACCGGAAAACGCGCGTCGACGAGGTTGCGATCGGACGCGACATGCACCTGCTCTAAGTGGTGCAACAGCGAAGTGCCTTCGTACCAAGGCATACTCGCGCCCCGGTGCACCACGTTGTCACCGTGCAGCGCGGACATCGGCACGAACGTCAGATCGGGCGTCCGCAATTTCATCGCGAACCGGCGGAAGTCCTCGCGGATTTCCTCGAACCGCTCCTGCGACCAGTCCACGAGGTCCATTTTGTTCACGCACACCACCAGGTGCCGGATGCCCAGCAGGCTGGCCAGGAACGCGTGCCGGCGCGACTGTTCGAGCACGCCCTTGCGCGCGTCGACCAGGATCAGCGCGACGTCCGAAGTGGACGCTCCGGTGACCATGTTCCGGGTGTACTGCACGTGTCCCGGGGTGTCGGCGATGATGAACTTCCGTTTGGGCGTGGCGAAGTACCGGTGCGCGACGTCGATCGTGATGCCCTGTTCGCGTTCCGCGCGCAGGCCGTCGGTCAGCAGGGCGAGGTCCGGGTACGCGTCGCCCCGGTCCCGGCTGGTGCGCTCGATCGCTTCGAGCTGGTCGGTGAACACCGTCTTCGAATCGAACAGCAACCGGCCGATGAGGGTCGATTTCCCGTCGTCCACGCTGCCCGCGGTGGCGAGCCGCACCGTCGTGACCCGGTCCCCGGCGGTCATCAGAAGTAGCCTTCCTTCTTGCGGTCTTCCATCCCGGCCTCGGAAATGCGGTCGTCGGCCCGGGTCGCGCCGCGTTCGGTGACCCGCGTCGCGGCGACCTCGGCCACCACTTCCGCGGGCGAGGAAGCGGTCGATTCGACGCACCCGGTGCAGGTCGCGTCCCCGATCGTGCGGAAGCGAACCGTTGCCGGATAAGGAACTTCGCCCTCACCCAAGGTAAGGAACCGGGTGTCCGCGAGCAGCATCCCGTCGCGCTGGACCACCGACCGGCGATGCGCGTAGTACAACGACGGCAGAGTCACGTTCTCCGCTTCGACGTACTGCCAGATGTCCAGCTCGGTCCAATTCGACAACGGGAAAACCCGGATGTGCTCGCCCTTGCGATGCCTGCCGTTGTAGAGATTCCACAATTCCGGGCGCTGTCGCCGCGGATCCCATTGCCCGAACTCGTCGCGGAAGCTGAACACGCGTTCCTTGGCCCGGGCTTTCTCCTCGTCGCGCCGCGCGCCGCCGAACACCGCGTCGAAGCCGTTCTCGCGGATGCCGCGCAGCAAAGTCGCCGTCTGGAGCCGGTTCCGGCCCGCCTTCGGATCCTCGACGGACCGGCCCGCGTCGATGTCGTCCTGGACGCTCGCGACCACCAGCCGCAATCCGTAGCGCTCGACGGTTTCGTCCCGGAACCGGATGACCTCGTCGAAGTTGTGCCCGGTGTCGACGTGCATGACCGGGAACGGCAGCGGCGCGGGCCAGAACGCCTTCGCCGCGACGTGCAGCATCACCATCGAGTCTTTGCCGCCGGAGAACAGCAGCACCGGCCGCTCGAAGGTAGCCGCGACCTCGCGGAAGACATGCACGGCCTCGGCTTCGAGCGCACCGAGGTGGCTCAGCTCGTAGGCCGGGGGTGCCTGGGTCGCCATCGGATCCGCCCTTCCGAGGTTCGAGGACAGAAAAGTAGAACAGGTTCTTGCGCCGGGTCAAGCGGCGGAGGACGCTGAGCGCATGGACCTGGCCGCACTCGAAGAAATCCGCCGCGTCAAATTCCGCTACCTCCGGTGCCTCGACCTGAAGCGCTGGGACGAGATGGCGGAGACGCTGACGGCCGACGCCCGCGTGCACTACGGCACGCCTTCCTACGGCGAACCGCTGAACTTCGACAACCGCGACGCTCTCATGGAGTTCCTGCGCACCACGGTCGGCCCCGGCATCACGACGATGCACTTCGCCGGCCACCCGGAAATCGAGATCGACGGTGACACCGCGACCGGCCGGTGGATGTTCCAGGACAAGGTGATCGTCGCCGAACACCGGGTGGTGATCGAGGGGGCCGCGTACTACGAGGACACCTACCGGCGCGAGGACGGCGCGTGGCGGATCAGCAGCACCGGGTACGAGCGGCTGTACGAAACGCTGGTGACGATGAAGGACCAGCCGGGATGGAAGCTGACAGCGAACATGTGGGGCCAGCCCGCCTGATCGTCCGTGAGGGGAACCCTGACGGACTCAGAGTCCCTCAGGGTTCCCCTCACGGACGTCAAGCCTGGCCAGGACGAACCCCGCCCGTCTCCGCCGTCACCGCATCCGCGACCGCGGCCAACGCCGCGCCCCGGCGAGCGATTTCCGCGCCGGTGATCGGTTCGCCCACTGAGAGTGTCAGCACCAGTTCCTGCCGCCCCGACGCGTCGAAGGTCGGCGCGGCCAGCAGGCTCACCGCGTGCTTCTTCCGCGGTTCGAGGTCAGCGCCGAGATACACCCGCTCCCCCAGGCTCGACACCAGCTCGCCGACCAGCCCGCGCACTTCCGGCGGCAGGTCGCCAGCCGCCACGCCCGCCATCAGCGTGTACAGCCGACGGCCCGCTGACGTCAGGCTTTCCACCAGATATCCGTGCTCCCGGCACTCGGCGACCACGCGTCGCAGGTACGCCTCGTCCAGCCGCACCGGCACCGCGGGCGGCGTGGCCAGCCAGTCGTCGAAGGCGGACTCCGCGTCCCACAGCACGTACATCAGCCCGACGGGCGGTGCGAACGGATACGTCTCGCCGAGCCGCACCTTGCCCGGACCGGCGCTCTGCAGCATCAGGATCCGCCCGTCGACCACGGCCGACGCGGTGCACGTCGCCTGATAGCGGGCGCTGAGTTCTTCCAGGTGCGTACGGGCGATTTCGCTGGCGCCGAAACCCTCGGAGGCCGCGCGCCCGGCCGCGATCATCGCCGGCCCCAGGCGATAGGTCGTCGAGCGGGGATCGCGGACCACGTACCCGCTCGCGGTCAGCTCGGTCAGGATGCCGAGGCAGGTCGGCTTGCTCAGGTCCAGTTCGCGGGCCAGCGCGGAAAGCCCGAACCGCTGGCCCGGCCGGGCCGCGAAATAGTCCAGCAGCCGCACGACCCGCTGCGTCGGCGGCGAGCGCCGGGCAACCGCCATTGACCCGTCCTTAGAACGCGTTCTAGTCTCAACCGACACCGAACGTACCACCCCGGTACAGAGTTGGACCAGTGTGAGGAGTCTCCGGTGCTGACCGAACCGCTCGCCGGCGCGATCGCCGAAGCCGAAAAGATCATCGCCGAGGCGCCGCACGTCCGGACCGAACAGGACCTGGTCGAGGGCTACGACTACCTCGCGGGCAGCATCCGGGCCTCGGTCCAGACGGCGTGGGCCTACGACCGCGACTTCCCGTACTTCACCCTGTCCACCGGCCCGTACACGAAGATGGGCCTGGACAACCCGGACACCCTGTATTTCAACGCGAACATCCGCGAGGACCGCGAGTACGTCGTCACCGGAACCCGCGGCACCACCGCCGACCTCAGCTTCCAGATCCTCAACGGCGACTACACGCCGGTCGAGGTGCCCGACAGCATGACGGCGTTCGACGACCGCGACATCCCCATCGCCGCTGACGGTTCCTTCGAGATCCGCTTCGGCCCGGCGAAACCCGACCCCGAGCCCGGTTATTTCGTCCTCGGCCCGGGTTCGTCGATGCTCGTCGTGCGCGAGGTCTACAGCGACTGGGCGACCGAACAGCGCGGCACGATCCAGCTCCGCTGCGCCGACACCACCGGCCAGGCGCCGCCCGCGCTGTCGCGGACCGCGATGGAGAAACGCTACGGCGTCACCGGGAAGATCCTGCTCAGCCGGATCCGGACGTTCCTCGCCTTCCCCAAGTGGTTCTACTTGAACCTGCCGGTGAACACGATGACCGAACCGCGCAGCACGCCCGGCGGCCTGCCCACGCAGTACTCCTCGGCCGGGCATTACGAACTCGCCGACGACGAGGTCATGATCGTCACCGTGCCCCGTTCGGACGCGCCGTACCAGGGCATCCAGCTCGGCAGCCCGTGGTACGTCTCGCTGGACTACCTGAACCACCAGACCAGCCTCACCGCCGACCAGGCCCGGGTCGACCCGGACGGCAAGATGCGGTTCGTGGTCAGCGAACGCGACCCCGGCGTCGCGAACTGGCTCGAACGCACCGGGCACGACCGCGGCTACGTCCAGATCCGCTGGCAGCGGCTGGCCCGGGAACTGACCGTAAAGGACGGTCCGGAGGTCGAGGTCGTGAAGTTCGGCGAACTCGCCGACCGGCTGCCGTTCCGCAAGGAGGCCCGTGTGACGCCCGAGGAATGGGCAGAGCGGATCGCCGCGCGACAGGCCGCGGTCGCGGCCAGGATGCTGGGCTGACTTCATGGACCTCCTCACCGGCAAAGTCGTTCTCGTCTCCGGAATCGGCCCGGGACTGGGCCGCTCCATCGCGCTGCGCTCCGCCGCGGCCGGGGCCGACGTGGTCCTCGCGGCCCGCACCGAATCCCGGCTCGCCGAAGTCAAAACCGAGGTCGAAGCGCTCGGCCGTCGCGCCGTCTCGGTGCCCACCGACATCACCGACGACGCCTCGGCGACCAAGCTCGTCGAGACCGCGCTGAGCGAGTTCGGGCGGCTGGACACCTTGGTGAACAACGCTTTCGCCATCCCGCCGATCACTGACCTCGCCGAAGTCGAACTCGATGCCGTGCGCGCCGGATTCGAAACCAACGTGCTCGCCGCGCTCCGGCTGACCCGGCTCTGCACCTCCGCGCTCGCCGAGAGCGCCGGTTCGGTCGTGATGATCAACTCGGCCGTGCTGCGGCATTCCCGGCGCACTTTCGGCGCGTACAAAATGGCCAAGGCGAGCCTGCTCGCGCTCGCGCAAAGCCTCGCGTCGGAACTCGGCCCGCGCGGAATCCGGGTCAATTCCGTGGCCCCGGGCTACATCTGGGCCGACTCGCTCAAGTGGTATTTCGCTTACCTGGCCAAGGAACGCGGCGTGCCCGCGGAGCAGGTGTACGCGGAAACGGCGGAGACGATCGACCTGCGCCGCCTGCCGGAACCGGACGAGATCGCCGACACCGTCGTGTTCCTCGCGTCCGCGCTCGCCCGCTGCGTCACCGGGCAATGCCTCGACGTGAACGCCGGCGAATACCATCACTGAGGGGAAGAGCATGCATCCAGGACGAGACAGCGTCGGCACGGTCGAAGACCTCCACGCGTCCGCCGCGAAACTCACCGGCCTCGACGATTTCGGCGGCGACGAGCACCTCGAAGGCCTGCGCGTCCTGCTCGATTCCTACGCCAACGAAGCCGATTTAACCCCGTACGGCAACAAAGTCCATCGCGCGTTCCTGCGCGGCGCATTGGTCGCGCGATTGCTGAGCGAAGCTTCGTGGAAACAGAATCCGCAGTACGCCGACGTCCCCATCGAGCGGCCCATCTTCGTCACCGGCCTCCCCCGCACGGGGACCACCGCGCTGCACCGGCTGCTCACCGAAGACCCGGGCCACCAAGGTCTCGAAGTGTGGCTGACCGAAATGCCGCAGCCGCGCCCGCCGCGCGAAACCTGGGCGGAAAACCCGGTCTTCCAAGCGATCCAGGCAGGCTACGAACAGCACCACGTCGAACATCCCGAGTTCATGGGCCTGCACCACATGTCGGCGGACCAGGTCGAGGAATGCTGGCAACTGCTTCGGCAGTCGCTGAAATCCGTCTCGTACGAATGCCTCGCGCACGTTCCCGGCTACTCGCGCTGGCTCGACGGCCAGGACTGGACCGACGCCTACCGCAGGCACCGGCGCAACCTGCAGCTCATCGGCCTCCCCGACGCCGGCCGCCGCTGGGTGCTCAAGAACCCGAGCCACCTGTTCGCCCTCGACGCGCTGATGGAGGTCTACCCGGACGCGCTGGTCGTGCAGACCCACCGCGCGCCCAGCACCATCATCGCGTCGGTGTGCAGCCTGACCGAGCAGGCTTCGGAAGGCTGGTCGGACACCTTCCGCGGCGAGGTCGTCGGACGCAGCCAGCTCGATCTGTGGGCGCGCGGCGCGGAACAGTTCGCGACTGCCCGGGAGCGGCACAATCCGGCGCAGTTCTGCGACGTCCGGTACGAGGACTTCGTCGCCGATCCGATCGGCACCGTCGAGGGCGTTTACCAGCACTTCCATCTTGATCTCTCCCCGCAGGCGCGCGACGCGATGACCACGCTGCACGAGCGGAGCCGCACCGGAGACGCGAAACCGAAGCACCGCTACGACCTCGCTGACTTCGGCCTGACCGCCGAGGAGGTCGACGAGCGGTTCGCCGGATACCGTGCCGCGCACCGAAGTTGAAGCCGTTTCGAGACCGGGATCTTCGGCGAACCGGCCACGCGGGAGGGGGCCGCCCCCTAGGATCTGCCCGACGTTCCTCGAGCGGAGAGCAGGCATGACGACCCTCACCAGCACGATCCTCCAAGTCCTCCCGCAGGCGTTGCTGCTGATCGTGGGGCTGTTCGGCCTGTTCGTCTCGATCAACCGGCGCTCGCGCGGCGGCTCCGGGATGATGGTGGCCGCCTTCGCGGTCATGCTCGTCGCCACGGCGCTGAGCCTCGCCTGGCAGCTCATCCTGACGAATGTCGCGTCCTGGGTGGCGTCGGATCACCTGAGCAGCGCCGAGCTGTCGACGATCTTCACCTCCGTGGGCATCACGCTCACCGTTCTCGAAGCGCTGTCGTGGCTGCTGGTCGTGCTCGCGGTCGCGAAGGGCAACCGCCCGCCGCAGCCCGGTTTCGCGCCGGGCGGGTACCCCGCGGCCGGGCAGCCGGGGTTCGGCCCGCAGGCCGGTTACGGCCAGCCCGGGTATCCGCAGACCGGCTACGCGCAGCCTGGCTATCCGCAGCCTGGCCAGCCCCAGCCCGGTTACCCCGCGCCGGAGCCCGGCCAGCAGTCCGGCTACTTCCAGCAGCAACAGCAGCCCGGCTACCCGCAGCCGGGACAGCCTGGTTACTCCCAGCCCGAGCCGCCGCAGCCCAACCCGGGCGAAGGCCCGCAACAGCCGCCGAACTGACGCCGGTCAGACCGCCGCGTCGGTTTCGGCCCGGGCAAGGATCTCGTCGACTGTCTCCTCGACGGTCAGCTCCGAAGTGTCCAGCCACAGCCCGATCCGCGAGGTCTCTTCGCGGAGGTACGCGTCCAGCGCGGCGATGCCGGTGTCGCCCGGCTGGTACGCGACCTTCCCCCGCGCCGCCTGCCGAGCCGCGTCGCGCTGCGCCACCACCTCGGCGCTCGGCGCGAGAACCACGACGCAACAGGGCCGCGCGCGAAGCGCCTCAACCATTTCGGTCAGGTGTTCGCCGAGCACGATGTCTTGCAGCACCACGGTGAATCCGGCGTCGGCGTATCCGTCCGCGACCTGAGCCGCGAGCGCGTACCGCAGCCGAAGCTGCCGGATCGCCTCGGCGGGCGGCTCGGCCGGACCCATTTCGACCCGGCCGTTGACCACCATCCGCCGGAACGCGTCACCGCGCACGTGCACGGATTTCGGCAACCGCTCGGCGAGCGCCTGCGCCACCGTCGACTTGCCGGCCGCTTGGATGCCGGTCACCACGAAGATCGTCACGCCCGGGACCCTGCCTGCTCCGCGCCCGGGTCCGCCAGCGATTTTCAGCGTCGCAGCCTGCGTCGCCGTGCGGCCACCAGCAACACGAAACCGCTGAGCAAGGTGAACAGCGAGCCGAACAAGAGGTCCAGCAGCGGTGTGCCGGTCGAGGCCAGCGGCGGTGTGCCCGGCGGACCAGTCGGCGGTATCCCCGGGGTCGGCGGAGTTACCGGAGTGTCCGTGGAACAGCCTGGTTCGGTCCCGGTGACGCAGTTGGTGCCCGGATTCGGCGACACCACGACGTTGCGCAGGTGACTCCCGGCAGTGGCTTCGGGTTTGACGGTGATCGAGTACGTGACCGTGACGGTCTGGCCGACCGCCAGCGTCCCGTGCCAGGTCAGCCGCGAGCCGGTCTGCTCGACGGTTCCGCTGGTGGCTTTGGCGTCCTGGTTGTAGGTGGCGTCGTCCAGAACGTCGGAGAGATCATCGAAGAACGCCGCGTCCGGGTAGCCCGCAGTGCCGGTGTTGACGAGGTCGACGGTGTAGGTGATCTTCTCCCCCGGCTTCGCCGTCGCCGCGCCCGCGCGTTTGGTGACGGTCATGGCGCGCACCGGGGTTTCGGTGCCGCAAGCCGGGTCTCGCGACAGGCAGTTCGTGTCGTCCGGGCTCGTGACGGCATTGCGCAGGATCTTGTCGCCGCGCGGCGGATCCCCGACGGTCACCGAGTACGTGATGGTGACCTCCGCGCCTGCCGCGACCGGGCCGGTCCACTGCAGACGCAGGCTGTCGTAGCGGACGGTTCCGGCGGTCGCCTTGGCATCTCCGTTGTAGGCGGCATCGTCCAGGACTCCGGACAGATCGTCCGTGAAAGACGCATCCGGTTGCGGTGCTTCGCCGATATTGCGCACGGTCACCGTGTAGCTGACCTTGCCGCCAGGCTTGGCGATCGCCGGGTCGGCGGTCTTGGCGATCCGCAGGTGCGGCTTCGGCAGCACGACGCGGCAGTCCGGATCTGTCGAGCCCTCCGGGCAGTTCGAGCCGCTCCCGGTGACGGTGTTGACGAGCCGGTGGTCACCGGCGTTGGTGACGGTGACGGAATACGTGATGGTCGCGGTCGCCCCCTTGGCCAAGTCCCCGGTCCACGTCAGATTCGGCGGCGCGACAGCGACGGTTCCAGTGTCCGCCTTGGCGTCACCGTTGTAGGTCGCGTCGTCCAGCACGCCCGCGAGGTTGTCGGTGAAGGACGCCTCCCGGTAGTCCGCCTCACCGACGTTCTTGACGGTGATCGTGTAGTTGACCCGGTCGCCGGTCTTGATCTCCGCCGGCGTCGCGCTCTTCGTGATCTTCAGAGCTGGCAACGGGGTGACAGTCCCGCAGTCCGGATCGTGGCCGCCGGGAGGGCAGTTGCCGTCGCCGGTGACCGCGTTGACGAGTTTCCTGTCGCCGCTCGGCGGATTGTGCACGGTGACGGTGTAGGTGACCGTCACAGTCGTACCGGCTTCGACGTCGCCATTCCAGGTCAGTTTCGGTGCGGTGTAAGCGATTGTGCCGCTGGTCGCGCGCGCGTCGTTGTGGTAAGTCGCGTCGTCGAGGACGCCGGTCAGGTCGTCGGTGAAGGTCGCGCCGTGGTAGGCGGCCTTGCCGTCATTGGCCACCAGGACGGTGTAGGTGACGGTGTCGCCGGGCCGTGGATCCGACGGAGTCGTGGTCTTCTTGAGGTGCAGGCGGGCGACTGGGGTCACCGGGTTGCAGTCCGGCTCGGTGTTGCCGGGCGGGCAGCTGGAGTCGGGCGGGCCGGTGATCGCGTTGCGGAGTTCGCTGTCGCCGGTCTGCGCGGAGCTGACGGCGACCGAGTAGGTGATCGTCGCGGTCGCGCCCGCGGGCAGGTCGGCGGTCCAGGTCAGGGTGGGTTCGGCGTAGTCGACCGTGCCCGACGTGGCGGCGGCGTCGTGGTTGTAGGTCGCGTCGTCCAGGACGCGGCTCAGGTCGTCGGTGAACCGCGCGCCTCGATAGGTTGCGGTGCCCGGGTTTCGGGCCGTCACTGTGTACGTGACCTTGTCGCCGGGCTGCGCGGTCGCGGGCGACGCGGTCTTCGACAATTCGAGAGCGCCGATGCCGGTGTCCGTTCCGCAGTCCGGGTCGGTGTTGCCGGGCGGGCAGGTCGAACCGTCCGGTCCGGTGACAAGGTTGCGCAGGTGCTTGTCGCCAGCGGGCGGGGTGCCGACGGTGACGGAATAGCGCACGGTCACGGTGGCGCCGGCCGGAACGTCGCCCGTCCAGTGCAATCGCGGGGCGGCGAAGGACGTGGTGCCTGACGTGGCTGTCGCGTCGTTGTTCCAGGTCGCGTCGTCGAGGACGCCAGAGAGGTCGTCGGTGAACGTTGCTCCCGGATAGGCGGCCTCGCCGATGTTGCGCACGGTCACGGTGTAGCTGACGCGCTCGCCGGGTTTCGCGTCGGTCTTGTCCGCGGTCTTCTTGATTTCGAGTGCGCCGACCGGGGTTTCGGTGGCGCAGTCCGTGCTGTCCGGCGCGCAGTTCGATCCCTCCGGGCCGGTCACGGTGTTGCGCAGGTTGTGGTCTCCGCGGGGCGGCGAATACACGGTGACCGTGTAGCGGATCGTGACGGTCTGGGAGGCGGGAATGTCGCCGGTCCACGTCAGTTTCGCCGTGTTCGGGTCGTATCCCGGCTGACTCGGCGTGAGAGTGCCGTTGATGGTGGCGGCGGCATTGTTGTTGTAGGCAGCGTCGTCGACCACGCCAGTGAGGTCGTCGGTCAGGTGGACCGCGGACGCCGTCGCGCCGCCGATGTTCTCGGCCGTGATCGTGTACGTGACGGTGTCGCCCGGTTTCGCGGCGGCGGGCGAGGCCGATTTCCGGATCACCAAGCCGGAAATCGGTTCGTCCGTGGTGCACGCGGGGTCCGGGCCGCAGTTCGAGCCGTCCGGGCCGACTACCCGGTTGACCAGCCGACGGTTTCCGCGCGGCGGATCGCCGACCGTCACCGTGTACGTAATGGTGACCGTCGCGCCCACCGCGACGTCACCGGTCCAGCGCAGCGCCCGTCCGGGTTCGTCGTAGGCAACCGTGCCGGATCCGGTTGCGCGGGCGTCGTTGTTGTACGTGGCATCGTCGAGGACGTCAGTCAGGTCGTCGGTGACCCGTGCCCCGTTCCAATCGGCCTTGCCGTCGTTGGTCACGGTGACCGTGTACGAGACGACGCTCCCCGGACTCGGGTTGGCGGGCGAGGCATGCTTCGCGATTTTCAGCGTGGCGATCGGCACGACCGTCGAACACGCCGGATCTTTCGACGGCTCAGCGCAGTTGCTTTCCGGGACCGTCACGACGTTCGTCAGCTTCTTGTCCCCGCCGGGCGGCTTTCCCACCGTCACCGAGTACGCCATGGTGACGGTGTCGCCCGGCGCGATCGCGCCCGTCCACGTCAGCTTCCGGCCGTCGTAACCCGGCTGGGTCGGCGTCGGCGAGCCGCCGGTCGTGGTGGCCGCGTCGTTGTTGTACGCGGCGTCGTCGAGGACCGCGCTCAGATCGTCGGTGAGCCGGGCGGCCGGGGCGGGAGCGTCGCCCTCGTTGGTGATCGTCACCGTGTACCGCACGGTGTCCCCCGGCTTCGCGGTCTGCTCGCTGGCGGTCTTGCGCACCACGAGACGGGAGGTCAGGTTCGGCGCGATCGAGCAGCTCGCCAGGTCGGTGATCGGCCACGAGCCGCCGGATTCGGACGTGATCCGGCCTACCTGGTTGTCCTGGGCGTTGCCGCCCGGCACCAGCGTCGACGCGCCGGTACGCGGGTCCACTTTGTACAGTGCGCCGCCGTAGTAGCCCAGGTAGATCGAACCGTGGAAGTAGGCCATTCCGTAGTTGTTGAACCCGTTGTTCGATCCCGGCCCGACGACGCGCACCGCCCGCGTCGTGGTCCCGGTCGCCGGGTCGAGCCGGTAGACATAGGTCGAGCCGCCGTAGGAAATGCCGTAGTACGCGCCGCCGTCGGCGTCCACGAACAGGTCGGGCACCAGGGAGCCGCCGAGGAAGACGGGATCGTTCGACGGCACCGGCGTCAGGTTCGAACCCCTGGTCCAGACTGTCGTCGCGCCGGTCGACAGGTTCATCCCGAACAGCTTCGGCGCGCCGCCGTTCTGCGCGCCGAAGAGCATTCCCGTGTTCGGGTCCGCGGCGGTCCCGCCCCAGTTGACCCCGGCGGGCAGGTCGCGGGTCTGGCCGGCCGCGATCTCGTCGGTGACCGAGTCGGTCCCGGAAACGTGTTTGTACAGCTTCCGGTTCGCGCTCGTGTAACTGGAATAGAACGCCGCGGGACGGCCGGTGTCGGGATCCTTGCCGAGCGCCATATCGGTCGACCAGTAATCCGGCAGGCCGCTGCCCGCCCGTTTGCTGATCACGGTGTTCTGGATCTCGGCGTCCCCGGCCGCGTCGGTGCGGAACTGCATGCCCGAGCGGAAATTGCTGTAATAAAGATGGTCGCAGTCGAAAGCGGACGGACTTTGCTCGCCTTCCACCGGCCACGTCTGCGCCGACGCGGGAGCCGCACCGCCTACGACCACGCCCGACACGGCGACCGCGGTCACGAGAACCTGCACGGCTAACCGCCGGACCGCTTTTCCGCTCCCACCCGCCCAGCGCACCATGATCGCATCGAATCAACGCGGACCGCCGCCGACAACTCGAACGCGCGGAAGGGCGCACAAGTCACCCACTTGAGTTCGCCTTCGACACAGAAAATACCCCGCGAAAAACATTCGCGGCGTTTTCCGTTATCGCGCGACGGTCGCCTGGATCAGGTCGTAGGCCAGATCCATCCGGACGCCGTCGGGATTGGCGAGCCCCTTCTCGTCGTACCAGGAGCCGTCGGCTTCCGGATGCGGCCCGCTGACCCCGACCCGCCCCTTGCCGTACGGGGCGACGACGACCGCGGCCGCGCCGTTCGGGTAGGTCGCCAGCACCGTCGCGGCGGACCCCTCGTCCAACTGGAAAGCGGGCCCGTCCTGGAAATACATGTGCCGCTGCCGGCCGCGCCAGCTGACCTCGACGACGGTGTCTCGCTCGTCCGGAACCGTGGAACCGGGAGAACCCGCGTAACCGTGGGTGTCGCCGGGCAGCAGGCCGAACCCCGGATCGTGGCCCGCCAGGTAACCGCCGAAGCACAGCCCGAGGTAGCTGCCGCCACCCCGCACCCAGTCGCGGACCGCGTCCGCGGACTCCCGCAGGTCGCCCCAGGTCCGGTCGAGATCCTGACCGCCGCCCGGCTGGACGTACAACTGCGCCCCCGCCAGCACGGCCGCGGTGATCGGCTTCCCGGTGCCCGGCCCGACATACTCGACCCGGTAATGCTGCGGTGCCCGGCGCAGCAGATCAGCCACCGCGGGACCGCAATCCGCGCATCCCTGCGGCCCGTTGTAAACCAGCGCGAGCGGCGCTTCGGAACTCCGCGCCGGCGGTTTCACCACGACTTCCGGCTGACCGCAGCCCGCGGCCAGCAACGCCGCGGCCGAGAGAAGACCGCCCAGCAGCCGCCGTCGCCTCAGAGCTGGACGGCGGTCGGAACTCAGGTCCGCACCGGGCATAGGTTCTCTCTCCTCTTCGGTGGCCGATCCAGCTGCCGGACGACGATAGCACTAACCATTAGCTTTTCGTAACAGTCCCACTTTTGCGCCTGACGGGGATTCTGCACTCAATGAACCACCCGATTCCCGCACCAGCCGCTCAGACCCGGCTGTTCTGCTTGGCGGGACGGTGTTTCGGGTGCGAGTAGCGAGACCGACAGCTCGGCCGACAGTATTGCGCAGCGCCAGCCCGTGCCGAGTTCGCGGAACGAGCAGCGTGGCGACGAGGCCGACGCGCCGGTGCTTCGGGTCCACCTGCCGCCGGTGCTTCGCCTCGTAGGCCTGAAAAGCCCGCACATGGTCACCGGGATGCGCCGCGAGCGCTTCGGCCAGCGTGTGCGCGCCAGCCATCGCCATGCTCGACCCGTCACCGAGCAGGGCCACTGCCGATGCCGCGTCGCCGAGCAATGCCACGCGGCCGTGCGACCACTTCTCCATCCGCACATTGGCGAGCGGATCGAAAAAGGGCGCAGGGTGGTTCTGGTACGCCTCGACCAGTTCGGGGCCACGCCAGCCGATACCCGCGTACGCCGCGGCCACCATGCGCTTGTGGAGCGCGGTGTCGTGGCGGTCGTAGCCGGGCACCCGCCCGCCGCGGAAGGTGAACATCGCGAGCGGCTTCCCCCGGGACGGGTGGAGGGTGAGCATCCGGCCGGGCGCGGTCAGCATCACCGCCACCTCCGGGTCGCCGAGCGCGCCGGGCTCCAACGGCACCGTCGCGCTGTACATGCCCAGGCCGGTCGTGAACTGCTCCGCCGGCCCGAAAACCAGGCGGCGCACCGGGGAATGGATGCCGTCCGCCCCGATGAGCAGGTCGAAACGGCGCGGCGGCGAGCGACGAAAGGTGACGTCGACCCCCGACGGGTCCTGCCGAAGACTGGTGATCGTGTCGTCGAAGAGGAACTCCGCGTCGTCGCGCGCTGCCCGGTGGAGCACCGCGGACAAGTCGGACCGGGTCACCTCGACCGACTGCGGGGAAGCCGTCGGGACCCGGAGGAGCTGCCGCCCGGCCGGATCGAGCAGCGAAAGGGCGCTCGAACTGGTGGCGACCTCGCGCAACTGCGCGAGGATGCCCATGCTCTTGGCGACCGTCAGCGCCGGTTCCTTGACCACGACGGCGCTGCCGCCGGATCTCAGCTCTTTGGCCTGCTCGACGACCGTCGGCCGATACCCGTGCCGGGCCAGCCAATAGGCGAGAGCGGGGCCGGCGATACCGGCACCGTGAATCAGGACGCGCGAAGGCGTCATGGCCGCAACCTTTCCGTGGAGGGAAGCGACGAGCACCATGCACCCTCAGGTACGTCACTCGTCGTACCTTCAGTCAAGCACGGCCGTAAGGTACGATGCAAGACGTACCTGAAAGAGGTGAGGCGATGACCGCGTCCGGTCCGGCCGAAGACGAGGCCGGGAACGCCGATCTGGGCACGGTGTTCCGCGCGCTAGCCGACGAGCATCGCCGCACCGTGATCGCCGAACTGGCGGCGGACGGGAGCGACGGCGAGCGCACCTGCAACTCGTTCGATCTCCCGGTGTCCAAGCAGACGCAGACGCACCACTTCCGGGTGCTGCGCGAGGCCGGGCTCATCCACGAGATCAACTACGGGAACCGCAAGGGAATCCGGTTGCGCCGGGCGGAAATCAACCGCCGCCTTCCCGGTCTGCTCGACCTGCTGACCGCGGAGCGCCGGGACCTGTCCCAACCCGGTGAGATCCTCGCGGAGCAGAAGCTTTCAGAATGACCGCAGCCACTCGCCGATGACCGCGAAGTCCTCCTCCGCGAGACCGCGATTCGCCTCGACGCGGTGCAGCAGCGCCCGACCGGGATGCCGAGACCGCACCCACTCCCGGTCGCCGTCGGTGATCTCGTCGTCCACCCAAACGAAAGGGCGCCTGTCCGCCCATTCGACGAGTGTTCGCGTCTTCCAATGCAGACCGAACCACTGATTTCCGCGCTCCTGCGCGGACGACGGCTCCGGCCAGCGCACGACGGGCAACTGCGGCAGGCCAAGCCGCGACGCGATTTCGGAGTTGGCTTCGTCCTCCCACGTCGTGGCCCACACCAGCTCGACAGGCAGCGAGGCGAGCCGCCCCCATGCCAGGGACTTAAGGCGGCGCTGTGGGTGCGGTTCGAAGCGTGCCTGTCCTGGTCGTGGGGTGGGCGAACCCGGCGCGGGGTTTGCTGTCCGTGAGGGGAACCCTGAGGGACTCTGAGTCCCTCAGGGTTCCCCTCACGGACAGGCAGAAGGGGCTAAGTGGGCATAGGTCGGGCATTTCGGCGGGAGGGGCGTCCTTTGTGGACGGTCGGTAGGCTGAGGCCACGCCGCTTAAGTCCCTGGCATTGCCCCCCACCGCGGATCGAGCCGCTCCAGCGGAGAACCCGGCTCGCGCAGTTCGCAGCCCGGCCCGAACGGCAGCAGCGTTCCGTCCACGTCAAGGAAAAGCACCGAGCGACGGCCGAGCGAGGATTCCATTGTGCTGCCAGCCTATCCAGTTGAGCCGCCAGCGCCCCGGCCGCTACCGTCGGTGACGAACGTCCTGCCCGGAAGGAAGCCCGTGACCGTCATCGACAAGATCGCCTGGCTCCGGTTCGACGCGGGCCGGGTTCTCAGCACGCGATCCCGAGGCAAGGACGTCTACTACCTCCCCGGCGGCAAACGCGAACCCGGCGAGACCGATCTGCAGACCCTCGTCCGCGAGATCGACGAGGAACTGGCCGTAGCCATCACGCCCGAGAGCGCGCGACATTTCGGCACCTTCAAGGCCCAAGCCCACGGGCACGCCACCGGCATCGCCGTCCGGATGACCTGCTACACCGCCGACTACCGCGGCGCCTTGACTCCCAGCAGCGAGATCGAGGAAATCGTCTGGCTGACCTACGCCGACCGGAGCCGGGTGTCCCCGGTCGACCAGGTCATCTTCGATCACCTGCACGAGACCGGCCTGCTAGCCGATACTCCACAGTAGACAGTAACCCGGCCAGACCCTCTCGGCTCAGGTGCGATCCGGCGTCCCGTATCCCCCTCCCCCGCCAGACTCGCACCGCAGCACGTCTCCCCGGCGCACCCGCAGGCTGTTCACCTTCAACATCTCCCGCGCCTCCGCCGTACCCGGGTTCAAGACCACCCGCGGCGGCGCCCCCGACGACCCGCCGAACAGACCCCAAGCGGGCGTCACCGACCGCTCCCACCACAGCGACAGATCCTGGTCCGCCTCCATCACATACTCCCGGACCACGCCGTCACCCCCGCGCCACCGACCCGCGCCGCCCGAGCCCGTGCGGATGCGATATTCGTTCACCCGCACCGGATACAGCGTCTCGACGACCTCCACCGGCAGGTCCCGCAGCGAGCCGTTGACGTTGTTGATCAGCGCCGTCTCCCCGTCACCGCCGTCCCAAGCTCCCCAGCCGCCGACGGTCGCCTCCAGCGTCACGAACGGCTCCCCCGTCCGCGGATGGTCACCGGCGAACTGCACGATCATCGAATCGCCGTAACTGGCCGCGGCGACTCGGTCCGGCATCGCGGGCGCGAGCGCGGCTACGACGAGATCGATGAGCATGCCGAGACTGGAGTAGTAGTACTGGCACGCGGCGGGCTCCCGTGCGCCGAGCATCGAGCCGTCGCGGACCTGCACGTCCAGCGGCGCGAACGAACCGCCGTTGAGGCTCACCTGCGGCGAGATCAGCAGCTTGTAGCCGACCCGCGCCGCCGAAACCGCTTGGGAGCGGCCGCAATTGACCGGACCGGTGGCCTGGTCGGCACAGTCGGTGAGGTCGATCGTCATCGATTCGCCGTCGACGACCACTCGCACGCGCACCTTCAGCGGCGTGTCCGGGTCGATCGCGTCGTTGTCCAGGTATCCGGTCGCCTCGTACTCGCCGTCCGGGATCGCCGCGATCCGTTCGCGTTCGAGCCGTTCGGTCTGGGCGAAGATCTGCTCGCGGGCAGCGTCGACGGTTTCCGCGCCATAGCGGGCAAAAAGCTCGCCGAGCCGTCGCACACCCATCCGGGCACAGGCGATCTGCGCGCGCATGTCGCCGAGGGTCACGTACGGGAATCGCACGTTCGTCTCGATCAGCCGCAGGATATCGGCGCATTCGACGCCACCGGCGACGATCCGCGTCGGCCCCATCCGGAGGCCTTCTTGGTAGATGTTCGTGGAATCCATCGAACCGCCGGGATCCTTGGACCCCATGTCGATCCAATGCGCGCGCGAAGCCGCGAAACCGACCAGGTCGTCACCGACGAAAATCGGCGCGTACACCGTGCAGTCGTTGAGATGCGTGCCGCCGATGTAGGAATCGTTGAGCACCCAGACGTCGCCGGGCTGCCAGACGTCCGCGCCGAACAGGTCCTCGGTGTGGCTCGTGCAGATCTCCAGGTTCCCCAGGAAAATCGGCAGCCCGGACGACTGGCCGAGGACGCGGTGGTGCCGGTCCAGCAACGCGACGGCGCAGTCTTTGCCCTCGTAGATCGTCGGCGTGTAGGACGACCGGATCAGGGTCATGTTCATGTCCTCGGCCGCCTGGATCAGCGCCGAGCGGATGATTTCGGTGGTGACGGGGCTGATGCTCACGCGTGCTCCTCCTGCAGGTGGTCGGCGGCCGCGAGGGTGACGACCAGGAAGCCGTGGTCGTCGACGGCGAGTTCGGCGTCCGGCGGGACGACCGTGGTGGCGGTTTCCTCGTGCACGATCGCCGGTCCGGACAACCGGCTGCCAGGGGCGAGCGAGGCGCGCGCCACGATCGTGGTGGGCACGGGCTGCCCGGCGAAAACGACGTCGCGGACAACAGGCTCGGGTCGCTCGACGATCGCTTCGGCGGACGCAGAGGAGCGGTCGACGACGCCGTGGCCCGTGGTGCGGAGCGCGACAAACTGCACCGGCGCGCCGGGAGTGGCATGGCCGTAGCGCTGGTGGTGGATCTCGGCAAAACGCGCCTCGACAGCGGGCAGAAAATCGGGGCTGTCGACGGGATCGGAGTCCAGGATCGGCGCGGTCAGGGTGTAGTCCTGGCTTTCGTACCGCATGTCGACGCCGTGCGTCACCGACTGCCGGTCTTCGGGAATTCCCTGTTCCCGCAACGCTTCCAGTGCCTGATCGCGCAGCGCGTCGAGGGCCGTGCGCAGGGCGCGGGTGTCAAGTTCGGCTCCGTTCGCGAAGAACTGCATGGTGAAGTCCCGCCGGACGTCGGCTTCGAGCATGCCCCACGCCGAGAACGCGCCCGGGAACCGCGGCACGATCACCTCGGTGATGCCGATTTCCCGCGCGATGAACGCCGCGTGCATCGGTCCCGCACCGCCGAACGCGAGCAGCGCGAATTGGCCCGGCTCGCGGCCGTGCTCGACCGTCAGGGTGCGGATCGCCTGCGCCATCTTGGCGTTGCCCACGTCGCAGATGCCGGACGCCAGCTCGACCGGGTCCATGTTGAGCCGCTGCGCCAACGTCGAGACGGCCGTCTGCGCGGCATCGAGGTCGAGCGGCATGCCCCCGCCCGCGAACGACTCGGGATCGACGCGACCGAGCACACAGTTCGCGTCGGTGACCGTCGCCTGCGTGCCGCCTCGGCCGTAGCAAGCTGGGCCGGGCACCGCGCCCGCCGATTCGGGCCCGACGCGCAGCGCGTCTCCCTCGGCGTAGGCGAGCGAACCGCCGCCCGCGCCGACTGTGTGCAGGTTGACCAGCGGCATCAGCAGCGGGAAACCCTCCGCCTCGCCGTCCGGGGAAACGTCGGCCGCGTAGTCCATCACCAGCGAGACGTCGAACGAGGTCCCGCCCATGTCGATGCAGATCAGGTCGGGACGGCCGAGCAGCTTCGCCGCCGCGACGCCGCCCATCGTGCCGCCGACCGGCCCGGACAGCAGCGTCTGCAACGGATGCCGCCGCGCGAACCCGGCGTTGACCAGACCGCCGGAGGACTGCATGACGTGCACCGGAACGTGCAGGCCCTTCTCGGTGAACCGCGCTTCGATGCGGTCGAGGTAGCGGTGCACCGACGGGCCGGTGTAGGCCTCGAGCACCGCGGTCGACGTGCGCTCGTACTCCCGCCATTCGGGCGCGACCTCGTGGGAGAGCACGACCAGCGTGTCGTCGCCGAGTTCGTCCCGCAAGATCTCGCCGGCGCGGCGCTCGTGCCCGGAATCCAAGTAGGAGAACAGGAAACACACCGCGACCGCTTCGAACCCCTCTTCGCGCACGCGTTTCGCGACCAGCCGCACCGCGTCCTCGTCGAGCGGTTCGAGTTCGGCACCGGTGGCGTCGAGGCGTCCGGCGACCTCCGCGACCGCTTCCGGCCCGACGAGCGGCTCGGGCTTGCGGTAGTGCAGGTCGAACAGCCGGTTCCGGTTGCCGCGCGCGATCCGGTAGACGTCGCCGATCCCCTGCGTGGTCAGGATCAGCACCTTCGCGCCGCGCCGTTCGAGCAGTGCGTTCAGGCCTTGCGTGGTGCCGTGCACGAAGAACTCGATCTCGGCGAACGGCAGGTCGAATCCTTCGAGCGCGCCGAAAACACCGCGCGCGAGGTCGTCGGGGGTGGTGAGCACCTTGCCCGCGCGCAGCCGCTGCGTCGCGCCGTCGTGGACGACCACGTCGGTGAAGGTGCCGCCGATGTCCATGGCGACCCGGTAGGTCATGGGAACTCCTTGTCAGATAAGGGAAATCAGGTGAGCGCGCGACCCTCGGTCTCGGGCAGCGGAAGGACGGCGAGCAGCGCGACGACGAGGAAGGCGACAATCGACGCGACGGTCAGCGAGGACGCCACGCCGTGGTCCATCATCGCGCCGATCACCGGCACCGAAACGGTGTTGGCCAGCAGGATCGCCGAGGTGGACCAGGAGTAGCCGACACCGCGCAACCCGGTCGGCAATACTTCGGCCGACCACGTGTTCCAGATGCCCCAGGCACCAAGCGAGAAGAACGCGAGGATCAGGTTGCCCGCGTACAGCTGCGTCGAACCGGTGGCGAGCCCGAACAGCACGCCGCCGATCGCCGAGGCCAGCGCGAACAGCAGGAAGATCCGCTTGCGTCCGTGGCGACGGGTCAGCCACGCGGCGAGCAGGTAGCCGGGGACGGACACGACCTGGGTCACCGCGACGAACCACAGCGCGCCGGACACGCTCAGCCCGCGATTCTGCAGCAGGACCGGCAGCCACGTCTGCAAACCCCAATAGCCCCAGCTGAAAGTGAACGACGTGAGCAGCATCGGCAGGAACCGCCGCCGCACCGGCGACCGGAACAGGTTGCGGATCGCGCCCGCTTTGCGATCGGCGTCCTCGACGGAAAACGTTGTGCTGGCCGGAATTTCCGCGCCGAGGCCGCGCAGCACGGCGGCGGCTTCCGCGTGCCGGCCGCGCCGGGCGAGCCAGTACGGCGATTCGGGCACCCAGCGCAGCACAGCGAACGCCCACAGCCCGGCCAACGCGGCGACCACGGCGACGGCACGCCAGCTGATCACGCCGAGCGACTGGCTCACGCCGATGCACAGCAGCGTGCCGATGGGAAAGCCGATGCTGAGCGCGACAGCGCCTTGGCCGCGACGGGCCGTCGGCAGCAATTCGAGAAAATACGGGAACGTGACCGCGTAAACGCCGCCGAACGCGACACCGGACAAGAACCGCAGCACGACGAACGGCCAGAACGCCGGTGACAGCCCCGCGGCCAGCGCGAGCACCGCGTAGATCAGGAGGCTCGCGACCGTCACGCGGCGGCGGCCGAGCCGGTCGATCAGCCCGCCCCACAGCAGCGCGCCGGGCACCATGCCGAACGCGACCGCGGACAGCGCCCAGCCCAGTTTCGTGTTGTCCACCCCGAACCCGCCGGCGATCCCGTTCGAGACGTAGACCAGCCCGACCTGTTCCCAGGCCTCGACGACGAACGCGAAGAACAGCACCGAACCGGCCAGCCAATGCCGTCGGGTCAGCCGCATGCCGGTGCAGACGTCGCCGACGGTCGGCGCGGCGGTGGCGGGCGGGGCGGGCTCGTGCGGGGCGGCCATGGCGCCTCCTATCATCATCAAAACGTTTTGATGAGCTTTCGCGGCATCAAACCCGCGCGCCGGTGCGGTGTCAAGACCTCTTCCGCCGGCCGGTGGGCGATACTGGGCCGTCCGGAGGCAGGCGAAGGGGAACGACGGTGGACACCGAGGGCGGCAAGCGGCCGGTGACGATCCGGGAGGTCGCCGAGCGCGCCGGGGTCTCGATCAGCACGGTCTCGCACGCGCTTTCCGGACGCAGGCCCATTTCGGCGGCGACCAAGGCACGGGTGCGCGAGGCCGCCGCGGAGCTGGGCTACGACCCGAACCCGAACGCGCGCTCGCTGCGCACCGGCCGCTCCGGACTGGTCGGCCTCATCCTGCGCCCGCGCTACGCGGTGGCCGGCACGCCCGATCGAGCCGAGACGTTCAACCGGCTCGTCGGGTCGATCGCGACGGAGATGCTGCGGCACAAGACCGGGCTGATCCACGTTCCCGATCTGCACGACCCCGCGGTGGCGAGCGTGCCGATGGACGGCTGCATCGTGGCCCACCCCTACGGCGGCGACACCGCGCTGGCGGAACTGCTCGGCCGGGGCTTGCCCGTGGTGACCGTCGAGGAGGACCCGGAGCAGCCGGACCTGCCGTGGGCCGTGCGGCTGGACTACCCGCCGGTGGTCGAGGCGCTGCTGGACCACCTCTGCGACCAGGGCGCGCGCGACGTGCTGCTGCTGTCCGGCACCGAGGACAACGCCTGGAACCGGCGTCCGCGCGAAACCTATCTGGCGTGGTGCAAGCGGCGCGGGTTGTCGCCGCGGACTGCCTTGCTCAGCGAGGGCCTCACCCCAGGAGACGTGCCCGAACTGGTGCAGCCCTTGCTGTCCGGCCCGGACCGGCCGGACGCGATCGTAGTCGCCACAAGCGATTTCGCCCCGCTCATCGCCGACGCGGCTGCCGCGCAGGGCCTGCGTATACCGGAAGATTTGCTGCTTGCCGCGCTGACCGATAGCGAACACGCCCGCACGAGCACACCGCCGATCACCGCGATGGACCTGACTCACGAAGCGCTGGCCGAGCGTGCGGTCGAGTTGATGCTGTCCCGGCTGTCCGGGGCTGAGACGCCTGCGGGGCCGGTGTTTTTGACCCCGGAACTGCGGCTGCGGGAGTCGACTCAGCGGCGAGGATGACCTCCGCTGAACTGAGCCCGCTCCGGACTCGCTAGCTGTCGCGTCCGTCGGCACGTCAAGCAAGTACTTGCCTAAGAGGAAAGTGTTGCGGTACTTTCTCCTTAGGAAAGTACTTTTGCGAGAGCAAGGAGGCGGTCATGGCTGAGCATCCCTCCCCGGAAGAGGCGGAACGCGCTCTGCGGGAGGTCGACCAGCGCAGGGATCAGGCGCTGGACGGCCTGCGCGGGGCGAAGTGGGTGGACGTCGCCTTCGCACTGGTCATCTTCCTGTATCTGGCCTCGTCGGATTTCCTGCCCGGCGCCGCCGAGTGGAAGGGCCTGGTGCTGGCCGTGCTCGTCGTGGGCTACGTACTGCTGCTGCGCACCCGTCGAGGTGCGGCGTGGCTGGGCCACCGCGTGCGGGTGGACAAGTCGGCGCTCCCGCCGATGTTCGGCGTCGCGCTCGTCATCGTCCTGGTGTGCGTGGCGGCGGCTGTCGCGCTTGCGCTGCTGCACTTGCAGGTCCCCTATGGGAACACGATCCTGGGCGCGGTGCTGGCGATCGTGCTGATCGCGTTCGGGCAGCACCTGCGGCGAGGCTTGGCCGCGCTGATCCGGCGCAGTCGCGCGGGGGGCGCGCCGCATGGCCGTGCCTGACCTGGACCAGCTCCTGCTGGATCCCACCCGGCTGTCCATCGTGGCGCTGCTGTCCGGGACCGAGTGGGCCGAGTTCAGCTGGGTCCGCGACTCGGCCGGACTGTCGGACTCCGCGCTGTCCAAGCAGATCACGAACCTGGCCGGCTCGGGATATGTCGAAGTCAAGAAGGGGTACGTGGGCAAACGGCCGCGAACTTGGCTCAACCTCAGCGATTCCGGGCACCAGGCGCTGCGCGCGCACGTCGCGGCCTTGAATCAGATCGTGGAGCAGTCGCAGCGGGTGGAGCGCACGCGCCAATCCAGCGATTGACGCCCTTCTCGGACGCCAATGTCCACTGTGGATAAACAGCCGGCCGCGGGGACCTTCCGGTCTCCGCGGCCGGCCGGCCGCTAATCCACCGGCGTGACCTCGGCCATCTCCGACCAGGCCGCGCCGTCGAGGTTCTGGTAGTTGATCTGCGGCTTTTCCGCGACGACGGTCGACATGAACGGGAAGAAGTCCTGCGCGTGCTCGGTCGCGACGTGCGCGTCCCCGGCGGCGCTGTCGGCGAAGACCTCGACCAGGACGAATTCGTTTTCGTTGCCGCCGTTCTGGTAGTAATCGAACGAGACGTTGCCCGGTTCGCTGCGCACGTTCGCGGTGTAGCGCTCGATGCCTTCCAGCCATTCGGCTCGCTTGTCGGGACGGATCTGCGCTTTGAGGACGATCAAGATCATGCACCGAGTATCGCAAGCGACCGGCTACCCGGCGACCGCCGCGGCGCGAATCACCCGCGCCCCGGCCACCGACGTCACCAGCAACACCACCCCTCCCCCGAAAACGGCGCTCACCGCAAAGGGCACAACACTGAACGCGGCCGCCGGACCGCCCGTCTTGACGATCGAGAACGGCAGGACGCACAGCACCGAACCCACCACCGCCACGACAATCGCGAGCAGCGTCGCGGCGGCGGTTTCGCGCAGGAGCATGCCGCGGATCTGCCGGACGGTCGAGCCGATCAGCGAGAGCGTCGCGAACTCCGTCCGGCGGTCGCCGATCGCGGCCACCAGGTTGTTGGTCAGCGCGATCGCCATGAACAGCGAGATCAGCACGACGACCAGGTAGTTGATCGACGCCAGCACGTCGGCGGCGCTGCCCGGGACGCTGTGCTGATTTTCGATTCCCTGCATGGCCAGCGTGCCTGCGGAGACGCCGACCAGCAGCGTCAGAAAGGTGACGATCGGCCGGGCGCGTTCCGGAGCGGCGCGCAGGTTGACGCCCGCCAGATGCGCTTCGGCGTTCTTCGCCCCGCGCGACAGGCGGCCGACGATCCGGTTCGCCGCGGTGAGCAGTTCCGGGGCCAGGATGGCCAACCCGATCGAGCACAGCACCACGGCGGGACCGGTCATCCCGGTCGTCGCGATATTGTCGGCGGGCAAGGCGAGCACCGCGCTCGCCGAACCGAAACCCGCCGCCAGCAACACGATCGCCGCGATCCGCCGCGGCCGCGCCGACCTCACCCGCCGCGGGCCGGACTCTTCCTCCACCGGACTCCGCCGAGCCGGACCGCGGCTGCCGATCCACGCCGCGAGGACTCCGGCCAGCAGCACCACCGCGGCGCCGACCAGCGGCAGCCCGATCCCGGGCGCGAAGGACGTGCTCGGCGCGGTGAGCCCGGCGGAACGCACGCCGCTCAGCAGCAAAAGCCCGAGCAGGTAGCCAAGCCCCAGGCCAGGCAAGGCGGCCACGGCGGTGATCGCGAGAGTCTCCATCGAGACGAGAACGCGGATTTGCCGCGGCGCCGCCCCGATCAGCCGCAACCCGCCGATCTCGCCGGACCGCGCGGCGAGCGTCACGCCGATCGTCGACACCATCGCGAACACGACGATCGCCACCACCCAGCCGCCCAGAATGAGCGGAAACTGCGTGAGAAACCCCCGATCGGCCGGCGCCGTGGAGCCGGACAGGCCGGTGCCGAGCAGTGCGGCCATCGCGACCACCAGCGCCATCCCGACGAGCGCGACCAAACCGGTGGCCACGGCTGCGGCGCGGTGGTGGCCGAATAGTCGCAGAGCGAGTTTCAGCATGTCACTTCCCCTTCGGATTCACGGCCAGCACGCGCGATCACACCGAGCACCACACGACCGATCGCCACGGCCGTGGCACGCTGATCGCTCAACAGCCGCAAAGCGAGTCTCACCACGTCAATTCCCCTTCGGATTCACGGCCAGCACACGCGACCTCACCGAGCACCGCACGGCCGGTCGTCACGGCCGCGACACGCCGATCGCCCAACAGCCGCAAAGCAACTCTCACCACGTCAATTCCCCTTCGGGTTCACGGCCAGCGCACGCGACCTCGCCGAGCACGCGATGCCCGAGAACGTCACCGGGCACACCGCCAACGCTGTCTCGACGAACACCGCACGACCGCTCGGCACGGTGATCGCCGAACAGCCGCAAAGCAAGTCCCGCCACGTCAATCCCCCTTCGATCTTGCTGTCTCCGCCGGGCGTTCCGGCCCGCTCGGCGACGAACAACCGTGCCGCCTCATCGGGCGCCCACCGCGTCAGCCGCCCGCTCGGCGGACTCCACGAGCGCCGCCATCCGGTTCGCCACCGTCGCCGCGGTCGGCCGGGCCAGTTGGTCGACCACCAGCCCGTCCGCCAGGAACAGCACCGCGTCGGCATAGGACGCGGCCACCGGATCGTGCGTCACCATCACGATCGTCTGCCCCCGGTCCGCCAGACTCCGCAGCAAGCCCAGCACCTCCCGTGCGCTGCGGATGTCCAGCGCGCCAGTCGGTTCGTCCGCGAAAACCACCTCCGGATCCGTCACCAGCGCGCGGGCCACGGCCACCCGCTGCTGCTGTCCGCCGGAAAGCTGGCCCGGCCGGTGTCCCCCGCGCTGCGCGAGTCCGACCTGCGCCAGCAAGGCCGCTATGCGCTTCGGGTCTGGGTTGCGACCGTCCAACCGCAACGGCAGTTCGATGTTCTCCTCCGCCGTCAGCGCGGGCAGCAGGTTGAACTGCTGAAACACGAAGCCGATCCGCTGGCGCCTCAGCTCGGCGAGGCGTGGTTCGTCCAAAGTAGACAGATCGGTGCCGTCCAGTTCGACGGCGCCTTCGGTCGGGGTGCGCAGGCCGGCGGCGCAGTGCAGCAAGGTCGTCTTTCCTGAGCCCGACGGGCCCATGATCGCGGCGAAGGCGCCGCGCGGGACGTCCAGGTCTACGCCGCGCAGTGCGTCGACCGGGCCGCCTTCGCCTTCGAAGCGGCAGCGCAGCCGCCGGGTGCGGATCGCGGGTGCGGTCATCTTGCAGTCCTCCCAGAGTTATGAACGCCCGTTTAAAACGAACGTTTACATGTTACGGTAGCACGCGTGGGACACCGCGAGAACCTGATCACCGCCGCCCGGGAATGCCTCCTCAAAGCCGGTTACGCGCGCACGACCGTGCGTGACCTCGTCGCCGCCTCCGGGGCCAACCAGGCGTCGATCAACTACCACTTCGGCTCGAAGGAACAGCTGCTCACGCAGGCGCTGTCCGACCTGAACACCGAGTGGGGCGAGATGCTGTTCGCCGTCCTCTCCGACCCGGACGACGAAAAGGCCGGACCGGAGCGGCGCTGGGCGCGGATCATCGAGTCGATCCGGGAGCACCGCGAGCTGTGGTTCGTGAACTTCGAGAGCGTCAGCTACCTGCAGCACGACGAGAAGGTCCGGAAGATCAACGCCGAAGGCCAGCAGCTGGCACGCGTCGGACTCGCGCGCGCGTTCGGCGATCTGGGACCCGACGCCGATCCGAAGGACGTCCACGCGGTCGGCGCGCATTACTACTCGCTGCTGGTGGGGACCGCGCTGCAGTGGCTGACCGATCCGGACCACGCCCCCTCGGCGGCGGATGTCGTCCGCGCGGACCAGCGCACGTCACGCTGACATCACAGATCCCGGGACCCCGCGACAGCTCCGTTGACACGTCCGCCATCCGGGTGACATGATTCCGGACACCGCTTGGAAACGTTTCCAGAACCACTGAAACGTAGCTTGGAAACGTTTCCAGCAGCAGTATCCGCACCGCTGCTCGCTGTGTCCGACTGGGAGGGACGATGACGTCAACCCGAGCCACGCTGATCCAGGTGGCCGAGCGCGCCGGCGTGTCGCTGGCTTCGACCTCGCGCGCGCTGCACGGGACCGGCGCGAGCAAGGCGATGGTCGAGCGCGTGCGGGCCGCCGCGGCCGAACTCGGGTACAGCGCGGACGCGATCGGGCGGTCGTTGCGGTTGAAGAAGACGTCGCAGATCGCGTTCGCGGTGGCGGACATCGGCAACCCGGTCTACGTAGAGATCATGCGCGGCATTCACGAAGTCCTCGCGCCGCACGGTTATCGGGTCGTGGTGATGTCCACTGGGGACACTGCGGCGTCGACCGCGGAACTGATGCACAGCCTGCACGGCGGATTCGTCGACGGCATGATCGTGATTCCGCTGCGCACCGACGACGAGCTGATCGAGCAGATCGGTCAAGCCCCGGTGCCGGTCGTGGTGATCGGGCGCGCGATGAGCGATCGCGGGATCAGTTCGGTTTCCACGGATTCCGCGGCCGGGATCGGCGCGGCGGTGCAGCACGTCGTTTCCCTGGGACGCCGCCGGATCGGCTTCCTCAACGGGCCGCTCGACACCACGCCCGGCTCGTCACGGCAGCGCGGGTTCGACGAAGCGGTGTCCGCAAAGGACTTCGCCGCCAAGACGGACGTCGAGGTCGCGGCCGATTTCACTGTCGCGGCGGGGATCGAGGCCGCCCGGAAGCTGCTCGACCGTCCACAAAGGCCGGACGCGATCGTGGCGGCCAACGACCTCCTCGCCATCGGGGCCATCCGCGCCGCCCGGGAACTGGGGCTCGGCATCCCGCGCGACGTCGCGATCACCGGCATGGACGACACCGAACTCGGGCAGGTTTTCCTGCCCCGGTTGACCAGCGTGTCCCTCGGCTCCGCCGAGCGCGGGCGCGCCGCCGCCCGGCTCATGCTCGGACTCGCGGACGACGCGGACGCCCCGGCGCAGCAGATCTCGGTCGGCACCGAGCTGTTCGTCCGGGAATCCACCGTGGACCAGAACGTGGAGGACACGGAATGACCACCGCGACGCAGCCGAGGCGAGCCGCCCCCGCTCCCCCGCCGCGCCCGAAGAAGACCACGCAGGCCCGCACGCGCCGCCGCGAGGCGATCGCACTGGTGATGCCGTCGCTGATCCCGATCCTGGTGCTGTCGGTGGCCCCGCTGGTCATCGGCATCGTGCTGGCGTTCACCGACACCCGGCTGGTGCGGCATCCGGACTTCGGCTTCGCCGGGATCGACAACTTCGTCCGCCTCGGCGGGAACTCGCTGTTCTGGGACTCGCTCCGGATCGGTCTGATTTGGACGGTCGGGGTGACCGTCCTGCAGTTGGCCGCCGCGATGGGTCTTGCGCTGCTGCTCAACTCCGGCCTCAAACTCCAGGGCCTCACGAGGGTGCTCGCGCTCATTCCGTGGGCGATGCCGCCAGTGGTCGTCGCGATTATGTGGCAAATGATCTACTCGGCCAACGGCGGACCGCTCAACGCCTTCCTCGGCAGCATCGGATTGCCGGACGGAATCAACTGGCTGGGCGATTTCAATACCGCCTTGCCCGCGGTGATCGTGGTCGGCGTCTGGGTCGGCATGCCGCAGACCACCGTGACGCTTCTGGCTGGCCTGCAACAGATCCCGGCCGAACTGCACGAAGCGGCAGCCGTGGACGGCGCTGGCGCATGGCGGCGATTCACCGCGGTGACGTGGCCGAGCATGCGCCCCATCGTCAGCTCTATTACCTCTCTCAATTTTATCTGGAACTTCAATTCGTTCTCGCTCGTTTACGTTCTCACCGCGGGCGGGCCAGGCGGAAAAACCATGGTTCCGGTGCTGTTCGTCTACCTCGAAGCGTTCAAGAACCGCGAGATCGGCTACGCCGCCGCGATGGGGCTGGTCCTCGTCGTCGTGGTCGTCGCGCTGCTCGCGATCTACCTGCGGTCGCAGTTCCGCGGCGACCGCCCGGAAAGGGGGCGGTGACCGATGCGCTGGTCCGTGCGCCCCGCGCAGTACCTGGCTCTCGTGCTGTACCTGCTGTTCCTCGGTTTCCCGTTGCTGTGGCTGATTTCCGCGTCGGTGAAGTCGTCGGCGGAGCTGAACTCGCTCTCGGTCAACCTGGTCCCGAGCGAATGGCACTGGGACAACTACGGCGAAGCGCTCTCCCGCCAGGGCCTGCTGCATTCGGCGTTCAACAGCCTGCTGGTCGCGCTGGCCAGCACCGTGCTCGCGATCCTGATCTCGGTGCCCGCGGCCTACGTGCTGGCCCGGCTCAAAGGCAAGCTGCGCGTCGCGGGCGTCACCTGGATCCTGGTCAGCCAGGTGTTCCCGGTGGTGCTGGTGATCCTGCCGCTGTTCCTCGTGCTGCGGACGCTCGGCCTCGCCGACAGCCTCGTCGGGCTGACGCTCGTGCACACCACCTACATCCTCCCGTTCGCGCTGTGGATGCTGCAGGGCTACGTCGCGGCGATCCCGGTCGACCTGGAGGAGGCCGGGGCGATGGACGGCGCGACCCGGTTCACCGTGCTGCGCACCATCGTGTTCCCGCTGCTGGCCCCGGGCGTGGTCGCGACCGCGATGTTCAGCTTCGTCTCGTCGTGGAACGAGTTCTTCTTCGCGCTGGTGCTGCTGCAGTCGCCGGAGAACTACACGCTGCCGATCACGCTCACCATGTTCATCGGCGGCGAGGGCAAGGTCGCCCTCGGTCCGCTGGCCGCGGGCGCCGTGCTCGCGGCGATCCCGAGCATCGCCTTCTTCAGCCTCCTGCGGAAGAAACTCACCGGCGGCCTCATGGCCGGGGCGGTGAAGGGATGAGCCCCACCCCATCGGAAACACCCTCGAAAGGTCGGTCGATGAAGACACGACGCGCGGCCATCGCCGCCAGCCTCGCCCTCACCAGCCTGCTCGCCGCGGCGTGCGGCAGCGGCGCGGACAGCGGCAGCGGGGACGGCGGGCCGGTCACCCTCACCTTCCAGTCGCTGTCGGACCAGCCCGCCGCGATCGCCGCCACGAACAAGATCGTCGGGGCGTGGAACCAGGCGCATCCGGACACGCAGGTCAAGGTCGTCCAGGCCGGCTGGGACAGCGCCTACGACAAGCTGATCACCCAGTTCAACGCGGGCACCGCGCCGGACATCGTGCACTACGAAGCCGCCGGGATCGGGCCGTTCGCGACCGACGGCTACCTCGCCGACCTCTCCCCTTACCTGTCCGAGCAAAAGCGCGCGGACATCCCGAAGGGCGTGCTCGACTCGGTGACGGTCGACAGCAAGGTCGTCGCCTACCCGACCGAGCTTCAGTCCTATGTGGTCTTCGCGAACAAGAAGCTGCTGGAGCAGTCCGGCGCGCAGATTCCGACCGGCGAAACGATGACCTGGGACCAGTTGCGCCAGATGGCCAAGACCGCCACCAAGGACGGCAAGTACGGCCTCGGCTGGGGCTTGTCGAGCCCGACCGCGACGTTCGTGGCGATGGCTCCGGCGTTCGGCGGCAAGTACTTCGAAGGCACCGGCGACCAGGCGCAGATCAGCGTCGGCCAGGGCGAAATGGCGCTGCCGCAGCTGGTGCACGACATGAACGCGACCGACCACTCGATCCTGCCGGTGACGCTGACCCAGTCCGGCGGCAAGGCGCTGGCCCCGTTCTACGCGGGCCAGGTCGCGATGACCGTGCAGGGTTCGTACCAGGCGGCGAACATCGAGAAGGACGCCCCGAAGGACCTCGACTGGGTCGCGCTGCCCCCGATCGCCGGCCCGGCCGGACCGGCGCAGGCCGCCAACCCGCAGACGCTGTCGGTGAACAAGGACTCGAAGCACGTCGAGCAGGCCGCGAAGTTCCTGGACTACTTCACCAACACCGAGAACCTCGCCGCGCTCAACGAAGCCGACACGCTGATCCCGGCGAGCAACTCCGCTCGCGAAGCGCTGGACAAGAAGCTCAGTGCGAAGAAGGGCTGGAGCACCATCCTGGCCTCGGGCAAGTACCTGACCTCGGCGCCGTATTTGTTCGCCGGCAAGTACGCGCAGTGGAAGGACACTGTCGCGACGCCTGCCTACCAGCGCTTCCTGGCGAACCAGATCGACGCGAACACGCTGGCGCAGCAACTGAAGGACGGCTGGAAGAGCGTCGGCAAGTGACCGCCGCGCCGGGGTCCTTCGCGACCCCGGCGCGCACAACAGGCGCGGGCGGCATGCCCGCGCCGGCGAATGAAGGGACGCAAGCCGGTGACCTGGCTGGAGGACCGCGCGGTGGCAGTGATCACCGGTGCGGCAGTGGGGGACGCGCTCGGCGGCGCGACCGAAGGGTGGACGCCCGAGCAGATCGAGGAGCGCCACGGCGGCCGGGTGACCGGGATCGTTCCGCCGTGGTACCCGAACTGGCGGGACGCGCGCCCGATCGCGCCGTACCACAAGGGCGACGGGCACATCACCGACGACACCTTGATGACCCGCGCGATCGTGGAGGTCTACGCGAAGCGCCGCGCGCACCTCGACGCGTACTCGATGGCCGAGGACCTGGTGCCGCTGATGATCGGTGAACCGCGCTGGGTGCCGGAGCTGGAGTCGACGGCGCTGCTGCTGCAGCGGGTGTTCCTCGCCGAGAAGTGGATCGTCGCGAAGCTGCACTACGGGCACGTGGACCCGCGTGAGGCGGGCGTCGGCAACATCGTGAACTGCGGCGCGGCGATGTACATCGCGCCGGTCGGCGTGGTGAACCCGGGTGATCCGCAGGCGGCGTACGCCGAGGCGATCGATCTGACCGCGCCGCATCAGTCGAGCTACGGCCGGGAAGCCGCCGGGGTGCTGGCCGCCATGGTCGCCGCTTCGGTCGCGCCTGGTGCCTCGATCGACGACGTCGTGCAGGCCGCGCTCGCGGTGTCGCACGACGGGACTTTGGCCGCGCTGCAGGCGGTTGTTGAAGCCTTCGAAGGGTGGAAGGCCGCGCCCAAGACCGACGACGAGGAGCGGGCGCTCGCGCGGAAGATCCGCGCGGTCGTCGCACCGTTCGATTCGGTCGGGCCGGAATACCGGCAGATGTCGATGGACGCGCGGCGGCCGTCGCGCACCAAGGCAATCGAGGAATTGCCTGCCGCGCTCGGGTTTGTGCTGGGACACCAGGGTGACTACCGCGGCGCGGTGCTGGGATCGGTGAACTACGGCCGGGACGCGGACTCGATCGCGTCGATGGCGGGTGCGCTTTGCGCCGGGCTCGGCGGCGCTGCGTCCGTGCCGGACGAGTGGATCGATCCGATCGGCGAGGCCAGCAAGATGGACCTGCGCGAGACCGGGCGGCTGCTCGCGTCGGCCGCGACCGACATCGTGAAGGCCGACCGGGCGCGGACCCAGGCGCGGCTCGCCGCTCTCGACGCGCTGGCCGCGGCATGAGGCTGACCTGGGCTCAGCCCGAAGACCTGCTCGCGCACGAGTTCGTCCAGTCCGCAGTGGAGGGCAAGGACGTCACCTCGGTGCGGGAGCGCTGGGTCGCCGCTGGCGGCGACCCAGCACCCGCCGTGAGCGGGGCAGGACCGCGGCCGGCGCCCCCAGCGTTGCGGGCGCTGGCCCGGACGCTGCTGGAGGAACTGGCCGCACTCCCCTGCCCGGCCGCGCCGCACGAGCCGGACGGATGGGACGAGATCGCCGCGCTGCTTCCGGCCGCGCCGGTCCTCCCCCGGCCCGCCGCGGACCGGACGCTCGGCGCGTGGACCGGCCGGGCGGCGGGATGTCTGCTCGGGAAGCCGGTCGAGAAGATTCCGCGCGAGGGCATCGAGGAGATCCTGCGCGCGACCGGACGCTGGCCGCTGGACCGGTGGTTCACCGAGATCGGGCTGCCGGACGACGTCGCGGCGAGGTGGCCGTGGAACCGGCGCTCCCGGCCGACTTCCTTGGAGGAGAACATCTCCGGGATGCCGGAGGACGACGACCTCAACTACCCGATCCTCGCGCTGACGCTGCTGGAACGGCACGGCCGCGAGTTCACCACGGACGACGTCGCGCAGCTTTGGCTGGAGCAGCTGCCCGCCGGGCGGGTGTTCACCGCCGAGCGGGCCGCGTACCGGAATCTGCTGGACGCGCGGCCGGTGCCGGAGACCGCGACGCACCTCAACCCGTTCCGCGAGTGGATCGGCGCGTTGATCCGGACCGACGTCTTCGGCTGGGTCTCCCCCGGTGACGTCCGCGGCGCCGCGCGGCTCGCGTGGGTCGACGCGCGGCTCAGCCATACCCGGAACGGCATTTACGGCGCGATGTGGGCGGCTGCGCTGGCGTCGGCGGCGATGGTGTGCGACTCCGTCCACAATGTCCTCGATGCGGCGGAAACTGTTCTGCCTCCGGAGAGTCGTATTTCCTCGGCGGTGCGGTTCGGGCGGGAAGCTGCTGGTAGTGGTTCGGTACGCGACGGACTGGACCGGTTGCATGCCCGGTACGGCGACCTCCATTGGGTGCACGTGCTGAACAACGCCGCGGTGATCGCGTACGCGCTGACCTGCGGCGACGGTGACTTCGGGAAGAGCATCTCGCTCGCTGTCACGGCTGGGTGGGACACGGACTCCGCGGCTGCGACGGTCGGCGGGGTGGTCGGTGCGCTGCTGGGCGTGGACCGGATCGGCGAGCAGTGGACGAAGCCGCTGGACAACCGGATCGCGACGTCGTTGCCGGGCGGCGAGCAGCGGATCACCGACCTCGCCGCACGGACGGCCGGGGTGGCGCGGTGACCGGGCGGGTTGCCGTCGTCGGATCGGCGAACGTCGACTTGGTAGTTGACGTTCCGCGGCAGCCGCGCGGGGGCGAGACCGTCCTGGGCGGGGATTTGCGGCGTAGTCCGGGTGGCAAGGGGGCCAATCAGGCCGTTGCGGCGGCGCTTGCCGGTGGGGCGGAGACGACGTTTCTCGGGGCATTCGGTGTCGACGACGGCGCGGACTTTCTGTTGACGTCGTTGAAGAAGGCCGGGGTGCGGACGGATCTGGTGTCGCGAGTGGACAGTGCGACTGGGACCGCATTCATCATGGTGTCGCCGGACGGCGAGAACTCCATTGTGGTCGCGCCCGGGGCCAACTCGCGGCTCTCGCTTGCCGAGGAGCAGCTGGAGCGGATCGCGTCGGCGGACGTCGTGCTCGCGCAGCTGGAAGTTCCGCTGGAGACCGTGACCGCTGCCGCTGCCGCCCGGCGATCTGGCGCGCGCATGGTGCTCAACGCCGCGCCTTCCCGGCCGCTGCCGGAGCTTGACCTTGACGTGCTGATCGTCAACGAGCATGAAGCCGCGGACCTGGCTGGGACCTCGGGGAGTCCGGAGGAGCTGGCTCGGATCCTGCAGCGGCGGGCACCTGCAGTGGTGATCACGCTCGGCGCGGCCGGTTGTGTCGTCGCTGAGCAGGAAATCGTGCACCTGCCTGGCTTCCAGGTGTCCCCTGTGGACACCACCGGAGCCGGGGACACGTTCTGCGGCGTGCTCGCGGCGGTGCTCGCCGAGGGGCGCCCGCTCCGGGAAGCCGCCGAGCGTGCCGGAGCTGCCGCCGCGCTCGCTGTCACCCGGCCCGGTGCGCAGTCCGCCGTGCCGACCGCTGCGGAGGTCGCCGAGTTCGCTGAGTCCGCGACCGGAGGAAACGCCTGATGACGTACGTGTTCGACCCGCTCGTCCCGCGCCCGATCGACCAGCCGACCGAGGTCCCGCTCGGCGCTCCCCTGTCGGCTGAACAGCTCGTCGCGCTCGACGAGGCCAAGATCTTCGTCGGCCCGGCGAACCCCGCCGACCGTCCGGAGTGGCGGGCGCGACTGCGGCAATGGCGTGCCGACGCGCACGAACGGCACAGCTACCACGGCCGCGCCTACGACCGGCCGGAAGCCGCGTGGGTCGCCGGATGCCACACGGTCGCGCAGGTGTGGTTGTGGGACGAGCTGCTGTATTCGTTCGAGGAACACCGGTTCACGCCAGAACGGTTCCTCGCCGACGCGCATCAGCGGTTCGGCGGCCTCGACGCGGTCGTGCTGTGGCACGCGTACCCGGTGATCGGCCTCGACGACCGCAACCAGTGGGATTTCTACCGCGACGTGCCCGGCCTCCGCGAGCTGGTCGAGGTGTTCCATTCGGCGGGCGTGCGGGTGTTCGTGGACTACAACCCGTGGGACGTCGGCACTCGTCGCGGCGAGGACGACGCCACCGGATTGTCCGCGGTGCTGGCCGATTTCGGGGCGGACGGCGTCTTCCTGGACACGTTGAAGAAGGCCGATCCGGCGTTGGTCGAGCAGCTCGAACGCGCACGGCCCGGGGTCGTGCTGGAGGGCGAATCGAAGCTGCCGGTCGAGCGGATCGAGGACCATTCGGCTTCGTGGGCGCAGTTTTTCGCCGATTCGCCGGTGCCGGGTGTGCTGCGTTCGCACTGGTACGAGCGGCGGCACATGCAGCACCACGTGCGACGGTGGCACCGCGAGCACACCGAGGAACTGCAGTCGGCGTGGTTGAACGGCGTCGGCGTGATGGTGTGGGAAGTCGTGTTCGGCGTGTGGGTCGGCTGGTCTCAGCGGGACGCGGCGACCGTGCGGCGGATGGTGACGGTGCAGCGTGCAGCCGGTGACCTGCTGCGCGAGGGCGAGTGGACGCCGCTGGCCCCGTTGACGCCGGAAGCGGAGGCGGCCGGGGTTTACGCGTCGCGCTGGGAACTCGGCGACTGGACACTGTGGACGGTCATCAACCGCGGCGACTCGGATTACCTCGGACCGGTCGTTGACGGTCCGGTGATCGATCTTTTCACCGACGGATGCGTGCCCGCGCGCGGGATTTCGGCGTTGCTGCGGGTCGCCGAGGGTGCGGCGGAGCCGTCGTGGCTTTCGCGGGTGGCGACCCTCCCCCACGATCCCGATGCCCGTTTCCCGCACCGCCTCGCCGCTCGGCTCCAGCCCGGCCTGAAGTCCGTGAGGGGAACCCTGAGGGACTCTGAGTCCCTCAGGGTTCCCCTCACGGACGTTGTCGAGCTGCCTGCCGGGCCCTATATGCTGACGGTCCGGTATCGCGGGCGCGAAACCGGGATGTACCAAGGCGCGCCGTATGTGGACGAATGGAAGCCGTTGCCGCCGCGGCTGCACGATGCCCGGACACTGCAGCGGGACGGTTCGCTGGCGTCGCCGGTCGCGGTCGCCGCTACCGAGGTGACGAACGGCGAGTTCGCGGAATTCCTTGCCGCTACTGGATATCAGCCGGTCGAGCCGCATCGGTTCCTCGCGCATTGGGTAGACGGTCGGCCTGCGGTCGAGGACGAGCCGGTGACCTTTGTGGACCTCGACGACGCCCGCTCGTACTGCGCGTGGCGCGGCGGCCGGTTGCCAACCGAGGACGAATGGCAGCTCGCCGGGGAAACCGGCGGGCTGCGGCGCGGCGCGCCCGCGGTGTGGAACTGGACCGAAAGCGAACACTCCGACGGGAGGACCCGGTTCGTGATGCTCAAGGGCGGCAGCGATTACCGTGCCGAGGGTTCGGAATGGTACGTCGAAGGCGGTCGCCACGCGCCGGAGTACAGCGTGAAGCTGCTGTTGCCGGGGTTGGGGCTAGCGAGGGGCGCGACGGTCGGGTTCCGCTGCGCGTGGGACGTGACGCGATGACCGTGTCGAGGGAAGCTTCCGCCGGGGCACTGGCCGGGCTGCGGGTCGTGGACGCGTCGACGTTGTTCGCCGGGCCGATGGCCGCGATGCACCTCGGCGACATGGGCGCCGAGGTGATCAAGGTCGAACATCCGTCGCGGCCCGACCCGTCGCGTACGCACGGGGTGGCCAAGGGCGACGTCAACCTGTGGTGGAAGACGTTGGGGCGAAACAAGCGCACCGTCACCGCGAACCTGAGCAGCGACGGCGGGCGCGAGGTGTTCCTGGCGCTCGCCGAGACCGCGGACGTGGTGATCGAGAACTTCCGACCGGGCACGCTCGAACGCTGGGGCCTCGGTTACGAGGAGTTGTCCGCGCGCAATCCGGGGCTGGTTCTGGCGCGGGTGACCGGATTCGGCCAGCTCGGACCGTATCGCTCGCGGCCCGGCTTCGGCACGCTCGCCGAAGCGATGAGCGGCTTCGCCGCGGCCACCGGCGAACCGGACGGGCCGCCGACGCTGCCGCCGTTCGGGCTCGCCGACGGGGTCGCGTCGCTGGCCACCGCGTACGCGATCATGGTCGCGCTCGCCGGGCGCGCTGCCAGCGGACGCGGCCAGGTCGTGGACGTCGCGATCATCGAGCCGATTCTCGCCATGCTCGGGCCGCAGATCACGCGATGGGACCAGCTCGGCACGGTCCAGCCGCGCACCGGCAACCGGTCCACGAACAACGCGCCGCGCAACACCTATCGCACGAGCGACGGGCAGTGGGTGGCGGTTTCGACCTCGGCACAGTCGATCGCGGAGCGCGTCGTGCGGCTGGTCGGACGGCCGGAACTGGCCGACGAGCCGTGGTTCGCGACCGGCGCGGACCGGGCCGCGCACGCGGACGAACTGGACGAGGCTGTCGGCGGCTGGATCGCGCGGCACACGCGCGACGAGGTCGTGGCCGCGTTCGAGGAAGCGCAGGCTGCGGTCGCCCCGATCTACGACGCGGCCGACATCGTGGCCGACCCGCAGTTCCGTGCGCTGGGGACGATCCACGAGATCGAAGACCCGGAACTGGGCACGACCTTGATGCAGGGACCGCTGTTCCGGTTGTCGGACAACGACGGCGTCATCGGATTCGCCGGACGTCCGCACGGCGCGGACACCGACGAGGTGCTCCACTCGCTGGGCTTCACCTCGTCGCGGATCGCCGAGTTGCGTGCGGAGGGAGCGGTATGACGCCCGCGCTGACCTTGCTCTACGTCCCGGCGGACCGGCCCGATCGGGTCGTCAAGGCTCTCGCGTCCGATGCCGACGTCGTGCTGGTCGACCTGGAGGACGCCGTCGCGCCCGCGCAGAAGGACGCCGCGCGGGACAACGCGATGCGCCTGCTGGCCGACGTGCCCGCGTCGCGTGCGGTGCAGGTGCGGATCAACCACCCGGACACACCGTGGCACGCGGCAGACATGGCCGCGGTCGCCGCGCTGCCACCGTGGGTGGGCGCGCGGCTGCCGAAGGTCGAGGGGTCACTCGACGTCCGGTCGCACGCCGATGCTTTGCCTGGACGGGAATTGCACCCGCTGATCGAGTCGGCGCTCGGGGTGGAGCGGGCGTTGGAGATCGCGCTCGCCTCCCCGCAGACGGCGTCGCTCGGACTGGGCGAGGCAGATCTGCGATCCGACCTGCGCCTCGCCGACGAAGCCGGGCTCGCCTGGGCGCGCAGCCGGATCGTGAACGCCGCCCGCGCCGCGCGGCTGCCACCGCCGGCGATGTCGGTGTACGCGAATGTCCGGGATCTCGACGGGCTGGCGGAAAGCTGCCGGGCCGGGCGAGCGCTCGGATTCCGCGGCCGGACGGCGATTCACCCGGCCCAGCTGCCGACGATCCGCGCGGCTTTCCTGCCGACCGCAGAGGAGGTCGCCCGGGCACGGGAGGTGCTGTCCCGAATGGACGGCGCCACCCAGGCCGGGGTGGGCGCGATCGCGCTTGCCGACGGGACATTCCTGGACGTCGCGATGCGAGACCAGGCCCTGGCAGTCCTCGCGCTCGTCTCCGACTAACCCCTGCCGACCGGGACGCGACGCCCGACGTCCGTGAGCGGAACCCTGAGGGACTCAGAGTCCGTGAGGGTTCCCCTCACGGACGTTAAGCCCGATCCGCGGAAACCAGCCGCAGCAACGGATCGAAGCGGGCCGGGCCCTCGGTCGTCAGCTGCACCGGGCCCGCGACCGGCTGGTATCCGGTCACGACGACGGTGTACTCGCCGGGGAACAGGTCCTCCACGGCGTAGTGGCCCGCCTCGTCCGTGACGGTCACCCGCTGAACCTGGCCTTCAGCGTCCAGCACCGCGACCTGCGCACCCGGGAACGGGCCCCGGATCGCGTGCACGGTGCCGGTGAGCCGGACCGACCGCGCCAGTTCGACGTCCTCGCGCATCGGTTCGGAGCCCACCTGCACGTGCCGGGCCACCGGCTCGCGGCCGCCTGCCTGGACCAGCAGCAGGTACGTGCCCGCCGGGGCGTCCAGGGCGAAAGTGTTGTCCGTGCCGGTCGTGGTGCGGCGTACTTCGTAGGTCTCCAGGGACGTCAGCGACACCGAGGCGGTTTCAGCGGGAGCGAGACCGCCTACCGTGCCGGAAATCGCCGCGGGCGGGGCGCTTTGCGGAGTGCTGCGGCGTTTGCGCGTCCGGGACAGCAGCACGTCGACGACGCCGAACAGCAGCGCGAGCACGACCAGAGCGGTCGAGCCGATCAGCCCGAGCGCGGTCGCGGAGTGGTAATCCCCGTGCGAGCGGCCGAGTTCGCCGAAGAACAGCGACCCGCCGAGCGCGGTGCCGACCGCCGAACCGATCCGCTGGCCGGTCTGCAGCACGCCGGCCGCGGTGCCGCCTTCCGCGGGCGGGACTTCTTCCAGGGCGAGCGTCGAGTTCGGCGAGATCACCAGCCCGCTGCCGAACCCGCCGACGAACAACGGTCCGGCCAGCACGAACGCGGTGTTCGCGCCGGAGTAGTCGTGGACGAGCCACGCGGTTCCGGCGAGCCCGATCGCCACGAGCAGCGTCCCGAGGACGACCATCGGCCTGCCGAACCGGTGCACGAGCCGTCCGCCGATGGTCGGCGAGATCGCCGAGCCGATCGCGAACGCCAGCATCGCCGCGCCGGCCTGCAGCGCCGTGTAGCCGAGGCCCTGCTGGAAAAACAGCGTCAGAACCAGGAAAATCCCGGTGAATCCGGCGAAATAGACCATGCCGAGCGCGGAACCCATCGAGTAGCTGCGCACGGTCAGCAGCTTCAGGTTCACCAGCGGCTGCTTGCCGCGGTTGCCGAGCCAGCGCTCCCACAGCACGAACAACACGAGCAGCCCGGCCGCGACGCCCATCAGCCACCAGCGCGGCGACGTCGCCTGTTCCTCTTCCTCGATCAACGGCAGCATCACCAGCACGACCGCCACGCCGAGCAGCACCGACCCGAGCAGGTCCGGCGTCCGCTTCCGGCCGCTGCGCGAGTCCTTCGGCAGCAGCCGCAGCCCGAACAGGATGGCGAGGATGCCGATCGGCAGGTTGACGTAAAACACCCAGCGCCAACCCTCGTCGACGCCGATGCCCTGGATCAGCAACCCGCCCAGCACCGGACCGATCGCGGTGGACAGCCCGACCGTCGCCCCGAACGCGCCGAACGCCTTGCCCCGCTCGCGGCCGGAGAAAAGCTGCTGCATCAGGCCGATGATCTGCGGATTCAGCAACCCGCCCGCGACGCCCTGCCCGAGCCGGGCGACGACGAGCCAGGTCGCGTTCGGCGCCGCTCCGCACAGCACGCTGGTCGCCACGAACAACGCCAGCCCGAGCAAGAACATCCGGCGGCGGCCGTAATCGTCGCCGAGCCGCCCCGACGGCACCAGCGCGAGACCGAACGTGAGCGCGTAACCGGACACGACCCACGAGACGTCCGCGGGCGTCGCGCCGATCCCGTGCTCCATCGAGGGCAGCGCGACGTTCACGATGCTGACGTCGAGCAGCGTCATGAACCCCGCGATGAGGCACACCCACAAGGCGCGCCAACGCTGCGGATCGGGCTCGGGAGTAGCGGAAGCGTGCACGGACCGTCCTGATTCGAGACCGGTAAGATAATTACTGGTGTTAGAATACTCGCCCATGCCAGCGGAGCGGGACCACGTCGACGGGGTCATGGCGCAGATCACCGGCGTGCGCGCGGTAGACCGGGTCAGCAAGGCGCTGAGCTTCCGCCTGCTCCGCGCCGCCCGGCTGTTGGAAACGGAACTGCGCCGCGAGTTCGACGCCTTCGGGGTCGGCTTGTGGGAAGTGGAACTGCTGGGCGCGCTCAAACGAGCCGGTCCCCCGTATCGCCTCTCGGCCGGGCAACTGCTAGACAGCATGCGCCTGACCTCCGGCGGGGTGACCAAACGCGTCGCCGGGCTGGAACGCAAGGGCTGGGTGCGGCGGGACATCGATCCTGGCGACCGGCGGCAGATCCTGGTCAGTCTTACTGACGAGGGCCTGGCGCGGGCGCAAGAGGTGTTCGGGATGAAGACACAGACCGAGGCTCGGTTGCTGGGCGTGCTGTCGCATGCGGAACAGGACCGGATGAACGACGATCTTCGGGAGTTGCTCTTGGAGTGGGAGGGGCCGGACGGGCGTGCTTGATGCCCGGAGCGGGCGGCTTTTGACGGCCGCTCCCCCGCCGTTGCATCGCGAACGGCCGCTCCCCTACGGCAGAATCCGCCGACCGCGAGCCAGACAGAGGGTGAAGACAGGTGGTTCCGCCAGGCCGCTGCTGTGGCACTGCGCTCAACGCGCGGCGAAGTTACCGCAGGGGTGGCTGTGGGTTCCTGCTAAGACCGCTCCTCCGCCAGGCCGGTCACCGCGCGCGGCCGTGGGCTAATCGGCAGACGGCAACACCCTCCGCCATCGCCACACCGAGGACCGGCTCAACAGCCGTGCGACGTCCGGCAGGCGACGCACGCTTCCTCCGCGACCGCTGCCTCGGCAGACCGCGTTCCGGTCCGCAGGCTTCCGGCAAGCGTCCCGCCATGGCCGACCCACGACATCCGGACGCACGGCGCCCGCGAACTCCCGGCAAGCAATTCCCCCGCAGCCACTTCGCGAGAGACAGACCGCGCTCCGGACCCGCGACCGTCCGGCAAGCAGGCCTGCAACGTCACCCCGCGAGGAGCAAGTCGCTCTCCGCACCTGCGAACGTCCGGCAAGCACCTCCGCCACGGCCACCCCGCCGCAACCAGACCGCACTCCGCGCCCACGAACGCCCGGCAAGCAGTTCCCCCGCAGCCACTCCACGACAAGCAGACTGCGCCCCGGATCCGCGGCACGCAGGTCCGTCACGGAACCCCGCGACAAGAAGACCGGCGGGCAGTCCCCCGCAGCGACTTCGGGAGGGAACAGACCCCGCTTCGCGCCCACGCACGCCCGGCGGGCAGTCCCCGCCAGCCACTCCGCGACAAGCAGGCTGCGCTCCCCGTCGGCGAACTCCCGGCATGCAGTCCCGCAACGACGCCGCGAGAATCAGGCGTGCTCACTCCCCAGCGAACTCCCAGCATGTCGCCCCATGCGGCTCCTCCGACGCGACTCCCACGGCACGCCGCAAGGTGAGCCGGTACAGGTGCCACGGCGGCGGGCCCGCGCTCGGGGCGCTGAACGGCGCCGTCAGTGCGTCCCCGTCCGCGGTCGCTGGCCAGCCGCCGGAGTGGTAGACCTCGGCCAGGTGCGCCACGGTGCCGATGTCGGTGACTCGGTGGGCGTCGCCTTCCAAGACCAGGTCTAGGCCGCGCAGGCGTACCGAGATGCTGCATGCCGGGTTCGCCGCGAGGTTTCGGGAGCGGCGTGTGCCCGGCCCGCCGACGAAGTACAGGGCGTCGTCCACCCAGACCGCGCCTACGCCCGCCGAGTGTGGACGGCCGTCTGGGCGGACGGTCGCCACGAAGAACGTCAAGTCGGCGGTCGGGGTGTCAGCGGCCAGGACGTCACGGGCGCGGCTCCACTGCAGCGGGGCGTTTCCGTAGCGGTCGAGGTTGCGGGTCGAGGTCGGTTCGTAGTCAGTCATGCCCATGCGTCGAACGGGACGCCGCCGAATCGACACGGCCCCGCCAGAAAATGGGTCAGGCGGCTCCTGACGCGACCGGGCGGTAGCGGAAACCGTCGCCGTCTCGGTCGATTCGTCCGGCGGGGAAATGCGCGGGCAGGACAAGAGCGTCCCGGTCGGCGGCCAGTTCGCACAGGGTTCGCCGCGACTCCACGGCAACGGCGGGGTCCGCGTCGCCGCCTTGGTGCAGCGTCAGGTCCGAGAACTGGAACGGGTGGTGCAGCACGTCCCCGCTCACCAGCGCGTGCCGGCCGCCGCCGGTGAGTTCGGCGATCAGGTGGGCGGTGGTGTGGCCGGGCAGGGAACGCAGGGTGATGCCGTCCGCGACCTCGTACGGGAGGTCGATCAGTTCGACCAGACCCGCCTCGACGACCGGGAGCACGCTGTCCTCGAAGGTCCGGGCCAGGTCGCCCGCGACGCCTCCTTCGGGCCGTTCGGCGTGGATCTGCTGCAGCCAGGCGTATTCCTCGCTCGGGATCAGGTACAGGGCGCGCGGGAAGGTGGGGTCCCAGGATCCGTCGACCAGCTGGGTGAAGCCGCCGCAATGATCCGGGTGCAGGTGGGTCGCCACCACGACGTCGACGTCCTCCGGCACGACGCCCGCAGCGGCCAGCCGGTCCAGGTACGGCGTGTCGAGCTGGTGGTGCGCCAGCAGGACCGGGCGCTCCTTGGCATTGCCGTTCCCCGCGTCGAGGAGCACGGTCTGGTCCGGCGTCCGCACCAAGTACGTGGTGATCATCAGGTCCAGGTCGCCCTGATGGTCCCCGAGATGTTCCGGGGTGACCCCGGGGAACAGGTCGGCGGGGGCGAAGGGCCAGTGGTCCAGTTCGGTCACCGGGTCGATGCGCAACTGTCCGAGCGTGATGGTCATCGCGGCACCGCGGCCATCGCCTCGATCTCCACGACCAGCTCCGGTTTGGCCAGCGCCGACACCACGATCAGCGACTGCGTCGGCCAGTCGCTTTCCGGGAACCAACGGCTGAACACGTCGCCGGTGGCCGCGCGGAAGCCGGGCAGGTGCTCGGTGCCGGCGACCATGCTGAAGACCTTGACCAGGTGTTCCGGCCCGGCGCCCGCCGCGGCGAGCACGCGTTCGATGTTCGCCAGCACCTCGCGCGTCTGTGCTTCCGCGTCCGGCCCGGCGAGCATGCCGTCCGGCCGGGCTCCGATCTGCCCGGCCACTACGACCAGCTCGTGGCCGGCAGGAATCTGCGCGAGGTGGCTGTAGCGGCCGACCGGCGCCGCGACCGTCTCGGGATTCCAGCGCTTGCTCATCAGGTGTTCCCCTCCCTTGGTTCGTGCCCTCAGTTGAGCACAAGGCACCGACAAAAACTGACCGGCCGGATCAGCCGATCGTGACCACCAGCTTGCCGAACTGGTCCCCAGCAGCCAGCCCCGCCAGCGCGCGCGGCCCGTCGGCAAGGTCGTAGATGTGGTGCACCACCGGCCGCAGGCGGTGCTCCGTGACCAGCGCGACCATTTGTGAGAATTCCCGCGCGCTGCCCATCGAAGTGCCCAGCAGGCTGATCTGCCGGAAGAAAAGATTGCGCAGCGACAACTCCACGTCCGGCCCGGTGGTCGCGCCAAGCGTCACCATCCGGCCGCCGGAGCGCAGCACGGAGAGGCAGGCGTCGAACGTCGCCGAGCCGATGCTGTCGACGACCAGGTCCACCGGTTCGCCGAGTTCGGCGACCCAGTCGCCGCCGCTGCCGATCGCGCGGTCGGCGCCCAATTCCGTTGCCCTGGCGCGCTTTTCGGGGCTGCGAGAGGTGACGCTGACCGTCGCGCCCACAGCTTTCGCCATGGCGAGGGCAAACGTCGCGACACCGCTGCCGATACCGGGCAGCAGCACGTGTTCCCCGCCGGTCAGCCCGCCGCGAGTGAACAGCGCCCGGTACGCGGTGAGTGCCGCCAGCGGGAGCGCGGCGGCTTCGGTCCAGCTCAGGTGTTCGGGTTTCGGCACGACGTTGCCCGCCGGAACGACTACGTACTCGGCCAGCGTGCCGTTCGTCGGCACCCCGAGAATGGCGGGCACCTCCGGCACCACGTCCGGCTCGGCCCAGTCGAGAGACGGGTTGATGACGACTTCGAGGCCGACCTCGACGGCGGCGTCCGCACCCGCCGCCACGACCACCCCGGCACCGTCCGAGCCCAGCACGGTCCAGGGGTCGGCCGGATCGCGACTGTCCACGATGAACAGGTCCCGGTGGTTCAGCCCGGCCGCCTTCAACTGGACGAGCACTTCGCCCGGACCGGGTCGCGGCACCGGGACCTGCGCGACCCGCACCCCGGCGACTCCCGCCGCGCCTTCGTGAACCACCGCCCGCATCGCTTTTGTTGTCACGTCCGCGAACCTAACAGCCGGGTCCGGCCGCCGCCGACCCGACGCGAATCCCGTCACAGCGGGGAATTTTTCGCTCCGGACGCACCCGCGCCGACCGGTCCGCGCTGATCGTTTTCACTAGACTAGTTTGGAGATACGACTCCTCGCACCGCCGCCGCGGCACCGTTCGCCGTGCTCGGCATCGGGTGCGCAATCGCCGGAGGGCTCGCGTCCGCGGTCATCGCCCCGCATCCGACCCCGCACGGCGCGTGGGCGGTCGCGTATCTCGTGCTCGTCGGCGGGATCGCCCAGCTCGGCCTCGGGATCGGACAGGCACTGCTCGCCCCGACGGTGCCAGCTCGACGGCTGGTCGGCGCTCAAGTCGCGGCCTGGAACTTCGGAAATGCCGCTGTACTAGCCGGAACGCTCTCCGGGGCGACCCCCGTGGTCGACGTCGGCGGCGCGGTTCTGGTCATCGGTCTGGCACTGCTGGTCCTCGGCGTGCGCGGCGGCTCTCCGGACGGCCGCGCCCGCTGGTTGCGGCACGGGTTCCAGGCACTGGTCGTACTGCTGCTGATCAGCATCCCGGTCGGGCTCGTCCTCGCGCGGATCGGCCCGTCCTGAGTCCGCGTCACGTCCGCGGGCGTGTTCTTTTACACTGTTAGTCTCGTAAATACTCTTTCCGGGAGGTTCCCGTGACTGGATGCCCTCCGCGCCCAGTCCGGCCGAATTCTGGCGGAGTACCGGGAAAAGGCCGCCGTGGTCACGGAACTCCAGCTCGACGGCAGGGCTCGCGCGGAGGCCAACGCGCGGCTGATCGCGTTCGCCTCGGGCCCGTTGACCGAGTACCTTTCCGCCGCCGACCGCGTCCTCAACGCGACCGCCGCCGGAGCCCCCGCGACCCGGTTGCTGGTCCGCGCCCTGCGGCGGATCCAGGACGCCGTGCTGCACTCGGTCGACGAGCTGCGCATGCTCCTCGACGGCGGCGAACTGGACGGCGCGGAAGTCCTGGACGTCCGCGAAATCCCGCACGGCACCCGGCATCCGCGCATCTTCGGCCGCTACGCGCGGCTCGCGCCCGGGGAATCGTTCGTGCTCGTCAACAACCACGACCCGAAGCCGCTGCGCCGCGAGTTCACCGCCACGCACGGCGAGGATTTCACGTGGGAATACGTGGAATCCGGGCCCGAGAAGTGGCGAGTACGGATCGGCCGGGCCGCGGTCCCGGCCTGACCCTCGATACCGGCGCTGACTCCCCTTCGGCACCCGTCCCGCGGCGGCCGGTCTCCTCCACCCCGGCCGCCGATCGATCGCGCACAGTGGAATCCCTTGACGTGCCTCGCTTCGGGTCTCGCTGCGGTGTCTGTCCACATCAGACAGCTGGCGAGGATTCGGCTTGCCCCTGTCGACCGCCACCTTGCGATCAGCTCGGTTCCGCATCCTCCAAGACAGGGATCGCCGGCGACAGAAGGTGATCCGCGTGCTCGGTGACCTCGCCGCGGACCAGCCGGAAGACCCGGAAGCTCATCTGGTGCTCCGGATGTTCGTCGTCGTGGACGTACAGCAGCCCGTACGACCCCGGAGCGAGCCGCCCGACCTTCACGAACAAGTCGATCACCTCGTCGCCCTGCTGCCCGCGGTGATTCGGGTGCCCGCCGAGGTGGAGGTAATACGAGCCGTTCATCGGCTGGAGATCAATCAGCGCGTAGCCGGCCAAGTCGTCGACCAGGGCCTGGATCTCTTCGAGGCGCAGGGGCGGTTCGTCGTCAACAGCCTCAGCGGTCGAGCGAAGACTGATCCACCCGTGGTATTCGAACATAGCAAAAGCCTAAGCTCGGCCAAGAGCTAAGGCGATCGGTTTTCCAGCCACTGACCGCAGTGCCGCTGAGGACGGCGGTCAGCGACGACGTTTGCCCGTCGGTTTCAAATGCGCCAAACACAACGACGGCTCGACAAACGCCTCCAGCCGCTCCGCCGTCAAAGGCGCGCGCACCTCGGCCAGCACCCCGCGCATCAGCCCGAGATGCAGACCGCACACCACATCCCGGCGTTCCTCCGCGACCTCCCGGAACGGGCAGTGCCGCAGCCGGATCACCGGCCGCTCCGAATCACCGGCCAGGTCCGGGGCGAAACCGGCGTCACTGAGCACAGTGGACAGTCGCCGGATTCCCTCGGCCTCGTCGACGCTCCGGTTCGGCGGCGGACGGTCGGCCAGGTAGCGGCCCCACGCTTCGCCTGCCGATTCCGCGGCTTTCCCGGGTTCGGCGACGTGTTCCGCGATCAGGCCGGTCAGCATTTCCGCGAGCAGCCGGTAGCTGCGCCGTCCCTCGGCGGCTTCCTCGGCGATCGCGACGTAGACCGTCCGCGGGCGGCCGGGGCGGGTGCGGTCTTCGGCGCGACGTTCGGCGAGGCCGGATTCGACCAGTCCGTCCAGGTGGAACCGCGCGGTGTTGGGGTGCGAGCCCACCTGTGCGGCGACGTCCTGCACCGCGACCGGACAGGCCGCCGAACGCAGCGCGTCCAGCACCCGGGTCCGGCTCTCGCCCAGCGCGCGGGAGCCGGGCGGGTCGGTCAGCGTCTGCTCGCTCATGCGGACCAGTTTAACCGAGCGGACTAGGGCAAACACTGCTGCGCGGGAATCTCCGGACGCGGCTGCCCGGCGACCAACGGCGTGTCCGCCCCGAGGTCGCCGAGTTTCACCGCACCGCCGGGGCTGTCCAGCGGCGCGTCGCGGCCGGGCAGGGTTTCGCTGAAGAACAGGGCGTTGTCCTCGGCGTAGACGTGCCAGCGTTCCGGGAGGTCGTCCTCGTAGTAGATCGCTTCGACCGGACACACCGGTTCACAGGCGCCGCAGTCCACGCATTCGTCCGGATGGATGTAGAGCGAGCGCTCGCCGACGTAGATGCAGTCCACCGGGCCCGGTCCATCACGTCCACGCACGGCTCGGCGATCACGTACGCCACGGCCCGCCCCCTCCCCCTGGCTCTTCTTTTTTACCAATGCACTCGGCAAAAAGGTCACGCCAACGGAATGGCGTGGAAAACTCCGTCCGGGTCGTAGCGGTGTTTGATGTCCCGAAGCCGGGCCGTGTTGCGGCCGAAGGGGTTCGCGGCGGGCACATCCGGTCCCAGCAGGTTCGCGTACGCGCCCGGCAACGCGTGAGGGGCCAACGCGGCCGACGTGGCATCCGCCCAGGCTCGGTCGTCGGTGTCCTCTCCCAGTCCCAGCACCTCGACCATCAGGTGGTCTTCTCGCAGCGGGAACGCCGTGTCCGTCGCCGAAATCCGGGCGGCCACGCCGTGGAAATGGTGGATCGACAGTCCCGACAGCGGCGAAGTCCGCGCTTCCGTCTGCGTCACCAGCACCGAGACAGCCTCCGGAGTGAACGCCGGAAGCGACCGCGTGCGGATGGTGACCGATCGGCCGCCCGGGAACATCGCGTCCCGGCGGGCGATCTCCGCCGCGTACGACGAGACCGGCGCGATCTGCGAGGCGAGCGGAGTTCCGAGCCGGGCAAGAAAGCTGTCCGGATCAGCAGGACCGCACCAGGTCGGCCAGACCAGCACGCACAACGCACCGTCGGCACCGGCCAGGACGCCGGTCTGCACGGTGAGTTCGTCCGGCGCGCCAGCCTGGATTTCCGTTACCGCAGCGAAAACCCGAGCGGCGTCCGTCGCCGAATACCAGACCGGACCGGTGGTGATTTGCGGTGACGCGTGCAACCGCACTCCCAGCGACGTCACGACGCCGAAATTCCCGCCGCCGCCCCGCAGCGCCCACCACAGGTCCGGCAGCCGCGAAGCGTTGGCGAGCACGACTTCGCCGTCCGCGAGCACGATCTCGACGCCGAGCAGGTTGTCCGCGGCGAGGCCGTATTTCCCCACGAAAGGACCGTATCCGCCGCCGAGTGCGAGCCCGGCGAAACCAACAGTGCCGATCGTGCCGACCGCCGCGGTCAGGCCGTGCGCCTCCGCCGCGGCAAGCACATCGTTGGCCCGAGCACCGCCGCCGACCACCGCGCCCCGTCGCCCCGGATCGACCACGACCCGGTTCAGCGGCCGAAGGTCGAGCGTGATCCCGCCGTCCGCCACCGCGCGTCCGGCCCAGTCGTGGCCGCCGCTCCGCACCGACAACGGCAAACCCAGTTCGCGCGCGGCCCGCACCGAGGCTTGGACATCCGCCGTGCTCCGGCATTCCACCACCACAGCCGGCCGCGAGACGACGGCGGCGTTCCACACCGTCGCCGCCGATTCGTACTGAGGACCGGACGTGTGCACCTGCCCGGCGGACAGTCGAGCCCGCAAGGCACGGGCAGCATCCTCGGCGGTCATGGGCGGCTCCCCTGCTCGTCGAGGTCGACTCTAGGGCCGAACCGGCCGAAAAGGGCAGCCGCGCAAGAAGATTCAGTGGTTCACATAAGTCGCCGACGCCTCGCCGAGCGCCTCCAGCGCCGCCCGGACCCCGCCGTGCGCCTCCTCGCCGGACCGGCACGCGGCGATGATCGTGCGGTTCAGCACCGGCCGCGTCGCGAGCATCCGGACCCCGTCCGGCACCGGTCCTCGGGCGAGCCGCGGGACGAGCGCGGCCCCGACGTTGCCCGCGACGAGCGCCAGCTGCGTCACGTAACTTCCGATGGTGCAACTGATCCGCGGCTCCAGGTCCTGCGAACGGAGCACGTGCACGAGCCATTCGTAGCAGCCGGACCGGCCGGTCCAGCCGATCCACGACACGTCGTCCACCTCGGAGAGGTCGACCGTGCGCCGGTGCGCGAGCCGATGCCCGGCGGGCAGCGCCAGGTCGGCGACGTCGGAGAACAGCGTGACCTGCGTGATCCCCGGCGGCACCACGGTCGGCCGGTCCGCCCAGCTTTCGAACACCGCGACGTCGAGGTCGCCGGCGAGCACCTTCGGCAACGTCTGTTCGGCTTCGCCCTCGCCCAGCGTCACGTTCAGCCGCGGGTGCTGTTCAGTGAGCGTGGCGAGCGCGGGCGGCAGCAGGGCGTGCACACAGGTCGCGATCGACCCGATCCGCAACGGCCCGAAGACGTCCTCGCGCAGCCGTTCGAGATCCGTGCGCGCTTCGGCGAGTTGCGCCAGCACGCGTTCGGCGTGTCCGACGAGCACCTGCCCGGCGCGCGTGAGCCGCACGGTCCGGCCGCGCGGTTCCAGCAATGCCAGGCCCGCTTCCCGCTCCAGTTTCGCCAGCTGCTGCGACACCCCGGACGGCGTGACGTGCAGCGCGGCCGCCGCGCGGGCGACCGAGCCGTGCTGCGCGACCGCGTGCAGGGCGCGCATCCGATCCACACTGAACACAGTAGTGATGCTACCGGATTTCCCGCAGGAACATTCACTTGTCCTTGATAGTTAGCGACCCCACGATAGAAGGCATGACCACCGAAACCGCCCCGTTGCCGACCGCCGGTCCGATCGCCGCGCTCACCGGTCGCGCCGACCCTCGGCTGCTGGCCGCGGCCGGCAGCCTCTGCATCGCGCTGACCTCGGTGCTCATCAAGGTTTCCGGGGCCAGCGGGGCGACCAGCGCGTTCTGGCGCTGCGTCCTCGCACTGCCGCTGCTCGCGCTCCTGGCGTTCAGCGAAGCGCGGCGGACCCGCGTGCGCGCGAAGCTCCTGCTGCCGCTGCTGGCCGGGCTCGGTCTGGGTCTCGACTTCGTCCTGTGGGGCGAAGCGATCCCGCGCGTCGGCGCGGGCGTCGCGACCATGCTGCTTTCGGTGCAGGTCGTGATCGTGCCGCTGCTGGCGTTCCTCTTCCTCAAGGAGCGGCCGGACCCGCGGTTCAAGTTCGTCGCACCGACGCTGATCGTCGGCATCGTGCTCGCGGGCGGCGTGTTCGGCTCGACGATGACCGGCTCGAACCCGGTGCTGGGCCTGGTTTTCGCGCTCGCCGCCGGGGCGGGCTATTCGGGGTACCTGCTGCTGCTCCGGCTCAGCAGCAGCCCCGCGACGCAGGTCCGCTCGCTGTCGCTGGCGACCGTGTCGGCGGGCTTCGTGTCGGTCGCGCTCGGACTTCCGTTCGGCCGCCTCGACCTGACGCCCAGCCTGCCCTCGCTCGGCTGGTTCGCCGCGCTGGCCATGGTCGGCCAGGTCATCGGGTGGCTGCTGATCGCCGGTGCGCTGCCGCGGCTGGCCGCCTCGACCGGCGCGACGATGATGCTGCTGCAGCCGGTCGGCGCGGTCGCCCTCGGGTTCTTGCTGCTGAGCGAGCGGCCGGGCGCGCTGCAGCTCGTCGGCTGCGTAATCGTGCTCGGCGCGGTGTGTTTCGCCGGTCGCGGCGCGTCGAAGCGACCCGCGGCTCAGTCGCCGGCCAAGCTCAGCCCGGCCGCGTCGAGCAGCCCGCGCGCCATGTCCCTGAACTCGTCGCGACGGTGATCGACCAGTCCGTCCCCGCCGAGCAGGTCCGCGGCCAGCTCGTCGACCGGCCAGCAGACCAGCTTGCCGTGCCGCCCGAGCAGCAGCCCGACCTCCCGGATGCGGTAGAGGTCGGCGACGTCGAGCCAGGCGTACAGCAGGATCTGCCACAGCCAGCGCCCGGCGCGGTCCGGATCGCCGACAGTCAGCACGGTCTTCACGTCCAGCAGCGTGCCGGCGGCGATCCCCTCTTCGGGGTCGAGCTTCCCGAGCAAAAGATCGCCGTCCGCCCAGCCGGGCACGATGGTCGGCCCGGCGATCCCGAGCGGATAGCCCTCGGGCGGCGCACCGGCGAGGCGGCGCAGCTCCCACAGCGCACCGTTGTCGTGTAAGCGTTTCGCGAGTTCCGCCAGTTCGGTCACCGCCGCGTCGGCGGGCAGGGCGCGCAGGTCCGCGATCGTGCCGCCGCCGTCGACGACCCGGGCGAGCTGCGGGTCGATGCGGCCGGAGCGGTAGATGTCCTCGCACGCCGACAGCACCCAGTCGGTCCGCGCCAGTCCGGCCTCCGCACCCGGTCCGCCGAGCACGCCGGGCGGGGCGTGCTGCGCTTGGTAGCGGCGAGCGCGTTCCAGCAGTTCGCCCCACAACTCCTCGGCACCCGGAAGTGCTTCGCCGTGAGGCATTCCGTCGCCGAGGTCGAGCCAGGTCGCCGCGGCCGGACGGATGCCGAGCGCCCGTGCCCGGTACTCCGGCGGAAGCTCGTCGTGCGTCGGGTACTGAGCGGCTTGCGCATGCGCCCACGGACCGCTGCCCCACTGCGCACGCACCATCCCGAGCAGCGCGTAGTACGGCGGGGCGGGCTGCACGAGGTCGGCGATCCGCTGGCCGAACGCACCGCCGATCTCGGCCCAGTGCTGGCGCGGCGGACGGGCAAGCACCGGACGGATCGGGCGCACGCCGTTCGTCGCCTCCTCGATCCGGCGCGCGGCCGCGGCCGTGCCGGTGAACACCCGCGCGCACCAGCGCGCGAGAGTCCCCCGCGGGTCGGCCAGCTCGGACGTCAACGACACCCGGCCAGTATCTCCCGGGACAGGAACGGCAGCAGGAGATCGAGGAATCCGCGCGGGCAGTCCAGCGGAATCAGGTGCCCGCAGTCCGGCAGCAGGTGCCCGGTGAGATCGTCGGCGATCGGGCGCAGCTGCTGTTCCAGCGCGTCGCCCACCGGATTCGCGCCGATCGCCATCGTCGGGACGGTGAGCCGCTTCGCCGCCGCTTCGGTCAACTGGCGGGCGCTCTCCGGCAACGCCCGGTAGTACTCGAAGGCGCAGCGGAGCGCGTCGGTCCCGGTGTACGCCTCGGCGAACGCCGCCTGGAGATCCGCCGGAACGCCGCGGCCGAGCGTGCCCTGGTCGAGGAACCAGCCGACGTACTCCGCCTCGTGTCCATTAAGGACAGTCTCCGCGAGGCCCGGCACCGCGTGGAAGCCGAACCACCACGGCGGGCTGGCCGGGAAACCCCAGGGCAGCGACTCCATCAGCACCAGGCGGCGCACTCGCTCCGGCTGCCGCAGTGCCAGCAGCAACGCGCCCGCCACCGCCAGGTCGATCGCCACCACCTCGGCGTTCGGCTCGTCCAGCGCGTCGAGCAGGGCCGCGACATCGTCGGCGACCGTTCCCGCGTCGAAACCGCTCTCCGGACGACTGCTCGCGCCCAGGCCGCGAAGATCCGGCGCGATGACCCGGTACTGCTCGGCCAGTGTCGGGATGACTTCGCGCCACAACTGCCAGGTGTGCGGGAACCCGTGCAGCAGCACCAGGGCCGGACCGCTCCCGGCGACGGCGACGTTCAGCCGGACGCCGTTCGCTTCGACCTGCCGCACCGCGTTCATCGGACCTCCTGTGGTTACCATTGGTTACCAGCACACGGTAGGTAACTCCAGCGGTGCCGCCAAGACGGCACTTTTCCGACAGGTGGTGAGCCCGAGGTGACCTCCTCCGCCCGCGGCGATCTGTTCGACCCGGCCTGCCCGACCCGGCGGCTGCTCGACCGGATCGGGACGAAGTGGACGTCGATGACGGTCAAGATCCTCGCCGAGGCCGCGCCGGACGAGGTGCGGTTCGCCGACCTGCGCCGCCGCATCCCCGGGGTGTCGCAGAAGATGCTTTCGGTGACCCTGCAGAGCCTCGTCCGCGACGGTCTCGTCTCGCGGCGCGTGGAAGCGACGGTGCCGCCCAGGGTGCATTACCGGCTCACCGCGCTCGGCGCGTCGCTGGAGTCCGCGCTCGCGGTATTGCGCACGTGGGCGGAAGAACACATGGCCGACGTCGACCAGGCCAATCAGGAATCCGACCGGTAATTTCCCGCACACTGGCGAGTCGGTCAGCCACCGCGAAGGGAAAACGGCACACACTCCCGCTGTGGAGTCGCCAACCGAACGGGACAGCAAACCCGCCCGGCACGCAATCGGACAGTTCTTCGCACATCCGCTCGCGTCGTTCCGGATCATCACCGCGATCTGGGCATTGCTGACGCTGCTCGGCGCGGTGATGGCGCTGTCGTCCTCGGCCGCGGCGGCCAACCCGGCCGCCGGAACCGGGGTGTACCAAGCCTTTTTCCGGCATCTGACCTTCGTCGCGCTCGGCGCGGCCGCCTTCGCGCTCGGCCTCCGCATCCCGTTTTCCCGGATGCGCAAGGCCGCCACCCCGGCGCTCGCCGCCGCGTTCGTGCTGCTGCTTCTCGTGCTGACCCCGCTGGGCTCCGACCACGGCGGCGCGCAACGCTGGCTCGCCGCCGGGCCGATCACCTTGCAGCCAGTGGAAATCGCGAAGGTCGCGCTGGTGTTCTGGGGCGCGCATTTGCTGGTGTCGAAGCAGAAGGTGCTGCACCATTGGCGGCACCTGCTCGTGCCGCTGATCCCGGTGACGCTCGCGTTGTGCGCATTGCTGCTGGCCCAGCCGAATCTCAGCGGCACGGTCACGCTCGCGCTGATCACCTTGGGATTGCTGTGGTTCGCCGGCGCGCCGAAGCGCTTGTTCGCCGCCATTCTCGCCGGGGGCGTCGCCGGAATCGTCGTACTCGCCCTTTTCGCCAGTTATCGTCTCGCGCGCATCCTTTCTTTCCTTTCGCCGAATCCCGATTCGAGCGGCAGCGGCTACCAGGCACAGCAGGCGCAGTACGCCCTCGCCGACGGCGGCTGGTTCGGCGTCGGGCTCGGCCGGGGCGCGGCGAAGTGGAGCTACCTGCCGGACGTCCAGAACGACTTCGTCTTCGCGCTCGTCGGCGAGGAACTCGGGTTCGCCGGCTGCCTCGCGGTGCTGGGGCTGTTCGGCTGCCTCGCGGTGATCGGCCTGCGCACCGCGGCCCGGGTCTCCGATCCGTGGGTGCGGCTGGTCGCCGGGACGACCACGTTGCTGCTGGTGGCGCAGGCGCTGATCAACATCGGCTACGTCGCGGGCGCGCTGCCGGTCACCGGCGTGACGCTGCCGCTGGTGTCCGCGGGCGGGACGTCGCTCGTGGTCACCATGCTGCAGTTCGGCATCCTCGCCCAGGCCGCACGCGAGGAACCGGCCGCGCAGACGTTCCTCGCCGGGCTCGAGAAGAAGGGCTCCGGTACAGTCCGAGCGTGATCAAGAAGGCACTCTCCGCTACTTTCGCGGTCGTCGCGCTCGCCGCGTGCTCCAACCCGACCGGGAAATCGTGGGCGATCACCTACGAACTCACGTCCGACCAGCAGACCACGGCCACCGGCGTCACCTACGGCGAATCGGGCAACCGCTACGAAGACAAGGTCGCGCCGCACCAGCTCACCGGCCCGCTCGGGCTGCCGTGGAAGCAGGACGTCGTCGTCAGCGCCGGACAGGACGCCTCGGTCACCGCGACGCCTTCGACGGGCGCGACACTGCACTGCCGGATCCTGCTGGACAAGAAGAAGGAACTCGCCAAGGCGAGCGCTCCCGGTCCCGGCAAGCCGGTGACCTGCAAGCACACCACCGACTCCTGAACCGTCCCAGAGAGTCCTCGCGGACTCACGGGGCGTCGCGGACTCTCCTCCGCCGCTCGGTACGCTCGTGACCTTCGGGTGAACGCGAGATGGCCGCCAGGCGAACCGGCGGACCGGAGAGGGGTTGTATGGCGACCACGGCCGGAGCTTCCAGCAGCGAGACGTACGACGCGATCACCCATTTCGCCCAGGCGATGCCGGGCTGGGTGCAGTCTCTCGTGCTGGCGTACACGTCCTACGGCCTGGTCCTCGTGGCCCCGTTCTTCGCCTGGCTCTGGTGGCGGGCGCGTCCGACCGGCTCGCCCGAGCGGATGGCTGCGGCGCTGCTGGTCCCGGCGGCGACGGTGGTGGCGTACGTGCTCAGCGAGATCGTGAAGGCCTTCGTGCACGAGCAGCGGCCGTGCCGCGGGCTGCCGCCGGAGGCGATCGTCGGCGCTTGCCCGCCGCCGGGCGACTGGTCGTTCCCCAGCAACCACTCGACCATCGCGGCAGCGGTCGCGCTCGGCGGTGCCTTCGCCTGGCGCAAGGGCGCGCCGTGGCTCGCGGCTTTCGCGGCGACGATGGGCTTCTCGCGGGTGTTCGTCGGGGCGCACTATCCGCACGACGTGCTGATCGGACTCGCGCTCGGGGCCGGGATGGCGTTGCTGCTGCAGCGGTACGCCTTGGCTCCGGCGGCCGGGCTCGTGCGGCGATTCGCGGGGAAGGTGCCGTTCGGGCTCTTAGGAGTCGTACCGGAAGCTACGACGGTGCTTGCTCCGGCGGAGGAGAAGCCACGGGGGCCTCGCGCGGGCCGTCCGGACGGCAGGCGTCGGGACGTTGACGCCGCGCCGGTTCGCCCTGACGACGCTGGTTCTCTGCCGCCGCGGGGTTCGCGATCGGTCCGTCCCGCCGATTCAGCACCTCAGGACGCCAGCGGCCGCCCAGTTCGCCCGCAGCCGGATGCCCGGAACGCGGGAGGCCCGCCCCGGCGGCAGAATTCGCAGCCGATCCGCACTGCCGCACCTCGCGACCCAGCCACCCCGCCGCCTCGGCAGCAGAACTCGCAGCCGGTCCGCACTGCCGCGCCCCAGCCGCGTCCTGCCGACGCGCCGCCGCCGAACCCGGCCCCGCCGCCCGTGCAGCCGCCAGCCCGTCCGGCGCGCTCGCAAAAGCCTCGCCCGCCCGGTCCGCCGCAGGGGCGCGCCGCGGGTTCGCCGCCGCGTCCGTCGAACCAGGCTCCGGCCGGTCCGCCGCCCGACGTCAGCCCGGGAGATCGCCCGTCGCGGCGAACTCCAGGCGCTTCGCGACCGACACCGCCTGGTCGGCGAAACGCTCGTAGAAACGGGTGAGCAGGCTCAGCGCGACCGCGATCCGCTGGTCTTGCGTCCAGTCCGGCGCGGTGACCGTCGCCATCACGCGGGCGTGCAGCGCGTCCACGCGCTCGTCGGCGCGGCTCAGCTCGGCGTAGCCGCCGCGGGCCTCGCCGTGCACGAGGCCGGCGAGCCGCTCGGCCATCGCCGAGGTGACCTCTCCGAGTTCGGCGAACACCGCTTCCAGGTCGGCGGGCACGGTCGGGTCCGGGTGGCCGCGCCGGGCGGTGCCCGCGACGTGCGCGGCGAGGTCGCCCATCCGCTCGAGCTTCTCCGCGCAGTACACCGCGGCCAGCACGGCGCGCAGGTCGCCCGCCACCGGGGCCTGCAGGGCGAGCAGCGAATACGCCTCGTCCTCGCACGCGGCCCGCTGGTCGTCGAGGTCGGAGTCGCCGCTGAGCACCTGTTCGGCCAGCGGCAGGTCCATGGTCAGCAGGGCCCGGGTGGCCCGGCGCATCGCCTCGGCTGCCGCCTCGGCCATCGCCGCCAGACGCCCGTCGAGCTGTTTCAGGTCGTCCTGGAAGCCTTCGCGCATGTGGAGCGACTTTACCGGCGGCCGGCGGACAGGCCCGCGTCGGCCAGCGGCCAGGCCTCCTCGGGCTCGGCCAGCTCGTAACTGTGGCTGCCCTCGTGCCCGCCGGGCACCCGGCAGAACACGCCCTCGTCGGACTCCGCGCCGCAGCGCGCGCGGGTCTCCAGCACCCGGCGGCCGGGCCACCAGCGCAGCCACATCAGCGGCTCCTCGCCGCGTCCGCCGACCGGGGTCGCGTGCTCGTGGCCGTGCCCGGCCTCCAGCTCGCAGAACAGTTCGGGCTCCGTCCCGCGGACCGCGACGCTCCGCAGGACCGAGCGCTCGCGCCCGGTCAGCTCCACTGGTTCGCGGCACAGCGCACCATCGGCCATGCGGTCAGCGTAAACGGCCGCCGCCGATTCCGCGCGCAGGACCCGGCCGCGTGCCGTGAAGGGCTCCTTGAGGGATTCTGATTCCCTCAAGGAGCCCTTCACGGACAGCAGGTCAGCGAACCCGTTCCAGGAGCGCGAACAGGTTCTCCCAGTGCCGTTTCTCGCCCTCCTCGTGGTACGCCGCCGTGTCCGACATCGTGAAGCCGTGCGACGCGCCCTCGTAGACCTCCGACCGGTAGGTCACGCCTGCCTCGTCCAGGGCGTGCTCCAGCGTTTTGATCTGCTCGGCGGTGGCCGACGGGTCCTGGTCGGCGTGCCCGAAGTACACCTCGCCGGTGATCGCGCCGACCCGCAGGTGCGGGCTGTCCGGCTGGTCGGTGGCGAGGCGCCCGCCGTGGAACGACGCGATCGCCTTGACCCGGTCCGGGAACGCCTCGATCACGCGCAGCGCGTTCGTGCCGCCCATGCAGTAGCCGGCGATCACGACCGGGCCTTCGGCGACGCCGTCCTGCGCGGCGAACCAGTCGAGGTATTTCTCCGCGTCACGGGTCATGGTCTCGGTGTCGAGCGCTTCCAGCAGCGGCATCAGCTTGCCGAATTCCGCTCCCCGCCGTTCCGGGTCCTCCAGCGCGGCGAGGTCGACCAGCGGCGACCGGCCGCCGCGGTAGAGCAGGTTCGGGGCCAGCACGGCGTAACCGGCCTCGGCGATGCGGTCGGCCATCTCCTCGATCCGCGGCCGGAGCCCGAACGCGTCCGGGAACAGCAGCACCCCGGGATGCGGCCCGCCGTCCGGCACGGCCAGGTACGCGTCCGCGGTCCCGTCGGCGGCCGGAACGTCCAGCTTTTCCTTGCGCATCCGCTTTGTCCTCCATTGATTGCAGTGCGTACGCGATCAATCTATCCCCGTTCGGCGAGGAGCCGCCTGGCCGCGCGATTGTCGTGTTTCCTGTCCGGTCAGTGGACTGAACCACTGCGGTCGGCGGATTGACGGAGTCCGGTTTGCCCGGTCAGGATCACCGGGCCCGCTCCGGGCCGCCCTCCGCAGAACGGACTGTCGATGGCCAGACCTCCACGCTCCCCGCGCGCCCGGAACCGGGTCGCGCTCGCCGCGCTCGTCCTCATGGGCGGGCTGATCCCCGCGCAGGCCGCGCACGCCGCTCCCCCGCGCCAGCCGGACATCGGCCGCCCGGCGCTGGACCGGAACGGCTGTGCCCGCATCGAAAACTCGCTGCCCAAGCTGTCGGACTGGCCGAAGGTGCGCAGCGCCATGCCGCAGAACCCGGTCGACGAATGGCGGATCAAGCAGATCCTCTCCGGCATGTCGCTGGAAGAAAAGGTCGGGCAGATGACCCAGCCCGAGATCGGCGCGATCACGCCCGCCGAGGTGACCCAGTACTCCATCGGGTCCGTGCTCAACGGCGGCGGCTCGTGGCCGGGCGGGAACAAGCACGCCGGCCAGCAGGACTGGCTCAAGCTCGCGGATTCCTATTGGGACGCGGCCAAGGCCACGAGGACAAAGATTCCGGTAATTTGGGGCATAGATGCCGTGCACGGAAATAACAATGTGTACGGCTCCACTGTTTTCCCGCAGAACATCGCGCTCGGTGCCGCGCACGACCCGTGCCTGGTGCGCGACGTCGAAAACTCCACCGCGCGGCAGATCCGGGCGACGGGCCAGGACTGGGCGTTCGCGCCGACCCTCGCCGTGGTGCAGGACGATCGCTGGGGACGCACTTACGAAGGCTTCTCCGAGGACCCGCGCATCACCCGCGCCTATGGCTACGAAGCCATGAACGGCTTGCAGGCAGGCGCGCGGCTGCGGATCGGGCCGAACGGCGTGATCGGCACCGCCAAGCACTTCATCGGCGACGGCGGCACCACCAACGGCCAGGACCAGGGCGTCAACGCGTCTTCGGAAGCGGACATGATCAACCTGCACGGCCAGGGTTATTACGGCGCGCTCGCCGCGGGCGCGCAGACGGTCATGGCGTCGTTCAACAGCTGGACCAACCCCGCCCTCGGCATCGACGAGGGCAAGATCCACGGCAGCGACAAGGTCCTCAACCAGATCCTCAAGGGCAAGATGGGCTTCGACGGCCTGGTCGTGTCCGACTGGAACGGCATCGGCCAGGTGGACGGCTGCACCAACGCCAGCTGCCCGCGCGCGATCAACGCGGGCATCGACGTCGTGATGGTCCCGAACGACTGGAAGGCCTTCATCGCCAACACGGTCGCGCAGGTGCGCGGCGGCGAGATCCCGATGTCGCGCATCGACGACGCGGTCACCCGGATCCTGCGGGTCAAGCTGCGCGCCGGGCTGTTCGAGGAGCGCAAGCCGTCGCAGCGCTGGTACGCCGGTTCGCCGGACGCGCTCACGGACAAGGCGCTCGCTCGCGACGCGGTACGCAAGTCGCAGACGCTGCTGAAGAACAACGGCAATGTGCTTCCCTTGGCGCGCAACGCGAAGGTGCTCGTGGTCGGAAAGAGCGCGGACAGCATCCAGAACCAGACTGGCGGCTGGACGCTGACCTGGCAGGGCACCGGGAACACCAACGCGGACTTCCCTGGTGCCACCTCGATCCTCGCCGGGCTCAAGGAGGATCTCGGCACCGCCAACGTCACCTTTGACCCCACTGGCACCGTCGACCCCAAGGGTTACGACGCTGTCATCGCGGTGGTCGGCGAGACTCCGTACGCGGAAGGCGTCGGCGATCTGCAGCGGAAGAGCCTTGAAGCGGCGAAGCTGTATCCGGAAGACCTTGCGGTGCTGGACAAAGTCAGCGGCAAGGGCACGCCGGTGGTGACCGTGTACGTCAGCGGGCGTCCGCTGTATGTCAACAAGGAACTCAACCGTTCCGACGCGTTTGTCGCCGCTTGGCTGCCCGGCACTGAGGGCGGCGGCGTCGCGGACATGCTGGTGCGCGGCAAGGACCGCGGCGGGTACCACGGCAAGCTGTCCTATTCGTGGCCGAAGAGCGCGTGCCAGACGCCGCTCAACCCGTGGAGTCCCGGCTACGACCCGCTGTTCGCGCTCGGCTACGGCCTCACGTCGAACCAGCGGACCACCGTCGGCAAGCTCGACGAGACCGAAGGCCCGGCCCGCTGCGGGTCGACCGGAGGCGGCGGCACCGCGACCGAGGACCTGCCGATCTTCGACCGCACGGATGTCGCGCCGTACAAGAGTTTCATCGGCTCGGCGGCGAACTGGGGCGGCACCGAGATCGGTCCCGACGGCACCGCGTCGCACCCGGAGATCAACGTGGTGCCGGCCGACGTCAACGTCCAGGGCGACGGCCTGAAGGCGACGTGGACCGGCACCGGCGCGGCGCAGCTGTACTCGCAGCATCCCGGCGGCACGGACGACCTTCGCGGGTACCTCAACGCGGACGGCGCGCTCGAGTTCGACGTGATCGTGCATTCGCCGCCGGTGAACCGGACGGTGGTCAGCCTGCACTGCGTCTACCCGTGCTCGTCCGAGGTCAACGCCACGAAACTGTTCGGCGACCTGCCCGCCGGACAGAAGTCGACGGTGAAGATCCCGTTGTCCTGCTTCGCGAGCGGGCTGGACTTCGAGAGCGTCGACACGCCGTTCCTCGTCTACACCGACGGCGCGTTCTCGGCGTCGTTCGCGAACGTGCGGTGGTCGCCGGGCGGGGCGAAGGATCCGGACGCGCGGAAGTGTTCCGACCTCACCGGATGAGCCGTTGAGCGGTTTCTACGACCCGGGACCTGGCCGCCGCGCGCGACGCGGCGGCCAGGTCTTCGAGCCCGTCCAGCGCCGGAACGTCACCGACCCGGGTGAACTCCTCGGACACGAACGTCAGCCGCTCGACGCCTTTGTCGCCGAGATAAGCGCGCAGGTACGACTCCTGGAACTCGAAATTCTCCCGCGGCGTGCCGGGACCGTATCCTCCGCCGCGGGCGTTGAGAATCACAAAGTCCTTGTCCGCCAACAGTTTCCGGCCAGTGTCCGGATCGACGAACACGCCGGGGAAACTGATCCGGTCGATCCACGCCTTGAGCGTCGCGGGCACGCCGAAGTTGTACATCGGCACCCCGATCAGCACGGCGCGAGCTTCCCTGATCTCGTTGACCAGCGGCAGCGTCAGATCCCATTCGCGCTGTTCGTCCGCGTCCGCGATCAGTGTCGCGATGTCTTCCAGCGACAGCACTCCCTTGCGTTCCACCCGGCGGCCGAGCCGCGCGTACGCCTCGCGCAGCGGCGGTACCGGCTCGGCGGAAACGTCGCGGCGACACACGGTTCCGCCTCCTCTGCGCCACTCGTCGGCGAACAACGCGCCCAGCTGCCTGCTCACCGACGCCTCGCGGTCAGCGCTCGAATCGACGTGCAGCAGGGGCGCTAGCATGACGGTCATCCGGTTCCTCTCCTCGTCCTTGGTCCTCGGGCCGGCACTCCCATGACGGATCGAGACGGGAAAAGGTGACCGATGGACGACGCACTGGCACGGCGCTTCGAAGACGACCGCCCGCGGCTGCACGCGCTGGCCTACCGCATGCTGGGTTCCGCGGCGGAAGCCGAGGACGTCGTGCAGGAGTCGTGGCTGCGGCTGAACCGCACGTCCGGCGTCGACAACCTCGGCGGCTGGCTGACCACTGTCGTGTCGCGGCTCTGCCTGGACGCACTGCGGGCCCGCCGGGAAACGCCCGTCTCTTCGGTACCTGATGCCGCCGGAGGTGCTGTTCCCGAAGACGAGGTCCTGCTGGCCGGGGAGGTCGGCCGGGCACTGCTGGTGGTCTTGGACCGGCTGGCTCCGCCCGAACGGGTGGCGTTCGTGCTGCACGACCTGTTCGCGGTGCCGTTCGACGCGGTCGGGCCGATCCTCGACCGGACGCCCGCGACCGCGAAAAAACTAGCCAGCCGCGCGCGGTTGCGGGTGCGCGGGGAACCAGCTGTTCCCGTCGCGGAGCTGGCCGAGCACCGGGAGGTGGTGACGGCGTTCCTGTCCGCGGCTCGGGGCGGGGACATGGCGACGCTGCTGACGGTGCTGGCTCCGGACGTCGTGCGGCGTACCGATCCGGCGATGCTGCCTCCCGGTGCCGCTGCGGTGCTGCGAGGGGCGGACGAGGTTGCGCAGGGGACGAAGCTGTTCGCGGGGAATGCGCGGCTGGCGGAACTGGCGCTGGTCGACGGGGATGTCGGGCTGGTGCTCGCCCCGGCCGGGCGGCTGGTGGGAGTGCTGAAGATCGAGGTCCGGGGCGGTCTTTTGCAGGCTTATGAAGTGATCGTGAGTCCCGAGCGGTTGGCGAGGATCGAGATTGCCGCACTTTTCCGCGAGACCGTATAGGCCGTTATACATTTTGCTCGGGAACGACCGGCAGACGGATGGGGCCTGCCCCAGCCCGCGGGAGGTGGCGTGCCGCGCCAGGCTGGGGCAGGCGTAACGGTGCAGTGAGCGATGGGCGGGACGCTCCTAACCGCACCGAGCTTTATCGGGTTTCTCTCCTTTTCGCGGTTTCGGGACCTCCGGAAAGACGATCGTGTCCTCGACCTTCGGAATGACCTCGGTGTCGTCTTCGGCGCGTTCGGCGGCGAGTTCCTCGGCCGTCCGGCGGAATTCGGCCAGCCGGGCTTGCTGGATCTCGGCCTGGACCTCGTAGTCCAGCCGGGCCTTGAGGTCGCGGACGGTCAGCCGTCCGCGCGCCGGCGGGATCGGGCGGCGCGCCCGCCACAGCCACATCGAGAGCAGGACCAGCAGCAACAGCAGGCAGCACACGATGACCACCGCCGGACGGCCGGTGCGGGTCGCCTCGCCTAGTGCCGCTGCTGCCTTCATGCGATGCACCTCTCAGCTTCGGAAGTGTCTTCGCGTGCCCCACCACCATGGGGCCGGGCGGTGGCCTGGACCAGCCAGCAAACCGGGCGAAAAGCGGGCGGCAACCGAGCGAATTGCCTTGCCCCGCCCATGGTCACCTGCGGTAATCTGACGACCCCGGTTCGTGGCGAAGGAGTGTCGCCCATGGGCGAACGGCGAGAAGGGCTTGTCCGGGCACGCAAAGCGGCGAACCTGACGCAAGAAAAGCTCGCCGCGCTGCTCCCCGCGGACGAAAAGAGCATCCGGGCCTGGGAATCCGGCCGGTCCGAGCCTCGTCCGCACCGGCGCGACCGGCTGGCCCGGCTTCTGCGCATCAGCCCAGCCCGGCTCGAGGAACTGCTCCGGGAAGGCACCGCGCCGGACCTCCGGGGGCCGCCGAGCGTGCTGCTCCCCGTCATCGTGGACGGGCGGCCGGTCGCGCTGCCGCTGGACCGGGCCACGGTCGCGGCCAGCGTCCTCGGCCGGCTCGTGCCCGCTCTCGGCGACGCGGCCCCGCCAGCGGCTCCGACCACAGAATGGGACGCCATGAGCCCGCTCAGTCGTCGCTCACTGCTCAAAAACGGCCTGCCGGTCGCGGCGTTGCCCGCACTCGGCATCGGCAGCGCCGAGCACGTCGCGCGAGCGGTGGAGAATCCCCGGCGGTACATGGACAAAACCGTCACGCACTATTTCCGGCGGCAGCTCGACCAGTACAAATACGAGGACGGCGAACGCGGTGCGGCCAAAACCCTTCCGATGACGCTCGGCGTGCTGGACATCATCGACCGCATCGCCCGCGACGCGACCGCCGACGATCAGCGGGACCTTCTGCGAATCGGGTCCGAGGGCGCGGAGTTCGCCGGATGGCTCTACCGGGACCGCAGGCAGATGGAAGATTCGCTGTACTGGCACGACCGCGCGATGGAATGGGCGCAGGCGGCGGGCGACAGCACGATGCAGGGCTACATTCTGCTCAAAAAAGCCCAAGTCGCCTACGACGAACGCGATCCGCGGCGCATGCTCATCCTCACCAGGGCGGTGCGCAAAGGTCCCTGGGCACTCCCCCAGCGACTCCAAGCCGAGGCAGCCCAACAGGAAGCCCGCGCGGAGGCGATGCTCGGCGCGTCGGCAGACCAGGTGAACCGGAAACTCGACGTCGCCTGGAAACTGCTGGGCGACGCCGGACCGGCCGAATCGCCGCTGGGCGCGCATTTCAACGCGACTCTTCTGAACATGCAGACCGCTATCTGCTACACCGAAGCGGGCGAACCGCGCCGGTCGGTCGAACTGTACGAGAAAACGTTGAAGGAAACCCAATTCTCCCGTCGCGACTACGGGTTCTTCCTGTCCCTCATGGCGAACTCGCTGGCCCTTTCCGGCGAACCGGACCAAGCGGCCCAAACCGGCCTCATCTCCGCGCATCGCGCGGCGGAAACGAACTCGCGCCGCACCAAGGAAGAACTCCGCCGAGTCGTCGGCGTGCTGAAGCCGTGGCACAACCGCCCCGACGTACGGGAATTGCGCGAGGCGCTGAACAGCTGACCGTTAGCGCAGCCATTCCTGGACTTCGCGGATCACCTGCCGTTGCCACGCTCGCGTTCGCGGATCGGCGTACGCCGGATCGCCGTCCACCGCGAAGCCGTGCTGCGCCCCGTCGAGCTGGACCAGCCGGTGCTCGCAGGTCAGCTCCCAGTCGGCCGTCCGCGACGACTCGACCGGGACGAAGGTGTCCTCGGTGCCGTGCACGATGAGCGTCGGCGCGGTGATGCGGGAAAGGTTTTGCCGTGCCTCGAACCAGAACGCCTCGTTGAGCAACGCGCGGCCGAGCCGGAAACCGGGCCCGTGCTCGAGATAGTTCCGCTCCTTGAGAGCGGCGGCTCCTTCGTCGTTGAGGTAGCCGTCCGCCGACCACTCGGGCTTCTGGCCGATGAACCGCCCGCGGTAGTCGAGGAGGGGGTTGAACAGAACCAGCCGCTCGACGTCGTCCGGTCGCTTGGCCGCGTAGTACGCCGCGACACCGCCGGAAAAACTCGCCGCCGCGAGCGAGATGGGCACACCCGGGACGGCGCTGGACAGATGCTCGATGCTGCCGCGAATCACGTTCAGCAGAGCGGAAAGCGAGAGATCCTCTTGTCGGCCTTCACTCTCGCCGTGGCCGGGGAGGTCGACTCTCAGGGAAGCTATGCCGACCTCGGCCAGCCCCGCGGCGAGCCGGGTGAAGAAGCCGCCTTCCTCGCGCGTGACGCTCGCGCCCTGCACGAGCAGCACCGCGTGCCGAGGTCTGCCGTCCGGCTCGGTCAGGGTGCCGGCCAGATCGAGGCCGTCCGGTGCACGAACTGTCCGATAGCTGTCGCGCGACATGGACACTCCCGGAGTTGTCGTCACAACCCAGTGTGTCAGGTTCGAGACGTTCGGGAGCGCCAGAAGACAGGCGGAGTAACGCAAGCCACAGAGGCTGCGTTCGCGATGCGGTCAGCCTGGAACCATGCCTGGGCCTCTCCTCGCCCTGACCGGCGATCCGCTCACGCACAGACGGCAACGGCGGCCGAGTTCCCCAACCCACCGGTCGAAAATCCGGCGATGCCGCCACATCACCTGAACCGACGTGCCGGGAACGTCGAGAACCACCGTCATCGCCGCCTTCGGCATCCGCATGACGTACTGCTCGAAGGTCACGCGGTCTGGAGTTCGGCTGAGGTGAGCCGCCGCCTACTTCTTCAGCCTACGGCTCCCGCCATGCCAATCCTGTTCCTTCCCAGTCTCCCCCGCCGCCACCCCGAACGACGGCAGCTGCGGCATCTCCCGCAAACTCCGCTTCAGCTCAGCGAAACCCGCGAACCTCGCCAACCCCACGACGTGGTCCCACAACTCCACCGCCTCCGCATCCGACGGCAGCCGACTGATCACCGGGCCGAAGAACGCGACCCCCTCCGGCGGCTGGAAGTGCAGGATCGGCGTCCCGACATCCTTGCCAGTCAGCGAAAGCGCTTCATCGGTCTCACGCTGGATCTCCGCATCCCACCGAGAATCATCCACCGCGGAAGCAAGCGACACGTCAAGACCAACCCGCGACAAAGCAGCAGAGGCCGCGGAAAGAGTGCCGTGGGCCGCCCGGGCCTCGGCAGTGTCCTCGACCAGACCGCTTTCGAAGTTCTGCTCCCCCAACACCTCGTACAGTGGACCAACCGCCTCCCGACCATGCGAGGCGCGCACCGCTGCCGCAAGGCGGAGCAACCGCAAGCCAGCCGTGTGCGAGGCGTCGTACTCCGGCGGGAAGTGCGTCGCGTAGTCCAGGTGCGAGTTCAGCAACCGCAGCGAGATGAACCGCCAGTCCACCGAGTACGAGCGCTGCCGGGCGACCTGGCGGACCCACTTGCTGGTCATCCACGCGAACGGGCACACCGGATCGAAGTAGAAGTTCAGCTCGGCCATGGCCCGACTCTACGTCCGGAAGCGATTATGCGCCCTTGCTCCGCCGAACCTCGCCGGACAGTTCCTGGTGATGCTGCACCGCCAGCTGGACGATGTGCCGCACATGCGGGTCGTCGAGCACGTAGACCTGCCGCTTTCCCTCGCGACGAGCCCGGACCAGGCCGGCGAGCTTCAGTTTGCCCAGGTGGTGGCTCGCGGTCGGCACGGTCTGGCCGGTCTCCTCGGCGAGCGTGCCGACGTCGCGTTCCCCGTGCGACAGCAGCCAGAGCAGGTGCAGCCGCACGGTCGCGGACAGCAGGCCGAACGTCGCGGCCGCGTCCTGCAGCAGGTCGGCCGGGAGAGACGGGGGCTCGGATGGGGTGGACACGACGGACATCCTCTCGGGTGGGCCCCCAGCGTGACTTAGCCCCCATCAGTTGCACAAGTGTTTGACTGTTTTCGTGATCTGCGCTCTACTGGTCCCCGGCCGGCGCGAAACGCCGGTCGATGAGTCTTGCGGAGGAGGTGAGCCGGGTGACCGGCGAAGGAAGTAGTCGGCACGACCGTGCGGGAACCCCGGCAGCCAGCTAGGTCCGGAAGAACCCGCGCGGTCCGCTGACGCCCAGCTGACCTCGAGGGGACGACCATGACCCGCTTTCCCGCCCTGCGCGCCCACGGCGACGCGCCGGTGCTCGCTCTTTTCCGGAATCTCGACAGCTCGCCGAAAGGCCTCACCGAGAACGAAGCCGCCGAACGGTTGCGGCGCTTCGGCGACAACCGCATCGACGGCACGATCCGTGCGCCCGTGCGCGTCTGGGCCGCCGCACGCAGCCCGTTCGTCGCGTTGCTGACCGCGCTCGGCGTCGTCTTCGCAAGCGTCGGCGACATTCGCGGCGCGGTGACCGTCGGTGTGATGGTCGTGCTCAGCATCGGTCTGCGCTACTGGCAGCACGCCCGGTCCGAGCGCGCGATCAGTGCGGTCCGCGACCAGATCACCACCACTGTCACGGTGCGTCGACGTGCCGCGGCGGAGTTTCCTGGCAGCGAGCGCGAGGTCCCCACGGCAGACCTCGTGCCTGGCGACGTCGTATTGCTCGGGCCTGGTGACGTGATCCCGGCGGACGTCCGCATTGTCGCTGCTAAAGACTTCGTGGTGGACCAGTCCGCGCTGTCCGGCGAGGCACTGCCGGTCGCGAAGCGGGCGCCCCAGCCAGTCAAGCACGAGGAGCATGAACTCGTCGAGACGCCCGCGCTCGGCTTCGCGGGCACGTCGGTGGTCGGCGGAACGGCCACCGCGGTCATCGCCGCGACCGGCAGTGACACCTACTTCGGCGCGCTCGCCCAGCAATCCGCCGAACCACGCGGGGAATCCAGCTTCGACGCCGGGGTACGTCGCGTCGGCTGGACGCTCGTGCGGTTCATGCTCGTGATGGTGCCGATCGTGCTCGTCGTCAACGGCACGGTCACCGGCGACTGGGCGCAGGCCGGGATGTTCGCGGTCGCCGTCGCGGTCGGCCTCACGCCGGAGATGCTGCCGGTCATCGTCACGACGAACCTCGCCCGAGGGGCGGCGGCGCTGTCCCGGCGGCAGGTAATTGTCAAGCGGCTCAACGCCATTCAGGATCTCGCCGCGATGGACGTGCTGTGCGTCGACAAGACCGGCACGCTCACCGAGGACCGGATCGCCTACGCGCACAGCGTCGACTACTCCGGCAGCCCGGACGGCGAAGCGGCCGAGTACGCCGGGCTGGCGGTGCGGTTCCAGACCGACCGGCACGACCGGCTGGACGAGGCGATCGAGACCCTGTTCGACGGCGAGGACGACCTGGTCGCCGACGCGCTGTTCACCGGCGTCGCCGAGATCGGCTTCGACCACGCGCGCCGCCGGGCCAGCGTCGTGGTCCGGCGCGGCAGCGAGCACCTGCTGATCAGCAAGGGCGACCCGGACGAGATCCTGCCGCGCTGCAGCTACGCACGCCGCGACGGTGTCGTCGCCGAATTCGACGACGCCGCTCGGATCGGCGCGGACGAACTAGTGCGCGCGTACGCCGAACACGGCATGCGAGTGCTCGCGGTAGCGGCGAGGGAAGTCAACGCCAGGCTCGACGGATTTGACGAAACCGACGAGAACGAAATGATCCTCGTCGGTTTCGTGGGATTCGTCGACCCGGTCCGCGACGGCGTCGTGAACGCGGTGAAAGCCCTTGGCGAGCAGGGCGTCGCGCTCAAAGTGCTGACCGGCGACAACCGGCACGTCGCCGCGCGCGTCGCGGATTCGGCGGGCATCCCGGTCGGCGACGTCGTGCTCGGCCGCCAGGTGGAAGCGGCGGACGACGCTGAGCTACGCGAGATCGTCAAGGACACCACCGTCTTCGCGAAGCTCACCCCAGCGCACAAAGCCCGCGTTGTCACGGCGTTGCGGGAGAACGGTCGCGCGGTCGGCTTCGTCGGCGACGGCGTCAACGACGTGACCGCGCTGCGCACCGCCGACGTCGGGATCGCCCCGGACACCGCCACCGACGCCGCAAAGGACGCGGCGGACCTGGTGCTGCTGGAGCGCGACCTCGGCGTGCTCGCCCGCGGCGTAGCCGAAGGACGGAGGACGCTCGGCAACACGCTGAAGTACGTCAACATCACCGCCGCGTCGAACTTCGGCAACGTGCTGTCGGTGCTCGCGGCCAGTGCGTTCCTGCCGTTCCTGCCCATTCTGCCGATCCAGCTCGTGGTGTCGAACCTGCTCTACGACCTGGCTCAGCTCGCGCTCGCGTGGGACCGGGTGGACGACGACTACCTCAGCAAGCCGCGCCGGTGGGACGCCCGCGGGCTGACCGGTTTCATGCTGGTCTTCGGCCCGTTGTCGTCCCTGTTCGACCTCGCGACGTTCGCGGTGCTGTGGCACGTCTTCGGCGCGGGAGCGGACCCATTGCTGTTCCAGACCGGCTGGTTCGTCGAGGGTCTGCTGTCGCAGCTGCTGGTCGTGCTCGTGCTGCGCGGCCGCGGCACTCCCCTGCGCGCCAGCCGCCCGGTCGTGCTGGCCACGGCCGCTGCCGCGCTCGTCGGACTGCTGGTGCCGCTGTCACCGCTCGCCGAACCGCTGCGGATGCAGGCGCTGCCCGCGAGCTACCTGGTGTGGCTGGTGCTCGTCCTGGCCGGGTACGCGCTGGCGGCTCAAGTAGCGAAACGCGGTTACGCACGCCAACGTACGTGGTGGTAACCGTCCTTTTTTGACGCTTTTCCAACCCCTTTCCGAACTTTTCGTTACAACCAGTGGGAGCGCAGATGACGACTGCGGAGATGCTGCTGCGCCTTGGCACCGGCGTAGGCCTCGGCACAGTAATCGGATTTGAACGCCAATACCGCGCCCGGATGGCTGGGCTGCGGACAAACGCGCTGGTCGCAGCCGGTTCGACGCTCTTCGTGCTGCTGTCCGCGCACGGATTCAGCGGAGCCAGCGCCGACCCCACCCGGGTCGCCGCGCAAATCGTTTCCGGAATCGGTTTTCTCGGCGCGGGCGTCATTCTGCGCGAAGGATTGACTGTGCGCGGACTCAACACCGCGGCGACGCTGTGGTGTTCCGCCGCGGTGGGCTCGCTGGCCGGAGCCGGGCTGTACACGGCGGCGGGCGCGGGCACCGCGGTGGTGATGGCGGTGAACATCGCGCTGCGCCCGCTCGGCCGGGTGGTCGACCGCCGTCCGGCGACCGGCCGCGAAACCCCGACGCAGTACACCTTCCTGGCGGTGACCAAGGACGATGCCGAAGCACACGTGCGCGCATTGCTCGTACAGGCGTTGGCGCGTACGGATTTCGCGCTGCAATCGGTAACTAGCACCAATACCGATACCGCCGGACAAGTGCAGGTGCGCGCTGAACTGTCCGCCGATCAGCGCGACGACAAGCAGATGGAGTCGGCCGTGAGCCGGCTGTCCATGGAGCCGTCGGTGACCAGCGTGCGCTGGCAGGCCGAACTCTCCTACACCGAGGAAGACAGCGAGAACTAGACCATGCTGCGAACCTTCCCCACCCGCGGTGCGCTCGTCCGGCCTCGCCGCACGCTCGCCGACGTGGCGGTGTTCCTCGGCGCCGCCGCGGCGTTGTGGCTCATCGTGCGGCTCGCGCACGGTGCCGCCACGGCGTGGACTCCGGCGACCGCACCGTCCACAGTGTCCACTGACCCGGCTGAACTTCCCTACTACGCCGGACGTTCGCTGCTGCGGATGTTCGTCGCGCTCGTCTTGTCGGTCGGATTCACCTTCGTCTACGCGACCGCAGCGGCCCGTCTGCGGCGTACCGAAAAGATCCTGTTGCCCGTGCTCGACATCCTGCAGTCGGTGCCGGTGCTCGGATTCCTGTCGGTGACGATCACCGGGTTCATCGCACTGTTCCCTGGCTCGCAATTCGGCTTGGAATGCGCGTCGATTTTCGCGATCTTCACCGCGCAAGCGTGGAACATGACGTTCGCGTTCCATCACTCGCTGGTATCGCAGCCGCGCGACCTCGATGAAGCGTCACGGCTGCTGCGGCTGTCGCGCTGGCAACGATTCTGGCGCGTCGACGTGCCGAGCGGGATGATTCCGCTGGTCTGGAACGGGATGATGAGCTTCGGCGGCGGCTGGTTCTTCCTCACCGCCTCCGAAGCGCTCAGCGTGAACAACCAGAAGTTCGCGCTGCCCGGCATCGGCGCGTACGTCGCGACCGCCTCCGAACAGGGCGACCTCGGCAAGGTGCTGCTGGCTGTGGGCGTGATGGTGATCCTGGTCGTCGGCGTGAACGTGCTGTTCTGGCGGCCGCTCACGGCGTGGTCGGAACGGTTCCGCATCGAGAACTCCGAAGCCGCCGAAGCACCCCGCAGCCTGGTGCTCGACCTGCTGCGCCGCTCACGGATCCCGACGCTGCTCGGCCGGGTGCTCGGCAAACTGGTGTTCCCGCTCGATCGCACGCTGGCGGTCTTCGGGCTGGCCGAGTACCCGCTGCGGTTCTCCTCCGCCCGGCGACGCGCCGCGGACATCGTGTTCAGCGTCGTGATCTTCGGGCTGATCAGCTACGGAACCGTGCGCGGCGTGCTGTTCATCGGCGAGACCACCGGGTACGGCGAGATCGGCCACGTCCTCCTGCTCGGCCTGCTCACCTTCGCGCGAGTGGTGACCCTGGTGGTCGTCGGCACGCTCGTGTGGGTGCCGATCGGCGTGTGGATCGGGATGAACCCGCGGGTGTCGCGACTCGCCCAGCCGGTCGTGCAGGTGCTCGCGTCGTTCCCGGCGAACTTCCTGTTCCCGCTGATCACCGCGGTCCTCGTGGCGACCGGAATTTCCCTGGACTGGGGCGGAATCCTGCTGATGAGCCTCGGCGCGCAGTGGTACATCCTGTTCAACGTCATCGCGGGCGCCTCGGCCATCCCGCACGACCTGCGCGAGGCCGCCGCGAACCTGCGGCTGCCGCGCGCGCTGTGGTGGCGGAGGCTCGTGTTGCCCGCGATCTTCCCGAGCTACGTCACCGGCGGGATCACCGCGGCGGGCGGAGCATGGAACGCGTCCATTGTCGCGGAAATCGTTTCCTACAACGGGGTCACGCTCACCGCGACCGGCCTCGGCGCGTACATCGCCGACGCGACCGGTACCGGCGACTCCGGGCGGATCCTGCTCGGAGTCGCGGTGATGAGCCTGTACGTCGTCGGCCTCAACCGGCTCTTCTGGCGGCGGCTCTACCGCCTCGCCGAACGCCGGTTCTCCCTGTCCTGATCCTGAGAGGTCCCCACCATGTCCGAAGTACTCGTGTCCGTCGAGCAGGTCAGCAAAAGCTTCCCCGGTTCGGCGGGCGACGAACTGCGCGTCCTCGACGACATCACGCTCGACCTGCGCGCGGGCGAGATCGTCGCGCTGCTCGGCCGGTCCGGCAGCGGGAAATCGACGCTGCTGCGCACGATCGCCGGACTGATCGGCCCGACCCGCGGCACCGTGCGCTACCGCGGCGACGAACTCGACGGGGCGAATCCGGGCACCGCGATGGTGTTCCAGACCTTCGCGCTGATGCCGTGGCTGACCGTGCAGGACAACGTCGAACTCGGCCTAGCCGCGCGCGGCATCCCGCCGAAAGCCCGCCGGGACCGCGCGCTGCAGGCGATCGACCTGATCGGCCTCGACGGCTTCGAATCCGCCTATCCCAAGGAACTTTCCGGCGGAATGCGGCAGCGCGTCGGGTTCGCCCGCGCGCTCGTGCTCGAACCGGACGTCCTGCTGATGGACGAACCGTTCTCCGCGCTCGACGTGCTGACCGCGGAAAACCTGCGCACCGAGCTGATGAGCCTGTGGCAGCGCGACGATTTCCCGACCAAGGCGGTCTGCATCGTCACGCACAACATCGAGGAGGCAGTGTTGCTCGCGGACCGCGTGCTGGTCCTCGGCTCCAATCCCGGAAACCTGCGCGCGGAAGTGGAAGTCGACCTCGCCCGCCCGCGCGACCGCAAATCCCCCGCGTTCGCCGCGCTGGTCGACCGGCTCTACGACCTGCTCACCGGACGCGACCCGGCGGCCGTCGAACCCGCCCAGGCCACGCCCACCGCGCGACCGCTTCCGCACGCTTCGGTCGGCGGCCTCGCCGGTCTGGTCGAACTCGTGCACGCCCGCGGCAGCCACGCCGACCTGCCGGACCTCGCCGCCGAGCTGAGCTTCGAGGTAGACGACCTGCTGCCGCTCGTGGACGCTGCCGCCCTGCTGGACTTTCTCTTCGTGGCAGGCGGCGACCTGCACGTGACGCCGGTCGGTGCCGCCTTCACCACCGCGGACATCCAGACCAGCAAGAAGATTTTCGCCGGTCAGGTCCGCGACCGGGCGCCGCTGGTGCGCACGATCGTCAACGCGCTCACCGCCAGTTCGGACGGCACGCTGCGCGCGGAGTTCTTCCTCGACCTCCTCCGCCGCGGCTTCTCCGCCGCCGACGCCCGGCAGCAACTGGACACAGCGATCGACTGGGGCCGGTACGCGGAACTGTTCGACTACGACACCGACAGCGACCGCCTCACCGTCACCTCGTCGTGAGTGTTTATGCCGGTTCTAACCGGCATAAACACTCACGAGGTCTCCACCCGCGGCGCCGGGCTGTCCGCCGGGGCGTCCGGTGCCGGGTCCCGGTTCACCAGCGCGATCGCGAGCGCCCCGATCACCGCCACCACCGCGAACAGATAGAAGCCCCACGGATACGCCAGCCCCGCCGACAGCAGCAGCCCGGTCACCAGCGGCCCGGACATCGCGCCGAACCGCCCGATCCCGCTCGCCGCGCCGAGCCCGGTGCCGCGCGCCTCGGCGGGGTACACGCGGGCGATGTACACGTAGACCAGCACCTGCGAACTGAAGGTGAAGATCCCCGCCAGCAGCACCCCGACGTACACGCTCGCCCCGGGCAGCTTGATGCTCAACAGCGCCAGGAACACCGCGGCCGCGGCGAACCAGAGGATGGTGGACCGGCGGTAGCCGATCTTGTCCGCGACCCGGCCGCCGACCAGCAGGCCGATGACCGCGCCGACGTTCAGCACCAGCAGCAGCGCCAGCGCCGCGCCGAGTTCGTAGCCCGCCGCGCGCATGATCTGCGGCAGCCACGTGTTCAGGCCGTACACCAGCAGCAGCCCCATGAACGACGTCACCCAGAACGCGATCGTCGCGCGCCCGTAGCCGTGCCGGAACAGGACGCCGAGCGGATTGCGGTTCCGCCGCTCTTCCTTCGCCCGCACCAGCGCCTTCGACTCGGGCAGGAACTTCGCCATGAGCGGCACCAGAACGAGCGCGGGCGCGGCCCCGATGACGAACATCCACTGCCAGCCGAGCCGTTGCAGCACCAGGATTCCCAGCAGCGCGGTGAGCACCGCGCCGACGTGGTAGCCGGTCATCAGCACGGTGGTCGCGCTGCCGCCGCGGCCGATCCGCGCGTACTCGGTGATCAGCGCGAGCGCGGTCGGCAGCACGCCGCCGAGCCCGAGCCCGGCCAGGAACCGCAGCACGCCGAACAGCCACGGTCCGTTCGCGAACGCGCAGAGCAGCGTGCAGACCGAGAAGCTGAGCACGGTCAGCAGCATCATCCCGCGGCGCCCGAACAGGTCGCTGAGCGGGCCGATCGCGAACGCGCCGACCGCCACGCCCAGCAACCCGACCGCCGAGATCAGCGACGCCGTATTGGGGTCGAGCCCCCACGCTTTGTCCTTGAGCAGCGCGGGCAGCACGACGCCCAGCACCACCAGGTCGAACCCTTCGAGCGCCACCGCCGTCCAGCACAGCGGAGCCACCCAGCGGGCGTGGCGCGCCCGGGGATCAGTCGAGACCGTCATGTCATCACCTGCGTCGTCGGAGGGGACCTGGGCGGATGCTTCGGTTAGAACGGATACTGCGGAAGGTCGCCGCGCACGGTGACCCACTGGGTTTCGGTGAACGCCTCCAGGTTGGCCTGCGCGCCGCCGTGCCGGGAGCCGGTGCCCGAATCCCCCACCCCGCCGAACGGCGCGAGGGCTTCGTCGTTGACCGTCTGGTCGTTGATGTGCACCAGGCCGGACGGGATCCGCTCGGCCAGTGCCAGGCCCCGCGCGGCGTCCCGGGTCAGGATGCCCAGCGACAGCCCGTATTCGGTACCGCCGGCCAGGCGGACCGCTTCGTCCACTGTGGAAAACGGCACGACCGGCGCGACCGGGCCGAACACCTCCTGGGCGTAGGCGGGCGCGCCGAGCGGGACGTCGGTAAGGACGGTCGGGCGGTAGAAGAGGTCCTCGTAGGTGCCGCCGGTGGCGATCTTCGCGCCGGCCTCGGCGCTCCCGGTGACCACCGAGTGCACGCGGTCGCGCTGTCCCGCGTCGATCAGCGGACCGACCGCGACGTCGCCGTTCGCCGGGTTTCCGACGGTCAGCTTGGCCGCGTGTTCGGCGAGCGCGGCGGCGTAGTCGTCGGCGATTTCGGCCGCGACCAGGTGCCGTCCGGTCGCCATGCAGATCTGCCCGGAATGGTTGAACGAACCGAACGCACCAACCGACGCGGCCTGCTCGACGTCCGCGTCCGCGAGCACGACCAGCGCCGAGTTGCCGCCGAGTTCGAGGTGCACGCGCTTGAGCCGCTCCCCCGCCGCCGCGGCGATCCGGCGGCCCGCGTTCGTCGAACCGGTGAACGCGATGACGCGCACCAGCGGGTCCTCGACCAGCGCCGCGCCGACGTCCGCGCCGCCGGGCAGGAGGTGGAACAGACCTTCGGGCAGCCCGGCTTCCTCGAAGATCCGGGCCAGCACGACGCCGCCGCACACCGCGGTGCGCGGGTCGGGCTTCGCCAGCACCGCGTTGCCGAGCGCCAGGGCGGGTGCGATCGCGCGGATGGACAGGATCACCGGCGCGTTGAACGGCGAGATCACGCCGACCACCCCGGCCGGTACCCGGCGCGCCATCGACAGCCGAGGCTGGCTGGAACGCAACAGTTCCCCGTACGGATGCGCGGCCAGCGCAGCGGCTTCGTGGCATTCCTCGGCCGCGACCGCGCGGGTCTGGAACTGCGCGAATCCCCGCGTGGCACCGGATTCCCGGATGAGCCATTCGTCGATCTCGTCGCCGTGGTCCTCGAAAAGCCGCGCCGCCCGGCGCAACACCCGCGCCCGCTGGTCGTACGGCCGAGCGGCCCACTCCCGCTGCGCTTCCTGTGCGGCCGCCGCTGCCTTGGCGACGTCCTCCGGAGCCGCCGCGCCGACCCGGGCCAGCTTGTCCCCGGTGGCTGGCTCGACCGCGTCGTATTCGCCGCCCGCGCCGGGGATCCAGCCGCCGGAGAAGATCCGGCCCTGCCATTCGCTTCCAAGCAACGTCATGCCGTCACCGCCACTTCCAGCACCAGCGGTTCCGTGCGCGCGGCCAACGTCGGCAGCACCTCGTTCAACACTGACTCCAGTTCCTCGTAGGTTTCCGCCCGCCGCGCCGGGCAGCCGAGCGACTTCGCGAGGCCGCTCACGCTCACCTCGTCGAACCCAGGCCACGGCGCTTTTCCGCCCCCGGCCGTGCGTTCGCCGTGCCGGACGGCGAGTTTGTCCATGATCGCGTAGCCGCCGTTGGACAGCACGATCACCAGGACGCCGACGCCGTAATGCGCGGCGCTCCACAACGCCTGGATCGAGTACAGCGACGAGCCGTCCCCGATCACCGCCACCACCGGCCGTTTCAGTCCGCCCATCCGCAGCCCGATCGCCGCCGGAATGCCGAACCCGAGCCCGCCCATGGCCGCGCTGAGGAATCCGAGCGGCTCGCGGGCCGGCACGTACGCGTGCAGCAACGGGCGGCTCGACGGGGATTCCTCGACCAGCACCGTGTCCTTGGGCAACTGGCGAGCGAGCAGACCGAACACGTGGTCCGGTCCCAGCGGCGCGCCGTTCTCCGGCGCTCCAGGCAGCTCGACGGTCCGGCCGATCTTTCCCGGCCCCGCTTCCCTCGCCGGAATCAGCTCCGCCAGCGGACCGCACACCGCCGACGGCCGCGCCAGCACGGCAAGGTCGACCGGGCTGCGGTGCGCTTCGTTCGGATCGTCGGTGACCACGGCGATGCGCGTGTCCGGCTCGGTCAGCTGTCCCGGTTCCCGCGGGTACTGGCGGAAAACCGGCGCACCGACTGAAAGCACCGCGTCGTGGCCGGACAACGCTTTCCGCAATCCTTCGCGGCCCGGCGGCAGATGTCCGGCGAACTGCGGGTGGTCCTGCGGGAATCCGGCGCGCGCGCCGAACGCCTCCTGCCACACCGGACAGGCGAGCTTCTCCGCCAGCGCGGTCAGCCCGCGCCACGACTCGGGATCGTCGGCTCCGGCACCTGCGACGAGCACCGGATTGCTTGCGGTACTGAGGAATTCCGCCAGCTCGGCCAGCACCGCGGGCTCGGCGGCGTTCGCGCGGACCAGCTTGGCCGGGGCGGGCAGCGGCTCGTCCACGGCCGCCGGTTCCGACCAGTCGTCCATCGGCACGATCACCAGCGCCGGGCCGCGGTGCTCGCGCGCCTCGTGCCAGGCACGGGCCAGCGCGCCCGGAACGTCCTGTGCACGCGGCGGTTCCGCGATCCACACCGGCGCGGGACGGGCCAGGTCGTCGAGCCGATGGCCGGTCAGGAACGGCTCCAGCGCGAGGTGGCGGCGGTCCTGCTGCCCGACGAGCACGACCATCGGCGCGCGGTTGACCCGGGCGGTCGCGAGCGCGCCGACCGCGTTCCCGAGCCCGGCGGTGGTGTGCAGGATGGCGACCGCGGGCCGGTCGTTCGCGAGCGCCCAGCCGGTCGCCATGCCGACCACCGAACCCTCGTGCAGCGCCAGCACGAATTCGAGGTCGTCGGGCAGGTCGGTGAGCAGCGCGATCTCGGTCGACCCGGGATTGGCGAACACCGTCGTGGCGCCGAACCGGCGCAGCACGTCGAACGCGGCGTCGCGAACGGTCGGGGCAGGGCTCACGGACTTCTCCTCGGGCAGTGCGAAGCAGGTGGGTCCGGAGTGTCCCGGCTCGGTTCCCGGCCGCCCAGCCCCTCTTCCACTCAGCGGAAAAGTTCCTCAGCCTTGCAACGCCCGCGTGACCCCCAGCGCGGCCATCCGGACCACCGGCACCAGCGGCGACAGATTCGGCGTGCAACTCGGCACCACCACGGAAATCGCCGCGACGACCTGGTCGCCCGGCCCGCGCACCGGAGCCGCGACCGACGACGCGCCCTCGGTCATCTCGTTGCGGGAAATGCAGAATCCCTGCAGCCGGACCTCCGCCAGCACCTGGCGCAGCCGCGCCGGATCCGTGATCGTCCCGCTGGCCCGCCGCTCCAGCCCGCCGGTCAGAATGCTTTCGAGACACTCCGGCGGCGCGTGCGCGAGCAGCACCTTGCCCGGCCCCGCCGCGTGCAACGGCAACCGCAATCCCACCCGCGAGGTCACCACGACATCCGGATGCGCCTCGAGCTTTTCCAGATACAGCGCGCGGTCCCCGTCGAGGACGACCAGATGCACGACCTCGTGCGTCACCTGCAGCAGGTCCTGCAGGAACGGCAGCGCGACGTCCCGCAGCTCGCGCCCGCCCGGAGCCTGCGCCCCGAGCTGCCACAGCCGAAGCCCGATCCGGTACCGGCCTCTGCCGGTGCGCTCCAACGCGCCCCAGCCGGTCAGTTCGGCCAGCAGCCGGTGCACCGTGGCAGGCGCGAGCCCGGTCGCCCGGGTGATCTCGCCGTGAGTCTGCTCGGGGCGGCCGGACAGGAAGGAATCCAGCACCGCGAACGCGCGGCTGAGGACCGTGCGCCCGGGTTCGGCGGCGTTGCCGGCGATCGCGTGCCTCCGGGGCTGCGGTGGAACGGGACGGGGACTGGCCGCCCATCATCCGCCAGTCCCGCGGACACGGCAACCCGCCGTTCTCCGGTCTGTCCACACTGGACGTTCACGGTGCTGCGCGGGCCAGCTTCGCCGCCCGCCGTTCCGGTGCGGTGCCCAGCGCGATCGCGAGCACCAGGGCTGCCAGGGCCGCCGCTGCGGGGCCGAGCCATTCCGCTCCGGCGTTCGCCAGCACGAGCCCGCCGATTCCCGCGCCGATCGCGGTTCCGACGTAGTTCATCGAGCCGTTGAGGCTCAGCGCGACTGCTGCGACGTCTCCGCCTGCTGCGAACACCCGGTTTTGCTGCGGGATGAACAGTACCGAGCCGAGTATTCCCAGCAGGAACAGCACTGCGAGGGTCGGGACGAACCACTGTTGGAGGACCGAAAGCGACGCTGCGGCCACGCCTGCGATTCCGAGCCCGGCCAGGATCAGCGGCAGCGAGGCGAATCGGTCGGCGAACCATCCGACGAGGCGGTTGCCCAGAAAGAAGCCCGCTCCGTTGGTGAGCAGGGCGAGCAGAATCGCGGTTGCGCTGCCCGGTGAGCTGATTCCTACTACTGCTGACGCGTACGCGATCAGCAAGAACGATGGGGCCAGCACCAGCGCGCTTACTGCCAGGAGGGTGACGATGCGCGGGTTGACCATGATCGCGAGCCGGTCGCGCATCGTCGTGGCGGGCAAAGTCATCGAGGGGACGAATATTCCGGCTAGGACTGCTGCTGCTGCTGCGGCCAGCGCGACGATCGTCCACAGGGTGCCGCGCCAGCCCCAGGCCTGCCCGATCAGGAGGCCGAGCGGGACTCCGAGCACTGCGGCGAGGCTGGATCCTGCGCCGATTACGGCGAATGCCCTTGCTCGTCGTTCCGGTGGGGCTAGGACGCCTGCTATGGCGAAGGCGTTGGCTTGGAAGGCGGCTGCGCCTAGCGCGGCGATGATTCGTCCGGCCAGTACGGTGCTGAAGGTCGGGCCTGCTGCTTGCAGGACCATGCCGATGAGGAACGCCGCCATCCCGGCTCCGATGACGACCCTGCGGTCCGCTCGGCCCGCTAGCGTCGCGATCACTGGGTATCCGAGTGCGTAGGAGATCGCGAAGGTCGTGGTGAGCTGGCCTGCTGTGGCCACGCTTACGGACAGGTCTCGGGAGATGTCCGTGAGCAGGCCTGGCAGTACGAATCCGTCTACTCCCAGCACGAACGTGCCTGCTGCCAGGATCATCAGACGTGCACCGTTCGATGCTTGTCGAATCGTCACATCCGGGACATTTGACTCTGATTCGATGACGGTCAAAGTGTGGGAGGAGGTCCGCTCGTGCCGCGTACGTTGCCTGAGCCGTCGGTCGAGTCTTTCGATCTGACGGTGATCCTCAGTGCTCTCGCCGATCCTGGCCGGCGGGCTATTTTGAAGGCGATGTATCAGGCTGGGGGGCCGATTGACTGTGCGACGCTGGTGGAGAAGGCGGGGCTGAGCAATCCTGCGTTCTCGCATCACTGTCGGGTGCTGCGGGAGGCTGGGTTGACTCGGACTGTCGCGGAGGGGCGGCGGCGGGTTGTGCGGGTTCGCCTTGGGGATGTGGAGGGGCGGTTTCCTGGGTTGTTGGGGGCTGTTCTTGGTGCTGCGGAGCGGGGTTCTTCTGCTGGGTGAGAGTGCGGCTCGCCGCCTGGCGGCGACATTGCCGTGGGGGTTGCGTGGGGCACCCCGAAGCTGATTGTGCTGACGGTCTGAGGGTGGTTGTCAAGGCGGGAAAGACGCCTTGACAACCACCCTCAGACCGCAGAGAAGGCTTCGTATCGGGGTGCGGGGGTCGAGTGGGTGCCTCGCCGGTTGGGTGCGTTGGCTGCGGTTTTAGCGGGCGAACGTGGTTATTGCTGGGTGAGTGTTCAGTGCTTCCTGGTTGAAGGTCACTGTGGTGCCTCGCCCTCGCAAGCTTGACGCTTGCTGGTCGATTTTCCAGCCATCTATTCGGACTCCTAGGTTCGGGTGCTGCCGGGTCTGGTCGTTGTCCAGTTGAACTTTTACCGTCGTCGCTTCTCCGGCAGCCAAGTTCAGGTAATTGTCGCTGAAGGTGGCTGGCAAGATTCGCTCACCGGTCCGGACGTCGTAAACCTGCAGATGCACCATCAACGCTACGGACTTCCCGATGTTGCGTACATCGACAGCCATCTCGGTGCCGTTTCGTCCTCGGGAGATTCCGGCGATCACCGAGACTTCGGCTGCGGGCATCCCGTCCAGACTGGCAAACCCGGCCGCCCGTGCGGGGTTCTCCATCCAATAGAAATTTCGGACGGTCTCCGAGCCTCGAGGATCCCTGAACACCAAGCGGACAAAGACAATCTCGGACGGGACGTCCTTCAATTGCGAAGCGACGTTCCCGATTACAGTTCGGTCAGAGGCTCCAGCATCCACCTCGAACGAACTGCGGTCGGCTTCCGCGCCGTTCAGCCCGTAGAGCGTGACCTCGACGCGGCCCCGCACCGGTGCTTGCGTGTGGTTCGCCACCACGACATCGGAACTTTGCCCGTCAAGGATTACGTTGATCCGCCGGCATGCGTGCTGAACCGCATAGAACGACGAGTGTGCCTCTAAATCGTGGCTGTACATCTGCCAGACAAAGCTCGGCTGCGCGGGATTGGTCATCCACATGATGACCCCGGTACGCGGGTATGGCCCAGCACTCCGCATGTTGGCCACTGGTGCCTCGTAAATAGCTTTGATGCACTCGTAGTTCATCAGTTGCGACTTGCGCGCGAAGTCCGGCAGGTTCCGCACTTCCCCATATCGCTCGGCCGTCAGGCGCAGGTAGCCTGCCCCGCCGCCGTTTCCTCCGTTGCCGTTCACATCTCGGTCAGCCCAGAAGTCGTCCGGGTGTTCCCACGAAGACTCCGGCAGCATCTTCCGGATGAACTCCAGCGTCGGGATCGAGTACGAACCGACCTCGTTGTGGAACGGCGGCCATTGGGTTCCGTCGTTGAGCGAAAAGTGCTTCGCGGGCGGTACCCAGTGATACGGGCCGCCGGACCGGTATCCGTCGACTGGGTTCTTTCCGGTGTCCCCGGCTGAGCTGGTCAGCACGACGCGCTGCGGGTCCAGTTCGGCGACCAGTGCGTCCAAGCCGTCGATCAGCGGCTGCGGCGGCGGGCCCTCGTTGCCGCCGCACCAGAGCAGGATCGACGGGTGGTTGCGGAATCGTACGATGCAGTCTCGGATGTTGGCGAGGTCGCGGGCCGTGTTCTCCGCGGGCGGGCCTTCGGTCGAACAGAAGAAATCCTGCCAGACCAGGATGCCGTACTCGTCGCAGGCGGCGAAGAAGTCCTCGGTGCTGCTTTGGCCGTTCCAGTTGCGGATCAGGTTGAGATTGGCGTCGCGATGCAGGCGCACCTGGGCGCGCAACCGCTCCCGGGGGATTCGTTTGAGTGCCTCATCCAAGCCCCAGTTGCCGCCCATTACCAGGATCGGCTGGTTGTTGACTGTGATCGCCAGGCAGTTGGTCGTCGCCCCGGACGGCGAGCGCATCGGTGTCGTGTACTCGATGCGGCGAATCCCGAAGTCCACCGTTCGCTCGTCGTGGACCTGGCCGCCCGATTCGATGCTGACTGACAGCCGGTAGCGGTACGGGTCGCCGTAGCCGTTGGGCCACCACAGCTTCGGTCGGTCCAACCGCAGCCAGGCCAGGTCCTTCGACGTCAGTACGACCGACGACGCGCCTGCCGGAACATTGACTGTCCGCCGGAACTCGCGTCCGTCGAGCGATCCCTTCACCAGTACGGACTTCGCACCGGCGCTGTCCAGCGCAAGTTCGACGGCGACGTCCGCCGTGCGCAAGTCCTTCGACAGCGTGGAGGTGACCTGCACGTCGGCCAGCCGAACCGGTCCAGTCGTACGCCAGGTGACCGGCTGCCAGATGCCTAGATCCCGGTCAGGGATGGTGGGCAGCCAGTCCCAGCCAGCGGTGCAAAAGAAAGTCGGGCCGTTCTTCAGCGTGATTCCGGTCGGGCCGCCGTTGCGGCCGCCGCGCGTGACGCCGCTGGCGTAACTCGGCAGCGCGGGCGGGTCGGTGTAGTCGAGCTTTCCGACCAGCACTGCCAGCCAGGCCATCCCATCGGCCTTCGCCACGATGTCCGTGACCTCGAAGACCGCCCGCTTGAACGCGCCCTCGACAGTGCCGACTCGGGTGCCGTTGAGCCAGACGGTCCCGAGGTAGTTGATCCCGTCGAACTGCAGCCAGAATCGCTGCCCTGGAACCAGCTTCGGCACCCGGAACGCGACCCGGTACCAGTAGCCGGTGTCCTTGAGGGTGTCCGGAACGGTGTCGGTCACGATGTGGCCGTACAGCGGATCGGGATACTCGCCGTTGGCGATCATGCTCGTCAGCGGCGTCCCCGGGACCACAGCCGGCTTCAGTCCGGCGATGTCCTGGGCACTGGACAGTGCACTGCCCGCGGCGGTGCCGTCCGCCGCGGGCAGTGCACTGTCCAGTGCCCAGGACAGCGCCGGCTGTTGCTTATACACATCCTCGAGCT
>NZ_PQIA01000189.1 GCF_003385235.1 Amycolatopsis circi | reverse complement strand
AGTGTCGTAACATGGGTATAAGAGCCAGCCCGTCCGGATTCCCCGACTGGGCGTTGGGCGCCATCAACGAAAACCCCGCCCCCTGGTCGTCTACCGCGACCACCAGCCGGCCGTGCGGGGTGTCCACCGGCGGGTTCACCACCGTCCCGCCCAGCTCCGGGATCCGGGCCGCCGACTGGTCCGCGTCTGACGTCCAGAAGTAGGTCATCCACCCAGGCTGACCGGGGCTGTCCGCCGACAGCTCGCCAAGGCCGCCGACGGGGCGGCCGTCCACGTCCAGCGTCGCGTATGTGAACCCCGGCCCGGACATGTCCCCGAAGCCGTACCCGAACACATCCCCGTAGAACTGCTTGGCCGCCGCGAAATCCCGCGTCATGCATTCGTTCCACGCGGGCGCCCCGGGCGTGAGCGTGGCCTGGGTCCCGGAATGCCTTCCCGGCTGCCACAGGCCGAACGTCGCCCCGGTCGGGTCGGTCGCGATGGCCATCCGGCCCTCGGTCAGGACGTCCATCGGCGGGGCGATGACCTGCCCGCCCGCTTCCGCGATCGCGGCGACCGTCTTGTCCACATCGGACACTGACAGATACGTCGTCCACATCGGCGGCATGCCCGCTTGCTCCGGCGGGGTCTGGCCGATGCCCGCCACCGGTTTTCCGGATATCTGCGCCATTCCGTAAAAGCCGGTCTCCGGGCCGCCGGATTCCACTGTCCAGCCCAGGAGACCCTGGTAGAACGTGACCGCCTTGTCGCGGTCAGGCACCATCAAGTCGCCCCAGCACGGGGTGCCCGCGGGCCACGGTTCAGTCCTGGTGATCATGTCTGCCTCCCAGAATTGTGCCAACCGCCACAGTGTCGCACCGGGGACCGACAAAATCGGGGGCGTCTTGTTCAATGCCCGTTCAATCGCCCGCTCAGTGTCCGCCGTTCACCAGGTGGGCGTACACGATGATGTTGTCCACATAGCTGTGCTCGGCCCGGTCGAACGCGCCGCCGCAGGTGATCAGGCGCAGCTGCGGGTCCGAAGTGTCCCCGTAGACCGCGTCGCTCGGGAAGACGTCCTTGGGCACCTGGTCCACTTTGGTCACCTCGAAGTGTGCGGTGGTGCCGTCGCGGCGGGCGATGTCGACGTCGTCTCCCGGCTTCATTTCCTTGAGCCGGTAGAAGATCCCTTTTTGCTTGTTTCCGTCCACGTGCCCGAGCACGACCGCGGGCCCGACCTCGCCGGGCGTGGGGCCGTTTTCGTACCAACCGGCCTGCAATGGCTTGCTGACCGGCGGGACCTGCACCGAATTGTCGGGATTGAGGCCGAGCGGCACCAGGCTGGAATGCGCGTCGATGCGCGGGATGTCCAGCGACACCGGCTCCGATTTCGGCATCGCGGCCGACGAAGCGGACGGAACGCCGGAAGCGGGTGCCGCGGTCGTCGAGCCGACCGAGCATCCGGCCAGCAGCGCGGCGAGCGCGACGGCCGTCGCGGCGATTGTCTTCCTGATCATCATTCCCCCGATCCGCCAAGGCCTGGCCGCGAAAAAGCAGCCAGGCCCAGGAGACTAGTCAGCCACGCTGGCGACGACGCGCCACCACGAACCCGGTGCCGCCGAGCGCGAGCACGCCCATCGCGCCGGCCGCGATCGGCAGGCCGAGGTTCGACTGGTTGTCCACGACCGGACCGTCCGTACCACCGGTCTGCGGCGCGCCGGACGGGACCTTGCTGACCTGCTTCGGCGCGGCGGGAGCGGGCTTCGGCTGCGGAGCGGGCTTCGCGCCCAGCACGGTGAACTTCGTGGTGAGGTCGGCGCTGCCACAGGAAAACGCCACCTTGTACACGCCGGGCTTCACCCCGGCGCGGACGGTCGCGGTGCCCTGCGAGATCGGAGCCTTCGACGGGTCGTTCTGCGTCCCGACCGGGTGCAGCTTGCCGAACTGCAGCGCCGCCGAGTTCAGGTTCTTGATTTCCGAGGCTTCGCAGCCGACGCGCACCGTGACACGGTCCCCAGCGTGGCCGGACGACGGCAGCACCCGGATGAATGCCTTCGGGACACCAGGGTTCTCGTCCGTCGGTTCCTCAGTAGCAGGAGAGGAAGACGGAGCGGCAGTGCTCGACGCGGGCGGCGTGGTGGGCGCCTCGGCGGCGAAAGCCGGCGCGGCCGAAAGCATTCCGGCGGCGACCAGGGCGGAGAAAACAACGGTACGCTTCATGACACTCCCCTTGATGAAAATGCAATTCCCGCCGCGCGCTCGCAGCGGCGAATCCGCGCCCTGCCAGCAGTTCCCCCTGCGGCCCGGGCGTTTTCGTTCCGACAACAACCAAGACGCCTCCGCCCGCCGCGGGGTTGCCCCGGGAACGAAAAAACCGCCGGAAACAATTTTCCGGCGGTTTTTCGAAGCATGGACGATTAGCTGGCGAGGCTTCCGTCGCCCGCCTTCGCCGCGCCCTGGGGCACCCGCGACACCTGCGCGGCGGGCACGGTGAACATGGCGTTGTACTGCTTCCCGTCGCACGTGACGGTGAGCGGATAACTGCCGGGCTTGGTGCCGGGCACCAGGTCCGCGCTCGCGCTCATCGTGGCCTTCACCCCGACCATCTCGCCGTAGAAGTACTGAGAGAACTTCAGCGCGGGCGAGCTGAACGTCGCCGTACCCGCTTTGGCCCCCGGGCAGTAGGCGAGCGCCAGGTTCGGGTCCGAGCCGCGCTGGTAGGCGTTCACCTGGCCGTGCAGCACCGCGGTGTCCTGGTTCAGCTGCACAGTCACCGGATCAGGAGCCGGACCGTCCGCCGCTACTGCCGGAACCGCTGTCCCGGCCAGTCCGATCGCCGCCATCACCGCGAAAATCGCGCTCTTGCGCACCCTCGTTCCTTCCCCGTGCCACCCGTCTTCACCCCGCAAGACGCGGTGTGCGGCACGGGGTTGCCCTGAGGAGAAAATCAGTCCAGATCGTCGTGCCGCATGAGCTGACGGCCCGCTTCGGTGATCGAGCCGGACAGCGACGGATACACCGAGAACGTCAGCGCGAGGTGGTCCACCGTCAGCTGGTTCTGCACGGCCAGCGCGATCGGCAGGATCAGCTCGCTCGCCGACGGCGCGACCACCACGCCGCCGACCACCACACCGGTGGCGGGACGGCAGAACAGCTTCACGAAACCGTGGCGCAGGCCTTCCATCTTCGCGCGCGCGTTCGTGGCCAGCGGCAGCATGATCGTGCGCGCGGGAACCTCGCCGGAGTCGATCGCCTGCTGGCTGATGCCGACGGTCGCGATCTCCGGGTGGGTGAAGACGTTCGCCGCGACGGTCTTGAGCTTGATCGGCGCGACGCCCTCGCCGAGCGCGTGCCACATCGCGATGCGGCCCTGCATGCTCGCCACGGACGCGAGCATCAGCACGCCGGTGCAGTCGCCCGCCGCGTAGACGCCGGGGACGCTCGTGCGCGACACCCGGTCCACCGCGATGAAGCCGCCGGGACCGGGCTCGATGCCGACGCGGTCGAGGCCGATGTCGGCGGTGTTCGGGACCGATCCGACGGTCATCAGCGCGTGGCTTGCCTCGATCACGCGACCGTCGGCCAGGTGAACTTCGACGCCCTTCTCGGTGCGCTCGACGCGTTCCGCACGGGCCTGCTTGGCCACTGTCGTGCCGCGCTGTGTGAAGACCTCTTCGAGCACCGCGGCGGCGTCGGCGTCCTCGTGCGGCAGCACGCGGTCGCGGCTGGACACGACGGTGACCTTCACGCCCATCTCGGTGTACGCGGAGGCGAATTCGGCACCCGTGACGCCAGATCCGATCACCGCGAGGTGCTCGGGCAGCTCAGTCAGGTCGTACAGCTGACGCCAGTCCAGGATCCGCTCGCCGTCCGGCACCGCGCCGGGCAGCACGCGCGGAGTCGCCCCGGTGGCGATCAGCACGACGTCGGCGGACAGCGATTCCACCTTCCCGTCGGAGTGCGCGATCTCCACCGTGTGAGTGGCCAGACCCGGCTCGTCGTCGGCGAAGCGGGCTTCGGCGGTGATCACGCGCACGCCTTCACGCTGCACCCGAGCACGGATGTCGGCCGACTGCGCGAGCGCGAGGCCTTTCACCCGTCCGTGGACAGTCGGGAGATCGACGGTGGTGTCCGCGAGGTCGGTGTTGATGCCGAGTTCGCCGAGGTCGTGCATCTTCGCGAGCGCGCCGGACGAGGCGATGAACGTCTTCGAAGGCACGCAGTCGTAGAGGACACAGGCGCCGCCCAGGCCGTCCCGCTCGACGATCGTCACGTCGGCGCCGTGCTGCGCCGCGACCAAGGCGGCTTCGTAGCCCGCCGGGCCGCCGCCCATGATCACGATCCTGGTCACCTGGGGTCCTCCTATGTCACACGTGCTTGGCGGTGGTCCTGACCCTACGCGGCGAACCTGACCGGCAAGCGAAGTGCCCGGACACGGCATGTGCATCCGATCGAGGCGAACCTGGGTCGCTAGGCTGTGCCGCGTGCCGTTGTATGCCGCTTACGGATCCAACATGGAGCCCGCCCAGATGCTGGAGCGCGCCCCGCACTCGCCCATGGCCGGCACCGGCTGGCTGGAAGGCTGGCGGCTGACCTTCGGCGGCGAGGACATCGGGTGGGAAGGCGCGCTGGCCACCATCGTCGAGGACCCGTCGTCGCGGGTGTTCGTGGTGACCTACGACGTGACCGCGCTCGACGAGGAACGGCTCGACCGCTGGGAAGGTGGCGAGCTGGGGATGCACACGAAGATCCGGCTGCGGGTCCAGACGATGGACGGGCCGGTGCTGGCCTGGCTGTACGTCCTGGACGCCTACGAGGGCGGCCTGCCCTCGGCGCGGTATCTCGGGGTGCTCGCGGACGCCGCGGAGGCGGCCGGCGCCCCAGTGGACTACGTGGACGATCTGCGCACCCGGCCGTGCACCGGGATCAGCGGCTGACGCTTGCCGTCTTGACCGTCCGTGAGGGGAACCCTCACGAACTCTGAGTCCCTCAGGGTTCCCCTCACGGCCTTTCAGCCGTTCGAGAGGCGAACCAAATTGGCCGTCCCGACCTCGCCGCAGGCTCTCCGAACGCTCGTTTCTGGAGTCATCCACACCCGCCCTAGCAGAGGGCCGAAAGTTGTCCCCAGCGACACCACCCTGTGGATAACTCTGCGTCTCCGGACTATCCACGGCCCCGCCGGACAGCCGCCCAATACCACACGGCAGAGGCTCACCCACACGGGCATCCAGCACCTCAGCGCGCAGGAAAAATCGCAGCGCGTCACCACATACGACGGCAAAATTCAGTACAGAGAATCAGCGCGGAAGGCCACTGATTCCGCCAAAGCCGTTGCCGCGCAACACGAAATCCATCACAGGTGAGCAACTGCCAACCGCCGAACCCGGGCAGCGCAAAAGTCCGAAATTACTCTAGGTGAGCGGTCTCAAGCGTCGCCTTCAGCGGTCTAGACCACAGCGCGTGACTCCCCGCTGACACCCCCGCACGAGGGGTACCTCTCACCCGCCTGAGTTATCCACATCGACGCGAAGCCTGTGGATAACTCAGGCCAGCGAGGCCAGTGCGGTGTGCACCAAAGTGCGGACTCCGACGAGCAGCGCGCGCTCGTCGAGGACGAACGTCGGGCGGTGGATGTCGGCCTGCGGAGCGGGCGGGCCGGACCACACGCCGAGCCGGGCGAAGGCCCCGCTGACGTGCTCCAGGTACCAGCCGAAGTCCTCGCCGCCGGACGACTGTTCCGTCCCGGCGAGCCCCGCTTCGCCGACCGCCGCCTCGACGCCGGCGCGCATCAGCGCGGTCGACTCCGCATCGGAGACCACGGGCGGCACCCCGCGCCGGTAGTCGAGCGAGAAGCCGACGCCGCTCGGGGCCAGCAGCGATTCGACCGACGACGCGACGAGCGGCTCCAGCGCCTTCCACACCTCGTGGTCGGCGGTCCGCAGGGTGCCGCGCAGGACGCCGTCCTGCGGGACCGCGTTCGCGGCCTGTCCGGCGTGCACCGCGCCCCAGACCAGCACCGTGCCGGACCGCGGGTCGACGCGGCGGGACAGCACCGACGGCAGCGACGTGATGACCGTGCCGAGCGCGTACACGAGGTCGGCGGTGAGGTGCGGCCGCGAGGTGTGGCCGCCGGGCGAGGTCAGGCGCAGTTCGATGAGGTCGGCGGCGGACGTCAGCGCGCCGACCCGGGTGCCGACCTTGCCCGCTTCGAGCCGCGGGTCGCAGTGCAGGCCGTAGATCCGCTCGACGCCTTCCAGCGCTCCCGCGGCGATCATGTCCAGCGCGCCGCCGGGCATGACCTCCTCCGCGGGCTGGAAGATCAGCCGCACGCGGCCGGGCAGCTCAGGTGCGCCGGCGAGCGCGCGCCCGGCGCCGAGCAGGATCGCGGTGTGCGCGTCGTGGCCGCACATGTGCGCCGCGCCCTCGGTGGTCGAGGAGTACGGCAGGCCGGTGTCCTCGGTCAGCGGCAGCGCGTCGATGTCCGCGCGCAGCGCGACGCAGCGCTCGCCCTTGCCGATGTCGCACACCACGCCGGTGCCGCCGGGCAGCACCCACGGCTTGAGCCCGACCCGGCGCAGCAGCGACACGATCAGCTCGGTCGTCGCGTACTCGTCGCGAGACAGCTCGGGGTGGGCATGGATGTGCCGCCGCCACGCGAGCACGTCGGTCGCGTTCGCGCGCAGCCAGTCGTCCAGCCAGAACGGGCCGCGGCCCGCGCCAAGGTCTTCCACCGGAGCCATGCTGACGCCGGCTTCGCTCAGCAGCGCGCCGGGCGCCGCGATCGGGTTGTGGTCACCTGGAACGTCCGGCCGTGAATCCAGCACCGTCACGCCGCACCTCCTCCCGCAACACGAGCGCAGGCGAACACGCAACGTGCCGATCGATCTGTCTTACGCATTGCAGTCGATCGTGCACCATGCAGGTGGCAAGAGGCGGGGCCGGGCGCGGCGACAAAGACGGCCGGTAGAAGATCTGCGGCGAACGGCTGACGAAGTTCGGCCAGGGTGAACGACGAAAAGCTCAGCCGCCTTGGGCTTTGCGGCGCTTGATGCGGTGGCGGCGGCCGAAGAACACGATGGCGAGCAGCACTACCGCGGCCCCGCCAGCGATGAGGTTCTTCTTCGTCTTGTCGGCGTTGGCCTTGTCGGTCTGCGTGGGGTCCAGCACCGGGCCGGGCGGTGCCTGGTGGACCGCGTTCACCTGCGTGATCGCCGTCTCAGCCGGCACCGTGACCGCGGCGGGAGCCGAGGTCGCCGCGGACGCAGCCACCGGCAGCGCTCCGGTGAGCAGCACGCCCAGCAAACCGGCCAGCAGCAGTCCCCGCACCTTCGCCATGACTTCCCTTCTACGCCGTCACCGTGCATTGTGCCCGCCGAAGCGCGAGCGCGTCAGCCGCCACGCGGTGGAGGCGGGTCCGCTCGCCCCGCGCTGACGACCGTCGAGCGCAACAAGCCCCCGAGACGGTCAAAAGACACTTGTGCGCACCGCGTTTTCCCTTCTTGGACAACGTTCAAGAAGGGAAGTTCACGACGGGTCGGCGAACGCGGCCAAGATCCGCTGCGCGGCCAGCGTGGCGGTGAGTTCTCCGTCGCGCACCGCTTGTTCCACGTCGGCTACCTGCGCGCGGACCGCCGGATGCGCGGTGAGCCGGTCGAGCAGCTGCTCGCGGACCATCGACCAGGTCCAGTCCACCTGCTGTCGTTTGCGCCGTTCGCCAAGATCACCCGATTCGGTGAGCACCTCGCGATGTTTGCCGATCGCCGCCCACACCTCGTCGAGACCGCTGCCTTCGAGCCCGCTGCACGTGAGCACCGGCGGCGTCCAGAGCGCGTCCTTGCCGTAGATCATCCGCAGCGCGCCCTGCAGTTCGCGCGCGGCGCGCTTGGCGTCGCGTTCGTGCGGGCCGTCGGCCTTGTTCACGGCGATGACGTCGGCGAGTTCCAGCACGCCCTTCTTGATGCCCTGCAACTGGTCGCCGGTGCGCGCGAGGGTAAGGAAGAGAAAGCAGTCGACCATGTTCGCCACGGTCACCTCGGACTGCCCGACCCCGACCGTCTCGACCAGCACGACGTCGAAACCGGCCGCCTCCATCAGCACGATCGTCTCGCGGGTGGCGCGGGCGACGCCGCCGAGCGTGCCGGACGTCGGCGACGGCCGGATGAACGCCTTCGGATCGACCGCCAGCCGCGCCATCCGCGTCTTGTCGCCGAGGATCGAGCCGCCGGTGCGGGTCGAGGACGGGTCGACGGCCAGCACCGCGACCCGGTGCCCGGCCGTGGTGAGGTCGGTGCCGAGCTGGTCGATGAATGTCGACTTACCGACTCCGGGTACGCCGGTGATGCCGACGCGTTTCGCCCCGCCCGCGTGCGGGAGCAGCTCGACCAGCAGTTCCTGGGCTTGCCGCCGGTGGTCCTCCCGGTGCGATTCGACCAGCGTGATGGCCTTGGACAGGGTCCCCCGGTCGCCCGCGAGCACGCCCTTGGCGTATTCGCCGACGTCGATCCGCCGCGGCAAGGTTCAGGACTCCTGCGCGGCCAGTTGCTGCAGCAGGTCGATCGCGGCGTCCGCGAGCACCGTGCCCGGGCCGAAGATCGCCGCCGCTCCCGCTTCGCGCAGCTCGGGGTAGTCCTGCGGCGGGATCACGCCGCCGACCACGACCATGATGTCCTCGCGGCCCAGTTCGGCCAGTTCGTGGCGCAGCGCGGGCACCAGCGAGAGGTGCCCCGCGGCCAGCGAGGACACGCCGATCACGTGCACATCGGCTTCCGACGCCTGGCGCGCGACCTCGGCCGGGGTGGAGAACAGCGGGCCGACGTCGACGTCGAAGCCGAGGTCGGCGAAGCCGGTAGCGATCACCTTCTGGCCGCGGTCGTGGCCGTCCTGGCCCATCTTCGCGACGAGGATGCGCGGGCGGCGGCCTTCCTCTTCAGCGAATTTGTCGACCAGTTCGCGGGCCTTCTCGACGTTGTCCGACTTCCCCACCTCTTCCCGGTACACGCCGGAGATCGTGCGGATCTGGCCGGAGTGGCGGCCCCAGTTCTTCTCCAGCGCGTCGGAGATTTCGCCGACGGTGGCCTTCGCGCGCGCGGCGTTGATGGCCAGCTCAAGCAGGTTGCCGTTGTTCTGCGCACCTTCGGTGAGCCGGCGCAGGGCGTCCTCGGTTGCCTGCGGGTCGCGCTCCTCGCGCAGCCGACGCAGCTTCTCCAACTGCTGTGCGCGTACGCCCGCGTTGTCGACCTTCAGCACGTCAATCTGCTCGTCGTCGGTGACCTGGTACTTGTTCACGCCGATGACCGGCTGTCGTCCCGAGTCGATGCGCGCCTGCGTACGCGCGGCTGCCTCTTCGATACGCAGCTTCGGGATGCCTTCGTCGATCGCGCGCGCCATGCCGCCCGCGCCCTCGACTTCGGTGATGTGGCCCCATGCCTTGCGCGCGAGGTCGTAGGTGAGCTTCTCGACGAACGCGCTGCCGCCCCACGGGTCGATGACGCGCGTGGTGCCGGATTCCTGCTGCAGTAACAGCTGTGTGTTGCGCGCGATCCGCGCGGAGAAGTCGGTGGGCAGCGCCAGCGCTTCGTCGAGAGCGTTGGTGTGCAACGACTGTGTGTGCCCCTGGGTGGCGGCCATCGCCTCGACGCACGTACGCGTGACGTTGTTGAAGACGTCCTGCGCGGTAAGCGACCAACCTGACGTCTGAGAGTGCGTACGCAGCGACAGTGACTTCTGCGACTTCGGGTCGAACTGCTTAACCAGCTTCGCCCACAACAGTCGCGCCGCGCGCAGCTTCGCGACCTCCATGAAGAAGTTCATGCCGATCGCCCAGAAGAACGACAGCCGCGGCGCGAACTTGTCGACGTCCAGCCCGGCCTCGACGCCCGCGCGGATGTACTCGACGCCGTCCGCGAGCGTGTACGCCAGCTCCAGATCGGCGGTAGCTCCGGCCTCCTGCATGTGGTAGCCGGAGATGGAGATGGAGTTGTACTTCGGCATGTGCTGCGAGGTGTAGCCGAAGATGTCGGAGATGATCCGCATCGACGGCTGCGGCGGGTAGATGTAGGTGTTGCGGACCATGAACTCCTTGAGGATGTCGTTCTGGATCGTCCCCGCGAGCTGCTCCGGCTTCACCCCCTGTTCCTCGGCCGCGACCACGTACAGCGCGAGCACCGGCAGCACCGCGCCGTTCATCGTCATCGAGACGGACATCTTGTCCAGCGGGATGCCGTCGAACAGCTGGCGCATGTCGTAGATCGAGTCGATCGCCACGCCCGCCATGCCGACGTCGCCGGACACGCGCGGGTGGTCGGAGTCGTAGCCGCGGTGGGTGGCGAGGTCGAACGCGACCGACAGGCCCTTCTGCCCGGCCGCGAGGTTGCGACGGTAGAAGGCGTTCGACTCCTGCGCGGTGGAGAACCCGGCGTACTGGCGGATCGTCCAGGGCTGGTTGACGTACATCGTCGGGTACGGCCCGCGCAGGTACGGCGCGATGCCCGGGTACGTGCCCAGGAAGTCCACATCGGACAGATCGGCGGCGGTGTAGACCGGCTTCACGCCGATGCCCTCGGGGGTTTCCCAGGCCAGCGCGTCCGGGCCCTTGCCGGTGGCTTCCTGTACCGCCTGGGCCCACGCGTCTCGGTCGCCCGATTCCGGGGTGCCGAGGGAAATGTCGGCGAAGTTGGGGATACTCATGCGGAGACTCCCAGCTGTGCGTGGAGGCTGGTCAGGACTTCGAGCGCGTCGCACCCGGCGTACAAATTGCCGCTGATTCCGTCGTAGGTGCCCTTGCCCGCCAACAGAACCTGCTTCGCACCGAGGGACGCCGCGACGGACGCGGCCTGCTCCTCGTACGCCGCGTCGGTGCCGCAGACGCAGGCGACCTTCGCGCCGCTCTCGCGGAACGCGCCGGGCAGATCGTCGGTCGCGCCGGGGTTCACCGCCTCGATGCCGCCCGCCTGCAACAGGTTCGTCGCGAAGGACGCGCGGCCAGTGTGCGCAGCGACCGGACCCAGCGTGGCCAGGAAAACCTTCGGCCGCTCGCCGTGCTTGGCGAGGTAAGCGTCGGACGCGTCGCGCAGCTTCTCATACTCCTCGGCGTACCGGTGCCGCGGCAGCCCGCCGTCCACAGTGGACGGGACCGCTTCGCGGGTGACCGGCTTTTCCTCCAGGTTCGGGAACTCGCTGACGCCGGTGAGCGGGTCACGCCGGGTGGCGAGACGGCTCGCTCGCTTCTCCCAGGTCTCGGCCAGGCGTCCGGCCAGCGCGCCGGACGCCAGCTCGGCCTCGATGCCGCCCGCCGCCTCGATCGCGGTGAATTCGCGCCACGCGGCTTCGGCGAGTTCGTCGGTGAGCTTTTCGACGTACCAGGAGCCGCCCGCCGGGTCGATCACGTTGCCCAGCTTCGACTCTTCGATGAGGATCGCGTTGGTGTTGCGGGCGATCCGCGAGGAAAACGCGTCCGGCAGGCCGATGGCCGCGTCGAACGGCAGCACGGTGACCGCGTCCGCGCCGCCGACCCCGGCCGCGAAGCAGGCAACGGTGGTGCGCAGCATGTTCACCCACGGGTCGCGCTGGGTGAACATCGACGGCGACGTGACCGCATGCTGGTGCATCCCGCGCGCGTCCGCCGCCGCACCGGAGACTTCGAGAACCCGGTCCCACAGCCGGCGCGCGGCGCGGAACTTGGCGATGGTCAGGAACTGGTCCGCGGTCGCCGCGAACCGGAACTCGAGCTGCGCGGCCGCCGCGGCGATGTCCAGGCCCGCCTCGGTGAGCGCGCGCAGATACGCGACGCCGGACGCGATCGTCGCGCCGAGTTCCTGCGAGTCGGAGCCGCCTGCCTCATGAAACGGCAGTCCGTCGGCGACGATCGTGCGGACCTTGGGGTACTTAGGGGCAACTTTCGCGGCCAATTCGGCGGCTGGGCCGAGCGGCAGCGCCTGCCCGGTGCGCGCCGTGGTGCCGAGCGGGTCCGCACCGAGCGTGCCGACGGCTTCGCTGGCCGGGACCTCGCGCTCGGCGAAGAGGTCGAGAAGCGCCTGAGCAGCGGTTTCGTACTCCGGACCGGCGTCGAGGACGACCGGCGCGAGGCCGACGTACACCTCGTTCAGCGCGTCCGCGAGCGCGGAAATCGGCAGCGAACCCTCGCCGAGCCGGAGCCACACCGAAGACGCGCCGCCTTCGAGGTCGGCGAGGATCGCCGCGTTGGCCGCGCGGACGTCTTCGCGCTGGTGACGGACCCGGATGTCCCACCCGGTGTCGACGACCCCTTCCGGCCGCGTGCCGCGCACGAACGGCGGCAGCCCCGGGAAGCCGAGGTCGCCGCCAGAGTCGTCAGACGTGTATAGCGGCTGGATTTCGATGCCGTCGTAGGTGCGCGAGGCGAGCTTGCTCTCCGGCGCACCCGCGAAATCTTCGGGGAGCCTGCCGCTCTTGCGCAGCACTCCCGCCACCAGCTCCTGCCACTGGGCGCGGTCCGCGGTCGGGAACTCCGCCGCGAGCGCGAGCCCGGGCTCGGAGTGCGGCGCCGACTCCGGACCAGCCACGTTCGTCATACCCAGTGATGGTAGAGGCAGGCCACCACCCGCACCTGTGACTCTGCTCGCCCCCCGTACGGGTGAACTCAGGGGTAGCGGTGCTGAGTCGAAGAGTGTCGGCGGCTTGGGCCACAATCATGGGGTGCCCTCGGAGAACAGCGACCTGGACCAGCCCGGCAACACCGACAGCACCGGCTCGGCGAAAGCCGGGCCGTCGACCGGCGGCGACCAGCCGCGGGTAGTCGCCGGGCGCTACCGGCTGCGGTCGGTTCTGGGGTCCGGGTCGATGGGCACGGTCTGGTCGGCTTACGACGAGTTCCTGCACCGCCCGGTCGCGGTCAAGGAGATGAAGGTGCCGCCGGGCATCCCGGCCGAGCAGGCGGACGAACTGCGCGAGCGCACGCTGCGCGAGGCACGCGCGATCGCGGTGCTGTCGCATCCGAACGTCATCACCCTGCACGACGTCGCCCGCGAGAACGACGCACCGTTCGTCGTGATGGAACTGCTGCCGTCGCGAAGCCTCGCGCACCTGCTGCGCGACCACGGACCCCTGACTGTCGCACAGGCCGCGGCAGTCGGCATCGCGGTCGCCGCTGCGCTCGAAGCAGCCCACGACGCAGGCATCACGCACCGCGACGTGAAGCCCGGCAACGTCCTGGTGGCCAGCGACGGCCGGATCAAGCTCACCGACTTCGGCATCGCCCGCAACGTCTCCGAAGCCACCATGACCAGGACCGGCATCATGCTCGGTTCGCCCGCCTACATCTCGCCAGAGGTCGCTTCGGGCGGTGCCGTCACCCCGAACGCCGACCTGTGGGGCCTCGGCGCGACGCTGTTCGCCGCGGTCGAAGGTGCACCCCCGTACGACGCGGACGGCGACCCGCTGGAAACCGTCGGCAAGGTCGTGAACGGCAAGGTCCCGCGCCCGAAGCCGGGCCCGCTGGCCGACGTGATCACCGCGTTGATGAAGAAGGAGCCGGAGAAGCGGATCTCGCTGCGCGAGGTGCGCCACCGCCTCTACCCCATGCAGAACAAGGCCGCGCTGGACTTGTTCGGCCCAGAACTGTTCCGCACGCCAGACGGCAAGAAGACGGCCGCACACCTGGACGCCACTGACACCCAGGTGATCAAAACGGTCGCCCCGAAGCCCGAGACCCTCGATCAGCCCGCCGCCCTCGCAGCGGACCCGGGCCCGCTGCCGTTCATGCGCTCGGGAAACACCGGCTCGGCACCCGCCTTCACCCCCGCTCCCCCGCCTGTCCCCTATACAA
>NZ_PQIA01000188.1 GCF_003385235.1 Amycolatopsis circi | reverse complement strand
GCGTTGCCGCACGTCGTGGAGTCGAAAGCGGTGGTTTCCGCCAACGCGGTGGCGGCGACGGCCGGGACGGTGATCGCGGTCGTCGGCGGCGGGTGCGCGATCGGGTTGCGGGCGGTGTTCGGGGCGGGGGACGTCGGGTCGGCGGAGACCACTGCGTTCGCGGCGGTCGGGGCGTTGTTGGCGGCTTTCCTCGCGCATCGGTTTGCCAAGGGGGTGCTCGGGCCGACTGTGGTGGACGAGCCGACTAATCCGGTGCTGGCAGTCGCGCGGGGGCTCGCGGACGGGGCCAGGCACGCGTGGCGCGCACCCAACGTCACGGCTGGGTTCGTCGCGTTGTTCGCGCATCGCGCCGCGTACGGGATTTCGTTGCTGGTCAGCGTGTTGCTGATGCGCAATTACTTCACTGACGACGGGTTCTTCCGCGCCGGGTTGCCTGGGCTTGGGCAGTTGGTCGCGTGTGCGGGGGCGGGCATTCTCGTCGCGGGCCTGGTGACGGCGAAGGTAATCCGGTCGGTCGGGCGGGTTCGGGCGGTTCTGGGGTCGCTGCTCATCTCAGCGGTCACGCAAGCCGCGCTCGGATTGCCGATGCTGTTGCCGTTGGCGCTGGTCGCGTCATTCCTGATCATGGGAACCGGCCAGGTGCTGAAGCTGTCCGTCGATTCGTCAGTGCAGCTCGATGTCGCGGACGAGGCTCGCGGCCGGGTCTTCGCGCTGTACGACACTCTGTTCAACATCACCCAGGTGGTGGCGGTCTCGATCGCGGCGATCTTCGTCAAGGACAACGGGTACTCGCCGGAGCTGATGGTCGTCGCGACCGCGCTTTACCTGCTGGGCGGAGCCGGGTATCTGCTGGCCCGCCGACGCCGCGGCGATTCGCTGCCGCAAACCGTTGAAGCCAAACGGGGGTAGTAACTCACCGTCTGGCATTAGGGTGACTTGCGACCCGGTCGAGTTAATCTCGGCACGCGCAACCGACACGGGGGGCCACCGTGAGCACCATCGGGGACGACCGTGCCCGTCTCGACGCCGCTCCAGCTGTTCTGACCTCGCCTGACGGGCTCGTCCGCGCTACCGCCGGACCGGCCGGGACGCTCGGGCGGCTTGAGTTCGCCCCAGACGCCTTCGAACGGACGACGCCAGCGCAGCTCGCGTTGACTGTCCAGGCGCTCGTGCAGCACTTGGCCGACGCACCCGAGCCGCAGCACGCCTCCTCCTCGATGCCTGCCCCGCGGCCGACCCCGCGCCGCGTCCGTCCGCGCGGAACCGTTCCGCAGAACCGCCGTCGCGGGTCCTGATGCCGTCCGCTCCGGACGAAGTGATTCACGTGGAACAACCGAGTACCGGTCAGCAGGCGCTCGTCGAGATCGGCAGGCTGATCCGGGCGAACCGGGCCGATCCGGACGCGGCGGCCGGTATCGGGTTCGCCCAGCTCGGCGACCATTTCGAGGTGCAGACGCGCAACACCGTCGCCAGCACCGAGGTTGTCCAGCGGTTCACCTCGTTGCGGGCCGAGATGTATCAAGAGGGGCGGGGCACCTGGATTCAGGCGCGTTACGTGCTCACCCCGGACGGCGCGTTCGAGTTCGACTACTTCACCGACGGCGAGCCCCCGTGGACGACGCCCCCGGATTCGATCGCCTACCTCGCCGAACTCGCCACCTTCCCCCGCGACGACGAGCACCTTCCCGACTGGTGGCGGCTGCACGTCGGCCTGCCGCTCGGCGTCGAATTCCGACACGCGACAGCCGGAACCGGCGAACCGTTGTCGGAGGAAGAATTGCCGCTCGTGCTGCGGTATCTCGAACGTGAGGCTGCGGTCGGCGAAAAACACCGCACCGACGGGACCTGGATCTGGCCGGTCGAGGTGGCCGAGCACCTCAGAGAACATGGCACCGCGCCCGAGCCGGAACTCCTCCAGCACATCCGTGACCTGGGCTTTCACCCGCCGTACGTCGAACATCTGGTGCGCCGCACGGCGGAAGCCGACCTTGCCGGGAAGCCCCGGCCGCGACCGACCCCGGACGACGTCCAGCGGACCGCGGGCGACGTCGCGGCCGAGCGGGAGACCAACCCGGACCCGGTCCTGTCCGACGCCGAACTTTTGACCCACCTCGGCCACCGGCTCGACTCCTTCGGCGTGTGGCGCGACGTCCGCTGTCTCGGCGGCCGGGAAGCCGGGAAATGGAGCCTCTACCAGGTCAAAGCCGGTTGGGCAGTCGTCGCGCCGGACGGCCGCGAGCAGATCTTCGCCCGCCTCGAAGACGCCGCTCAGCAGCTGCTCGGCGCGTTGCTGATGCATCCCGCCCGCGCGACCGGCGGTCGCGAAACCCCGCTGGAAACGGCGCGGGAGGTCGCCGACTGGCCGGTCCAGCCCGCGCCGGGTGACCCTCCCCTCACGCTGCTGCGGAACAAGAGACTCACTCGGTTGGCGGAAGGTACCGTCGTCCTGCGATTCGGTGAAGAACCCGGCAACCTGGTCCACCACCAGGCGGTACGGTTCGCGACGACGTCCCTGCCACTCGAACGGGAGCGCATGACCAGCACTTTTCGCCTCCGAAGATCACTCCAGGTGATTACCGGGGTGACGGTGCCCTGGGCGAACCTTCCCGGCGGCGCGGTGGCGTACGTCTTGCCCAAGCCGATCGCGGAGCACGAGTCCGACGGAAGCCTGGAGAGGATCGAGTAGGTGGAAGCGGCGGAAGCGGTAGACAAGGTCGGGAAGTGGTTGCGCGCCGTGCACGGCCCCGAGGTCTCCGGGCCGGGCGGCCTCCGGGTCGACCGCGACCGCGTGCTGCGGGTCCCCGAAGGCTGGTCGATCCCCTACAACACCGTCGCGTTCCTCGACGACGGCCGTCCGGACAAAGAACTGTTCCCCGCTCCGTCGGTGCTCGTGCGCGAACCGGACGGCGAACTGCGCCAGGCGCATCCGCATCCGGGCGGGCTCAGCACCCCGGTCGCGTACCCGGGTCAGGAAAGCTGGCGCGAGGTCGTCGACCCGGAGTACGCGAAGGCCGGGCTCGGCGAACTCGGCGTGCCGCTGCCCGCGGTCGCGGGTTGGGTGAAGGTCGACAACGACGGCCACCAGACCGGTGACGAACGCGAGAACCCCGAGTACAAGGCCGGTCCGATCCGCCGCGGCTACCCGAAGCCGGAAAACCCGCTGGAAACCCTCCTCGCCTTCGCGAGCGTCGGCTGGCTTTCGCGCGAACAGCTGCTGATCGGCCTGCTGCGCTGCGAAGTCTTCGTGCCGTTCGATCTCAAAACCGGCGCGACCGACCGTTTCTACTTCTCCGAGGAACGCAACGAGCTGCGCGTCTTCAGCTCGACCCGGCATCTGCCCTCCCGCGAGCACGCCTGGTGGCGCGTCGATCTGGCGACCCTCGCCGAGTTCGAGCACCCGCCGAACCTGGTGATCAACGGCGGTCCGGCGACGTTCGAGGACGTCGCGGGCGCCGAGCTGACCACGATCGCGAAGCGGTTCCCGCGCCACGAGCCGCGGGTCGACGAGAACGGCCGCTGCCCGGAGATCGAAGAAGACCTGGAGAAGTTCGCCGTCGAAACCGCCGCCCGGATCGGGTTGGAGAAGCCGGTCGACGTGCCGAAAGCAGCCGCGGAACGCGCGCGGCGGCACGGTTTCGAACTGACCGCCGACGAATGCCGCAAGACCGTCCTCGGCCGGTCGTGGCTGCGCCGGTTCGAGCAGCCGGAGCCGAGCCGCTCGCGGCCGAACGACTTGCGCGCCAACGGTCTAGTGCCGTCCTGGGACAACGAGGGCCGGATCGTCCCGAAGCTCGACACGTTCGGCAAATACCCGGAGACCAGCCTGGAGAACTTCCGTTACGGCTGGCAGCGGGTTGTCGGCGCGTGGGTCGGGTTCGCGCTCGGCGAGGCGCTCGGCTCGGCCGTCGACCGGATGCGGCTGGACGAGATCGTCTCGACCTACGGTCCGGACGGCGTCCGCGAACTGCCGCTCGCCTTCGACCAGCCGGGCCGGATCGGCTCGATGACGCAGCGGCTGCTTTTCCTCACCGAGGCGGTCATCCGCAGCCCGCATCGCGAACAGCCGGAGTCGCGCGACGTCGAGAAGCTGTTCCCCAGCGTGGTCCGCGGCGCGCTCGGCCGCTGGCTGCACACGCAGGGCGCGGCGATCCAGAACGCCGACGGTTTCCTGGTCAAGGTGCCCGAACTGCACGCCCGCCGCGCCATCGACGACGCCGAACTCAACGCGTACCACGCGCTCGTCACCGGCGATCCGCAAGCCGCGCCGTTGTCGGGTCCGGCCGCGCTGGTCGGCGCGCTGCCCGCGGTGCTGACCGCGGCCGGTCCGGGCACCGGGTTCAGCGGCGGGATCGGCCAGGTCGTGCGCGATCTGGCCGGCGTGACGCACCAGCCGGACGACGTGGCCGCGGCGACGTACCTGGCGTGGGTGTTCGAGAAAGCGCTCACGAAGGACTCGTTCAGCTACCCGGTGTGGAATCTGTCCCGCGAGGTTCTCGACGAGCACGACGGCCCGGAATGGGGGCCGGTGCGCGACCTGGTCGCCGAAGCGGTGCCGTTCTTCGGCGAGCACGGCCTGCCGGATCTGCGGATGCCGGAGCTGATCGGCGACGGGCAGAGCACGCTCTCCGTCCTCGGCCGCTCGTTCGCCGCGTTGTCCGGCTTCGAGAATTACCCGGAACAGGCCATGCTGCGCGCGGTGAACCACTCCGGCCGCAGCGCGCTCACCGGCGCGTTGACCGGTGCGCTGCTCGGTGCGCGAGTGGGCGTTCCCGGGCTGCCCCGGAAGTGGGTCGAGCAGCTTGAACTGCACCACCTGATCGAGCAGGTGGCGACCGACGCGCTGTGGCATTTCGACCGCCATTCGGCGCGAAACGCCCTCGGCGACGCCTGGGTGCAGCGCTACCCACGGCACTGATCGGTCACCCGGGCAGGTATTTGTGGGCGCATATTCTCCCGTCTCCGGTGACCGATGGTCGGGTCGTGACACGGTCAGATAGGTTCGTTGCGGCTACACGGGGGACTTCGGGGAGGAACCAGACGTGCGGTACCGGGTGGAATCGGGAGAACGCCCAGACGGCCTGTACGCGACGCTCGACGATCGCACTTTCGCGGCGCAGCGCTCCACCACCGACGGCACGCTGCTGCTGACGGTCGTTGGGGACGAGGAAGCGCCTGAGGGCTTCGACCGCGAGCACGAGGGCAAGCCGGCCAGAGTCGTACTCGCGAACGAGGTGCCCGCGACGTTCGACCTGCGCACCTACGTCGAATACGACGACGAGCTGTTCGAGGTCGCGCCGGGCGACCAGCCGAACCTGACCCTGCGCTGGACGCGGCACGATCCGGCGCGCGCCGCGCAGCTCGGGCTCACCGATTTCTCGGTGACCGTCCCGGGCAAGCAGCTCACCGGGCTGTGGCTGACCCGGCACGACTACGGCGAGCCGAAGCCCGAGACCGAGGGCGGCGACCAGACCCGGATCCTGCGGGGGATCGGCCGCACGCTGCGCCAGGTGCCCGGCGGATGGGCGCGGGTCGCGGCGCAGTTCCGGCAGGTCGGCGACTACTCCGAGCTGGAGGTCCGCGCGGTCGGCGACGAGAACGGCCCGGTTTCGGTGTCGCTGCCCGGCACGCCGCAGCTGAGCACGCTGTTCACCCAGCTGCGCGCGGCGATGTACCAGCCCGAAACCGGCACCTGGTTCCAAGGCACCTTCACGCTCGACGCCGATTCGCAGTTCGATTTCGACTTCGACGCCGACCAGGAACCGGACTGGCGGCTGCCGCCCAACGACGGCGGCGAGCCCGCCCGCGAGTCCTACCTCGTCGAGCTGACCCGTTTCCCGAGGCCGGACAAGCACCTGCCGGACTGGCTCGGCGCGAAGGCCGGGCTGCCGCTGACCGTCGGGTTCCGCCAGGCGCGGCCGGTCGACGTGCACAACGAGGGCGAACGGCCCGTGGTGAACCGCCCGCCGGTGCCGCCGGACCAGGTCCGCGGCGTGCTCGACTACCTGTTCCGCTCGCCGGTCGTGCTGCACCGGCCGGTTCCGCAGCCGGACATCTTCGCGCCCGGCGCGCCGCCGGACGTGCCGCAGGCGTTCCACACCGACGGCACCTGGATCTGGCCCGCCGCCGTACCGCACTACCTGCGGAAATACGGCGTTCCGCCGGAGCCGGAGCTGGTCGAGCACATCCGCGCCGCCGGGTTCCGGCCGCCGATCGTGCGCGATCTCGTGCGTGCGACCGCCGAGGCTGACGTACTCGGCAAGCCGCGCCCGGGGCGTACCGAGGCCGATCTTCCGGACGACAGCTCGCTCGCCCGCGCGGTCCGCGGCGAGCAGACCCATGCCCTGCGCGGGGCCGAGACTTTGGCGCTGCTGCAGCAACGGCTCGTCGAGCACGGCGTGCCGTCGTCGGCGTACCGGATCGGCGCGGACGAGGTGCCCGCCGAGGGCGTCTGGACGTTGCGTCGCGCGGAAAACGGCTGGGAGGTGTCGCGTCCGCCGTCAGCGGAGCCGGTCGCGTTCGCCAACCTCGCCGACGCGTCCCGGTTCCTTCTCGGCACGCTGCTGATGCTGCCGCCGCAGGCTCCGGAGGAATCCGAACAGCCCGCGGACTGGCCGATCCTGCCGATGCGCGGCGAGCCGCCGTTGTCGTTCTTCCGCGGCAAGCGGATCGTCGCGCTGCCCGCCGGCACGACGGTGGTCCGGTTCGGCCCCGAGGCCGGAAACCTGGTGCACGCGAATTCGGTGCGGTTCCTCGAAACCTCGCTGACGCCGGACCGCGAACGCGACCGGCACGAGTACCGCGTGCAGCGCACGATTCGAGTGCTGACCGGCATCACCGCTCCGTGGGGTCAGCAGCCCGGCGGAGCGACGGCGTACCTGCTGCCGCGGCCGATCGCGCAGCACCTGGAGCAGGGGACGCTATCCCGGCTGTGAAGCCGTGATCAGCACCGCGGGCGACCACCAGTAGTCCGCGAGCGGTTCCACCGTCACGTCGACGAACCCGGCGGCTTCGAGCTGCCGGGTCCACTGCGTCGCCGGGTGTTCCCAGTTCGTCCGTGCCGTCCCGGCGGCGACGCCGAGCAGCACGGGCAGCAGAAACCCTTGCGCCACCAGGGAAGCCTGCTCGCCGTATTCGGCGACGCCGCGTTCGTACCGCTGCGCGAGCGACTCCAGGTCGGCGGTGTCCGGCACGTCGAATTCGGCCAGCACCAACCGTTCCGTCCGCGGCCGCAACGCACTCAGCACCTCGGCCCGGGCGGCGGGCTCGATCGACTGCAGCGCGAACGTCGACTGCGTGAGGTTCCACGTGGAACCATCCGCGGCGAGAAAGTCCTGCGCGGTCAACGAAAACCGGCGTGCACCAGGGACTTCGACGTCCGCGAGCAGCGCCTCCGACGGTTCGACGAGGTCGATCCGCTCCGGCCGGAACGAGGCCTGCGCCAACGCGGGTTCGATCGCCAACCCGTCACCGCACCCGAGATCCAGCAACGCGGCCGGACGCCAGGAGTCGTACCGCGCAGCCAGTTCTTCGCTCAACCGCCGGTACAACTCGACATTCCCGCCGCCGCGAATGAACGCCGTGAACGCGGCAGGCTGGTCGTACACCGGACCGCTCGGCCCCGCCGCGAGATACGTCGCCAGCTCAGCGCCCAACGGAGTCCCAGAGGCCGCCGAAAGCTCGCCCGCCCGCTCGACATCGCCGTCCCGATACGCCGCCAAAGCAGCAGCCACCCCGCTCACAGCGGCACCCACAACGTCACCCTCGTTCCGCTCCCCGGACTCGACTCGACCAGCGAAGTCCCGCCGACCTCGGACAACCGCGCGGTGATCGACTCGCTGATCCCGAACCCGGCCGGCCGGTCCTGCGGACTGAACCCAGTGCCGTGATCCCGCGTGATCACCGCGATCCCGCCGTTGCGTTCCTCCACGCGTACCACGACCTTGTCCGTCTCCGCGTGCTTCATCGTGTTGCGCATCGCTTCCCGCACGGCGTCGCGGATCGCGATCTGCCGGACCTCCGACAGCGTGTCGTTGTCCAGCTCGGCGATCACCAGCTGCGCGCGAAGACCGTCGCGCGCCATCTCCGCGGCCAGCGCCGCGAGCTTCTCGCCGAGCGGCCGCGCACCCTCCTCGGCCCGCTGCGCCGCCGCGGTCTCGATCGTCTGCCGCAACTCGATCGCCTGCGCGCGGGCAAGCCGCTGCACCTCGACCAGTCGCTGATCCGAACCGCCGGGACCGCCGAGCGCGATCGCCTCCAGGGTCTGCAGCACCGTGTCGTGCAGCATCCGGTGCTGCCGCGCGCGTTCGGCGAGCCGCCCGTTGCGGATCCCGTACGCCAGCGCCAGCCGGATCCCGAGCCCGAGCAGGATCAGCGCGCCGACCGCGGTGAACAGGACGCCGAACATCGTCGGGTACAGCGACGCGGCCTGTGCGAAATCGAACGTGCCGTGGTTGAGCAGGTCCGAGAGCAGTCGAACCGGCAGGCTGAGCACCGCGAGGCCGATCCCGGAGGGGATACCGACGGCGAGCGTGAGCAGGGCGACGCTGCCGAGCAGGTGTTTGTCCGCGACGCCGACCGCGTCGTGGAACACCGCGGGCGACACCGTCGCGCCGATGAACAGCTCGAACGCCCCCGTCGCCACGAGGTCGATCAGCAGCAGCCACGCCGCCAGATCACTGCGGAACGGAGCCTTCCGCAGCATCCAGAACACGCCGAACGCGCTCAGCGCCATCGAGCACACGGCGACCAGCGCCACCGACGCCAGCCCAGCTGACCCGTGCTTCGCCGCATATGCGGCGAACTGACCCGGCACGGCCACGAGGCGATAGGCCAGCGGCACCAGCACGACGTACCGGGCCGAGCGCAGCAGCAGGCCGTCAGGCTGGCGCGCGTCCACCGGACCGGCCATCCGCGAGATCCGCTGCAGCGCACGCACCGGGGTGGGATCGCCGATCTCGTCGGTCAGCCCAGTCGTCGCCGTGGCCAGCGCGGGAGTGCCGCGCCGCAGCAAGGTGACGAGAAAGCTGGCTCCGCGCCGGTCCTCGCCGTGCTGCCGCGCCATCGATCCCCCTGTTCGGTTCGAGACAGGGAGTATCTCGGCTGCCAGGGCGATGATCCAGTGTTTGATGGCGCCGACTTCGTCGTCGCGGCGGGATCGCCTTTAGGTCGGCGTGCGGAGGGGCGGTGCGCCCGGCCTAGGGGCCGTGCACACCGCCCCTCCGCACGCCGACGCGATCCCGCGGTTCGGTTCAGTTCTGCGGCTGCTGGCTTGAGTCAGTTCTGGGGCTGCTGGGTTGGGCCGAGTCCTTCTGCTGCGGCCCATTTTTTCAGTTCGGCTACTGCCTCGTCGTGCTCTAGTGGGCCGCGGTCTAGGCGCAGTTCCTTGAGGAACTTCCAGGCTTGTCCGACCTGCGGGCCTGGAGGGAGGCCTAGCAGCCGCATGATCTCGTTGCCGTCCAGGTCCGGCCGGACGCGGTCGAGGTCCTCCTGCTCCTTGATCCGCTCGATGCGGGCCTCGAGATCGTCGTAGGTCGCCTGCAGCGCGGCCGCCTTGCGCTTGTTGCGCGTGGTCGAATCGGCGCGGACGAGCTTGTGCAGCCGGGTCAGCAGGTCGCCGGCGTCGGTGACGTAGCGGCGGACCGCCGAATCGGTCCACTCGCCGCCGCCGTACCCGTGAAACCGCAGGTGGAGGAACACGAGCTGGGAAACCTGCTCGATGATCTCCTTCGAGTACTTCAGCGCGCGCAAACGTTTGCGGGTCATCCGCGCGCCGACCACCTCGTGGTGGTGGAAGCTCACGCCGCCGCCGGGGGCGAACTCGCGGGTGGCCGGCTTGCCGACGTCGTGCAGCAGCGCGGCGAGCCGCAGCACCAGGTCCGGCTCGCTGGTCGGCTCGTGCGATTTCTCCAGCGCGATCGCCTGCGCGAGCACGGTGAGCGAATGCTGGTAGACGTCCTTGTGCTGGTGATGCTCGTCGATCGCCAGCCGCATCCCGGGCAGTTCGGGCAGCACCCGATCGGCCAGCCCGGTGTCGACCAGCAGCTCCAGGCCCGGCCGCGGGTCCGGGGCCAGCATCAGCTTCGACAACTCGGTCTGGACCCGCTCGGCGGTGATCCGGTCGATCTCCTCGGCCATCGACGTCATCGCCTCGACCACGCGCGGCGCGGCGGTGAAGCCGAGCTGCGAGGAGAACCGGGCGGCGCGCATCATCCGCAGCGGGTCGTCGGCGAACGACTCCTGCGGCAGCGCCGGGGTGTCGAGCACCTTCAGCCGCAGCGCGTCCATGCCGTCATGCGGGTCGATGAACGTCTTCCCGACCAGGTCGATCGCCATCGCGTTGACCGTGAAGTCGCGGCGCAGGAGATCGCCCTCGATGGTGTCGCCGAAGGTGACCTCGGGGTTGCGGCCGACGCGGTCGTAGCTGTCGGCGCGGAACGTGGTGATCTCCAGCGTCGTGCCGTTCTTGGTGACGCCGACGGTGCCGAAGGCGATGCCGACGTCCCAGACCGCGTCGCCCCATTCGCTCACGATCTGCAGCACCCGGTCCGGGCGCGCGTCGGTGGTGAAGTCGAGGTCGTTCGACAGCCTGCCGAGCAGCGCGTCGCGCACGCTGCCTCCGACCAGGTACAAGCTGTGGCCGGCGCGCGCGAAGCGCTCGGCCAGCTCGTCGGCAAGCGGGGACACTCGCATCAGTTCCGTCACCGCGTTCTGCTGGGCGACCAGGTTGTTCACTCGAATCCCACCACGAAAATGGCGCCGCCACCGCGGACGCCGCCGGACACGGACACGGAGAGCCAGAGTACCCGGGCGACCGTTTGCTCTAGCATCGCAGCATGTCTGGATCTGCCGGTCGCGCCGGACCGCCGACGCCGCGCCGGCGGCGACGGCGCCACCGCGGCAGGCGGCTGACCACGGTCGACGAGACCTCGGCGGGCGGACTGGTCGTCGACCCGGAGCGCGAACGCGCGGTGCTGATCGGGCGGCTCGACCGACACGGCAGACTGCTGTGGTCGTTGCCGAAGGGCCACATCGAGGACGGGGAGACGGTGGAGCAGACCGCGGTGCGCGAGGTGAAGGAGGAAACCGGCATCTCCGCGCGCGTGCTGCACCCGCTGGGCACCATCGACTACTGGTTCGTCGCGCAGCAGCGCCGGGTGCACAAGACCGTGCACCATTTCCTGCTCGAAGCCACCGGCGGCGAGCTGTCGGACGAGGACGTCGAGGTGACCGAGGTCGCCTGGGTCCCGCTGGCCGAGCTGGAGACCACCCTCGCCTACGCGGACGAGCGCAAGCTGGTTCGCGGGGCAGCAGAACTTTTCGCGCCCGACGAGCGCGGCTGAGAGGGAGCACCCGAGTGAAGCGGCCCGCCGCCTTCTTGCTGTCCTTGCTGATCGTCGCCGCCACCGCGTTGTTCGGTGCGCCGGCGGGCGCGCAGGAGAATCCGACGCCGGAACCCGCCCGGCTGCGGCTCGACCTCGGCCAGCTGGCCCCGCGCCTGGTCACCAGCTCGGACCAGGCGATCACGGTGACCGGGACGGTGACCAACACCGGGTCCCGGCGGATCGTCAAGCCGATGGCCCGGCTGCAGATCGGCGACCGCCTGGCCAGCCCGCGCGCGATGGACTCGGTGCTCGCCGGGAATCCGGTGCAGGACAGCCCGCTCACCGATTTCACCCCGCTCGCCGAGGACCTGGAGCCGGGGCAGAGCGCCCGGTTGACCATCACGGTGCCGCTCACCGGACCGCGCGGCGCGGCGCTTCGGCCCGGCGTCTACCCGCTGCTGGTGAACGTGAACGGCACGCCGGAGTACGGCGGTCCGGCCCGGCTCGCCGCGGTGAGTTTGCTCATGCCGGTGCTGTCGACGCCGGGCCACGCGAACAACCAGGCGACGCCGCGGCATTCGAAACTCGCCGTGCTGTGGCCGATCACCGACAGCAAGCCGCACATCCAGTCCGCGCCGTTCGGCGTGCCGATGACGCTCACCGACGACGCGCTCGCCGACGAACTGAGCCCGGGCGGACGGCTGTACTCCCTGGTCTCGGCGGCGCGGGCGGCGCAGGAGAACAACCAGAAGGTCGGCAGCTCTCTCTGCTTCGCCCTCGATCCTGACCTGCTGCGCACCGTCGACGCGATGCGGAACGGCTACCGCGTCAGCGGCGGGGTGACGGGCAAAGGCGCGGACGCCGCGTCGAACTGGCTGGCGGCGCTGCGCGCGCTGGTCACTGGCCGTTGTGTGATCCCGCTGCCGTTCGCCGACGCCGATCTCACCACGCTGGGCAAGGTCCGCGGTGCCGACGGCAATCCCGACCCCGGCCTCATGACCACGGCGCTGAACGGCACCGCGACGATCCGCCAGGTGCTCGGCGTCGAGTCGAAGAGCGGCGTGCTGTGGCCGGGCGGGACACCGGACGACAAGGCGCTGTCGGCGATTTCGACAGGCGGCTTCCAAACCGTGCTCACCGACAGCGGCAAGCTGCGGGCAGGCGGTGACGACGAGACCGTCACCGGAGCGGCGACGCTTTCCGACGGCCTGCGCGCGCAGCCGACCAACTCGATGGCCACCGCCGGTCTCACCGGATTCGCGCCGAGCCCGCAGACGCCGACCACCTACAGCGGTGCGTCGCAGCGCGCCGTCTCCACGCAGAACGGGCTCGCCGCGATCGCGTTCGAGGCCGGGCTCGGCCGTACTGACGGCTCGACCGGCGGGCCGATGCTCATCGCTCCGCCTCGGCGCTGGGACGCCACCACCGACGAGCTGAACGCCTTCCTGTCCGGGCTCGGCAAGCTCACCAACGCGGGCGTGACGGCCGGGTCGACGCTCGACGACCTGCTGGGAAGCACCCCCGAAGGCAGCGCCTCGCTCGCCGCGGGCACCCATGCGGACGGCGGCGCGGCGGTCGCCGACCAGCTGTCCGGCCTCGACCAGGACGCCACCAGCCTCCTGTCGGCGATGCAGATCGACCCCAGGAACCGGGTCGAGCCGGGGGCGATCGTCGGGCCGGTGCGCGACGCGCTGGTCCGCGGCAGTTCGACCGCGTTCGGCTCGTCGTCGTCCTCGTCCGCCTCGGCGAACGCGACCTCCGAACTCGCCGCGATCCGCGATCAGGTGACGGTGGAACAGCCGAAGCAAACGATTGCGCTCGCGTCCGGGTCCTCGCCGCTGCCGGTGTACGTGCACAACGACCTGCCGGTCGGCGTCAGCGCGCAGATCGCCCTCAAGAACAACATGGGTCTCCGCGGCGACGAGGACAAGATCTTCCTCTTCCCGGCGAAGGGCGGGCAGACCAGATACGTGCAGATCGAGGCGCTGCGGGCCGGACGCCTGTCGGTCGATGTGTCGTTGACCACCCCGTCGGGCACCGATCTCGGCGCGACCGCGCGCTTCGAGCTGACCTCGACCGAATACGGCCCGATCACCATCATCATCACGGTCGCCGCTGGTTGCGCACTGCTCCTGCTGGCGTCGCGGCGGATCTACCGGCGGATCAAGGAAGGCCGGGGCGGCACGCCCTGACATCCTCGAGGGGTCGGGTGCTCGCGCCCGTTCCCGATTACCCTGAGTCGGCGCTGCCACAATGGCAGGGGCAAGGGGACCGCCGAGGATTGGGACGCGTTGGACAAAGAGCCGGGTCAACCACCCGAGCGTGCGGGTCGTCCCCGGCGGGACGGCGCGCCGCCGAGGCGGGACGACCAGCCTCCTCGCCGCGCGGTGCGGGACGCCCGTCGCCAGCCGCCCCCTCCGCCGCCGCCCGCCGAACGCAGGCAGCCGCCGCCCAACGGAACCCGCCGAATGC
>NZ_PQIA01000185.1 GCF_003385235.1 Amycolatopsis circi | reverse complement strand
GCGGTGCGGTGCGCGTACCGCCTCGAAACGTCCTTCGCCGACGGCAGCCTCTTCCTGGACCTGCGCGGCACCTCCGACGATCCGGTCACGCCAGCCGACGCGCACGACCGTTTGTTGCGGATCATCGAGGTGCCCGCCGAGCGGATCCCGGCCGATCCGGACGACCGCGCCGCACTCTTCCGGACCTGCCTGCGCGGCCGGAGTTTCTTGCTGGTGCTGGACAACGCGGGCAGCACGGGCCAGGTGCGCCCGCTGCTGCCCGCCGAACCGAAATGCCGCGTCGTGATCACCAGCCGCTCCCGGCTGCCCGCATTGGACGAAGCCAGGCACGTCTCGCTGGGCGTCCTCCCGTCGGCTTCCGCCGCTGCGCTGGTCGCCGCTTTGACCGGCGCGACCCCCGACGCGGCACTGCGGATCGCCGACCGCTGCGGCCGTCTCCCGCTGGCCATCCGGATCGCCGCGGCCCGCCTGCGCGCTCACCCGGCGTGGGATGTCGCGGAGCTGGAGCGCCGCTTGGCCGACGAGACCCGCCGCCTGGGCGAACTCGACGACGGCGAACGAAGCCTGGCCGCGGCCTTTCGACTGTCGGTCCGTCAACTGGGGCAGCCGGAGGCCAGGCTGTTCGGACTGCTCGCGCTGCACCCCGGCCCGGACTTCGACGTAGCAGCCGCGCAAGCACTGGGCTCGCTGGATTCCTTGTCGGCGGAGCGCCTGCTGGACCGCCTGCACCAGGCGTACCTGCTCACCCAGCCGGAACTGGGCCGGTTCGGTTTCCATGACCTGGTAAGGGTTTTCGCCGCCTCCCGCGGCACTGACGAGGACGCTTTCCGCCGCCTGGCAGACTTCTCCGTGGCCACCGCGGAACGCGCCGACCGGGCGTTGAGCGGTCCGCGATACCGGCCGGAAGTGACGTACCCGGCCGGATTGCCGGAGGTCGAATTCCCGGACCAGGACAGCGCGATCGCCTGGTTCCGCGCGGAATGGCCGAACCTGGTCGCGCTCTGCCGCCGGGCGGGGGAGACGGAGCGATGCTGGCAGCTGGCGTTCTACCTGCGCGGTTTCTTCTACCTGACCAAACTGTGGGACCCGTGGATCGCGACGCACCGCTGGGCGCGCGCCGCCGCCGAGGCGGTCGGCAACCGCTGGGCCGCCGCCACGACCATCGCGAACCTGGGCATCGCCTACGTCGACCGCGGCGACCTGGACGAGGCTTCCCGCTGTTACCGCCAGGCTTTGGCGGAGTACCGGGAAATCGGCGACCGGCACGGCGAAGCGACCGCGCTGGCGCATTCCGCATGGGCAGAGCACTACCGAGGCAACCACGAACAAGCCCTGCGCGACTTGCGCGCGGCGGCCGACTTCTACGACCTGACCGGCAACCGCCGCAGCGGCGCCATCACGACGCGGGGTGTCGCGCTGGTCCTGACCGCACTGGGACGTCCGGCTGAAGCTGCCCGTCTGGTCGAGGAAACCTTGGCGGTGTTCGAAGAACTGGGGCTGGAACTGGACGTCGTGATGGGACTGAACTGCCTGGGCTGGGCGAGGTTCCGCGCTGGGGATTTCTCGGCCGCCGAGTCTGCTTACCGAGAAGCCGCGGCTCGCGGAGAGTCCTGCGGAAGTACCCACGAGGCGGCACGGGCTCACCTGGGTTTGGGAAATGTCGCTGCGGCGCAAGGGGTTGCTGGTGAGGCTGCCTCGCACTGGAGCGAGCTGAGGCCGCGCACCCCGATCTGGACCCAGTGACCGTGGGCGAGGCGGCTGCGCGCGCTGAGTATCCCCGGACCGATAGTGCGTGAGATTCCCGGACGGCGCGTGTCCTCCTGACGACCTGTTCACTTGACAAGGGAGAGACGATGCCTGACTCGACTGCGCACAAGACGGAACTGCGGACGCCCGGACTCGCCACCGACCAGGGCCAGACCACGGTCGCGGACGTCGTGGTCCAGAAAATCGCCGGGCTGGCCGCCCGAGAGGTCCCCGGAGTCCACGCCCTCGGCGGCGGCACCGCGCGGGCCTTCTCGGCGATCCGGGAGCGGATCCCCGGCGCGACGGCGTCCGCGGGCCAGGGCGTGTCGGTCGAGGTGGGGGAGAAGCAGGCAGCCGTCGACCTGCAGGTAGTGGTCGAATACGGAGCCTCGATCGCCGACGTGTCCCGCACCGTCCGCCGCGGCGTGGTCGACGGGGTGGAACACATGACCGGGCTGGAAGTGGTGGAGGTGAACATCGCGGTGACCGACCTGCACCTGCCGGAGGACGGCGAGGAAGGCGCGGCGGAATCCGGCCGGGTGGCGTGAGGTCGACTCCGGTTGGCGACCGTTTTGCCCGTGCCGTCGGCCTCCACGATGGACTGCGCGCGCTGCCCAACTCGTCCGGCCGCTGGTGGTTGTTGCCGGACTTGAGTGATCGTGACGGGCGGGAGCTGAGTCGTCGGGCCGTCTCGGCAGTCAGGTCGCGGTTGCCCGGCTACGCGATTCACCGGATTGGCCCTGCCTTGCGGCACGAGGTGCACCTCGGCCGCGGAGGGGCGGGGTGGGCTGGCACCTGGTTCCGGCGCGGTGGATTCGTCCTGGGCCGTAGCTGACCTCGATTGCGGTGCCGGGTGATTCACCGCTGTAGCTGGAAGCTGCCTCGTCGCGAGCTTCGCCTGGTGATTGTTCTCGGGCGTCCCATGCTTCGCGCCTCAGCCCAGTGACGGCTATCGACCGCAGTTGCCTCGCCTCCGTTGAGGCCCGGTGCGGCTGTCGTGTGTCTGTCGGGGGCGGGCTGCGGTTGTCTCGTCTCCGTTGGGCCCTGGTGGCGGTTGTCGTGCGTTTGTCGGGGGCGGGCTGTGGTTGCGTCGTCTCCGTTGGGGCCTGGTGGCGGTTGTCGTGCGTTTGTCGGGGGCGGGCTGCGGTCGTCTCGCCTCCGTTGGGCCCTGGTGGCGGTTGTCGTGCGTCTGTCAGGGCCCGGCAGCGGTTGTTCTGCCTCTGTCGGGGCTTGGCCGCGTCGCGGATCCGCCGAGGCCAGGGCAGTCTTGCGTCACCCTCGGAGCCGGGTGCGAGGCGAAGTGGCGTCCGGAGTGTGCCCGTCGTCTCTGCCCGGTGCGGCCGGGCTTTCGGGCCGGGCCGGTGCGTGTTGGGATGGGCGGATGGGATCGTCGCCCGAGCCGGTTGAGCAGTTGCCTCGCGTGGCGGGGTTCCGGGCGCTGATGTTCGCGTTGCCGCCGGTCGGGCGGCGGTGGTCGGCGGGATTGCGGGCCGCCGCGGCGGTGGCCGTTCCGGGGATCGCGCTGGTGCTGGCGGGCGCTTCGGCCTCGGCGTTGTTCGTCACGCTGGGGACGTTCGCGGTCTTGTACGGCGAGGGACGGCCGTACCGGGTCCGGGCGGGCGTCGTGGCGACCGCTGGCGCCGGGGTGCTCGCGGCGGCTGCGCTGGGTGCTTCGGTGGGGACGGTGGTTCCGCCGGGGCCGGTATCGGTGCTGGTGGTTTCGGCGGTATCGGTGCTGGCGACGTACGTCGTCGACGCGTTGCGCCTTGGACCGCCCGGGCCGTTGTTCTTCGCGCTCGTTTGCGCGGGTGCGCAAGCGGCGGTCGAGGCTGGAGCCCGGCCGTGGGTGGTGCTGGGGTGCGCTGCCGCGGGCGTCGCGTCGTCGGTCGTGGTGTCGATGGTCGGGGTACTGGCTGACCGGACCAAACCGGAGCGGACTGCCGTAGAACGTGCGGTGCGGTCGGTCGACGCGTTCGTCTCGGCGGACCGGAAAACGGCGGAGGCTCGGCACGCGGCCGGTGCTGCGGTGTCTGCGGCGTGGACCGCGCTGCATGACGCGGGACATCCGCGCCGGGGCACGAAGCCGGATCTGGTGGCGACATTGCTTGCCGCCCACCGGAAATTCGCCGACGCTTCGCCGGGCGAGGCGGTTGAGTTGCCGCCGGGGAAGCTGCCGTTGCCGCGACCGAGCATCGGGTATCGGCTGCGGCGCGCGGTGCCGTTGCGCTCGCATGCCGCGTTGACGGCGTTACGCGTTGGCGCTGGTTGCGTGGTCGCCGGGGAACTGGCGGTGGCAGTCGGATTTGGCCGGCCGCATTGGGCGGTGCTGAGTGCGTTGGTCGTGCTGCAGCAGGGATTGGACCGGCGGCGGGCGAATGTGCGTGCGCTGCACCGGTTCGTGGGGACCGCGGCTGGACTGGTGTTGTTCGGCTTGGTGATGATGGTCGCGCCGTCCGGGATCGTGCTGATCTTGATTCTGGCGGTGCTGCAGTTCTGCGTGGAGTTGGTGGTGCCGCGGAACTACGCGGTGGCGACAGTCGTCATCACGCCGCTCGCGCTGCTGGCCGCCGGGGTGGCGAGCGTGCCAGGCCCGGTATGGCCCGCGGTGGCGGACCGCTTCGCCCAGACGGCGATCGGGGTCGCGGTGGCGGTGGCCGTGCAGTACGCGGTGGTGCCGCGCGCGCATCGGAAGACGTTGGGCTGGACCGGATCCCGCGTTCGCGCCGCCGCCCGCACGGTGCTGGCCGGTGCGCCGGTTCCGCGTGCCGCCGCGCGCCGGGACCTCCAGTTCGAACTGGAAGGGGCGACCCGGGCCGGGGTGGATTCGGTGCACAACGAGCCTGGCTGGGCCGCCGAGCGATGGCCCGCCCACGCAGCCCTGGTCCACGACGGTTACGACCTGCTCCAGGCCTGCTGGTCCGCACCGGATGCCGGGTTGCGGGAGGTGGGCCGGTGGGAGCGCGCTTTCGGCCGGTGAGGCTGGGCCCTGCTCGCTGGTCCGTGCTGGACGACGGGTCGCGGCTCGTGGGGCGGTGGGAGCGTGCTTTCGGCTGGTGACGCTGGGCCTTGTTCGCCGGTTCGTGCCGGGTGACGGGTTGCGGCTCGTGGGGCGGTGGGAGCGCGCTTTCGGCTGGTGACGCCGGGCCTGCTCGCCGGGTCCGCGCCGGAGGACGGTTGCGGCTCGTGGGGCAGTAGGACCGTGCATTCGGCGGGTCGAGCTGGAGCCTGTTTGCTGGTCCGCGCCGGATACCGGATTGGGGGCCTCGGACGGTGGCAGCGGGTCTTCGGCTGGTGAGGCGTAGGTGCCTGCTTGCTGGTCTTCGCCGGGTGACGGATTGCGGGATGCGGGGCGGCGAGAGCGTGCGTTTGGCCGGTAAAGGCGTAGACCTGCTGGGCTGGACGGCGGCTCGGGTGGTTGATGCGCGGCGGGTGCGCCCGCCCGGCGGATGGCAGGTACGGGCACAAGGCGGCGCAGATGCCGGGCGAGGCTGAGGCGCCTGCGCGGCGGCATCGGAGGCTGGCGTGGTCAATGCCCGGATGCTGAGCACCAGCGAGCGGCTCGGGGCCGTGGCCGTGAGCCAGTCATCAGCACAGACTCCGCCCGCCTCAGCGCGCAAAACGTCAGCAACCCGCCCAGCTACCAGGGTCGCAGGGCCGCCTCGATCTCCTCCTCGTCCGCTTCGCCGGGAGTGATCGTCAGCGGGCCCGCGACGTCCAGCAGACCCGGATGCCGGACCGTCCAGTTCAGCACCGGCAGGGAATCCTTCGTCAGGTCGTGCGCGGATGTCACGGTGACGCCGGGCGTCGGGCCGCACGTGACCAGGTCCGCGGACGGGCCGCGGCCGTCGCTGTGGCAGAAGGCGGCTCGGCCGCCCGCGGACAGGGCCAGCAGCGCCGGGGCGCCGTCGGCGGTGACGGCTGGCAGGACGTGGTCGTAGCCAGCCATCCGGCGCAGCACCAGCCGGTGCACGCGGCGGCCTCGGATGCTGGTCATCGACGCGGTGTAGGTGCGGGCGACGGCATCGAGCCGTTCTGGGTCCACGGGCGTCAGGCTTCCTCCTCCACCGGCACCGGGCTGGGTGACCGGACAAACCAGGCTCCGACCACCGCGACCACTCCGATGCAGCCCGCGACGACGAAGGACATCTGCAGGCCGTTGGCATCGGGGCTCACCGCGGCGTGTTCGGTGCTGCTGAGAGTCGCAACGCTGACGAATACCGCGGTGCCCAGCGCGCCCGCGACCTGTTGGAGCGTCGAGAGGATCGCGCTGCCGTGCGAGTAGAGATGGTCGGGCAGCGCCGCGAGCGACTCGGTCATCAGCGGCGTCATCATCAGGCCGAGTCCGGCCATCAGGACGATGTGGATGCCGATCACCGCGATCAGCGGCGAATCCGCGCCCAGCAAGGAGAACAGCCACAGAGCGACCGTCATCGCGAGCGCGCCCGGCAGCACCAGCGGACGGGCGCCGACCCGGTCGAACAGGGCGCCGACCGGACGGCCGAGCAAGCCCAGCACCAAACCGCCGGGCAGGACGGCCAGGCCGCTGACGAACGTGGACTTGTGCAGGACGGTCTGCAGATACAGCGGCAACAGGATCGCGCCCGCGCCGATCAGGCACATGAACAGCAACGCGCTCAGCGCCAGTGCGACGACGAAACTGCGGTGGGTGAACGGTCGCAGGTCCAGCAGAGCGCGATCGCGTTGCTGCAGGCGGAGTTGCCGCCAGCCGAACGCCGCCAGCGACACCACGCCGACCACGATGGGCAGCCACGGCGGCATCAGCGCGGTTTCGGCGGATTCGCCCGCTGACGACAGGCCGTACAAGACTCCGCCGAAACCGACGGCGGACAGGATGACGGAGAGGACGTCGAGCGGAACCTGGCGGGTCTCGCTGTCGATCCGCAGCTGCAGCATTCCGGTGACCAGCGCGGCCAGCGACAGCGGCAGCACGATGAAGAACATCCACCGCCAGCCGAGCGACGACAGCACCGCGCCGCCGATCGTCGGGCCGATCGCGGGCGCGACCGCGATGACGATGCTGATCGTGCCCATCGTCGCGCCGCGCCGTTGCGCCGGAACCAGCCGCATCACGGTGGTCATCAGCAGCGGGATCATCACCGCGGTGCCGCACGCCTGCACGACCCGGCCGACCATCAGCAGTTCGAACCCGGGAGCGACGCCGCACAGCAGCGTGCCGAGGCTGAACGAGGAGAGCGAGAAGACGAACACCTGCCGCGGCGTGAACCGTTCGAGCAGGAACCCCGTCGCCGGGATCACCACCGCCATCGTGAGCAGGAACCCGCTCGTGAGCCACTGGATCGTGGTGGTCGGCACGGAGAGGTCGACGGTGAGGTCGCGCAGCGCGATGCTCAGGATGGTCTCGTTGAGGATCATCACGAACGCCGACAGCACGAGCACGCTGATCAGCAGCCCGGGCTTGGCGGGCGGCCGCGCCGGGGCCTCCGGGGCCGGGGACGAGATGCCGCTCATGCGCGCACCTCGCCAGCCGTCGCGCGGACCGAGGTACAGGCGAATTCAGGCATCGCGAACCGGGCGGCGTCGCCTCGGGCGCTCGCGAAAGCGACGGGTGCGAGGTCGGCGGCACGGACGCGGCGGGCGTCGGCCGACGGACGGCCGGGGAACGTCGGACGGCTGCCGGGAGAAGCTCTGCGCGCGGCTTCACCGGCCGCAGCGGACGGGGTAGGGGACTGCTGGATCTTCACCCGGCCAGGATACGGATGAGCACCGACAAAACCGGCGTCGTTTTCCTCCCGCGGCCCGCGCCGGTGCTCGGGACCGCGCGTCGGCCAGGCCAAGAAAAAGCTGTCCGACCAGCGGAGGGACGGCTGCTTACCGGATCACGAAGCGAATGAGGAATCTCTTCCGCGACCTCACGGATTCATCGCCAGCACCAGGAATCCCGCCAGCAACACCAAATGCACCCCGCCCTGCAGCCGGGTCGCCCGCCCAGGCACCACCGTCAGCACACTGACCACCACGGTGAGCGCGAGCAGCACGATGTGCGTCGGCCCGAGTCCCAGCAGCAGCGGGCCCTTCAGCCACACCGAAGCGAGGGCGATGACCGGAATCGTCAGGCCGATGCTGGCGATCGCGGATCCGTACGCGAGGTTGAGGCTGATCTGCATCCGGTCGCGCCGGGCCGCGCGGACCGCCGCGAGCGTTTCCGGGGCCAGAATCAGCAGCGCGATCACCACGCCGACGAACGACTGCGGCAGCCCGGCCGCCCGCACGCCCGCCTCGATCGCCGGCGATTCGACCTTCGCCAGACCGACCACGGCAACCAATGCGACCAGCAGCAGACCGAGACTCACCAAGGTCTTCTGGGGGCTCGGCGGTTCCGCGTGCTCTTCCTCGCGGGTCTCGCCGTCGGCGTCGACGGGGAGGAAGAAATCGCGGTGGCGGACGGTCTGCGTCATCACGAACATGGCGTACAAGACCAGGGACGCACCGGCCGCGAAAGCCAGCTGCGGCGCGGAGAACGCCGGACCGGGAGTGCTCGCGGTGAACGTCGGCAGCACGAGACTCAGCGTCGCCAACGTCCCGACGGTCGCCAGTGCCGCGCCGCTGCCTTCGGGATTGAACCGGGTTTCCCCGTATCGGCGCGCGCCCACGAACAGCGACAGGCCGACGATGCCGTTGGTGGTGATCATCACGGCCGCGAAGACCGTGTCGCGGGCCAGCGTGTCGGCATTGTCGCCGCCGGATGCCATCATCGTGACGATCAGCGCGACTTCGATCACCGTCACCGCGACCGCGAGCACCAGCGAGCCGTACGGTTCGCCGACCCGGTGCGCGACCACCTCGGCGTGGTGCACCGCGGCGAGAACCGTGCCCGCGAGCGCGATCGCCACCAGCGCGACCGGCACCGGACCCAGCGTGCGGCCCCAGGTGAGCGCCAGCAGAACCAGGGCGACCAGCGGCAGCAAAGTGGTCCAGGACAACAGATAACCGCGGACGCTCGCCATGCGCACACCCTGGCATATCGGACCTGCGGTCGCCGGGCATGCCGGCCTCGCGGGGGAGTGTCGCGTCCGAAATGGACACTGCCGGTCGCGCGGCCCGGCGCGAAATTCACTCGTTCGGCGTAGCGAATGCAGGGTTCCGCAGGTCGGCGGCGGGGTACGCGCGGCGGACAGGGGAGATCGGTGCGGAAAGGAGCCGAGATGACCCGCGAAATGAAGATGGCCGACCGCGCGATGCCGGCGGGCGGCGACGGCGCGGAGTACTCGTTCTGGCGCGAGCACACGCACATCAACCTGAGCCCGGTAGCCGCGCCGTCGATCCTGGGACTCGCCGGGTTCGCGGTGTCGACGTTCATGGTGGCGGCCAACATGGCGGGCTGGTTCGGCAACGGGACGACGACGCCCCTGCTGCTGGCCCCGTTCGCGTTCGCTTTCGGCGGCGTCGCGCAGTTCCTCGCCGGGATGTGGTCCTACCGGGCCCGCGACGCGCTCGCCACGGTCGTGCACGGCGCGTGGGGAGCGTTCTGGATCGGCTACGGCGTGTACCAGCTGTTCGTCGGCCTCGGCGGACTGCCCTCGACGACGGCGAGCCCGGTCGCGGCGGCCGCGATCGGCTTCTGGTTCATCGGGCTCGCGGCGATCACCTGGACCGGCGCGCTCGCCGCGCTGGCCGAAAGCATGGTGCTCTGCGTGCTGCTCGCGGTCCTCGCCGCCGGGGCGACGCTGCTGGCGATCGGCCTGATCGGCGACGTCGGCGTCGTGCGCACCATCGCCGCGTACTTCCTGCTCGCGTCCGCGGTGCTGGCCTGGTACGCGTGCAGCGCGATGGTGCTCGAAGCGGCGCACCACCGGGTGATCCTGCCGATGGGCGTGCGCGCTCCGCGACCCGCCCGGACGACCACGGTGCCGTTGCACCAGGCCATCCAGTTCGATCACGGAGAGCCGGGGATCAGGGCCGGGCAGTAGCCGGCGAGGAGGTGACTACGGATGAAGATGAGCATGGCGCTCACCGCGTTGACCCCGCAGGACCGGAAACTGCGGGAAAGCAGGCTGCCGCTCGCCGCGGAGTTCCTGGCCGGGGCGTGGCTGGTGTTCGCGGCTTTCGCCTACAGCTACTCGTTCACGCTGTCCGCGACGGCCGGGTTCTGGAACAGCCTCGCGTGCGGGATCGCCGTGGCGGCGGTCGCGCTGGTCCGGTTCGGCCTGCCGGAACGGGCGCGCTGGCTGGGGCTGGTCAACGTCGCGATCGGGTTCTGGCTCATCGCCGCGCCGTTCGCGTTCGGCTATCCGGTCGACGGCCATCGCGACGCCATCCGCACGAATTCGCTGATTGTCGGCGTTCTGCTGGCGATTTTCGCCGTCATCTCGGTGACCGTCGCGTACCGCAGGCACAGCGGCGACTTCCGGGAGTAAGGAGGATGTACTGGCCGGTGCTGGCGGTGCTCGCGATCGGCGTGCTCGCCTTGGGCAGCGCGGGGTTGCGTGCGGTCAAGGCGGTGCCGCCGGCCCGGAAGGAGACGCTCGTCGGCGCCTGGCTGGTGGCCGCGTCGGGCGTGATGTGGTGGGCGTCCGCGCCCGCGGCCGGGGCGGTGTTCCTGGTGATCGGCGCGGCGGTCGTGTTCGGCGCGGCGCTGGCGAACGGGCGACTGCCGTCCCGGTGAAGAAAGCAGGGGTTTGCCGCGGGCCGCGGCCGGTTACTCGCTCCGGGTGAGGCCGGGCGGCTTTCGGCTGCCCGGCGATTGTCGGGTGCGCGGGAGGTCGGTCATGACGCAGCTGAAGGCCCGGCCGGCGGCGATCGCCGCCGCGCCCCGCCGCGGCAAAAAAGGCGCGGTGCTGCTGGGCATCCTGAGCACCACCGACCACAAGAAGATCGGGCTGCTTTACCTCGGCACGTCGTTCGCGTTCTTCCTCGCCGGCGGTGCGATGGCGCTGCTGATGCGCGGCGAACTGGCCCAGCCGGGCCTGCAGTTCCTGTCGCAGGAGCAGTACAACCAGCTGTTCACCATGCACGGCACGATCATGCTGCTGCTCTACGCGACGCCGAATGTGTTCGGATTCGCCAATTTCGTGCTGCCGCTGCAGATCGGTTCGCCGGATGTCGCGTTCCCGCGGCTGAACGCGTTTTCCTACTGGCTGTACCTTTTCGGCGGATTGATCGTGCTGAGCGCGTTCCTCACGCCGGCGGGCGCTCCGGACTTCGGCTGGACCGCCTACACGCCGTTGTCGGACGCCGTGCACAGTCCCGGCGTCGGCGGCGATCTGTGGATCATGGGTCTCATCGTCTCCGGCCTCGGCACCATTCTCGGCGCGGTCAACATGACCACGACAATTCTGTGCCTGCGCGCGCCGGGAATGACCATGTTCCGGATGTCGCTTTTCACCTGGAACATCCTGTTCACTGGTATTCTGGTGCTGATCGCGTTCCCGATCCTCACCGCCGCGCTGTTCGCGCTGGAGGCCGACCGGCGGCTCGGCGCGCACGTTTTCGACCCGGCCAACGGCGGCGCTATTCTCTGGCAGCACCTGTTCTGGTTCTTCGGCCATCCCGAGGTGTACATCGTCGCGCTGCCGTATTTCGGGATCGTCACCGAGATCATTCCGGTGTTCAGCCGGAAACCGCTCTACGGCTACCGGATGATGATCTTCGCGACAGTCGCCATCACCGGGCTTTCCGCGACAGTGTGGGCGCACCACATGTTCGCCACGGGCGCGGTCCTGCTGCCGTTCTTCTCGATCATGACGTTCCTCATCGCGGTGCCGACCGGGCTGAAGTTCTTCAACTGGATCGGCACGATGTGGAAGGGGACGCTGTCGTTCGAATCGCCGATGCTGTGGTCGGTCGGATTCCTGGTCACGTTCCTGCTCGGCGGCCTGACCGGCGTGCTGCTGGCCGCTCCCGCGCTGGACTTCCACATCACCGACACGTATTTCGTCGTCGCGCACTTCCACTACGTGCTGTTCGGCACGATCGTGTTCGCGACGTTCGCCGGGATCTACTTCTGGTTCCCGAAGATGACCGGCCGGATGCTCGACGAATCGCTCGCGAAATGGCACTTCTGGACGACGTTCATCGGCTTCCACACGACGTTCCTGGTGCAGCACTGGCTCGGCGCGGAAGGGATGCCGCGCCGGTACGCGGACTACCTGCGCAGCGACGGGTTCACTTTGCTGAACACGATTTCCACGATCGGCGCGTTCATTCTCGGCGCTTCGGTGCTGCCGTTCATCTGGAACGTGGTGAAGAGCTACCGCTACGGCGAGCAGGTCGAGGTGGACGATCCGTGGGGCTTCGGCAACTCCCTGGAATGGGCGACGTCGAGCCCGCCGCCGCGGCACAATTTCACCGAACTGCCGAGGATCCGCTCCGAACGGCCCGCTTTTGAACTGCATTACCCGGAGATCGTGGAGCGGATGCGGGAGGAGCAGCACATCCACTGGGGCAAGCGGTCGCGGGAGAAATCGGACGCCTGAGCAGGTCTGGATGCGAAGGGAGCCCCGCGCGGTCAGCTCTGCTGGCGGCGGAATTCGTCCAGCACCCGGCGTTCCCGCTTGGTCGGACGCCCCGCGCCGCGCTCGCGGCGGGCGACCGGGATCGACGCTTCCGGCGGAGGCTTCGGGGTGCGGTCGATCAGGCAGGTGGCCGCGACCGCGGCGCCGACCCGTTTCTGGATCACCTGCACGACCTCGACCACGCGCGTCGTCGTCCCGATCCGCGCCCGGACCTCGTCGCCGGGCACGACCGACGTCGCGGGTTTCGCCGGACGGTCGTTCACGCGCACGTGCCCGCCGCGGCAGGCGGCCGCGGCGTCGGCGCGCGTCTTGGTCAGCCGGACCGCCCAGAGCCAGCGGTCGATCCGCGTCGATTCCATGCGTCCATCATGGCGCGTCCCATTGCCAGCGCAGGCCGAGGATCCCCGGAGTGACCGCGGCCGACACGACGTGCGCGGGAAGGCCCTGGGTGATCGGCAGTTCGCCGACGGTCGTCTCCGGCCCGGCGGGGAAGTCGAGCCGGTAGGCGTGGCAGGCCCGCGGTTCGAAACCGGGCGCGAAATGCAGTTCCAGCAGGTGCTCGTGCACAGCGTTGCGGAACCGGCGCTCGTACGACCAGTCCGGGCGGTCGTCGGTGAACTCGAACTCGTACTCGGCGATCGCGGTCTCGCCCCGGTCCAGTCCGCGGCCGAGGACGAGTTCGGCCACGGTGAACCCCTCCTCGACCAGGGTTTCCGTGCGCCCGGGCGAGCAGTAGCGGGTGCGCACCAGCTTCGGCGGGCAGCCGGGACCGACGCCGTGCGCGGTGACCAGCCGGATGTGCGTGTCGTCCTCGGTCGCGCGGACGACCTCGCGCACTTCCAGCCGGTGCAGCCGCCGGTCCGGGCCGACGTGCACGGCCTCGTGGAGGCTGACGACGACCAGCGACGTCCGATACGCGGTCTCGAACGAGTTCAGCACCCGCAGCACGGCGTTGCGCCGTCCCCACAGCCTTTCCCAGCGCACGACGGGAACCGGCGGCGGCTCCGGATCGCGCTCGATCAGCCCGGTCAGCGAACCCGGCGGCAGGTCGAGCACGCCCTCGAGAATGCGCACGGCGACGCGCGAGCGAGCGCGGGCCGGCACGGTGCGGCCGGTCCGCCAGTAGCTGAGGGTCGTGGTGCTGACCGCCGCACCGGCGGCGGCGAGCCGGTCGCGCAGCCGGTCGAGGCCGAGTCCGCTGCGGTCGATGGCCAGCGTCAGGGCGCGGCTGAACGGCCCGTCCGCCAGCGCGTCGGCGAGCCGGTCCGGCTGGGTGCCGGGACCTGTCGAGAACACCTGCGTCCTCCTCGGGTCGTCCCCACCCATTCGCCTCCGGAACGGGCGGCGGCGCAACCGTCGAAGGTCGGGTCTTGGCCGGTCAGCGCGGTTCCTCGACGAAGGGCTCGCGGAGTTCGACGAGCCAGTCGCGTTCGTCGCCGGAAGTGTGCGGACAGATCTCGCGGGGGAAGCCGTGCTCGTCGGTCCACCGGGCGAGCGCCTGGCAGCCGGTGAGGGATCTGCTCGCCGGGCCGCGGCGGGCCAGCGTCGCGACGCTGGCGGCGGGCAGTTCGGCCACCTCCAGGCCGTTCGGCGACGGCGCCGGACACCGTGAGCGCGGCTTGACCTGAGCGGGCCGGAGCAGGCCGAGCGCGTCGTAATGGCGCGGAGCCCAGTGTCCCGCCGGAACGGGAAAGGGCCGGCCCCCTGCGCCGGCCCCCTCCCGGCCGCGCCCCCGTCCCCCA
>NZ_PQIA01000187.1 GCF_003385235.1 Amycolatopsis circi | reverse complement strand
GATGTGGCGTTGGGCGCGTCCCGCGCACCCAACGCCACATCGGAGCGCTAGCCCCCACCCGAACCGCAGCCAGCGCACCCAACGATCGAGGCACCCTCAGACCGTCAGCACAATCAGCTTCGGGGTGCCCCACGCAACCAACGCACGCAATGTCGCCGCCAGGCGACGAGCCGAAACCTCACCCCAACGGCAAATCAAACGCCAACTGCTCCTCCGCACCAAGCCCCCACCGCCGCACCGGAAAGAGAAGCCACACACCCAGGACAAGGCGTGACATGCCCAGTCCCCGGCTCAGTCAAATCCACGGGCGTCCAAGTCCGGGAATCCCGCTCCCCGCAGACAGAACGCCGATACCGAAGATCATCCGCACGAGTCATCAGATGCGCGACAGGATCATCCTCAGGCAGCGCACCGACCAAATACCACCGAGCCGCAATCGTCTTCGCCATGGGAACTCGTCCTCCAAAGAGGCTGCTTCGAGCTACCCGGCCATCCTGCGACTCCCAGACCGCTAATCGCCGCGTTTAGACATCTTCGGCGTGGCGCGATCACCCTTCGGAAGGCGCGGGATCAGGCTCGTCCAAATACCGAAGAAACCGCAGAAGTCCCCGCTCATCAGGCCCTTCGTCCTCGGCGACACAAGCAGCGAGCCGCCGTTCAATCTCAGCCGAATCAATCCCGGCCCCGATCAACACCAGCTCAGTCCGACGCACCCCAGCAGGCCAACCCGACCGCTCAACCTGCACAAACGCCCCCACGGTATGCAGCCCGAACCGAGACCGAGACTCCGTCGACCCCAGATCGACCTGCCCCTTCACCCGATACAACCCAGCGGGCCGACTCTCCAGAAACGCCATGAACCGCCGAGGCGAAAGCGGTCGATCAGACGTGAACGTGACGCTCTCGTACCGCGCATGCAAATGCTCGGAATGATCATGCTCGCGCAGATCGTCAAAGGACAACTGCCCGTAACTCTCCCGAGGCCGAGGATCGAAAAACAACGACGGATCAACCCGTCCACGCTCCGTCAACAGCACCGGCACCCCGGGCGCGTACTCCTCGACCACACCCCGGACCTTGGCCAGCGCATCAGCATCAGCCCGATCGACCTTGTTGAGAACCACCAGGTCAGCCACCCGCAGATGCTCAGCAAGCTCCGGATGCCGAGCCCGGGTGGCCTCGAACTCCACGGCGTCGACCACCTCGACCAGCCCGCGGTACCGGATGTCCGGGTTCTCGCTGGCGATCATCAACCGCAGCAGATCACGAGGCTCCGCGATCCCGCTGGCCTCCACGACGATCACATCGATGCCAGCCTCCGGCCGCGAGAGCTTGCCGAGCATGGCGTCGAGCCCGCTGGCGTCGACCGCACAGCACAGGCAGCCATTGCCGAGCGACACCATGGTGTCGACCTGCCCGGCGACAGCGAGCGCGTCGATGTTCACGCGGCCGAAGTCGTTGACCACCACGCCGATCCGGACGCCTTGGCGGTTGGCGAGCAGGTGGTTGAGCATCGTGGTCTTGCCCGCACCGAGAAAACCTGCGACAAGCACTACCGGAACCCGCTGCCTGGCCACGCGTCAACCCTCCTGTCGTTCGGGGCATCGACGATACCTGGGGCGGCCGCGACGACAGCCGTAACCCGCTCGGCGGTCGCGAAAGGGACGGGTGCCGTCGTGGCAGGATGAACGGATGATCTGGACGCCGGGCAGGGAGGACCGGGTCGACGGCATGCCGACGGCCGAGGAATGGCGGCAGTTGTCGGTCGTGCCGGAGAAACGGGAGGTCTTCGGCTACGACCTGTACTTCCGCGAGGGTTGGGCGGACGTGCTCTCGGTGTTCGGCAGCGACGTGGCCGACGTGCTCGGCGGGCTCGCGATGCTGGTCGTCAAACCGGACGCAGTGGTCGGACGCAGGCTCGGTCCCGTCGTGGAGTACTTGGCGGACAACGGTTTCGTCCCGGTCGCCACCACACGGTTCGGCTACACCCGGCATTCGATGCGCGAGGTATGGCGCTACGACTGGCACATCTACACCGTCGACCGGCTGCAGCTGTGCACTTTCTGGTATCTCACCAACGATGTGCTGCTGTTTCTGGCGCGCGACGTCCGCCCGGTCGCGGGATTGCCCGCGACGGTCCGGCTCTGCGAGCTGAAGGGCGTCGGCGATCCGGTCCAGCGTCAGCCGCATCATCTGCGCACCAAGCTGAACCCGCCCAACCGGATCCTGAACTTCGTGCACGTCGGCGACGAACCCTCGGACATCGTGCGCGAGCTGGCGATTTTCCTCGACCGTCCGGAGCGGCTTCGGTTTCTCCAAGACCTGCGGGCACACCTCGCCGAGGACCGCACGGCGCAGGCGCGAGCCGAGATCGCTGCCCTTGAAGCGGATTGCCCGGCGCACGACCTGGATATCGACGCGACGCTGGATCGGCTGGCTTTGGTGGCGGGGGAGTCCGCCGTTGGCCGATTGCGGGAAGTCGTCGCGGGCGGCGATCGGATCGCCTGGGACGAGCTGGCCGAGTTGGTGCCGTTCGACAAGGCCGACCGCTGGGACGTGATCGTGACGGCGTCCTTTGTGGTGCACAACGAACGTCCGGTGCCGCACGCGTTGCTGCCGCCGGTTTCACCGGATGCATGGATCGCGCAGGCGGTGGGGACCCCGTCGTAGAAGCCGGGCTTCGTCTACAAAGGACGCCGGGCCCAGGACACCGGATCCGGGTTGGAGATCAGCTTCGCTTCGCCGGGCTCGTCGCATTCGATCAGGCTCGCCCCGACCGCGGCGAGGTCCCAGCGATCGACCTCGGCTCCGCTTTCGGCGACGGCCTCGGCGACCTCGACCCAGGCCACGGAATCCCCGAACCGCAAGCGTTTCAGCATGATGGTGACCGTGCTACCTATCACTGAAAGGGAGACCGGAACATGGCAGTGCGAAGGCTTTGAGAGTCCTGGTGTGCGGAGGCGGCGTCGCTGGTCAGGCGGTGGCCTGCTGGCTGGCGAGAGGCGGCCACCGGGTCACCGTCGTCGAACGCCGCCCGGTGCTGCGGGCCGCGGGCGCGCAGATCGACCTGCGGGGCAGGGCATCGAGGCGGTCGACCGGATGGGGCTGCTCGACGCGGTGCGCGGCATCCGGGTCGACGAGCCGGGAGTGGCGTTCGTGGACGGACGGGGCCGCCGGTGGGGCACCGTGCTGGCCAACACTTCCGGCAAGGGCCAGCAGACCATGACCTCGGAGTACGAGATCATGCGCGGGGACCTGGTGCGCGTCTTGCACGAGGCGGTCAACGACGACGCGCGCTTCGTGTTCGGCGTGGGGGTCGAGAGCTTCGGGCAGGACAGCGACCGCGTCCGCGCGCACTTCTCCGACGGCTCGGCGGAGGAATTCGACCTCTTGATCGGCGCCGACGGGCAGGGTTCGCGCATCCGCCGGGGCATCCTCCCGGCCGGCCCCCCTCCCCGTACTGGCCGGTGGGCATCCACCTGGCGTACTGGTTCGTCCCGCGCGACGCGACCGACGACAGCGTCCGCGAGAGCTACAACGCGCCCGGCGGCCGCTTGATCATCCGCCGCAGCCACAACCCCGCTCAGACCCAGGTCTACTTCGCGCTGCGGGAGAACTCCGAGGAAGCGACCGCGGTGCACCGGCAACCGGTGGAACAGCAGAAACAGTTCTGGGCGGACCGGTTCCGCGACGCGGGCTGGCAGACCGGACGGTTCCTGGACGGCATGTGGGACACCGAGTTCTTCTACTCCCAGGAAGCCGTCCAGGTCCGGACCGACACCTGGTCGCGGGGCCGGGTCGCGCTCGTCGGAGACGCCGGGTATTGCGGCTCTCCCTACAGCGGCAGGGGCACGTCCGCCGCTCTGGTCGGCGCCTACGTCCTGGCTGGGGAGATCAACCGGAACCCGGCTGACCTCCCGGCCGCATTCGCGACTTACCGCGCGACGCTGCGGCCGTTCGTCGATCGCGTGCAGGGCGAGGTCAATCCGAAGGTGCTGCGCTTCGGTTTTTTCCGCAAGGCAAGGCGGGAATCGGCGTCATCCGCGCCGGGGCGGCGGCAGCCACGTTCCTGAAGATTCCCGAACTGGCAGCGCGATTCGCGAAAGAAGACCGCGGCGGCGACTGGCAGCTTCCGGTCTACCCCGGCGTCCTCAACGCCTAGCGGCTCACGCGCGTCCGATGTGTGAAGCACCGATGAGCAGTTCGCCAAGAAATGCCGAACGGCTCCGAAGGTGCCCCGCCGCACGCAGCCGATGCCGACGCGGCTGGTTCGTCGGGAATATGCGGAGTTCCGTCGCCTTGCAGCCGGGATGCCGGATTCGGGACTGCATCTGCGGGTCCTGCGCGCACCTTTTCTCCGCGTGCGCTGCGCGGAACTCGCGAGTACCAAGTGTCTACTGTGGACGTAGGGGATTTGTCCGTACCCGCAGGCGTTTTCAGTGGTCCGGACCAGTCGCTACGGGTGATCCCGCACTCCTCCTGGTGGCGATTGCGCCGGATGCAGCAGGCTGATTGCTCGGTTCCGGGTCTTGTCTCGACACATTCTCCGCCATTCCTTGATTTCGCGTAGAATGTTGTTCACCCGGATGGTCGCTGCGCCGGTTTGCCGGGGTCCATAGAGTCTTCAGGGCAGCGCTGGTCCAGTGGGGGAACAACCGCCAGCGGCTCCGATTCGCGGCTCGTACCCGGCCGCGCTGGGCACGGACGGGTGCGGGTGAGCCCCGGACGCGCCGCGGGCGGCACCACCGGCCGGCTGCGCGAACACCTCGTAATCGCACGGCATCGAGCACGCTGCACTCCCGAGAACCCCAGCACTGCGCACCCGAGCACCACCGCGACCACCCGCGCCACCGTCCGCACCGGGCCGGCGGCGCTTCGCATGCCCGGACGATCGACGCCGCACCGGAGCGGCCGTCGACCAGCCGGAATCCGTTCTGCGGGCCTGCCGGAGAAATTTCCGCCCGGCCGGCGCCCGCGCGACTGCGGCCCGGCCGGACGGCGGAAAGGACCACGTATCCCGAGGAAGAAGATTCCCGGAGGGCCGGAATGCACCGACTGATCGAATCCCGCAGCACCGCCCTGATCACCCAGCCGGAGGCCGAAACATTCGGAAACGACTGGCGCGCCGCGGCGTTCCGCGACGTCGAGTCCAGGCTCACCGATCGCGGTTTCCCTTGTGTCTTCTCGAGAAACGCGTTCCGGAAGAGGCTGCTGCTGTTCGCCTTCGCCGAGGACGCCGGACCGGACGGCATCGCGAGACTCGGTGCCGCGCTCGCTGATTACGTCGAGCTTTCCCGTAACTGGAACGGACATCTCGACACCGCCTACCCGTTGCTGATCGTGTTCTCGCCCGCGGCCGTCTCCGCCCGGTCGGTCGCCGAATACCAGGCGTTCGGCTGGGCAGCGATCCAGAAACTGCACCACGTCGACCCGGCGCCATGGCCGGAGAGCGTCGGCACCGACCCCGGCGAAAGCTCGTGGTCGATGTGTTTCAACGGAATGCCGTTGTTCGTCAACATGAGCAACCCCGCACACGAGGTCAGGCGCAGCCGCAACCTCGGCGAGTGTTTCGTGCTCGTGGTCAACCCGCGCGAGCGGTTCGACGTCGTCGCGGGCGACACCCCGAGCGGCCGCAAGGTCCGCGGCAACATCCGGGCGAGGATCGACCGCTACGACGGCGCCCCGCGCGCCCGCCAGCTCGGCTCCTACGGCGTCGCCGGGCTCGAATGGTGGCAGTACGGCCTGCCCGAGGACGACGTCGACCGGACCGATGCCTGCCCGTTTTCCTTCCGGGCAACCGAAACCACGCAGCCAGAAGGGGCCGCGGCCCCTACCTGATCGGAGACAGGCGATGATGGAAGTGATCGTTTCCCAAGGTCGCATCGGCGACCGCGGCTCGGGAATGATCGAGGGCGCGGCCCGCACGGCGGGTGCGCTGGAAGAGCGCTACGGCATCGAGACGCGCTTCGTCGGCACTCCCGCCGGTCCGGAGGACGACGACTGGACGGTCAGCCTCCCGGCGGCGGAGGAGACGCTTACCCTGCTGGCGCAAGCAGTTTCGGCGAGCATCGCGGCCGGACGGCGCACGGTGCTCGTGGTCAACACTTGCTCGGCCAGCCTGGCGACACTGCCAGCTGCGGTCCGGGCCTACCCGGACTGCGTGGTGCTGTGGATCGACGCGCACGGCGACTTCAACACCCCGGACACCACGGAATCCGGTTACCTCGGCGGAATGGCGCTTTCGGGTGCGTGCGGCCTGTGGGAAAGCGGCCACGGTGCCGGCGTCGACCCCAGCCGGGTCGTCCTCGTCGGCGCGCGCGACATCGATCCGTCCGAACGCGAGCTGCTGGACAAGGCGGGCGTCCGGATTCTCGCGCCGGCGGACGGCACCGGACAGCGGGTCGCGGCGGCGGTCGGCGGCGCGCGGGTATGGGTGCACATCGACTGGGACGTGCTCGAACCGGGCACGGTGCCCGCCGACTACTCCGTGCCGGACGGCCTGCTGCCCAACCGGATCCGCGAGATCCTGGAGGCGATTCCGGCCGCCGACATCCTCGGCGTCGAACTGGCCGAGTTCGCCGCGACCGGCGACGAAAGCACCGACGCGCGCGCGACCGAGTCCATTATGGACATGGTCGCCCCGGTGTTCGCGACCGCGGCGGCGCGATGAACCGGCGCACGACGGTCATCGGGAGGCGGCGCGGGTGAGTCCTTCGCTTCCGTTCACCAAAATGCACGGGTGCGGCAACGATTTCGTCGTACTTGACCTGCGGGCCGCTCCCGCGCCTTCGCCGGAACTGTGCCGGGCGCTCGCCGACCGGCACACCGGCGTCGGCTGCGACCTGATCCTCGGGATCCGGCCGCCGCGCAGCGGTTCCGCGGTCGCGGCGTTCGAGATCTGGACCGGAGCCGGCGAAAGCTCGCTGCAGTGCGGCAACGGCGCCCGCTGTGTCGCCTCCTGGATCATCCAAAATGGACTGGCGCGTCCGCCGTCGTTCGAGATCGACAGCCCGAGCGGCACGCATCCGGTGGAAGTGCTGGGCGACAACGTGTTCAGCATCGGGCTGACCGTTCCGCGGTTCGCTCCCGAGCAGATCCCGCTGTCCCGCTTCGCGAGCCGGGACGGCCGGTACGAGGCCGCGCTGGCGGACGGGACTCCCGTCCGCTTCGCCGCGGCCTCCACCGGCAACCCGCACGTCGTGCTCGAAGTCGACGACGTCGCCAGCGCCCCGGTGGCCCGGCTCGGCCCGGCGGTGCGAGCGCTGCCCGGGTTGCCGCCGACGGTCAACGTCGGATTCGCCGAGGTCGTGGCGCGAGACCGGATCCGGTTGCGGGTCCACGAGTTCGGCGCGGGCGAGACGCTCGCCTGCGGCAGCGGGGCCTGTGCCGCGGCCGCGGTCCTGATCCGGGCCGGGCGGCTCGACCGGAACGTGACGGTCGAGGTGCCCGGCGGAGAACTCCGGATCGGCTGGCCCGCCGGGGAGGAGCCGATCGTCCTGGCCGGTCCGGCCACGACTGTGTACGAAGGAGAGTTCCGTCATGCCGCTGTACTCCAGCATTCTTGACACGATCGGCCGCACGCCGATCGTGCGGCTGAACCGGATGGCGCCCGCGCACGTCTCGGTGTATGTCAAGGTCGAGTCGTTCAACCCGGGCGGCTCGGTGAAGGACCGGCTGGCGCTGGCCATCGTCCTCGACGCCGAGGCGAGGGGAGCGCTCAAGCCCGGCGACACGATCGTCGAGTGCACGTCCGGCAACGTCGGCATCGCGCTGGCCATGGTGGCGGCCGCGCGCGGGTACCGGTTCGTCGCGGTCCTCGGCGACACTTACTCGGTGGAGCGGCGCAAGCTGATCCGCGCGTACGGCGGCAAGGTGCTGCTGTTCCCCGGCCACCTCGGCAGCCTCGGCGGCAACCGGATCGCCGACGAGCTGGCCGAGAAGCACGGCTGGTTCCGCGCCCGGCAGTTCGAGAATCCGGCGAACCCCGCGTATCACCGGGAGACCACGGCCGCGGAAATCCTCTCCGACTTCGCCGGGAAGCGGCTGGACACCTTCGTCACCGGATTCGGCACCAGCGGCACGATCACCGGCGTCGGGCAGATGCTCAAGCTGGCTCGACCCGAGGTGCGGACCGTCGTGCTGGAACCGGAAAAGGCGGCTGTGCTGGCCGGGCAGTCGTGGAATCTGCACCAACTGCAGGGTCTGGCTCCGAACTTCGTCCCGGACGTGATGGACCGCACTGTGATCGACGACCTGGTGACGGTTGACGACGAGCTGGCTCGGGACACCGCGCGCCGCCTCGCTGCCGAGGAAGGGATCTTCGCCGGAATGTCCGCGGGCGCGACCCTCGCCGCAGCGTTGCGCGAGGCGGAGAATTCGCCCGAGGGCGCGGTACTGCTCGCGATGCTGCCCGACACCGGCGAACGGTATCTGTCCAGCTTCTGGTTCGAGGGGATCAGCGACGGTTCGGACGACGAATGGCTGGCCTCGCTGGGCGAGTGACGCGACCACCTGGGGAAGCATGATGCACGAGTTCATTCCTCCGGCCACGCGGTTCGCCCGGTTGCCGGAGAGATTCGCCATGAAACGCGGCGGCGTACTGCACGGCGCGCGCGTCGCCTACGAGACCTTCGGACAGCCCACGGCGGCGGCGGACAACGTCGTTCTGCTGCTCACCGGGCTTTCGCCGGACGCGCACGCCGCTTCCAGCCCGGAGGACCCGAGGCCCGGCTGGTGGGAGCCGATGCTGGGGCCGGGCAAGCCGATCGACACCGACCAGTGGCACGTGATCTGCGTGAACTCGCTTGGTGGCTGTCAGGGGTCGACCGGGCCTGCCTCCAACGACCCGGCGACCGGGAAGCCGTACCGGCTCGGCTTTCCCGATCTGTCCATTGAGGACATCGCAGACGCCGCGGCGAACACGGTGCGGCACCTGGGATTCGAGCGGCTGGCATGCGTCGTCGGCGCCTCAATGGGTGGAATGAGCGCGCTGGCTTTGCTGGCGCGGCATCCGGATCTGGCGCGTAGTCACATCAGCATCTCCGCGGCCGCGCACTCGCTGCCGTACTCGATCGCGATCCGTTCCCTGCAACGGGAAGCGATCCGCTTCGATCCATTGTGGAACGACGGACAGTACATTCCGGAGCGTTACCCGGAACGCGGCATGCTGACCGCGCGCAAGATCGGCCTGACCACGTACCGGTCGGCGCGGGAATGGGAACGCCGGTTCGGCCGCGCGAGATCCGGGGCGGGGGACGCCGCGTTCGGCCCCGAGTTCGCCATCGAGTCCTATTTGGACCATCACGCGCGCCGGTTCGTGCGCCGGTTCGATCCCAACAGCTACCTCTACCTCAGCCGCAGCATGGACTGGTTCGACCTCGGCGAGCTGTCCGGCGGCAGCACCGCCGAGGCGCTGGCTCGGCTGCGGCTCGACCGGGCGCTCGTGATCGGCACGCAGACGGACGTCCTGTTCCCGCTGCACCAGCAGCGGCAGATCGCCGACGGACTGCGGGCAGGAGGCGCGGACGTCGAGTTCCTGGCGCTGGAATCCGATCTCGGCCACGACGCGTTCCTGGCGGACCTCGACAGTTTCGGTCCGCCGGTAGCGAAATTCCTGTCCGCCCTGTGACCGCCGGACCGACAAGAGAGCGAGTCTGATTTGGACGACACCATTGCCCTGGTCACCGGAGCCAACCGCGGCATCGGGTTCGAGATCGTGCGCCAGCTCGCCGAACGCGGCGTCCGCGTGGTGCTCAGCGGGCGCAACGAGGCCGCGGTCGAGACGGCCGCGACGGGATTGCGCGACGCGGGCCTTGCCGTCGAAGGGCTTCAGCTCGACGTGACCGACCCGAAGAGCATCGCGGCCGCCGCGGCGGAGCTGGAAACCCGGCACGGACGGCTCGACATCCTGGTCAACAACGCGGCCGTGCGGATCGAGAAGTACGGCAAGAATCCGTCCGAGCAGACGCTGCCCGAATGGCGGGAAACCTTCGACACCAACCTGTTCGGCCTGGTCGAGACGACGCTGGCGCTGCTGCCGCTGATTCGCCGGTCGTCCGCCGGGCGGATCGTCAACGTGTCGAGCCTGCTCGGTTCGCTCACCCTGCACAGCGACCCCGAGTCCTACACCCACAGCGAGACCTTCAAGGCGCTTCCGGCCTACAGCGCTACGAAAAGCGCGGTGAACTCGTGGACCGTGCACTTGGCGTACGAGCTGCGGGACACGCCGATCAAGGTCAACTCGGCACATCCCGGCTACACCAGGACCGGGATGAACGACGGAGCCGGCGACCTCGAACCGCCGGACGGCGCGGTGACGAGCGTCGACCTCGCGCTGCTCGACGAGGACGGCCCGAGCGGCAGCTACGTGCACGCCGGGAAGGTCCTGCCGTGGTGACTCGCACCGTCGCTCTCGTGACCGACCGGGTCAGCCTGCCCATCGACTACGACATGCCGCTGCTGCGCGAGGCCTGCGCGAAGATCGGGCTGGACACCGAGGTCTGCCAGTGGGAAGACGCCGAGGTCGACTGGTCGCGGTTCGACGCGGTCGTACTGCGCTCGCCCTGGAACTATGTCGACCAGCTGCCGGAGTTCCTGGCGTGGTGCCAACGAGTCGAGGACACGACGCTCCTGCTCAACCCGCTCGCGGTCGCCCGGTGGGCGCTGGACAAGTCCTACCTGGCGGACCTGGCCGCGCTCGGCGTCCCGGTCGTCCCGAGCCGGTTCGCCGCCCCTGGAGACGACCCGGACGTCGTGGTGCGGGAAGTGCTGGAGCGGCATCGCGACGCGACGGAAATCGTCGTCAAACCGGGGATCGGCGCGTATTCGCGCAACGTCCGCAGATTCATCCGGCCGGCGGCGTCCGAGGCCGCCGCGCACCTGTCGAAGCTGTTCGGCGAAGGCGGGCACGCGCTGGTCCAGCCGTATTTGGCGTCGGTCGACCGGGACGGCGAAACGAACCTGATCTATTTCGACCGGCAGTACAGCCACGCGATCCGCAAGGCCGCGATGCTGATGCCGGACGGAACGGTGCACGTCCCGACGCTCGATTTCCGCAAACCGCGCGTCGCCGACAAGGACGAACGCGCGGTGGCCTCCGCTGCTCTCGACGCCGCCGCGAGCCACCTGGGCCTGGACCGGCCGCTGCTGTACGGGCGCGTCGACCTGGTCCGCGACGACCGGGGACAGCCGCGGGTGCTGGAACTCGACATCTGCGAACCGTCGCTCAACCTGCCGTTCGGCGAAGGGAGCGCGCTGCGGTTCGCCACCGTTCTCGCCGACCGGGTCGGTGCCTGACCAACGCAACCAAAACGCGGGCTCGCGTCGGCGTCTGACGGAGCTGCGTGCACGGCCCCCGGCCGGGTACGCAGCTCCGTCAGACGCCGACGCGAGCCCGCCGCACCGACGGAGTCGGTGCCAAAAATAAGGATCGAGACATGCGTGTTCTTGGCTGCCTGGACGGTTCCGTAGCCGACCCGGACGACCCGCGGATCAAGGTCGCCGACCTCGGCCTGCTGCGCGGGGACGGGGTCTTCGAGACGGTCCTGATCGAGGACGGCGAACCGCGAGAACTGGACCTGCACCTGGACCGGCTGGCCCGGTCGGCGCGGATGCTGGAGCTGCCCGAACCGGACGACACGCAGTGGGAACGGGCCATCCGCGCGGTGGTCGACCACTGGCCCGACGACAGCGAAATCGCGATGAAACTCATCTACACCAGGGGATTGGACGCCGAGCCCGACTCCCCGCCGACGGCTTTCGCGCTCGGACTCGAGATCAGCCCGAAGATGCTGCGCGAGCGCACCGAAGGGATCGCCGCGATCACCCTGGAACGCGGCATCGAGCCAGGCCTCGCCGAACGCGCGCCGTGGCTCCTGCTGGGTGCGAAAACGCTTTCGTATGCGGTGAACATGGCCGCCCTGCGCGAGGCGAACCGGCGTGGCGCGTCGGACGTCATCTTCACAGCGACCGACGGTTCGGTGCTGGAAGGACCGACGGTGTCGGTGGTGATGGTGCGCGGCCGGACGCTGTACACGCCGCCGCCGATCATCGGCATCCTGCCCGGGACGACGCAGGCCGCGGTGTACCGGGGTGCGGAGAGGGCCGGTTTCACCGCGAAGATCGAAACGCTGACCGCGGACGATCTGTTTTCCGGGGACGGTGTTTTCGTCGCTTCGTCGGTGCGCAAGCTGACCCGGGTGCACACTCTGGACGGGAAAGAACTGCCCGACTCGACCGGCTTGCATCGGGAATTGAGTGCGGCTTACGAATCGGTGTACCGGTAAGGATCTTGCCGACGTCGGCCGGGAGCGGGCAAGATCGGAATCGACGATTTCGCCTGCCTGCCGCCTGGTGATTTCCGGGGCGGGAGGGTGGTTGGGTATTCCGGCCAGCTCGGACGTGGCTGCCGCTTGAGGGTCCGCCTTCTGCGGTTGCGGCGCCGGGGGAGAGGATCCGATGATCGAGGACCTGGTTCTGCTGGTCGCCACCGATGCGCTGGGGATTCCCCGGCGCGGTGCGGGTTCGTGACCGCACGGCGCGGCAGCGGCGGTGGCGGACGGACGGGAGATGCCGTAGTGCTCAGTGTCGGTCCCGAGCGGCGGCCCGGTCTTGCCATCCGCGGCTCGGCAGCTCTGGAGCAGGCTGAAGGGGAGAGCCCGTTGGGCACCGAGCCGACTGGTCGACGAACCGCTTTCCATCTGCTGGGCCTTGTCGTCGGGCACAGGACCCGACCGTGTTCCGCGCCGGACTTGACCGTTAGCCCGCTCCCGCAACCTGTTCCCCACCCGCCGGAATTCCCCAGCGCGGAGGCTGCCGCATGACCGCCCGCCCTGCGCCCGCGCCCCCCGAACGCGGGACACCGTTGCGTCCCGCGCTCATCCTCGTCGGCGTCCTGCTGATCGCCACCAACCTGCGCGCCGCGATCACCACCCTCGGCCCCATCCTCAGCCTCGTCCAAACCGACCAGGGGCTGTCGTCGGTAGCCGCGTCCGTGCTGGTCAGCGTGCCGCTCATCGCGTTCGCGGTGTGTTCGCCGATCGCGCCCAAGGTCGCCGCGAAGCTCGGGCTCGAGCGGGCGCTCGGTGCGGCGGTGCTGCTGCTCGCGATCGGGATCCTGTTGCGCTCCACGCCGCCGCAGCCGTTGCTGTGGATCGGGACCGCGCTGCTCGGGGTCGCCATCGCGATCCTGAACGTTCTGCTTCCGGCGCTCGTCAAACGCGATTTCCCCACCCGCATCGGGCCGATCACCGGCACGTACACCGCGGTGCAGTCCGGCGTCGCCGCGATCGCGGCGGGGGTCGCGGTGCCGCTGGCCGGGCAGCAGGCGGGCGGATGGCGGTTGTCGCTGGGCGTCTGGGCCGGGCTCGCGCTCGTGGCGCTCGGGGTTTTCCTGCCGCAGCTGCGCCGATCCGCCGCCCCGGCGCTCGCGCAGACGACCGGCGCGGCGCGGCCGTGGACGAGCGCGCTGGCTTGGCAGGTCACGATCTTCATGGGCTTGCAGTCGCTGGCGTTCTACGTGCTGGTGACCTGGCTGTCCTCGATCGAGCATGCCGCGGGCATCAGTTCGGTGACTGCCGGGTTCCACCAGTTGCTGTTCAACCTTTCCGGGCTGGCCGGGAGCCTGGTCTGCTCCGCGTTGATCCATCGGCTGCCGGATCAGCGTGTGATCGCGGTCGTTGCGTCGCTGTTGCTGACGATTGCGTTGACCGGGCTGCTGGTGGCGCCGGGGATTGCGGTGCTTTGGGCTGTCCTCGCCGGGTTCGCGGGCGGGAATACGTTGGCGTTGGCGTTGTCCTTGTTTGGCTTGCGTACCAAGGATTATTCCGCCGCGGGGGCGTTGTCGGGGATGGCGCAGTCCGCGGGTTACACGCTTGCTGCGCTTGGTCCGGTCGTTATTGGGGCGATTCACGACGCTGCTTCGTCTTGGACGCCTGCGCTTGGGGTGTTGATCGGGTTGGCGGTGGTGCAGGCGGTGTTTGGGGGGTTGGCTTCTCGGCCTCGGACTATCGGTTGACCGGTTGATCGGTCCTAGGGACGTTGGTTGCGTGGGGCACCCCGAAGCTTGATTGTGCTGACGGGCGGCGGGTGCTTGTCAAGGCGGGAAAGATGCCTTGACAAGCACCCGCCGCCCGCAGGGAGGCTTCGTATCGGGGTTGGGGGAGGGCCGGGTGCCTCGATAGTTGGGTGCGTCGGCTGCGGCTGCGGCTGCGGCTGCGGCTGCGGTGGGTGGGTGGTCCGTGAAGGGCTCCTTGAGGGAATCCTGTTCCGTGAAGG
>NZ_PQIA01000183.1 GCF_003385235.1 Amycolatopsis circi | reverse complement strand
GGGCTGGACGGTGTTCGGGGGCTGGGGCGCGGCGGGGGAGCGCTCGGCCTCTTCCACCGCGCGCTGCGCCTGTTCGGCGAGATCGAGGTGCTCTCGGTACCTGGCCGCCGCTTTGCCCGACAGCCATTCAGCGAGTCCCGCGGCGATCGCCGGCCGGGGCGGGCCGACGGTGTGCGCGGTCAGGCTGGTGAGGAGGTTCGTCCGCGCGGCGAGTACTTCGAACTCCGAGCCGGGGCGGTGGACCGCGACCGCGTCGAAGCCCTCGTCCAGCAGTTCCTGGGACAGCTTGCCCAGCGACTCGGGGCCTGCGGCCGTCAGCTCGCCGGTGAGCACGACGAACTGGGGGTGCGCGCCGTTCGCGGCCAGATTCCGCCGCGACCGGGCGAATATCGTCTCGCGCTCGTCGAGGCTTTCTGCCCGCGCGACGACCACGTGATAGTCCGGTCCGGTGGAAGTCGCGTCGCGCACGGGGAAATCCGGGAAGGCCGCGTCGCCGTCCGGACGGATCGGTGCGTCGAAGACCCCGGGCTGCCAGAGATCGCCCAGCCCTGTCCGGTGGAGGGCCAGTTCGAACAGCACCGCTGCGGCCGCGACTTCCTCGTCCGGGCTCGCGTGCAGCGGTCGGAAATCCGGCGCGAAGTTCTGTATGTCCTCAATGGACATACCGGTGTTCATCGCCGCGAGCAACCCGGACGCGGTCCAAAGTCCTTGCGCGTCCTCGAAAGCCTGCTTCCAGGGCGGCCGTCCATGGATCCATTCCCCGAGCCACCGCAGCTTGTCCCGCAACGCTTGACGCTGATCTTTCGGTACCCGCGCCAGTTCGCGCCCCAGTGCGGCGAAATGCGTGTCCCGCGTGGCGGGCGCGCTCTCGCGGCTGAGGAGAAACGACAGGACGTCGACGACATCCTTCGCGGGCAGCTGCGCGATCTGCCGCAAGCCAGGCTGTCCCTCGGTCCCGGCGGCTTTCCACAGCTCTGAGAAAACCTTGCCCAACCACGGTTTCTCCGACCGCGCCGGTGCCGCGACCGATTCGGCGCGCACTGCGTCGTCGAGGTGCAGCACGGTGGTCCGAGACTCTTCAGCCGGCCGGGCCGGGTCGCTGTACAGCACGGCCGCGAAACCCATTTTCCGCAAGCTGTCCGTGAGTTCGGCGAGATCCGCTTCGCCGACGTTGCGCCATTCCCGGCTGAGGACGAGGTAAGGCTTCTTCTCACCGGACCGCTGACTCTGCAGATAGCGCCGCGCGTTCTTGATCAGCCGTTCGCGGTCGGCGGAGCCGGGGCTGCGCAACCGGGCCACGACGACGTTCCGCCGTCCGCCGTCGGCGTGGGAGAAGGAGAACTCGGCCAGCCCGATGGTTTCGCCGTGATCGTGAACCTGGCCGCGCGGCCGGAAATCCGTCGCGCCGCCGAAACCGAGCTCGGCTCGCGCCGCCTCGTCGGAAAGGCTCAGCGCGTGGATGAAGCCCAGGTCCGGACCGACCAGGTCCAGGTACTCCTGAGCCAGTTTCAACGCCAGTTCGTACTCTCGTTCGGCGAGCTTCGGGCTGTCGGCCGCCGCGGACTTCGCGAGCGCGAGCTGCGCCTCGATGCAGTCCAGGAGGTCTCGTCGTTTGGCGAACTCGGCGTAGGCGAAGGACAACGTGGTGAGAACGCCGTAACGTAGGTAGATGCCCGCGGCGCCGTCGGCGGGAGTTTCCTCCTTCTCGACGACCTGGACGCGCACCTGCGGCCTGCCGACGAGTTCCGCGAGCCGGTCGCCGACGAGCAGCCGGTCCCCTTCCCGTTCGGTGGCGAGGAACCTGAGCTTGTCCGCGAGGCTCGTGTCTTGGTGCGGCAGTCCGCGGCCCGGTTTGCGGATGCGGTCGTAGAGGACCTTGTCGACGATCCAGCGAAGGACGTCGCCGGGGCGGGCGCCGGTCGCGCGGACGAGCGCCCACAGGTCGGCGAGTTCCTGCTCGGTGAGCTGCTCGCGGACCTCGCGTGGGAGGTCGAAGCGCTCGTCGGCGTCCTCGTCCGGAACGGGTGGCGGTGGCTTCGTCTCGCCGGGATAGCCGTGGCGCAGCGGTACGACCTCGGTGTGCTCGCGGACCGGCCGCGCGACGTTTTTGTCGGTGGGGTAAGGGAAGGTGGCGGGAACTACGGGCGGGACCTCGAGTACATCGGGGCTGGGATAGCGCACCTCCGGAACGGACGGGTCGCCGCGGCCGGGGAAGTCCGGCGGGAGCCGCGGAGTCGGAGCGGCGGTGACGTCGCCGGTACGGAACGGGCCGCCCGGTGCCGCTGGTCCTGGGAGCGGATCGGCGACGGGGGCCGGTGAGCCTTGGTGCGGATCGCCGACTCGGACCGGCGCCGGATCGCCGACCCGATGCGGGTGCGGATCGCCGACGCCCGGGAACGGTTCCGTCCGCACCGGCGGCCGCGCGGGGAATCCGATCGACGGCCGCACCGGATCCGGCACGGTCGCGGGCGCCGGTCCGGCGATCGGGCCGAGCAGGCTTTCGGCGAAGCTCACCGGCTGTCCTTGCCGCGCTCGGGGGAGCGTCGGCTCGGTTCGGACCGGTTCCGGCATGCCGGACGGCGAGTGCGGGCCGGTGGCCGGGTGCTCCAGTTGGTCGAAGGCGGCGCGGAACTGTGCGCGGAGCCCGCTTCCTTCCGGCGTCGGCGTGTCGGCGAGCCAGTCGCTTACTGCCAGCCGGAAGTCCTGGCGTCCGGCAGCGTCGAGGTTCCCGGTTTCGGCGTCGTGGAGGAGCGTCAGATGCGCGGAGAGCCCGCCGGAACGAGCCTGTGCGCGGTAGTTGTCCCACAGATCGGGGAGCGACCGCGCACGGTCGGAAGAGACCGGGGACTCGCCGTCCGGCAAGTGCGCTCCCACAGCCTCCGGCGCCCGGGTGCCCGCGGGCCGATTCCCGCCAGCCAGTGCCTCGCTCGCCCCGATGACGACGGGAACCGAGCGCAACAGGGCTCGCGTGCCGGACTCCCCGCCCGAGACGCCGTCGCCGTGCAGCACCGTGAACGTCACCGGCTCCGGTCGCGGTCCGGGAGCCTGGGCGATCGCTTCGTGGGCTTTGGCTTCCAACCCTTTGGCCTCGGCGAGCAGGTCACCCGTCCTCGACAGCACCTCGTCGAACGCCGAGCGGGCCGGATGTCCTTCCGCGGCGGACAGGTTGGTCCGCGCCACGAGCGCTTGCTTGAGTTCGGACTCGCTGAGTTCCCGGTGCGCCATCCGGTCGGCGAGCGCGAGATGCCGGGACGCCACGCCCTGTTCGGCCAGGTCGGTCAGCGAGTACCCGAGCTCGCGCAGCCGGCCGAGGACCCCGGCGAGTTCGGCCTCGGTGCGGCGGGTCTCGAGGGTGAACCACCGATCGCCCGGCCTCGGTCCGGCGGGGTGACCGCCGAGCGAACCGAGCAGCTGATCGCCGAGCCAGCCGACGCCGCGGTCGCGTGCGTAGGCGGCGCGCTCGGAGAGTTCCGCCAGCTTCGCCTCGGGCTCGGACAGGAGAACCCTCTTGGCCCGCCCGGCGAACGTCTCCTTCGGCCGGAAGTCCTTGAGCTCAGCGGGCGATTTCGCCGACGCGGCCTCGTCGCGACCCGCCGTCTCCGAACGTTGCGGCGCGGATTCGTCGTGGCTCGCCGCGGCGTCGGCCGATCGGGTGGTTCGCAGTGGCGTGGGTTCGGCGTGGGTCGCGCTGGTTCGGGTCGGCGGGGCGCCGGTCTCCGGCGTTCCGGCCGGGCGTTGCGGTGTGGATTCGCCGCGAGTGGTGATGGCGGCTTTTGCCGGTGGGGCGCTGCTGTCTGCCGATCGCGTGGTTCGGAGCGGTGCGGGTTCGGCGTGGGTTGCTGTGGCGGTGGTTCGGGTGCCGCTTTCCGGCGATCCGGTCGAGCGTTGCGGCGTGGGCTCGCTGTGGGGTGTCGTAGCGGAGACCCCCGTCGGCCGGGTGCGGGAGTCCGGCATTCCGGTCGCTCGCGGTGCCTCCTTCTGGCTCGCCGCGGGCCCGGACGGCTCCGCCGGTTCATCCGGCCGCTGAACCGGGGGCTCGTCCGGCGGGTTCTCCGCCTCGAGAGCCCTCCTCTCCCCGGCCGCCTCGACTGGCTTGCCTTCCGCCGTGGAGTCCGGATTCCGCCGCGAGTCGAGGTCGATCACCTTCCCCGCCTTGGACTCCGACGCATCCGCGGCCGGCTCAGCGGCCGACCGTCCGCGGCCCTCTTCCGAAGCACCGGAAGCGGCCGAATCCTCTCGTGCAGGCGCGGACTTCTCCGGCGCAGGGGCGCTGTCCTTGCCCGAAGACGACCCTTTCGCACCACTGCTCGCCCCAGTGTCCTTGACCGGTGCGGGGGCAGGCGCATCACCAGACCTCGCTGGAGGAGTTCCGGTCGCAGGCGAGTGCGGCGCGAGGGTAGCGGTCCGCGCGGGCAGCTGCGCCGGTGCCGAGGACGGCGACCGGACCAGGTTCGTCACCTCCGCCCCAGCCGACCCGGCGTCGACTCTCGGGGCCAGCCCCGCGCCGGAATGAACGCCGTCTGTACCGGTAGCCCGATCGGCGAGAGGCACTTCGGCGTGTCGGGCCGAGGCCTGGTGTTCGGCGGAGTTGTGCACCTCGGTGTGCTGAGACGTGCCAGCCTGTTCGGCCGAGCCGCGCGCTTCTCCGCCGGACGGGGCGGGGGAGCCGTGGTCAGGAGGCGGCATCGGAGTGTTCGGGGGACCGCCGTCGGGCGGGGTCGGCAGGTGGGACCGGATCAGGTCGCGGATGGTCGGGTGCTGCTCTCTGGCCACCCGCTCGTAGGTGTTCTTCATGCCGTTCGCCCCGAGCGCGTGCATTCCGCCCCGCGCGGCGCCGGCGATCGCGCCTTGGTCAATGGGGTGATCGAGGAGGTAGTTCGTGCCGGCGCCGGTGACGGCTCCGGACACGCTCGCGCCAGCGACCGAGCCGAGCTGTTTCGCGGTGTCCTCGGAGAGTTTCGGCAGTTTTCCCAAACCCTTGGCCGCGGTGTCGGAAACCGCCTTGCCCACCGTGCGGTTCGCCGCGTGTCCGAGTGCGCCGCCGATGGCGCCCGCCGTGATCGCGTTCGCGACCTTGTCCTTGTCGACGTCCCCGTAACCGCGCCACGAGCTGAATTCCTGGCCCAGCAGATTGCCGACCCCGCCGCCGACGGCTCCGCGCCCGGCGTTCCAACCCGCCTCGAGGGTGAACTTGCCCAAGCCCGCAGCCAGCCTCGCCGCCCGGCTGGAAGCGGCGATCTTCTCGGTGGCCGCGACGACCCTGGCCGCGATCTGGGCGCCGAGCCTCGCCGCGAAAAAGGCCTCGCCCGCCGGTCCGGCGATCAACGTGGACAGGGCGAACAGCGCGACGTTGATCAGGATGTCCGCGACGATCTCGCCTTTGATGTCCGCGAGGTCCTTCGCGTACTTCCGGCAGGCCTCGGCCAGTTCGTGGCAGTGCCCGGCGAGCTGGGCCAAGCCCTCGCCGCCGGACGAACCGTCGAGGAAGCGGTGCAAGGCGTTGTACGCGGAAACGCCCGCGAGGTCGGTCCAGGCGTCGTGCAGGCTTTCGACGTGCGGACCGGCCTGGTCGTGCAGCGCGTTCAGCGCGTCGCGCAGGCGGTCCCAGGCGTCGCCCAGCTTCCGCGCGTCGGATTCGCTGTCCAGCGGCCAGATCGCGTCGAGCCATCCGGCGTGCCGCGAAAGCCAGTCGGATTTGACGCGGATCCACAGCTCTTCGGTCGGTTCCTGGACGTCGCCGGGGGCCATTTTCCCGCCTACTGCCCGGTCTGGGAGGAACGCAGCTCGGCGGCGTTCTTCGCGTCCGCGGCGTGGTATTCGGCGATCTGCCCGACGGCCTGGTCGGTCAGCTGCGCGAGGCCGAGCGAGGCCAGTTGCGCGTTCCGGTCGAGGCTGATCGCCCAGGCGCGGTAGGAATCCATGAACGCCTTGCCGGTCGCCCCGTTTCCGACGTGGTACTCCTGCTGCAAGTCGTTCCGGATGCCGCCCAGCGTGTCGTGATAGGTCTGCTGCAACTGCGCCAGCGCGCGGAACACCTGCTCGGTCGCGTCGGGGTACATCCCGGCGTACCCGCCGGGGTCGGTGCGGTCGACGAGGTGTTCGCCGGGGGCGGGTTTCTCCGGCGGGGCCATCAGCGGCCCTCCCCGGCGACCTGGCGGTCGAGCTCGTGCAGCATCGGATCAGCGCGCAGGTCCGCGGTTTCCGGGCTGGCGTCCGGAGGCAGGAACCCGGACAGGATCGAGAAGGTCTCCTGACGGGCGAGTTCCGCGGCCCGGTGCACGGCATCGGTGATGTCGGCGGCCAGCTGGGCCGAATCCGGCGCACGGTAGATCCGGGAGTCCAGGCGCAGTTCCACGAGTTCGCCGGAACTGCCGACGACCGCGGTGATGAGATCGTCCTCGGAGGAGGCTTCGGCGCGGACTTCGGCCATCCGGGACTGCGCGGCCCGGATGTCGGCGGCCAGTTGCCGGTATTCCTCGTACATGTTCAGGTGCGGTGGCGTGTCCATGCCGGTCCTCCTCGCTTCCGGACGCCAGTCTGGGTTCGTGAGCGCGGCTGTGGCGGGCGGTGACCGGTAGCGGCCACGGAACCGGAAACGAGCGAGAAGTGCCGCAGTATCGCGAGGGTGATCCGACACCGTAAGGCTTCTGTCGCCACCGTGCTGACGGTGACGTCGCTCCAGTTTGTCCTAGGCGGCACGGCGCGCGCGGCACCGCCTGCGGGAGCCTGCGCCAACGCGCAACCGGCGCACCCCGAGATCACCGCTCAGCCTTGGGCGCAGCAGACCATCGCGCCCGAGTCGGCGTGGCGGTACACGCGCGGCGGCGGGGTAGTGGTGGCCGTGGTGGATTCCGGAGTGGACGCCGATCACCCGCAGCTGCGCCGTCCCGGAAAGGTATTGCCAGGACGGGATTTCGTGGCGAACCAGGACCTTCCCGGCTCCTTCGACTGCGATTCGCACGGCACCGCGGTGGCGAGCATCGTCGCGGCGGACGCGCTGCCCGGCGTCGGGTTCCGCGGCGTCGCCCCGGACGCCACCGTGCTGCCGGTCCGGGTCAGCGACCAGGACCTCACCGACCAGGGCCAGATCCAGCGGATCAACCCGCAGACCGTCGCGAACGGCATCATTTACGCGGTCGGGCAAGGCGCCCGCGTGCTGAACCTGTCCATGTCCGGGACCGCCGACTTCCCGGCGATCCGCGAAGCGGTCGCGTACGCGGTGGCCAGCGATGTCGTGGTGGTCGCCGCGGCGGGCAACGCACAGCAGGACGCGTCGACGAAACTGCCGTCGTATCCCGCCGCTTACCCCGGGGTCCTCGGCGTGGGTGCGGTGGACATCGACGGGGCGCGCGCATCCAGCTCACAGATCGGGTCGTACGTCGGGCTCGTCGCGCCGGGTGCGAAAGTACTCGCCGCGACCAGAGTGGACGGTCATGCCTACGACGACGGAACCAGCTTCGCCACCCCGTTCGTCTCGGGCACCGCGGCTTTGGTGCGCGCGGCCTGGCCGAACCTGTCCGCGCCGGAAGTAATCCGGCGGTTGAAAGCGACTGCGAGCCCGGCGAGGGGCGGGCAATCCAGCGACGCGTACGGCACCGGTCTGGTCAACCCGTACCGCGCGGTCACGGACGGGATGAACCTCACGCCGGCAGCGGGAATCCCGGCGTATCACCCGGCTCCGGCGGATCGGGCCGCGGTCGCGCACGCCGAGTGGGTGCGCGGCACGACCTCGACCGCGACCCGGCTCGCTTTCGGCGGTGCCGGAGTTTTGCTGTTGGCGGTGCTGATCGTGGTCGTCGTGCGGCGGGGCCGTCGTCGGGGGTGGCGAGCGGGTCGTGCTGCGGTTTTGCCCGCTGAGCCGGTGGCGGAGGAGTTGCCGGACCAGGTTTCGCTCCTCGGACAGTCCTGAGCGGACACGAGAAAGCGCGCCCCGTCCGAGAACGGGGCGCGCTTCACAGTGCCAGGATCACACCTGCCAGGTGGCAGCGCAGCTCTGCACGCAGTGCTGCGACCGGTCCACCGAGTTCGAGGTGGCGCGGCCCATCGCGTGGGCCCGGTCGTTGTATTCGTTGTCCAGCTTGAACTTCTGGCCCATCGCCGCGTCCATCTCGTGCCCGTTGCCGTCGGTCAGGACGCTCGCGAACGCGCCCTTCGCGCGCTGGTACACGTCGCCGAACGACGTCGAGTCCTGGCCGGCGGTCTTGAAGATCTCCTGCGCCTGGCTCTGGACCTGGTCGAAGTACATCAGGATCTGGTCGGTCACTGTGGTCTCCCTTCTGCGGTGCGGCGGCTCAGACGGCGCCGAAAGCGGAACCGAACGAACCGGTGTTGATCTGGAAATCGCCGGTCACGCTGAGCGCGCGGCCGTTTTCCGCGTCGTTCTCGAAATACTTGTTCGCCGACGTCGTCAGGGTGTCGGCCAGTCCGTGGCCGGTGGTCGTCAGCCGCTGGTTCTGCGCGAACCGGTCCGGCTCGATCCCCTGGAACATCCGCCCGCCCGCGCCCTTCCAGACGCCTTCCAGCCCGGTGTTCCCGGTGTTGAGGCTGGTGTTGCGGTTCGCGACCTCCTCGTAGAGGCCACGCCAGTTGTCGGCGATCCCGCGCATCTGCGTGGGATCGCCGTTCATGAAATTGAACCCGGTCACAAGACCCTCCATTCGCGGTCACGGGAACGCGCCCCGGATTTCCCGGCCGCCTCCCTGCGTTTTCCGAAGCTAGTTCCTCCGGCGCGGAATACCGGCCCCGCGGCACGTTCCTGCCACGGCCGCCCGAAGCGCCCGCCGGACGCGGAAGATCGGTGCCATGGCGACAGTCCTGGTCAAGCGGCCCGCGCGGAAACCGGCCCCGGAGATGCCGGCCGGCGAGCTGATGCTGCAACCGCCCCCGGCGATCCCGGCCCCGCCGGGACGGCAGTGGGCGCAGGTGTTCACGGTGCTGCCGATGCTCGCCATGATGGCGTCGACGCTGCTGCTCTACTCCGGCAACCTCGGCGGTTCCATCCGGTTCGTGGTCTACGGGCTGATGGGCGTCGGGATGCTGGGGATGATCCTCACCGGGCTGCTGCAGGGCGGCGGCCCGAGCAAGCGGGAAATGGGGCAGGCCCGGCGGAAGTACCTGCGGCACCTGGCGCAGCACCGGGTGCGGCTGCGCCGGGCGGTGCGCCGGCAGCGCACGGCCATGGACTATCTCCACCCGGAACCGGCGGCGCTGTGGTCGCTCGCGGCGAGCTACCGGCTGTGGGAACGGCGCAAGGACGACGACGACTTCGCCGTGGCCCGGATCGGGCGCGGCCCGCAGGGTCCGGCACTCGCGCTCGTCGCACCGGACACCCTGCCGCTCGAAGAGCTCGAACCGCTGTCGGCGCTGGCATTGCGGCGGTTCCTCGCCACCCACCGCACGGTCGACGGACTGCCGCTGGCGATCGCGGTCAACGGCTTCAGCCGGATCCACGTGCGCGGGGACCGCACGGCGGCACTCGGCATGCTGCGTGCGGTGCTGGCACAGCTCGCCGCGCTGCAGTCGCCCGACGATCTGCGGATCGCGGTGTGCGTGAGCGAGGACCGCCGCGCCGACTGGGAATGGCTGAAGTGGCTCCCGCATTCGCTGCACCCGGCGCGTTCGGACGCGCTCGGCCCGCTGAGGCTGGTGGTTCCGGCGGTGTCGGCGCTGGAAGCGATGCTGGAGGAGGAATTGGGCACCCGCCCGCGGTTCGATCCCGACCAGCAGGTCAGCGTTCCCGGGCCGTATCTGGTCGTGGTCCTGGACGGCGGCGAGGTCGCCGGGTCGGACCACCTGATGACCGGCGGCGGCGTGGAGGGTGTCACGGTGTTCGACCTGACGACTCCGCCGCCGCGCGTGCCTGCCCGGACTTCCGTGCTGCTGTCGGTCGGTGCCGACGGCGCGCTTTCCAGCCGGACCGCGGAGGGCGAAGCGCGGCTCGGCGAGGCGGATTTCCTCGACGGCGCGGCGGCCGAAGGACTGGCGAGGCAGCTCGCGCCGCTGCGGCTCAGCTCGGGAATCCGCGACGCGCCGATGAGTTCCGAACTCGGCCTCGCCGAGCTGCTGGGGCTGGGCGATCCGTACGACCTCTCGCCCGAAGACACCTGGGTGCCGCGCCCGAACCGCGACCGGCTGCGGATCCGGTTCGGCATCCAGGAGGACGGCGCTCCGATCGACCTCGACCTGAAGGAGTCGGCGCAGGAGGGCATGGGCCCGCACGGGCTGCTGATCGGGGCCACCGGCTCCGGCAAGTCCGAACTGCTGCGGACGCTCGTGCTGGCGCTGGCGATCACGCATCCGCCGAGTTCGCTGAACTTCGCGCTGATCGACTTCAAGGGCGGCGCGACCTTCACCCGGCTCGACAAACTGCCGCACACCAGCGCGGTGATCACCAACCTCGCCGAGGAACTGCACCTGGTCGACCGGATGACCGACGCGATCAACGGCGAGCTGATCCGGCGCCAGGAACTGCTGCGCGCGGCCGGGAACTTCTCCTCGCTGCGCGACTACGAGAAGGCCCGCCAAGCCGGAGCGCCGCTGCCGGAGGTGCCCACGCTCCTGGTCATCTGCGACGAGTTCTCCGAACTTCTTTCCGCCAAGCCGGATTTCATCGACATGTTCGTCCAAATCGGACGGCTGGGCCGGTCGCTCGGCGTGCACCTGCTGCTCGCGTCGCAGCGGCTGGACGAGGGCCGGCTGCGCGGGCTGGAAGGCCACCTGTCCTACCGGATCGGCCTGCGGACGTTTTCCGAGATGGAGAGCAGGGCGGTGCTCGGCGTGCCGGACGCGTTCAAGCTGCCGCGAGCGCCGGGGAACGGCTTCCTCAAGGTGGGCACCGAATCCATGGTGCGGTTCCGCTCGGCCTACGTGTCCGGCGTGCACCGCCGGATCAGCCAGGCCGGCGGACCGGCGGGCCCGCCGGAAGACCTGGTGCTGCACGAATACACGACCGCATACCACGCGCCCGCGATCGACGCCGGGGACGTCGCCGAACCCGAGCCGGAACCGGACGCCGCGGTCGGCGAGACGCTGCTGGACATCATGGTCGACCGGCTGGTCGGCCGCGGCACGCCCGCGCACCAGGTGTGGCTGCCGCCGCTGGACGAATCGCCGTCCCTGGACGAACTGCTGCCGGACCTGGTCGCGCACCGCGAGCGCGGGCTGACCGCCAACTCGACCGAACTGGCCGGTGCGCTGCGCCCGGTTCTCGGCCTAGTCGACCGGCCGTACGAGCAGCGGCGCGATCCGCTGAGCCTGGACCTGTCGGGCGCTGCAGGACACGTCGTGGTCATCGGCGGCCCGCGCAGCGGCAAGAGCACGGCCTTGCGCACTCTGGTGCTCAGCCTCGCGCTTACGCACACGCCGCGCGAGACCCAGTTCTACTGCCTCGACTTCGGCGGCGGAACGCTCGCCGCGCTGGAAGGGCTGCCGCATCTGGCCGGGGTGGCCGGACGACTGGACACCGGCGCGGTCCGCCGCACGGTTTCCGAGGTCGCCACGCTGCTCGCCCAGCGCGAGCGGCTGTTCGCCCAGCACAAGATCGACAGCGTCGCGACGTTCCGGAAGCGCAAAGCCGCTGGCGAGTTCCCGGACGATCCGCACGGCGACGTGTTCCTCGTGATCGACGGCTGGCTGACCCTGCGCAACGACTTCGACCAGCAGGAGGAGATCGTCAGCGACATCGCTTCGCGCGGTCTCGCCTACGGGATCCACGTGGTCGCCGCGTGTTCCCGCTCGTTCGATCTGCGGATGAACGTGCGCGACCTGTTCGCCAGCAGGCTGGAGCTGAAGATCAGCGACCCGATCGATTCGATCATCGACCGGCGCGCGGCGATGGGCGTGCCCGCCGAACGGCCCGGCCGGGGACTGTCGGCGAGCAAGCACCAGATGCTGATCGCGTTGCCGCGCATCGACGGCGGGCACAGCGTCGGCGATCTCCAGGAGGGCCTCGCCGGCCTGGTCGCGGCGATCGCGGACGCCTGGCCCGGTGCGGCGGCTCCGCCGGTCCGGCTGCTGCCCGGCGTGCTGGCGTATGACGAGCTTCCTGCCGCGGACGAGCTGAGCGGACCGGACGCCGGGCTCGCGATCGGCGTCCACGAGCACGACCTGTCGCCGCTGCGGCTGGACTTCGCGAACGATCCGCACTTCTTCGTGCTGGCCGACACGCAGTCCGGCAAGACCTCGTTCCTGCGCACCGTGGCCCGCCGCATCTGCGCCGCGTACACGCCGGAGCAGGCGCGGATCGTGCTGATCGACCACCGGCGCGGGCTGCTCGGCGAGATCCCCGACGAGTACCTGCTCGGCACCGGCACCAACGACGCGCACAGCATCGCGCTGCTGAACGAGGTCGTCACCAGGCTGTCGCGGCGGCTGCCCGGCCCGGACGTCACGCCCGCGCAGCTGCGGGAGAAGAACTGGTGGCAGGGCGCGGAAATCTTCGTGCTCGTCGACGACTACGACATGGTGGCCACGCACCAGAACCACCCGCTCATGCCGTTGCTCCCGCTGGCCGCACAGGCGGGCGACATCGGCCTGCGCAGCGTGCTCGCCCGCCGCACCGGCGGCGCGGGCAAGGGCCTGTACGAACCGGTCCTCAACCGGATGCGCGAGGTCGGCGCGACGGGTGTGCTGATGTCCGGCGACCGGGACGAGGGCCCGCTGCTCGGCGGGATGCGCGCGCAGGTGCTGCCGCCCGGCCGCGGCTGGCTGGTCGACCGGCGCGGGAACAAGGGACTGGTGCAGCTGGCCTGGTCGCCGCCCCGGGCGTGACGGTACAGACCACTGTGGACAGACGAGCGGAAGCAGGAGAGCGCGATGGCACCACCGGACAGAATGGACGGAATCCCGGCCGCGATGGAGCGGTTCGCCGAGACCTCGGGAAACCTGGCCCGGGTACCGGTCCCGGACCCGGTGGCCGGACGGGGCAGCGGCGGCTGCGGCAGCATGCTCAACGGCCACGAAACCGTGCTGGACGCGGACAGCGGGACCACCGACCGGCTCTACCGGTTCATCACCCAGTTCAAGGAGACGGTCAACGCGCTGGGCACCTTCGCCCACAACGCGGCGCAGAACTACCACTTCACCGACCAAGCCGCCAAGGACGAACTCGCGAAGGCCGCTTTCGACGACTACACCCGCACGGCGTTCGGCAAGATGACCGGCGACGGCCTGCCCGCGGTGCTGCCTTCGCTCACGTCCGGGCAGCAGCGTTAGGAAGCGGGCGACCGGCATGATGGACTACCGCGACAAGCAGCTCGGCGAACTCCGCGACATGATCGTGGCGGAGTGCGTCCAGCACGTGCCCTTGCTCAACGCCGCTTCGGAGATGTGGAAGAAGGTTCGTCCCTGGCTGGCGGACCAAGCGGTCAACCTGGACAGGATGCGCCGCGATCTCGGCGACGGCTGGAAGGACTTCGCGGGCACCGCCTTCGACGCCGAGGCGCTCAAAGTGGTGCGGGTCGCGCAGTCCTGGACCGACGAGATGGCCGGCGGGCCCGAATCGGGCGGCCCGCTGACGACCAGCACGACCACCGAGCAGATCAGCGACGCGATCACCGCGCTGATCAACGGGATCCGCGACGCTCGGGGCTTCGCGGACGCCAAGATCGCGAACCTGCCGTCGAATGCGTCGCAAACGGACCTGGACCAGGCGCGCAACGACGTCGCCGACCGGCTGGACACGCTGACGCCGCTGTATCAGGAGGTGACGTCGAAGCTGCTCGCCGCTCCCGGCAGGCAGATGTCGGGCGATCCGAAGGTCGGGCTGGCGTCGACCTCGGACCAGCCGGGGCCGGGTCCGGCCGCGCCGAACAACGGCGGCGGTGATCCCTCGGCGGCGAATCCGCGGGAAAGCCCGTCCCCGCAGGACGTTCCCGACACCAAGGATCCCGCCAAGGACCCCGCTGCCAACTCGCCCGAATCGCCGCTGGCCACCGCCAAGAACGCGGCGGACGTGGCGAGCAAGCTGCTCGACCTGGCCAAGAACGCGGGCGGCGGCGGGGGAAACGCCGCGCAGGTGCCGAATCCGGTCAGCAGCGCGTTCAACCCCGCTGACCTGTACCAGCCCGCGGACTTTTCCTCGGTCCCGCAACCGGATTCCGGACTGCCCGGGCTCGCTGGCTCGGTCGGCGGCGGGGCGGGAGCAGGAATCGGCGGTGGCGGCGTCGGCGGCCCGGCCGGGGCAGGCCCGGCCGGGGCAGGCGCGGGCGGGGCTGTTTCGCCGAACGCGGCGCAGGCCGGGCTTTCCGCCGGAGCCGCACCCGCCGGTACGGCGGCGGCAGGAAGCGGGAGCACCGGCAGCAGCGG
>NZ_PQIA01000186.1 GCF_003385235.1 Amycolatopsis circi | reverse complement strand
GGGTAGCTGGCTGAGGGGCGAGGTGCGGGGCTGGGCAGGGCATTGTCGGGTGCCGTGCCGCGTCATGCAGCTGGGCTGAGCCGTGCCACGCCGTGCTGGGCTCGTGCCGTGCAGGACTGGGCCGCGCGGTGTCGTGCCGGGCCGTGCCGTGCGGGGCTGTGCCGTGCGGGGTTGGGCCAGGCATTGCCGGGCGCCGCGCCGTGCCAGGTGAGCCGCGCCGCCGGGCTGAGCCGTGCTGTGCCATGCCGGGCCGGACTGCGCAGTGCCGAGCCGAGCCGAGCTGGTGCGTTGGGCGCGCCGCGCGCGGTGTTAAGCCGAGTTGGTGCGGGGCCGCGCGGTGCGGTGGTGGGGCGAGCTAGCGCCGATCCGCGATGCGCCCCTGCTGGTTCGTGCCGCGCTGGGCGAGTCGCGCTGAGCGGAGCGGGCCGAGCTGGTGAGTGCCGAGCCGAACTGATGCCGAGCCGAACTGATGCCGTGGCGCGCTGTGCGAGGCCCGTCCGGCGCGGGGATCGGCGGCGAGATCAGCGCATCCGCGTCGACTCGGCGCACCTCGAACCTGGGCCAGAAGTCCGTGAGGGGAACCCCGCAGGAATCAGATTCCCCCAGGGTTCCCCTCACGGACTTCAGCCAGCCAGGGCCAGCCAGGGCCAGCCAGGGCCAGCCAGAGCCAACCGGAAGGATCAGTCCTCCACCCAGTCGAAGGTCTTCGTCACGGCCTTCTTCCAGTTCCGGTATTCCGTCTCCCGCCGGGACTCGTCCATCGACGGGTCCCACTGCTTGTCCTTCGCCCAGTTCGTGCGGATGTCGTCCTCCGACTCCCAGAACCCGACCGCCAGCCCGGCCGCGTATGCCGCGCCAAGTGCGGTCGTCTCGTTCACCACCGGGCGGATCACCGGCACCCCGAGGATGTCCGCCTGGAACTGCATCAGCAGCTCGTTCACGACCATCCCGCCGTCGACCTTCAGCGACTTCAGCGGGACACCCGAGTCGGCGTTCATCGCGTCGATCACCTCTCGCGACTGGAACGCCGTCGCCTCCAGCACCGCCCGCGAGATGTGGCCCTTGTTCACGAACCGGGTCAGTCCGACGATCGCGCCGCGGGCGTCGGAGCGCCAGTACGGGGCGAACAGGCCCGAGAACGCGGGCACGAAGTACGCGCCGCCGTTGTCGTCGACCGTCCGGGCGAATTCCTCGATCTGGGCCGCCGACGAAATCAGCCCCAGGTTGTCCCGCAGCCACTGCACGAGCGAACCGGTGACCGCGACCGAACCCTCCAGCGCGTACACCGTGTCGTTCGAGCCGATCTTGTAGCAGACCGTCGTCAGCAGGCCGTTTTCCGACAGTACCTTCTCCGTGCCGGTGTTCAGCAGCACGAAGTTGCCGGTGCCGTAAGTGTTCTTGGCCTCGCCCGGCGAAAGGCACGCCTGGCCGAACGTCGCCGCCTGCTGGTCGCCGAGGATGCCCGCGATCGGCACCTCGGCCAGTGCCCCGCGCGGGCGGACCTTGCCGTACACCTCCGACGACGACCGGATCTCCGGCAGCATCGACAGCGGAATCCCCATCTCCGCCGCGATGTCCTCGTCCCACTTCAGGGTGTCGAGATCCATCAGCAGCGTGCGCGACGCGTTCGTCGGGTCGGTCACGTGCACGCCGCCGTCGGTGCCGCCGGTCATGTTCCACAGCACCCAGGTGTCCATGTTGCCGAACACCAGGTCGCCCGCCTCGGCCCTGGCCCGCGCGCCCTCGACGTTGTCGAGGATCCACTTGATCTTCGGGCCGGAGAAATACGTCGCGAGCGGGAGGCCGGTCTTCTCGCGGTAGCGCTCCTGTCCGCCGCCGAGCGCGCCGAGTTCCCCAGCGATCTTGTCGGTGCGGGTGTCCTGCCAGACGATCGCGTTGTACACCGGCTTCCCGGTGTTGCGGTCCCACACCAGCGCCGTCTCGCGCTGGTTGGTGATGCCCACCGCGGCGATGTCGGTCGGCCGCAGGTCGGCCTTGGCGAGCGCGCCCGCCGCGACCGCGCGGGTGTTTTCCCAGATCTCCTCGGCGTTGTGCTCGACCCAGCCCGCCTTCGGGAAGATCTGCTCGTGCTCGCGCTGGTCGACCGCGACGACACGGCCGGAGTGGTCGAAGATCATGCAACGCGTCGACGTGGTGCCCTGGTCGATCGCGGCGACGTACGAAGTCATGGATTTCCTCCGGAAAGCTGGATCAGGTCAGGTTGTGCACGGCGAGGTACACCAGCGCCGCCAGTGCGCCGCCGATGAGCGGTCCGACGACCGGCACCCACGAGTAGCCCCAGTCGGCGTCGCGCTTGCCCTTGATCGGCAGCAGGAACGCGTACGCGATGCGCGGGCCGAGGTCGCGGGCCGGGTTGATGGCGTAGCCGGTGGGCCCGCCGAGCGAGATGCCGATCACCAGCACCACGAACGCCACGCCGGCGTAGCCGAGCGCCGAGTTGCCGAACGTCGGCACCCCGTCCTGCCCCGGTGCTTCGAAGACCGGGCTCAGCAGGATCCAGCCGACGAGCACGAAGGTGCCGATGATCTCGGTCACCAGGTTCCACGCCTTGTTCCGGATCTGCGGGGCGGTGGAGAAAATGCCCAGCGTCTCCTCCGGATTCGGGTGGTCGTCGAACTGCAGCTTGTAGGTCAGCCAGCACAGCACGGCGCCGAGAATCGCGCCGAGCATTTCCCCGATCAGGTAATACGGCACGTTCGACCACGGCACCTTGCCCGAAATGGCGAGGCCGAGGGTGACCGCCGGGTTGAGGTGCGCGCCGGTCGGCGCTGCGATGCTGGCGCCGGTGAAGACGGCGAACCCCCAGCCGAAGGTGATGAACAGGGTTCCCGCGTTGTGCCCGTTGTTCTTCCGCAGCACGTGGTTGGCCACCACGCCGTTGCCCAGCAAAATGAGAACCGCCGTACCCAGCAGTTCCCAGACGATGATCGCACCCGGACTCAGACTTGGACTCACGCTCTCCGCACCTCCACACTGGACAGTCTGTGCAGGGCCGAACACGTCCGGCCACAGCCCCGTCGCCGACCCCAGTCCGCGGCACGTTACCGGTGCGTACTCGCGCAATCCATAAGCCGGGCGAAGCAATGTGACCATGATCGTCATGGGTTCCGCCACACGTGTCACCTCGGGGTCAGCAGACGATCACGCAAGCGTGCGATGCTGGGGAAGGTGGAGCACGAGGAGGAACGAGTGGTGACGAACCCGCAGAATGGCAGCGACCCGGCCCGGCTGGGTCCGGCGGGCCGGGAGGAATCCTGGCGGCGCTTCGGCGACGAGACCTTCGACCTGGTCGTGATCGGCGGCGGAGTCGTCGGCGCGGGCACGGCGCTCGACGCGGCGACGCGCGGCCTGCGGGTGGCTCTCGTCGAGGCCCGCGACCTGGCGTCCGGCACGTCGAGCCGGTCCAGCAAGCTCTTCCACGGCGGCCTGCGGTATCTCGAACAGCTCGAGTTCGGCCTGGTGCGCGAAGCGCTGCACGAGCGCGAGCTGATGCTGACGAAGATCGCGCCGCACCTGGTGAAGCCGGTGAGCTTCCTGTATCCGCTGACGCACCGGATCTGGGAGCGCCCGTACACCGCCGCCGGCCTGCTGATGTACGACACGATGGGCGGCGCCCGTTCGGTGCCCGGCCAGAAACATCTCACCCGCGCGGGTGCCCTCCGAATGGTCCCCGCGCTCAAGCGGTCTGCTCTGATCGGCGGCATCCGGTATTACGACGCGCAGTCGGACGACGCCCGGCACACGATGACCGTCGCGCGCACCGCCGCGCATTACGGCGCGGTGGTCCGGACCTCCACCCAGGTCGTCGGCTTCCTGCGCGAGGCGGACCGGATTTCCGGCGTGCGCGTGCGCGACGTCGAGGACGGCCGCGAGACCGAGATCCACGCCGGCGCGGTGGTCAACTGCACCGGCGTGTGGACCGACGAACTGCAGCGGCTGTCCGGCGGCCGCGGCCGGTTCCGGGTGCGCGCCAGCAAGGGCGTGCACATCGTGGTTCCGCGCGACCGGATCGTGTCGGAGTCGGGGATGATCCTGCGCACCGAGAAGTCGGTGCTGTTCGTGATCCCGTGGCGCAACCACTGGATCGTCGGCACCACCGACACGGACTGGAACCTCGACCTCGCCCACCCGGCGGCCACCAAGCACGACATCGACTACCTGCTCGAACACGTGAACTCGGTGCTCGCGACGCCGCTTACGCACGACGACATCGAAGGTGTGTACGCGGGTCTGCGGCCGCTGCTGGCCGGCGAGAGCGAAGAGACGTCGAAGCTGTCGCGCGAGCACGCGGTCGCGCGGGTCGCGCCGGGTCTGGTCGCGATCGCGGGCGGCAAGTACACGACCTACCGGGTGATGGCGGCCGACGCCGTCGACGCCGCGGTGGTCGACCTGCCGGGCCGCCCGCCGTCGTCCATCACCGACAAGGTCCCGCTGATCGGCGCGGACGGCTACCACGCGCTGGTCAACCAGGCCGACCACCTGGCCGCGGAGCACGGGCTGCATCCGTACCGCGTGCGGCACCTGCTCGACCGCTACGGCTCGCTGGTGCACGAGGTGCTGGCGCTCGCGGCGGACCGGCCGGAGCTGCTCAAGCCGATCGAATCCGCGCCGGACTACCTCGGCGTGGAGGTCGTGTACGCGGCCAGCCACGAGGGCGCGCTGCACCTGGAGGACGTCCTCGCCCGGCGCACGCGGATCTCCATCGAGTACGCCCACCGCGGCGTCGACTGCGCGGAGCAGGTCGCCCAGCTCGTCGGCGGCGTGCTGGGCTGGTCGGAAGAGGAGACGAAGCGCGAGGTCGAGGTCTACCGGGCGCGGGTCGAGGCGGAGCGGGATTCGCAGCTGCAGCCGACGGACGAGTCCGCGGACGCGTTGCGGGCGGCGGCTCCGGAGGCTCGGGCAGGGCTGATCGAGCCCGTTAGCTGAGGTGGCGTCGTGAGTGCCTGTCCCGGTTAGAACCGCGATAGGCACTCACGAGGGCTTGAGCACCCAGCGAATGAGCTTTTCCCCGCTAGGCGAAGGCCGCTCTTCCGGCCCGACCCGGCTGAACCCCGCCCGGCGCGCGACGACCTCCGACGCGGTGTTGCTTTCGTCGTGCCGATAAGCGATTTCGTGCAGCCCGAGACGGGCGAACCCGAACTGGATCGCGGCCGAAAGCGCAACTGCCGCAATGCCTTTGCCCCGTTCGGCCGGATGCGTCCACACCGACGCCTCGGCGGTGCCGAAGTCGAGGTCCAGATCGCGCAGCCCGACCTCGCCGAGCAGACGGCCGGTCGCCGGTTCCGCGACCGCCCACGAACAACGCTCGTCGCACGCCCATTGCGCGGCGCGCAGCGTCACGTACTCGGTGGCTTCGTCCGGGGTGCGCAGCCGGTAATTCAGCACGTACCGCCGATGCCGCGGGTCCGCGAACGCCTCCATCAGCGCGGGCCGGTCGTCGAGATTCCGGTCCGCGCGCAGTTGACGCAGGTAGTACGCGCCCGCGTTGATTTCCACGGGTTCCACAACTCGAGCCTAACCTTCCGGACGCGGGAAACGGCTGCGTGCCGCGTCACGACCGGGGCGGGCGCAGGGTGAAAAATCCTTGCCGTTTCGGGCAGCGTTGAGGGAAAGGCCGTCGCGGTGCGATGAGCACGCTGGGAGTGTTGCCGGTATGCCGGACAATCTGACCCAGTTTGCCGTCGAACATTCCCGTCTGAACGGATGGGACGACCTTCCCGCCTTCCTCGCCGACGACCGGACCTGGACGTTCGCCGAGGTCTACGCCGGGGCCGCGCGCGTCGCGGGCGGTTATCGAGCCGCCGGGCTGCGCCGCGGCGACCGCGTTCTGCTCGCCCTTCCGGACAGCGTCGAAATGGTCTGGTGCCTGCTCGGCGCGTGGCAGGCCGGAATCGTCGCGATCCCGGTGAATGTCCAGATGAGCCAAGACGATCTGACCCGCGACATCCGCACCGCCGAACCCGCGCTGATCGTCGCCGACCCGGAGACCGCGGGCTGGCTCGACGACGCCGGTCTCGCCCCGACCACCGGTGCGCAGCGGCTGGCTGCCGCGGAACCGGAGACGGAGTTCGCGCCGGGCGGCGACCGTCCGTCGCACGCGATGTTCACGTCCGGGACGACCGGCGCGCCCAAGCTGTGCTTCTACCTGCACAGCAATTTCGATCCGTCGACGCTTCGCACAGACGGCGTCGGCACGGTCGCGTTCTCGGTGTCGCGCATGTATTTCGCTGGTGGCCTGTACTCCTCGGCAATGGCCACGATCTGCACCGGCCAGACGTCGGTACTCTCGCGACCGCGCGCGACCCCCGCCGCCGCGTTGGAGTTGATCCGCCGCTACGACGTCGCGACGCTTTTCGCGCAGCCGAGCTTCTACGCGCGCTTGCTGCAGGAGCCGGGACACGCTGAAACGCTCGGAAAGCTGCGCGGCGCGATGTGCGCTGGTGAAGTGCTTTCCGCACGGTTGCGCGAGAAGTTGGTGCCGATCTTCGGCGACCGGCTCGTGAATCTTTACGGTTCCACCGAAGCTGGTGGATACGCCGCTGGCCGACCGGCGGATTACCCCGACCCGTCGGCGATCGGGCCGGTCTTCGAGGGCCGTTCGGCGCGCATAGTGGTCGACGGGCAGGAAATGGCCGCCGGGGTGCAGGGCGAACTGCAGGTTCTGGTCCCCTTCGCTACGCGGGGTGTCGCGCGCGGCAGTCTCGGCCCGGATCAGGTGACCGACACCTGGTGGTCGACCGGTGATCTCGGGTCGATCGACGCACAGGGCGTCATCCACGTGTACGGACGGCTGGACGACGTCGAGGTGATCGGCGGGCAGAACGTGGTCCCCGGGGAGGTCGAACGGCTTCTCGAAAGTCACCCGAAGGTGCGCGAAGCGGCAGTCAGCGCGGTGCGGCGCGAGGCGGGGGACACGACGCTGCGTGCGTACGTGGTCGCCACGTCGGGCAACGGCGACGACGACCTGGGCGCGGAGTTGGTCGCGCTGACTCGTGAGCACCTGTCGTGGTACAAGGTGCCGCAGGATGTGACGTGGCTGGAAGCCTTGCCGCGCAACGCAAACGGCAAGGTGCTGCGGCGGAAGCTGCGTACCGTGGGCGGGCAGTGACCTAAGCAGCGCCGGGCGAAGGGATCGCCGGGAACTCCGCGTGTACGGCGGTCCCTTCTCCTCGCGCGGACTCGATAGTGAGCGAGCCCGCGACCCGCCGCACGCGTTGGCGCATCGCTTCCAGACCGAAGCCGGTGCCGTCGCCGCGGTCTCCGGGGGCGAAACCTCTTCCGTCGTCCCGGATATCGAGCATGACCAGTTCGCTGGTGTAGGTCAGCGTGATGCCGATCCGGCTGGCGCGCGCGTGCTTTTCCGCGTTGGCCAAGGCTTCCTGCGTCACCCGGTACATCGTCACCTCCAGCTCGGGCAGCAGCGGCCGTGCGTCGCCTTCGACGTCGGCGGTCACCTTGGCGCCGGAGGTTTCGGACACTCGATTCGCCAAGCCTGCCAACGCTTCCGGCAGATGCGAGTCCGCCAACGGCTCCGGCCGCAGCGCCTGGACCGCCCGGCGCGCCTCGGTGAGACTGTCCTTCGCCAGCGTGTGCACGTGGTTGAGATGCCGTTGCCGATCCGCGGCTTCGGTGGCCCGGTCGGCGGCTTGCAGTTGCGTGACGATGCCGGTCAATCCTTGAGCGACGGTGTCGTGGATTTCGTGGGCCATCCGCTGGCGTTCATCGAGTACGCCTGCCTCGCGGGCTTGGGTGAGCAGTTGTGCGTGCAGCGCCGCGTTTTCCGTCAACGCCGTTTCCAGCTGTGCATTCGACTGCGCGAGTTTTTCGTTGGTACGACGACGTTGTTCGCTCTCCGCGCCCACGAACCATGCCACGTACAGGATCGGCCCGACGATCGACACCGCAGTGATCCACGGCGGCGACGGTTGCCAGATTCCCTTGGCCAGCAACGGAACCACTGCCGTCGCGGCTGCCGCGAAGATGCTCCACCGCGTCGGGAACAGCACGAACGCGATCGGGTACCCGATCGATGCGAAGGCGGTGAACGGATCCAGCCGGGAGGTGAGGAGGGCCGCGCCAGTCAGCAGCACGACGAAGAATCCGATGGCCAGCCACGGCTTCCGCGTGCGCAGCGGAAAAATCGGGATCAGCACGAGCAGCCACAGCCCGCTCGCCGCGGCGAGAAGCAGCGTGGTGCGCCACTGCGCGGCATCGCCGTGCGGCTGACCTGCGGCGATGATCGTGCACACCGCCAGCGCCACGATCCCGATCCCGGCGAAAACCGGGCCCGCCCAGCGCTCGGCGTTCGGATCGACCGAGCCCGGCCGCAGCCCCATCATCGGACTGAGCCGTACGCGTCGTGGCGGGCTCAGCGCCGCCGCCATCCGCTGAACAGGATCAGCAGCAACGGCAGCGCGAACACGATCAGCAGCCGTCCGCGCGTCACGACGAGCACGACGACCGCCAACGCGATCGAAAGCGGTACCGAATACCGCATCACGAACGCACCGAGCTTGCCGTTTCCGGCGGACGGCGCGAGCGGTTGCGGCCGGGCCGTGGCCAGCAGTGCGCTCGGACGCGGCGAGGGCAGGTCGTCGAACAGCGGCACCAGTTCGCTCACCAGCTTGGCCGACGTGACCTTCGCCGAACGGCTGCCGTACTCGTCGATGTCGAGGCGTCCGGTGCGGACGTGCTCGGAGAGGACGTCGAGCGCGTCCTGCCGTTCGTCGTCGCTCAACCGCAGGTCAGGCATGGTCCGCCTCAGGGGTCCAGACGGCGCTGCCGCCGGTGTTCGTCGCGCATCGCCCGGAACTCCTCGCGGCGCTCCCGGTGCCGGTCGTGGCGGTGGTGATGATCATGGTGCTCGAAACCCTTGCCCCAGAGCGCCCGGCCGACCGCGGTGAGCGCGATCGGCGCGAAAATCACCGGCCAGCCGGCGGCGCCGGTGGCGATCAAGGCGATCGCCGCGATCCACACCAGTGGAATCAAGGCGGCGACGGCGCGTTGCCCGGCCGACCATTCCGGCTGCCGCGCGGCCATCTCGCCGGACGCCGCGGGCTGCGGCACCGGCATCCGCGGCGGTGGCGCCACCGGTTCTGGCGCGGCAGTCGCTCCCACGCCGAACACCGGATGCGGCACCGGCAGATCGGTGAACAGTTCGCCCAGTTCGCCGCGGGTTTTGGCCGCGGTGATCCGGGCGGAACGCTCGCCGAACTCGTCGATGTCGATCCGCCCCGCGCTCATGTGCTCACCGAGCGCATTCAGCGCGGACTCTCGCTCCTGGTCGCTGATCCGCAGCTGCGGAGACGGAACCTCAGTCACGTAGTCGATGGTAGGCCGCGCGAGCGCGCGGCACCCACGACATTCAGCACAACTTCAGTCCTTGAGCTCCAAGAGTTGCGTTCCCTGCGTGACCGCGGAGCCGATCTCGACCGAAAGCCCGGTGACAGTGCCCGCTTTGTGCGCGGTTACCGGGTTCTCCATCTTCATCGCCTCGAGCACCACGATCAACTCGCCCGCCTCGACGTGCTGGCCTTCCTCGACCGCGATCTTCACGATGGTGCCCTGCATCGGCGCGGTGACCGCGTCGCCACTCACCGCTGCCTTCGCGCCGCCGGCCCGCTTGCGGGGCTTGGCTTTCGTCGCCGCGGGCGCGCCGCCGCCTTCAAGAGCGAACCCGCCCGGCAGCGAAACTTCGAGGCGACGTCCGCCGACCTCGACCACCACGTTCTGCCGAGGTGCCTCTTCCTCGGCCTCGATGTCCGGCGCGACGAACGGCTCGATCTTGTTGTCGAACTCGGTCTCGATCCAGCGGGTGTGCACGCTGAAGCCGTTGTCGTCGCCGATGAACGCCGGGTCGTCGACGATCACGCGGTCGAACGGCAGCACCGTGGCCATGCCCTCGACCTCGAACTCGGCCAGCGCGCGACGGCTGCGCTCCAGCGCGTTCTGCCGGTCCGAACCGGTGACGATGAGCTTGGCGAGCATCGAGTCGAACTGGCCGCCGATCACGCTGCCGGATTCGACGCCGGAGTCGACGCGCACGCCCGGACCGGACGGGGCGACGAACTTGGTGACCGTGCCCGGCGCGGGAAGGAAGCCGCGGCCGGCGTCCTCGCCGTTGATGCGGAATTCGATCGAGTGGCCGCGCGGCGTCGGGTCCTCGGTGATCCGGAGCTTCTCGCCGCGCGCGATGCGGAACATCTCGCGGACCAGGTCGAGCCCGGTGGTCTCCTCCGAGACCGGGTGCTCGACCTGCAGCCGGGTGTTCACCTCGAGGAAGGAAATGGTGCCGTCGACCGCGACCAGGTACTCGACGGTGCCCGCGCCGTAGTAGCCGGCCTCCTTGCAGATGGCCTTGGCGGACTCGTGGATCCGGGAGCGCTGGTCGTCGGACAGATACGGCGCGGGGGCCTCTTCCACCAGCTTCTGGTGGCGGCGCTGCAGCGAGCAGTCGCGGGTGCCGACGACGATCGCGTTGCCGTGCTGATCCGCCAGCACCTGCGCCTCGACGTGCCGTGGCTTGTCCAGGTAGCGCTCCACGAAGCACTCGCCGCGACCGAACGCGGCCACCGCCTCGCGCGTCGCGGATTCGAACAGCTCGGGGATTTCTTCGCGCGTACGGGCGACCTTCAGGCCGCGGCCGCCGCCGCCGAACGCCGCCTTGATCGCGACCGGCAGGCCGTGCTCGTCAGCGAACGCGATGATCTCGCTGGCGTCCTTTACCGGCTCCTTGGTGCCGGGCACCAGCGGCGCGCCGGCGCGCATCGCGATGTGCCGCGCGGTCACCTTGTCGCCGAGGTCGCGGATCGACTGCGGGCTCGGCCCGATCCAGGTCAGGCCCGCGTCGAGGACGGCCTGGGCGAATTCGGCGTTCTCGGAAAGGAAGCCGTAGCCGGGGTGCACCGAGTCGGCACCGGCTCGCTTGGCGGCGTCGAGGATCTTGTCGATCGCGAGGTAGCTCTCCGCCGCGGTGTTCCCGCCGAGGGCGAATGCCTCGTCGGCGAGGCGCACGTGCGGAGCGTCGCGGTCCGGGTCGGCGTACACGGCCACGCTCTGCAGGCCCGCGTCCTTCGCGGCCCGGATCACGCGAACCGCGATCTCGCCCCGGTTCGCGACCAGGACCTTGGTCACCGGACCGCCTGTGCTCGCGGTGTCCTGCTCGCTCACCACATACCTCCCGTGCCCGTCGCCGCGCTGCTGGTCAACCGGGAGTCTACGGACCAGGACCGGGCCTGGATTGAGAGGTGGACCACCCAGTTCGGTCCTGTTTATACCCGTCCGGCCGGAGCTTGATGCCGCAGTTCGGCCGGTAGTTCGGAGTCGAGCACGATGACGTCGTAGGGGTTGACCTGGTGCACCAGCGCCAGGTTCTCGGTGTTGACCAGGATCCACGGCTGGTGCTCGCCGCAGCAGTCGACGAGCCGGTCGAGCGCGGTGAAGGCGACCAGCGCGGTCCGGCCGTCGGGAGTGCGGCGCAGTTCGACGTTGGCTCCGGTCTGGCCGTCGGTGGTTGGGCCGGCGGGGCCGGTCGGCAGGTAAAGGGCCGGGGGCAGATTGGGGTTCGTCACTCCGACAACATAGACGGACACGGTGTGCAAGGTCGCTTACAGTCTCGGATATGGGGACTTGGGCGAAGCGCATCCCGCGATCCGCGCTGCTTACCGCCGTTCTCGCGGCGGTGGTGACGGCGGCGGCTCTCGTGGTGGTCGTCGTGCTGCGTCCGAAGCCGGACAGTGCGCCCAGCATGGCACCGCGGGAGCCTGACGCGGCTCCGGTCAACGAACCGTCCTCGACCTGCGGAAACGGTCCCTGTCGGCAGCTGGCGGCGATGAGCGTCGGCGGTACCCCGGTCGTGCTGCTGGCGGACGCTTCGGGCGGATGGGGCCGGGTTCTGGTCGGGCAGCAGCCGTTCGAGCTGGCGATCACGAACCAGGGCGCGAAGCTGACGGCGACTTCCCTGCGCTGCATCGACGGATCGACCGCCGCGTGCCTGGTCCGCGGCGACGCGCCCGGCGGCTCGTACGGCGAATTGCTCACCGAGTCCGGCGGGGTGTGGCGCGACTACGGCAAGCCGTATTTCTCCGACGCGGGTTCGCTGTCCCTCTTCGACGTGAGCCAGGACGGCCGTCCGGACGTGATCGTCGTCCGGCACGAATGCCCGCAGGCGGTGTCCGGCTCGCCGCGTTGCCAGGCGGCTCCGGTGGTGGCGGAGGTGTACGAACTCGACGGCGAGGTGATGGGCTGCACGAGCACCGTCACCTCGCCGTCGAATTTCCGGGGCTGGCCGGACGTCGAGCTGAAGAAAGCCCAGCTGCGCACTCGTGAGTGCTGATCCCGGTTCTAACCGGGATCGGCACTCACGAGGCGTCAGGCAGTCGCGGGACGGGCGGCGCCGCCCTCGTCGCGGTGGTTCGGGCGAGCGGTCTGCGTGTTCAGGATCTCGTCGTCGAGCAGGCCTTCGCTGCGCGCGACGATCGTCGGGACCACGATCTGGCCCGCGACGTTCGTGGCCGTGCGCATCATGTCCATGATCGGGTTCACCGAGTAGATCAGCGCGATGCCGATCGCGACCTGCTTGGCGTCGAGGCCGATGAACGCGGTGGTCAAGGTGAGCGCGGTCAGCCAGCCGGTGGTGCCCGCGGTGGCCAGCGCACCGACCACGGCGACCACGACGATGCCGACGTATTGGCCGAAGCTCAGCGGCACCCCGGCGAGGTTGGCGATGAAGATCGCGCCGATCGCCGGGAACACCGCGGCGCAACCGTCCATTTTGGTCGCGCTGGCGAGCGGCGTGGCGAAGGCGGCGTAGCCGGGGTCGACGCCGAGGTTCACCGCGGACTGCCGGGTCAGCGGCAGCGTCGCCGAGCTGGACTGCGACGCGAACGCGAACTGGATCGCGGTGCCCGCCTTGGCGAAGAACGTCAGCGGGTTCACCTTCGCGACGAACTGCAGCAAGATCGGGTAGACCACGAACAGGATCAGCAGGCAGCCGACGTACACCGCGAGCGTGGTCGACAGCAGCGGACGGAACAGCGCGTCGCCGTAATTGGAGACCGCGGCACCGATCAGGCCGATGATGCCGATAGGCGCGAGCCGCACGATCCAGCCGAGGTAGCGCTGGACGATTTCGAAGACGCTCGTGGTGAAGTCGACGAACGGCTTCGCTTTGTCGCCCAGGCTGTACGCCGCGGCGCCGATCACGACGGCGAGGAAGAGCACCTGGAGCGTGCTGCCCTCGGCGAAGGCGGAGAAGAAGTTCTCCGGCAGCAGGCCCTTGATGAAGGCGTCCCAGGAACCCCAGTGGCTCATGCTCTTCGCAGCTTTGTCGGCGTTCTTCGCGGTGGCCGCGACGCCTTCGCCGAGCCCGCCGGAGCCGGGGTTGAACAGCTTGCCGATCGCGATCCCGACCAGCGAGGCGATGAACGACGTGATCGCGAACCACAGCACGGTCTTGCCGCCGAGCCGCGCGGCTGTGCGGCCGCCGCCGAGGCCGCGGAGGCTGTTGATGCCGACCACGATCGCCGTGAAGACCAGCGGGATGACCGCGATCTGCAGCAGGGTCGTGAAGATCGTGCCGATGTGGTCGAGGGTGTCGGTCAGCCAGCCGGCTTCAGTCTTGCGCGCGAGGACGCCGAGGCCGGCGCCCACGACAAGCGAGCCGAGGACGGCCGCGGCGAACACGCGCGGCTTGGTGTACGTCCTGACGAAGGACATGTGCCACCCCAGGGAGGTCGAGAGTTTCCGCTGGCCCGGATGCGGGCCGGCGTCGACTTTCCCTGATCACTCGTCCGAGTGACACATCGTCCCAGTATGTGAACTATTTCCACATCTCGGCGACGCTGACGCCCACCTCGGCGAGGAGTTGGCGCAGCAGCGGAAGGCTGATCCCGATCACGCTCGACGGGTCCCCTTCGACACCCTCGACGAACCACCCGCCGAGCGCGTCGAGCGTGAACGCCCCCGCGACCTGCAGCGGTTCGCCAGTGGCGACGTAGGCGTCGATCTCGGCCTGGCTGGGGTCGGCGAAGTGCACGGTGGTGGAGCGCGTGCCGGAGGCTTCCTTGGTGCGCTGCCCGCCGTCGATCCGGACCACGGCGTGCCCGGTGAGCAGGACGCCGGAGCTGCCCGCCATCCGAGCCCAGCGCTGCTTCGCGACCTCGGCGGTGGCCGGCTTGCCGACCATTTCGCCGCCGATGGAAAGCATGGAATCGCAGGCGACGATCACGACGTCGGATTCGGAAACCATCTCGACGACGGCATTGGCCTTGGCTTTGGCGAGGGCCGTCACGAGTTCGGCAGGTTCGGGATCGATGAGCGCGGCCGCGACGGCGTCCTCGTCGACGCCGGACACGACGACGGCCGGATCGAGTCCGGCGCTGCGCAGCACGGAGAGGCGGGCGGGGGACTGGGAGGCGAGGACTAGACGCACGGTCTCGAACGCTACCTCGGTTGGGTGGGGCGCGGGGGTGTGGCCCGGGGCGAGGTGCCTGGCTGGAGCCAGGAAG
>NZ_PQIA01000181.1 GCF_003385235.1 Amycolatopsis circi | reverse complement strand
TCCCCGCCTCATGCAGATACCAAGCCGCGCCGCCCCCCGGCAAGCCTGAGCCACCCCGTAACCACCGATCACGTCACCAAGCAACTGCCCGCCGGGAACCGGCGCGTTGAGCCCTGCCTGAACCCGCCGAAGCGTCCGAGCCGGATCAGCCGACCGGCGGATCGCGGCGTGGTACGACTGCTCCAGCCCCAGCGTCGCGAAAACCTCGTCGATGAGGTGCTGCGGCACGCCGAGGTCCTCGGCGGTCACCCAGCTGGCGTCCAGCCACGGGCGCAGGAACTCGCAGAAGCGGGTGAGCACGCCGGTCGCGCGCGGGTCCTTCGGGTCGAAGTCGATGCCGCCCTTCGCGCCGCCGACCGGGAGGTTGAACGCGGCCGTCTTGTTCGCCATGCCGCGGGCGAGGTCGGCCACCTCGTCGACCGTGCAGCCGGCGCGCATTCGCGTGCCGCCCGTGGCGACGCCGGAAACCAGGCTGTGCACGACCAGGTAGCCGCGCGCACCTGTGACCGGGTCCGTCCACGTCAGCTTCATCAGCGGTTCGGCGATACGCGTGTCCATCGAGCCACTCACCTCCTCGAGTCCCGGGCGGCGCTGTTCGCCGCCTGCTTCCGAGGGTGCTGCCAGATCGGTGCGCGCGTCCATTTACCGAATGTGCACGAAGTTGTTTAGGGTTCGTACATGGAGCTTTCGTTGCACCGCTTGAGGATGCTCCGCGAACTGCACCGCAGGGGCACGGTCACCGCGGCTGCGGCGGCGTTGCATTACACCGCTTCGGCGGTATCCCAGCAACTCGCGCAGCTGGAACGCGACGTCGGCGCGAAGCTGTTCGAGCGGCTCGGCCGCCGGGTGCAGCTGACCGAACTCGGCATCCTCCTCACCGAGCACGCCGAGGAGATCCTGGGGTCGGTCGAGCGCGCGACGCTCGCGCTGGAGGAGGCGCAGGGCTCGATGTCCGCGCGGCTCACCGCGGGCGTCTGGGCGTCCGTGGCGTCCGGGTTGCTGCCGACCGCGCTCACCGCGCTGGCCGCGGACTACCCGGGAATCCAAGTGCGGACGAAGGAACTGGCCCCGGAGGCGACCGCCGACGCGGTGCGGGACGGGACGCTGGACCTGTCGTTCGTCATCGACTACTCCGACGCCCCGATGGAGTGGAGCGCCGGGCTGGAACGCGCGGTAGTGGCGGTGGAGCGGCTGCACGCGGCGGTCCCGGCGGGCGCGTTGCCTTCGACGACGGTGCCGCTCGACGCGCTGGCGGAGCACCCGTGGATCCTCGCGAGTCCCAAGTCCCATTTCGGCCGTGCGATCCGGAATGCCTGCCAGCGGCACGGTTTCCAGCCGAAAATCAATCACGAGGTCGAGGAGCAGTCGACCGCGATGGCGATGGTGGGCGCCGGGCTCGGCGTGACCCTGGTGTCCGATCTGGGCCTGCGGCTGCTGCGCCCGCCGGGGATCGACGTCGTCGCGCTCGCCCCGCCGCTGCTGCGGACGGTGTCGATCGCCTACCGCCGCACCGAGATCCGGCGACCGGCGTTGCACCTGGTCGTCGCCGCGGTGCAGGAGGCCGCGGCCGAATTGGGACTGGGCACCGAACCCGCCCTGCCGTGAGGCGGGGCGCCCCGGCAAGGGCCCCCAGTTCGGCCACGACTTCAGCCGCGCCGAGGAAGCTGCGACGATCCTGTCCGCCGTGGCGATGATCGCCGCGTTGCTGGCGCAGTCCGTCCGGCGAGGTACCGGCATCCGCGAGCGGGGAGGCCGACCGCGCGCCCAGCGAGCGGGCCCGAACGGCCCGGCCTCGACTCGCGGCGCCCGGAATCTCCCGAGAATGCCGTTCAGCGCATCGGAATGAGACGACCGGGGAGCGAGGCCCCGCTGCCCCGGATGGAGCAGTCCGCGCGAGTGTGATCTGTTCGGTGAACTCCCAGGTCAACACAGATTACGAGGTCCTTATCGATCGCCGCCGGGGCTTCGCGGCCCTGTTTTTGTCAGACCCCGCGTGTAGCGTCGCGAAGCGACGAGGTCCGGCCCCGCGGACCTCCTGACGTGGACGGCCACAGATGACTGCAGTGCACGATTTTCCGGACAGATCCGGGAGTGCGGCGAACCTGACCGCGCGGGTGCTCGCCGACCGCGCGGAGGGGGAGCAGTACGTCGCCTCGGTGTGTTTCAAGCACGGCCCGCCGAGACTGGTCGGGGTGGAACTGGAGTTCACGGTGCACCACGCCGGCGACCCGGTCCGCCCGCTCGACCCCGATGTCCTGGCCACGGCGCTCGGCCCGCACACCCCGCGGACGCTGCGCCCCGACAGTCCCGCGGTCCCGCTCCCGGCCGGTGCGCCGGTGAGCCTGGAACCCGGGTGCCAGGTGGAGCTTTCCGCTCTGCCGCAGGCCTCGCTGCGTGATCTGCACGCGGCTGTGGAGGCCGATCTCGCTCATCTCACCGGTCTTCTCGCCCGCCACGGCCTCGAACTCGGCGCCGCGGGCATCGACGAACACCGTCCGCCCCGGCGCATTCTGCGCACCCCCCGCTACGCCGCCATGGAACGCCGGTTCGCCCCGATCGGGGCGGGCGGCATCACGATGATGTGCAGCACCGCGGGCCTGCAGATCTGCGTGGACGCGGGCGAAACCCACGAGGTCGCCGCGCGCTGGGCGGCGGCGCACGCGATGGGCCCGCCGCTGCTCGCGCTGTTCGCGAATTCCCGCGTGCACGCCGGGTCCGACACCGGATTCGCGTCGGCGCGCTGGCTCGCGGTGCGGGAAACCGAGCCGGTCCGCACGCAGTCGCCCGAGCCGGGCGCGGACCCGGCGCGCGAATGGGCCCGCCGGATGATGGACACGCCGCTGATGGTGTTCCCGCGCGGCGAACGGCCGTGGGACGCGCCGGAGGGGCTCACCTTCGCCGAGTGGATCAGCGGCCGGGGCTCGGCCACCGTGCTGCGCCGTCCGACGTTCGCGGACCTCGACTACCACCTCACCACGATGTTCACCCCGGTGCGGCCGCAGGGCTACCTCGAGCTGAGGTATCTCGACGGGCAGCCGCCGGGGGAATGGCTGCCGCCGGTAGCACTGGTCACCGCGCTGCTGGCGAATCAGTCCACTGTGGACAAAGTGCGCGAGGTGTGCGCGCCGGCGGCGGGCCGCTGGGCCGACGCCGCCCGGTGCGGAATGGCCGACGCGCCACTGGCGGCGGTCGCCAGGGAGCTGGTGGAGCTGGGCATCGACGGGCTTCCGTCCACCGGGCTTCCCGACGGCACCGTGGCCGGGCTGGCCGCCGGGCTGCGCGCCCGGGCCGCCGGAGTGCCTCGCCAGGATCGATGAGCAGGACCGAGATCACCGCCGGGCCGCCCGGCGAACCGGACTCGAGGAGTCAGGACCGATGAGCACCATCCCCGAACAGAACCCGCTGCTGGAGCTGAGCCCGCAAGACCTGCGGGCGCACACCGCCGCCGCCCTCACCCGGGCGCGCGAGCGCAGCGTGGGCCTCACCGACGCGGTCGACGACGAGGACCTCGTGCGGCAGCATTCGAAACTGATGTCGCCGCTGGTGTGGGACCTCGCGCACATCGGCAGCCAGGAAGAGCTGTGGCTGGTCCGCGACGTCGGCGGCCGGGAGCCGCTGCGCCCGGACATCGACGACCTCTACGACGCCTTCCAGCACGCCCGCGCGGACCGTCCGGCGCTGCCGCTGCTCGGCCCGGCCGAGGCCCGCGCGTATGTGAAGGAAGTTCGCGACAAGGCGTTCGACGTCTTGGAAACCGCGCCGCTGGAAGGACGGCGGCTCACCGAGAGCGCGTTCGCCTTCGGCATGATCACCCAGCACGAGCAGCAGCACGACGAGACCATGCTGGCCACCCACCAGCTGCGCAAGGGCGACCCCGTCCTGCACGCGCCGGAGCCGCCGCGCGCGCCCGCCCGGAAGCTGCCCGCCGAGGTGCTCGTGCCCGGCGGCCGGTTCACGATGGGCACCACCGCCGAACCGTGGGCACTGGACAACGAACGCCCGGCACACGAGATCGACGTGGCCGCCTTCGTCCTCGACACCACGCCGGTCACCTGCGGCGCGTACGTCGAATTCCTGGAATCCGGCGGCTACCAGGACCGGCGGTTCTGGAGCGAGCCCGGCTGGGCGTACCTGCGGGAGCACGGCATCACCGCGCCCCGGTTCTGGCGCCGCGAACCGGACGGCTGGTGGCGCACCCGCTTCGGCGTGCACGAGCGCGTCCCAGAGAACGAACCGGTCGTGCACGTTTCGTATTACGAGGCCGAGGCGTACGCGCGCTGGGCGGGCAAGCGGCTGCCCACCGAGGCGGAGTGGGAGAAGGCCGCCCGGCACGACCCGGCGAGCGGCCGGTCGCGGCGCTTCCCGTGGGGCGACGAGGAACCGACCGCCGAGCACGCCAACCTCGGGCAGCGCCACCTGCGCCCGGCCGAGGCGGGCGCGTATCCGGCCGGAGCGTCGCCGCTGGGCGTGCACCAGCTGATCGGCGACGTCTGGGAGTGGACGAGCACCGATTTCCACGGCTACCCGGGCTTCTCGGCGTTCCCGTACCGGGAGTACTCGGAGGTGTTCTTCGGACCGGAGTACAAGATCCTGCGCGGCGGGTCGTTCGGCACCGACGCGGCGGCGATCCGGGGCACGTTCCGCAACTGGGACTATCCGATCCGGCGGCAGATCTTCTCCGGCTTCCGGTGCGCGCGCGATCCGCGCCCGGGCGAGGCGGGCTAGCCGGATGTGCCGTCATCTCGCCTATCTCGGCGCGCCGGTGTCCCCGGCGGAGCTGATGTTCGCCGCGCCGCACGCGCTGCTCGTGCAGTCGTACGCGCCGCTCGACATGCGCGGCGGCGGTTCGGTGAACGCCGACGGCTTCGGCCTCGGCTGGTACCCGGAACCGGGCGCGCCGCCGCAGCGGTACCGCCGCCGGGAACCGTTGTGGACTGACCAGACGCTGCCCGCGCTGGCCGCTTCGGTGCGCACCACGGCCTTCGTCGCGGCGGTGCGCAACGGCACCACCGGAATGCCGGTCACCGAGGCAGCCGCCGCGCCCTTTATGGAAGACCGCTGGCTGTTCAGCCACAACGGCGTGGTCCGCGGCTGGCCCGGTTCGATGCGCGGGCTCGCCGGAAAGCTCGACGTCACCGAGCTGTTCACGCTCGAAGCGCCGACGGATTCCGCACTGCTGTGGGCTTTGCTCCGCGCTCGGCTGCGCGCGGGGGAGGAGCCGCTCGAAGCGGTGACCGGCCTCGTGCGCGAGGTCGAGGCGGTCGCCCCGGGCTCCCGGCTGAACCTTCTGCTCACCGACGGCGAACTGCTCGTCGGCACCGCCTGGACGCACGCGTTGTCCGTGCGCCGCACCGAAACCGGTGTGGTGCTGGCGTCCGAGCCGTGCGATCCGGACCCGGCCTGGACCGCCGTGCCCGACCACCACGCCGTGCGCGTCACCGCGCCCGGCGTCGATGTTCTTCCCCTGACTCTGGAACGGAGCACCGCCCGATGACCGAAGCGGACCTGGAGAGCCATCGCCGCGACGTGACGGCCGAACTGCGCGCGGACGTGCGCGACGGGCTCACGGCCGACCAGAAGTGGTTGCCGCCCAAGTGGTTCTACGACGCCGAAGGCAGCAAGCTGTTCGAGAAGATCACCGCGCTGCCGGAGTACTACCCGACCCGAAGCGAGCGCGAGGTGCTCGCGCAGCGGGCGGCCGAGATCGCCGAGCGGACCGGCGCGCACACGCTCGTCGAGCTGGGTTCGGGGTCCAGCGAGAAGACCCGGCTGCTGCTGGACGCGCTCACCTCGCACGGCACGCTGGAGGCGTTCGTCCCGATGGACGTGTCGGAAACCGCGCTCGCCGAGGCGGCCGCCGCGATCACGGCGGACTACCCGAAGCTCGAGGTGCGCGGGGTGGTCGGCGACTTCACCCAGCATCTGCAGCTGCTGCCCGGCACCGCGCCGCGGGTCGTCGCCTTCCTCGGCGGCACGATCGGCAATTTCCTGCCCGGCGAACGTACGGAGTTCCTCAGCTCGGTACGGGACGTGCTCGGCGAAGGGGAGTGGCTGCTGCTCGGCACGGACCTGGTGAAAGACCAGGAAACGCTGGAGCGAGCCTATGACGACGCGGCGGGCGTCACGGCGGCGTTCAACCGCAACGTGCTGCGCGTGATCAACGCCGAACTGGGCGCGGACTTCGACCCGGACGAGTTCGACCACGTCGCGCACTGGGACGCCGGCCACGAGTGGGTCGAAATGCGGCTGCGCGCCCGCTGCCGGACGGAGGTGCGCATCCCCGGCGCGGACCTGATCGTGCCGTTCGCCGAGGGCGAGCACATCCGCACCGAGGTGTCGGCGAAGTTCCGCCCGGACGGCGTCGAGGCCGAGTTGAACGCCGCCGGGTTCGCGCTGGAACAATGGTGGACAGACTCACAGCAGCGGTTCGGGGTGAGTTTGGCAAGATCAGTGCGTGCGTAAACCTCTCGCGGCGCTTGCCCGCAAGCTCGGCGCCCAGCCCCGGCTGATGGGCGCCTCGCGTTCCATCATCGCGACCGACCGGCAGCTGCACCGGTGGTTCGGCGGCCGGATCACCCTGGTCGGCCTGGCCGGACTGCCGTCGCTGCGGCTCACCACCACCGGAAGGCGCAGCGGCCTGCCGAGGAGCACGAACTTGCTGTACTACCCGCACGGCAGCGAGTTCGTGCTCACCGGCTCCAACTGGGGCCGCCCGCAGAACCCGGCGTGGACGCACAACCTCCGCGAGAACCCGCGCGCGACGGTCGCGCTGCGCGGCCGCGAGATCGAGGTCAAGGCGCGGGAGCTGGAAGGCGCGGAGTACGACCGGATGTGGGCGGAACTGCTCGAATTCTGGCCGGGCTACGAAATGGAACGCGACGAGGCGGGGCGGGAGTTCCCGGTGTTCGTGCTGTCCCGCTGCTGACAGCCCGGCGTCGCCAAGGCGGCGGCCCTGCCGGGCTCAGGTCCGGGCGGCGACGCTGACCGCGCGGGCTCCGGCCGCCCACTCCGCCGCCGGGTCCGCGAGGCCAGCCACGAGCGTGCCCGATCCGCGCGGGGCAACGTCCGTGCGGACGAATGCGAAACAAGGTGCGCGTGGCCGGCTACCGGGAAATCAGCGCGATGCGTCCAATCGGAGCAATGCGGTAGCGTCTCCCGGCGGAGTGGTCGCGATTCCGACCTGGGTGTCGGCATTGGGATTGACGTCGACCGTCGTGTTGGCTCCGGCGTCGGTGGTCAGCTGGGCTTTGAGTTTGTGACCCGGCGCGGTTGAGGTGCCGTCGCCCCGGATGGCGTAGACGTTCGGGACCTTCAGGGTCAGCTGCCCGGTGGTCCCGGTGACCTCGAAGCAGAGTTTGCCGTTGCCCGCCGAGCCGATCCGGTCCGTGGTGCGGACGACGATCACGCCGGGGGTTTCCGGCGCGGAACAGGGCAGGTAGAGGATATGGCCGTCCCCGCTGATCAGCTGGACGTGGTCGCTCGCGAGGATCGCGGCCGCGCCCGGGTAGCTGTAATCCTCCACAATGGACGGTGGCTCGTCCGCCGCGGGCGAGGCTCCGCTCGCGGGGACGGCGACCGCGGTCAGCGCGCCGGCGGCGGCAGCTCCGGCGAGGACAAATGTCCAATAGGACCGTTTCATAAGTCTTCCTTAGAATGGGTTGAATCCGACATCTGCCCCAATTCGCATGCCGGACCCGGAACCGATTTCGGGCAGTGCGAGATTAGGCGGAGATTTCGCGAATCCGCATGGTGATGTCGATCACGTCTTTTTGGCGGTTGACCTGCTCTCCGGTGGACCGGTAAATATTCTTCCGCGCATTTTGGTCGGGGCCGAGATTTGCGCACTGGTCAATCGAGGGGGACTGGGATGCGTTGGGAAAGACCCGGGTTTCGTGCTGCCCTGATCACGGTGACGACGGTCGCGCTGACCGCGGGCACGTTGACTCCGCCGGCGGCCTCGGCCGACGGGGCGGACAGCGGCGCGTCGGCGCAGACCGCCTCCGCCGCTGCGGACCGGGCTAAGACAGCGCTGCTGTGGCGGGTCGGCGGGCCCGCCACGAAGCGCGACGCCGGGGCGGCTCTGGCCGGGACGGACGCGGACATCGCCCGGTTCCTGACGACGCAGAAGGATCCGGACGCGTCGATCGACCGGACCGTTCAGGTCAGCCGCCTGATGTCGGCGGGCGGGACGGCGACGCGGTCGGCCGGGCAGCAGGCGCTCGACGCGGGCACCGACGAAGCGCTGCAGGCGTTCGTGGGCTCCGGCTGGGAAGCGCCGCACGACATCGACGTCAGCGTCCGGGTCAGCCAGGTGATGTCGGCCGGCGGCCCGGAAGTGAAGAAAGCCGGGCAGAAGGCACTCGACGCGGGCACCCAGGATGCGCTGCGGGAGTTCCTCGACTCCGGGTGGCAGGGAGCGTTCGAAACCGACCAGTCGGTCAAGGTCAGCCGGGCGATCTCGGCCGGCGGTCCGGAAGTGAAGAAGGTCGGCCAGCAGGCGCTCGACGCGGGCACCCTCGACGCCCTCAACCAGTTCTTGCAAACCGATCTGCCCGTGGCGCAGGCTCGTGACGCCGAAACCGCCTCCATCGCCGATCTGGTCTCGACGGCCAAGGCCGCGTCGGAACGAGCCGCGAGCGAAACCCAGCAGGCGAAGGAGGAATCAGACCGCGCGGTCACCGCGGCCGCCGCCGCGCAGAAAGCGGCCCAGGAAGCCAAAGACGCGGCAGGTGCGGCGGAAGGGCACGCCAATCAGGCGACCGATGCCGCGACCCGGGCCGCCTACGCCGCGGACCAAGCGTCGGTCACCGCACGTCAGGCGATCGGTGCGGCGAACGCGGCCACTGCCGCGGCACACACCGCCGCGGTCGCCGCTTCACGGGCCGCGGCGGCGGCTTCGCAAGCCGGGAGGGCCGCTTCGCACGCGTATGACGCCGCAGCAGCAGCGCTTGGCGACCAGACCAAGGCGGGCGACGCGGCCACGGCGGCTCAAACCGCGCGCGATGCGGCGCTCGCCGCGTCGACCGCCGCGGATGCCGCACGATCGGCAAGGACCGCTTCGCAGAACGCCCGGACCGCGGGGCAAGCGGCCTCGGACGCCGCGAACCAGTCGCGCACTGCGGCGCAGGCGGCGACTGACGCGGCCAACGCGGCTGCGGCGGCCGGTGCCGACGCGCGGCAGGCCCAGGCAGCGGCGGCTCGGGCGCGATCCCAAGCCGCTCGCGCGGTGGCAGCCGCCCAGGCAAGCCAGTCGTGGGCGGATCAGGCCAGCACCGCGGCAGGCCAGGCCGCCGATGCCGCCGATGCGGCCGCAGCCAACGCACGCGCGGCCGCGGATGCGGCTGCGGCCGCCGCGGTCTTCAAGGGACAAGCCGACGAGGCGGCCCGAAAAGCCACTGACCACGCGAACGCCGCTACCGCTGCGGCGAACACCGCGGTCACCGCGGCGCAGCAGGCGGCACAGATCGCGCAGGTGGCCCGGAAGGCCGAGGACGACCGGATCGCTCTGGCGGGTCAGCAAGCCGACGACGCGGCCCGCGAGGCCGCCGCGGCACAGGCCACCCGTCCGGCGCCTCCGCGAACGGATCTGGACCAAGCGAGCACCTGGGACGCCGAGACCAACCGGCTGATCGCCGAAACCGCTGCGCCGGGCACCGCACGCGCCACTGTCGTCAGCGACGCTCGCAAGGTCGCCTTGAAGCTGGCTGACCTCGGTGGTCCGTGGACGAAAGCCGCGGCGGCCACGGCGATCTCCGCCTCGGACGACGAAGCGGCCGACTTCGTCACCACCGGATTGACCGCCGCCGCGGGCCAGGACGACCGCGTCCTCCTCAGCCGGCTCGCGGAGTCGGGCACGTCCGGTTTCAAGACGGCCGCCGCGGCCGCCCAAGCCGGCTCGGACGCGGATGTCCGGACTTTCCTGCGCAGCCGCGACTACCCGGGCCGTCTGCAGGACGACACCCTGCGGGTCAGCCAGATCATCTCCGCGGCGAGGGCGGCCGGGCGCTCCGTGGTTGTGCAACACGGCCAGAGCGCGCTGGACGCCGGGACCGACCAGGCGCTGCGTGAGTTCCTCGACACCGGCCAATACGTCTCTTTGCAGACGGACGACCAGGTCAAGGCGGAACAGGTGCAGTCCGCCGCCCGGGCCGCCGGGGCGCGCGAGGTCGTCGCCGGGGCGCAAGCCGCGTTGGACGGGCCGCCGACCTTGCTGCACGAGTTCCTGACCGTCGGGCAGTTCACCGCAGCGCGGCGCGACCAGAACACCGCTGCCCACAACGCCGCCATCGACAGCTTGCTGGAGCAGGCCACCAGCGCGGCGGCATCCGCGACCCACGACGCGAACGAAGCCCAGGCTGCCGCGGCCCGCGCCCGCAAGGCGGACGAGGACGCGACGCGCTACCTCGGCGAGGCGCAGAAAGCGGCCACTGCCGCCGGAGTCGCAGCCACCCGGGCCCAGGAAGCAGCGAACCGCGCCGCCGCTTCCGCGCAGCAGGCGCAAGCTTCGGCGAACACAGCCGCGGCCGCGGCGGCACGGGCGATCTCCGCGGCCGACCAGGCGGGCCGGTCCGCGGCGTGGGCCGCTCATTCGGCCGCGGAAGCCGCCAGTTCGGCGCGTGACGCGGCGGTTTACGCGCACAACGCGTACCAGTACGCACTCGGCGCGGGCAAGAGCGCGAAGGACGCCGCCGACGCGGCACGCGCGGCTTGGGACGGAGTCAAAGCCAAAGTCGAGTCCGAGAAGCAGAAAATCGTCGAGCAGCGCAAGCAAGCGTGCCAGCCGGCGATGCGGCCCGCGACGTCGATGGCCGGGTACAGCACCGAAGACTGCATCCTGCTGGTCACCGGCACCCAAGCGGACAAAGAGCGGATCCTCCACCATCTGCAGGACCTGTGCCGTCAGCTCAATCCGCAGGGCAGCTACAAGACCAATGCCTGCCTGGACCCGCACAACCTGTTCAACCCCAGCTTCGCGGCCCGGTACCCGGACCCGATCATGACCGACGGCGGGGGCGATCCGGTCGACGACATCTTCATGTTCATCGGCATCGGCCTGTTGACCGCCGCGTGCGAAGGAGTCTGCGACGTCCTCGCGCTCCTGGGCGGAGCCGGGGCCGAAATCGGCGTCGCCGACAGCCTCGAAGGAATCGCCGGGCTGGCCGACACTCTCGGCAGCGGCCGCAGCGCCTTCGACGTGCTCGGCGCCGAGATCAACGCGGAACTGGGCGAAGCTGCCACCCTGGCTCAGGAAGGCGAAGCGGAACTCGCTCAGATAGCCGAAGAGGCACAAAGCCTCAGCAAAATCCTGTGCCGGGGCAACAGTTTCGTGGCCGGGACACCGGTCGTGATGGCGGACGGCACGACCAAGCCCATCGAGACCGTGCGCACGGGAGACCGGGTCGCGAACGCCGAGCCGGACAGCCCGGTGCTCCAGCAGCACGTCGTCGATGCCGTGCACATCACCGACGACGACACCGATTTCGACGAGGTCACGCTAGCCACGCCCGGCGGCTCCGCGCGGGTCACCGCCACTGCACACCATCTCTTCTGGGACGGCACTGCGCACACGTGGGCGCCAGCCGCAGCGCTCGCGCCGGGGACTCAGCTGGACAGCACTCGCGGCCAGCACGTCAGCGTCGCGGCGAACCGTCGCTATTCCGGCAGCGGACGGACGTACAACCTGACGGTCAACGGCCTCCACACGTACTACATCGAGGCCGCCGGGACGCCGGTCCTGGTGCACAACAACGACAGTGACGAGTGCATCAACGCCGGACTGGGCGGGCTCAAGAAGTCTCCCAAGGGCGATGCCGCCGCCGACGAACTGGCGGAGCGGCTCGGGGGTTTCTCCCGGGGCATCTTCGTCAACGACACGTTCCAGCGGGAGTTCGACGTCATCAGCGATCTGTACATCGCTCAGACCAAATCGAAGCGGGTGGTGATAGGCAAGGATTTCCGCGTCCAGGCCAAGAGGACCTTCGAGTACTCGAAGCTGACCGGCCGGATCCCGTTCTTCCACTTCGAGGTGCCGCCGGATCCCCAGGTCCTGGCTAAGATCGCGGAATACGCCCGCCGGTACGGCCTCGAGCCGGTCGTCAAAATCGGACCTATCTCGGAGATCTGAATGTATGTGGTGCACGGCTGGTTCGAGCTGGAGGAATCCCCGGCCGAGCCGGAGTGGGGTGAGGAGAAGCTCGACGAGCTGGTCGAAGAGGTCCGTGCGCGGATCGCCGGCACCGACTTCGGAACCAGCGAAGTGACGCTGAAGATCTTCAACGGCATCTACGTCCTGAGGGTGGACGGGGCGCCCAACCATCGCGGGACGGAAATACCCGAGGTGATCGAATTCCTGGAGTACGTCGCCCGGCTGCTTCCCGGGTCGTACGGGCTCTTGTACGAACGAGACGAGGAGGCTTCCGACGCGCCCGGGCAGAACGGGTTCCGGGTCCGGGTCATGGCGCGCGGGGAACTGGGTCTCCGGCTGGACCCGTTCCTCTCGCCGATCCAGCCCGTCATCGAGGACTGCCCCTGAGCCTCGTCGCCTCGCCCGACCCCGCACTTCCTCCTTTTGGCCGGTGCCCGGCTTGGCCGGATTATGCCAGTCTCGGTGACGCCCCGTAATCAGACGGGTGCGCAACCAGGGGAGATTCCACGTGCGCGGATCGAGAAGAGCACGAACCGGAGCACTGGTCGCGGCGATCGCGACCGCGCTGACCGGGCTGGCGGGCACTGCCGTCGCGGCGCCGGCCGATCCGGCGGCGCAGGCCCGGCCGGCCCAGCCCGCCGAGATCGCGCGCACCGCGCCGGTCAAGTGGGAGGACTGCACCAAAGAACAGCTGCGCGGCGTCCCGGAAGACCAGCTCAAGCTGTACAGCTGCTCGCGCTACCGCGTGCCGATCGACCACGACGACGCGTCGCTCGGCAGCATCGACATCGCGCTGATGAAGCGCGCCGCCAAGGTCCCGGGGCAGCGGATCGGGTCGCTGTTCCTCAATCCGGGCGGCCCGGGCGGGTCCGGCCTGCGGATGCCCATCGCCGGCGACCGCTACTTCCGCCCGCAGGTGATGGACCGGTTCGACCTCGTCGGGTTCGACCCGCGCGGCGTCGGAGCCAGCAACCCGCTGCGCTGCTTCACGACCGCCGAAGACGCCCAAGACGTCCAGAGCCAGCTGCTGCCGGTTCCGTTGTCGCGCAAGGAAATCTCCGGCACGCTCGCCGGGTACCGCGACTACGGCCAGTTCTGCCGCCGCAACGCGGGCGCGCTGCTCGACCACATGTCCACCCGCGACGTCGTGCGCGACCTCGACCAGTTGCGCGCCGCCGTCGGCGACAAGCAGCTGACCTACACCGGCTTCTCCTACGGCACCCTCGTCGGGTCGACCTACGCCGCGATGTTCCCGAAGCAGACGCGAGCGATCGTGATCGACGGGAACGTCGACCCGCAACTGCGCACCAACGACGGCGTCACCTACGACCTGGCGCGGGCGCAGGGCTTCGAGATCGCGCTCGACGGCTTCCTCAAGCGCTGCGCCCAGGCCGGCGACAAGTGCGCGTTCAGCGCGGGCGACCCGCGGGCGAAGTTCGACGAACTGCGCGAGCACGTGCGCACCGACCCGATCACGTTGCCCGGCGGCCAGAAGGTGGACTTGGGCACGCTGATCGGCGCGGCGTCGAGCGCGATGTACTCGCCGGACTCGTTCGCCGAGCTGGCCGAGGGCTTGCAGCAGGCGTACTCGGTGCTGCACCCGTCGCCGCAGGCGCAGTCCATGCGGACGGGAACCCTCTCGGTGGGCCGCGGCGGTCTGCTCGACCTCGCCCCGGACAGCCCGTACACCGGCGACGACTCGTACTTCGCGGTGAACTGCGCGGACAAGCCGATGCGGATCAAGCAGGAGCAGGTGCCGGGGATCGCGGGCAAGGCGGACCGGGAATCGCCGACGTTCGGCCGCTACCAGGTGTTCTCCGACATCGCCGCCTGCCCGGTGTGGCCGGCCGCGAAGACGTCCGACCCGTACCGCGGGCCGTGGCGCGCGAAGACGGCGACGCCGGTCCTGGTGGTCAGCAACCTCTACGACCCGGCCACGCGGTACCGGTTCGGCCAGCGGATGGCCGAGGAACTGGGCAACTCCCGGCTGCTGTCGGTCGACTCGTTCGGTCACTGCATCCTCGGCCGGGCTCGGGGCGTCGACGACGCGACCGCCGCGTACCTGATCGACCTGAAGGTTCCCGCCGACGGCCAGGTGTTCCAGCCGGACCACCAGCCCTTCACGACGCCCGCGAAGGGCTGATCGGTTGATCTTCGGCCCGGAACCGGGCATATCGGCACAACCCTCTTGTCAGCGTCCGGCGGATCGGTGAAAGTGTCCGCCAGAAGTTCACCTGAGGGGAGTTGACGTGCGGCGCTGGGCGGGCGGGTTCGGCGCGGCCGCGGTCCTTGCCGGGACCGCGGTGCTCGCCGGCTGCTCCGGCTCGCCCGCCCAGCCCGGCCCGGTCGAAGTCTCGCGCTCGGCCTGCGGCGACGGCTGCCCCGCGCCGCCGGCCGGGCCGCAGAACCTCCAGGTTCCCAACAACGCCGCCGTCACCATGGAAGTACACCCCGTCCACCCGGCCACCGG
>NZ_PQIA01000182.1 GCF_003385235.1 Amycolatopsis circi | reverse complement strand
ATAGTTGGGTGCGTCGGCTGCGGCTGCGGCTGCGGCTGCGGCTGCGGTGGGTGGGTGGTCCGTGAAGGGCTCCTTGAGGGAATCCTGTTCCGTGAAGGGGCCCCTCACGGCGGGGAAGGGCCGTGAGGGGAACCCTGAGGGAATCAGGGTCCGTGAAGGTGGCCCTCACGGCTTTCGGCCGGGCGCGGGGTGCCGAAGGGGTGGACAATAAGGACATGATCAACGTTCTCGTCGCGCATGCGGGCAGGCATGGTGGCACGCGCGAGATCGCCGAGGTCGTCGGCGAGGAGTTGCGTGCTGCCGGGTTCGCCGTTGACGTGCGGGGCGCGGGCGAGGTTGACAGTGTCACGGAGTACGCCGCGGTGGTGGTTGGCAGCGCGCTCTACTACGCGAGGTGGCGGCCCGAAGCGGTGCGGCTGCTGGAGCGGCACACCGAAGCTTTGCGGGCGCGTCCGGTCTGGTTGTTCCACAGTGGACCGTGCGGCCCGGGCGCGAATCTTACTCGGGTGAGCTTGCCTGCGCGGGTGACGTTGCTGGCCGCGGCGATTGATGCGGGGCGCACTGAGACGTTCGGCGGGCGGCTTGATCCGGCGCTCGCGGACAGTGTGCTGGAAAAGCTGATGGCGCGGGGCGACCGGGCCGGGGATTTTCGCGACTGGGACCGGATTCGGGCGTGGGCGCGGGACATCGGCCGCCGGGTCCACTCCCGCGTGCCGATCTGAGCCGCGTCAGGACGCGCCGAGAACGCGCAACACCGTGGTGGACAGTTCCTTTTCGGCTTCATCCAGGGAAAGCCGGCCCGCGTCGGCCTCGCCCGCGGCGGCGTGGCCCAGCTGGATGATTACCGTGACCAGCCAGTCCACCGGCGGCTGCCGGTCGAACTCGCCGGCTCGCTGTCCGCGTTCGACGATCCGCCGCAGCCGCTCGGTGACCGGTTCGTGCTGCTCGCGTCCGTCTTCCGCGGAGGACGCCGTCGAAGCGAACCGGCGCAGCAGCATCGGATAACGCGAGGACGCCCGGCGAGCGGCGTCGAGCACTCGCAAGATCGCGTCCGCGGCAGGACCGGTGTCCGGACCGGCGGCGTCCATCGCGTCGACGGCTTCCTCGGTGAGCCGGTCGAGCACTGCGGCAAGAAGCCGTTCGCGGGACGGGAAATGGGCGTACACGGTCTGGCGGGTGACGCCCGCCGCCGTGGCGATGCCCTCGACGCTCGCGTCCGGATCGGCTTCCAGCACGCGGAGCGCCGCGTCGAGGATCGCGGCGCGGCTGCGCTGGGCGTCGGCGCGGAGTTTTGACATCTCTTACACCTTGTCAAAGTTAGCCTGAGCGGATATCTTACAGTGTGTCAGAGTTCATCTGGGAGGGTTCATGGACACGCTCGAACGCACTGATCCGCATGCTGATCCGAAGGAGTTCATCGCGCGCTTCTTCACTTCGTTCACCGACGATCTGGTGCACACCGACGAGGACGCGACGACGGTGGTCGACCGCTATCACACGCAAGACGTCGTCCAGATTGCCGACGGAGTGCGGATCGATCGCGACCGGCTGATCGCGCATTGCCGTCCGGTGCGGAAAAACCGGCCGGACGGACGGATCGAAGTCCACGAGGCGATGGCCGAAGGCGACCGCATCGCCGCGCGGTACACGCTGCACGTTCGCCAGCGCGGCAAGGAACTCGAGATCGAGGTGTCGTTCTTCGGGCAGTTCGCCGCGGACGGCCGGATGCGCGAGGCGCACCTGCTGACCCGCTCGGCGAAAACGCCCGAGTAACCCGATTTCTCCTTTTCGCTGGGTATGTCAGGGAAATCCTGAGTCCACATGCGACTCTTGCCTCGCCGTCGCACCGGGTGTAGACCAAGCCGGTGACCGAAAACGCAGCCGGGGGCAAGGAAAAACGCAAGCTTGACGCCGATCAGCGGAACTCGTTCCTCGCCGCGTGGCTCGGCTGGAGCATGGACGCGTTCGACTATTTCCTGGTCGTGTTCGTGCTCGCGGACATCGCGAAGGACAAATCGTTCGGGGCCACCGCGACCCAGCTGGCGTTCATCACCACCGCGACGCTCGTGATGCGCCCGGTCGGCGCGCTGCTGTTCGGGCTGTGGGCGGACCGGTCCGGACGGCGCATCCCGCTGATGGTCGACGTCCTGCTGTACTCGGCGGCGGGCGTGCTGTGCGCGGTCGCGCCGAACTTCACCGTGCTGCTCATTCTGCGGTTCGTCTACGGCATCGGCATGGGCGGCGAATGGGGCCTGGGCGCGGCGCTCGCGATGGAGAAGATCCCCGTGGAGCGGCGCGGATTCTTCTCCGGGCTGCTGCAGGCTGGGTACTCCGCGGGGTACCTGATGGCCGCGCTGGCGTATCTGCTGTTCCACACCGCGCTCGGCCTGGAGTGGCGGTGGATCTTCGTGCTGAGCATCTTCCCGGCGCTGATCAGCCTGCTGATCCGGGCGCGGGTCAAGGAATCCGAAGTGTGGGAAGCGGCGCAGGAGAAGATGCGCGTCACCCGGACGTCGGTCAAGGACGTCCTGTTCAACCCGAAGGTGCTGCGCCGGTTCGGCTATCTCGTGCTGTTGATGACCGCGTTCAACTGGATGAGCCACGGCACGCAGGACGTGTACCCGACGTTCCTGAAGGCGACCGAGCACGGCGGTGCCGGCCTGAGCGCGGCGACCAGCACGTGGATCGCCGTGCTCTACAACGTCGGCGCGATCATCGGCGGCCTGGTCTTCGGCTCGCTGTCGGAACGCTTCGGCCGCCGGATGACGATCGTCGGCGCGGCGGTCCTCGGGCTGCCGATCATCCCGATCTTCGCCGTCGACCACGGAGCCGGGATGCTCGCGCTCGGGTCGTTCCTGATGCAGGTCATGGTCCAGGGCGCGTGGGGCGTCATCCCGGCGCACCTGACCGAAATGTCCCCGGACGCGATCCGCGGCTTCTTCCCGGGCGTCACCTATCAGCTCGGCAACCTGCTGGCCGCGCTGAACCTGCCGATCCAGCAGAGCATCGCGCAGTCGCAGGGCTACTCGGCCGCGCTGCTGTGGACTGTGATCCCGGTGCTCATCGCGGTCGCCGTGCTCACCGCGCTGGGCAAAGAAGCGAAGTCGATCCGCTTCGGCGGGGAAGGCGCGACGACCGCACCTGCCGGAACCTCCTGAGCTTTTCCGCCCGCTGGTTCGGGCTACCTTGCCGTCGAACAGTCGCCGATATATCGTGGGCATATCGGCGATTGTTCGACGACGAAGGAGGACCACATGACGAGCACAGCAGGCGGAGGACATCTGTTCCGGGGCTTCGGCGGCCCGGAGCGCTCCGGCGGACCCGGGATGCCGTTCGGATTCGGCCGCCCCGGACCGGTTCGACCTGGTGACGGAGGCCGAGGCATGCCGTCGGGCAGGCCGGACACGCATCGCGGCGGGCCTGGCGAGGGGAGAGGGCAACCTCCTGGCGGACCGGAGGAGGAGCACGGCTGGCCCCAGGGCGAGGCAGGCCCGGGACGGCATCCGGCCTGGTCGGCGGACGGGCGCAGCTGGCCCTGGGGAGGCGAGCACGGCTGGCCTGGGCAGTTCGGTGGGTCTGAGCGTGGACGCGGCCGAGCCAGTGCCGCAAGCGGGCTGGGTGGAGATCGTGGTCGAGCCGAGGGGTCTGCCGACCATGGTGGGTCAGAAGCGGCGGACGGGCTTGGCGAAGAGCACGGGCGTCCGGGCGGGTTCGGTGAGCGAAGCGCCTCGTTCGGGCATCCGGGCGGGCAAGACTGGGCGGGATTGTTCAGCGGACGAGGCTCAGGATTCGGCCACGGAGTGTTCGGTGAGCGGGGTGTGGTCGGCCACGGCGGGGAAAGCGCCAGGTTCGGTCAGCCCGGGCCGTTCGGCGGGGCGGGAGCGGGCTTCGGCTGGCCTGGTCATCCAGGCTGGCACTCGGGTGAGCCGGGCGAGCACCACGGCTGGCCGGGTGAACCGGGGGAGCGCCACGCGCACTCCGGCCACCCGGGGCACCCAGACCACCCCGGTCACCACGCGGACCCGGGCCGCTCCGGCGAGGAGGAAGCCTGGGACGACTCCGTCCTCGAAGCTCGCGGCGGTTTCCCTCCCGGTCCGCCTGGGCCTCCCGGGCCGCCGCATCGGCCGGGGTTTCCCGGGTTTCCGGGCTTCCCTGGATTCCCCGGGTTTCCCGGCGGTCCCGGGGGACGAGGCGGGCCGGGAGGCTTCTTCGGCGGCCCACCGCGCGGCGGCCGAGGCCCGGCCCGACCGGTGCGTCCGGCGGTCCTCGCCTTGCTGGCCGAGGAACCCCGCCACGGTTACCAGTTGATGCAGGAAATCCGCCGTCGCACGAATGACGAGTGGCGGCCCAGTCCGGGCTCCATTTACCCGATCCTGCAGCAGCTCGAGGACGAAGGCCTCGTCCGCACCGCGGAGGAGGGCGGGCGGCGCGTCGCGCATCTCACCGAAGCCGGGCGCGAGCACGTCGCCGGGCGGGAGGAGGAGTTCGCCGCGCTCTGGGAGTCTCCGGCGCGCGACGAGGAACCGGGGGCTGACCGGTTTGCCGCGCTGTATCAGCAGATCGGCGAGTTGGGCGGAGCCGCGGCACAGGTCGCGCATGCGGGCAGCGAGGCGCAGTTCGCGGAGGCACGCAAGATCCTCCGGGAAGCCCGCCGCCGGTTGTACGCGTTGCTCGCGGACGACGACTCCGAAGAATAGAAATCCGCCGTCGGATGGGTCCACAAAGGACTCATCCGACGGCGGTTACCTCGGGGCACAACCGGAGGTGGTCCGAGCGCGCGTGTCGGTTGTTGGACGGCGCCACGGTGCGGCGGGTCCAATGCGGCCATGCCATCGTTTGTCCACCTGCACGTCCACACCGAGTACTCCATGCTGGACGGTGCGGCGAAGATCGGTCCCTTGTTTTCGGAGGCGGCCCGGTTGGGCATGCCCGCGGTGGGGATGACCGATCACGGGAACATGTACGGCGGGGACGAGTTTTTCCAGACGTCGAAGAAGCACGGGATCAAGCCGATCATCGGCATTGAGGCGTATGTGGCGCCGGAAAGCCGGTTTCACAAGAAGCCGGTGTTCTGGGGGCAGTCGAACCAGCGGGGTGCGGACGAGCTGGGCGAGGGCGGCGACGTCTCGGGTGCGGGTGCGTACACGCACATGACGATGCTGGCGGGCAACGCGACGGGCCTGCGGAATTTGTTCAAGCTGTCGTCGCTGGCGTCGATCCAGGGGTATTACCGGAAGCCGCGGATGGATCGGGAGCTGATCGCGGAGAACGCGTCGGGGATCATCGCGACCACGGGTTGCCCGTCGGGCGAGGTGCAGACCCGCCTGCGGCTGGGCCAGCGGGAGGCGGCGGTCCAGGCGGCGTCGGACTACAAGGACATTTTCGGTGCGGGGAATTTTTTCCTGGAGCTGATGGACCACGGTCTGCCGATCGAGCGGTCGGTGCGCGAGGGTCTGCTGGAGATCGGGAAGCTGCTGGACCTGCCGCCGCTGGCGACGAACGACTCGCATTACGTGACGAAGGACCAGGCGGACACGCACTCGGCGTTGTTGTGCGTGCAGGCGGGCAAGACGTTGAACGATCCGACCCGGTTCAAGTTCGACGGGGACGGTTATTTCCTGAAGTCGGCGGACGAGATGCGCGAGTACTGGGATCGGGAGGTCCCGGGCGCGGCGGACAACACGCTGCTGATCGCGGAGCGCGTGGAGTCGTATGAGGACGTGTACACGCACAAGGACCGGATGCCGGTCTTCGACGTCCCCGAAGGCCACACCGAAGCCACCTGGCTGCACCACGAGGTGATGGCCGGACTGTCGGAGAGACTGCCGGATGGGGTGCCTGAAGAGTACCGCGAGCGTGCTGAATACGAACTCAAGGTCATTGTGGACAAAGGGTTCCCCGGGTACTTCCTCATCACGGCTGACCTCATGACGCACGCTCGTGAGGCCGGAATCCGAGTAGGCCCAGGCCGCGGGTCGGCAGCGGGATCGCTGGTCGCGTACGCGCTCCGCATCACCAACCTCGACCCGATTCGGCACGGTCTGCTGTTCGAACGCTTCCTGAACCCGGAACGAGTGTCCATGCCGGACATCGACATGGACTTCGACGACCGCCGCCGCGGCGAGATGATCCGGTACGCCACCGAGAAATACGGCTCCGACCGGATCGCGCAGGTCATCACCTTCGGCACCATCAAAACGAAAGCGGCGATCAAGGACTCCGCGAGAGTCCACTTCGGACAACCCGGCTACTCGATCGCGGACCGGATCTCCAAAGCCCTGCCGCCGCCGGTGGCCGCGAAGGACATTCCACTGTCGGGAATCGTGGACGCCAAGCACGAGCGTTACGCGGAAGCGGCCGAGGTTCGTGCCCTGGTCGAGACGGACGAAGAGTGCAAGACGATCTTCGACACCGCCCGCGGCCTCGAAGGCCTGATCCGCAACGCGGGTGTCCATGCCTGCGCGGTCATCATGTCCAGCGAGCCCTTGATGGACGCGATTCCGTTGTGGCGCAGGGATGACGGTTCGATCATCACCGGCTGGGACTATCCGTCGTGCGAGGCCATCGGCCTGCTGAAGATGGACTTCCTCGGCCTGCGCAACCTGACCGTCATCGGCGACGCGATCGACAACATCAAGGCCAACCGCGGCGAGGACATCGACCTCGACCGGCTGGCCATCGACGATCCCGAAACCTTCGCCCTGCTAGTCCGCGGTGACAGTCTCGGAGTGTTCCAATTGGACGGTGGCGCGATGCGGGATCTGTTGCGCCGCATGCGACCCACCGGGTTCGAGGACATCGTGGCCGTCAACGCGCTCTACCGGCCGGGCCCAATGGCGATGAACACGCACAACAACTACGCCGACCGCAAGAACAAGCGCCAGGCCATCGAGCCGATCCATCCGGAACTGGCGGAACCGCTGCGCGAGATCCTCGCCGAAACGCACGGTCTGGTGGTGTACCAGGAACAGATCATGCAGATCGCGCAGAAGGTCGCCGGGTACTCGATGGGCCGCGCGGATGTGCTGCGCCGCGCGATGGGCAAGAAGAAAAAAGAAGTCCTGGAGAAAGAATTCGAGGGCTTCCGCGCCGGGATGATCGACAACGGGTTCTCCGGCGAGGCCGTGCAAGCGTTGTGGGACACGATCCTTCCGTTCGCGGGTTATGCGTTCAACAAGTCGCACGCCGCCGGATATGCGCTGGTCGGCTATTGGACGGCGTATCTCAAGGCGAATTACTCCGCGGAGTACATGGCCGCGCTGCTCACCTCGGTCGGGGACAACAAGGACAAGTCCGCGATCTATCTGTCGGAGTGCCGCCGGCTGGGGATCAAGGTGCTGCCGCCGGATGTGAACGAGTCGGCTCTGCGGTTCGCGGCCGTCGGGAGCGACATCCGCTTCGGTCTGGGCGCGGTGCGCAACGTGGGCGCGAACGTGGTGGAGTCGATCATCAAGACGCGCGAGGAGAAGGGGAAGTACTCCTCGTTCACCGAGTTCCTGGACAAGTCGGAGCTGGTGGCCTGCAACAAGCGGGTGATCGAGTCGCTGATCAAGGCGGGCGCGTTCGACTCGATGGGCCACACCCGGCTGTCGATGATCCAGGTGCACGAGGACGCGGTGGAAGCCGTGGTCCCGCTCAAGCGCCAGGAAGCGATGGGCCAATTCGACCTGTTCGGCGGCGAAAACCAGGAATCGGCTTCGTCGCCGTTGGCGCACGTGAAATTCACCGCTGAAGAGTGGCCGCGCAAGCAGTTGCTGGCGCACGAACGGGACATGCTCGGCCTCTACGTTTCAGCCCATCCGCTGGACGGTGCCGAGGGCGTCCTCCGCAAACACGCGCCCCGCACGATCGCGGCGATCATCGACAATCCTCCTAGAGAAGGCGAACTCGTCGTCGCCGGGTTGATCACTTCGCTGGAGCGGCGGGTGAACAAAAAGGGCGAACCGTGGGCGATTTGCACGATCGAGGATTTGGACGCCTCGCTTGAGGTGTTGTTCTTCGCCAAGTCGTACGCGTTGTGCGCGTCGGATCTGGTGGAGGACAACGCGGTGCTGGTGAAGGGCCGGGTGAACTGGCGGGAGGACAAAATGTCGGTCTTCGGGGCGGATCTGGCACCGCTGGACCTGACAGAACTCGGGGAAACGCCGTTGGTGCTGCACACGCAGGCGGAGAAGGTGACGCTGCCGGTGGTGCTGGAACTCAAGCAGACCTTGCTGGCGCACCAGGGAAACACGCCGGTGCACCTGCACGTGGGACAGCAGCGTTACGCGCTGGACGGATACCCGGTCAAGGTGACGCCCGCGCTGCTCGGCGAGGTGAAAACGATCCGGGGAATCACCGTGGCCTCGTGAGTGGCAATCCCGGTTCTAACCGGCATAAACACTCACGACACCCCCGCCTCCCGCTCAGGCCTCGGCTGGCCTCGTGAGTGCTGGCGCCGGTTAGAACCGGCGCCAGCACTCACCAGAACCCTCAGCCCTTCAACCCGTGCTCGATAGCCTCGATAATCCGCGGCCGAAGCTGCGCAGTGCTGACGATCGCGTCCACCGACCCGACCTCGACCGCGCGCTGGATGCTGTGCACCCGGTCGAACTCCGACGCCACCTCGCCGAGCTTCTCGGCCCGCACCGACGACGTCACCTCAGCCAGCTCGGCCGCACAAGCCGCCCGCTCGGCCCCGCTCAGCTCGCCGAGCCGCTTCTGCAGCTCAGCCACTCGCGGATCATTGGCCGTCCGGGTCTTCACCTCGCCCGCGAACACCACGGCCGCCGCCGGAGCACCGCCCAGCACCGACGCGTACGAGCCCTCCAGCGCCAGCACCGTCATGTTCGGGTTCAGCGCCTTCGAGAACACCACGAACGCGCCGCCGTGGTAGCGCGAGATCACCGTGAACACGATCGGGCCCTCGAAGTTCACGATCGCGCGGCCGATCTCGGCCCCGTACTCCAGCTGGAGCTTCTTCATCGACTCCGGCGAGCCGTCGAACCCGGACAGGTTCGCCAGCACCACCAGCGGACGGTTGCCGCTCGCCGCGTTGATCGCGCGGGCCGCCTTCTTCGACGACTTCGGGAACAGCGTGCCCGCGGTGAACGTGTCCGGACCGTCGGTGGGAGGGAAGCCGCGGCGCGGCACCGAACGCGATTCGATGCCCAGCAAGCAGACCGGTCGGCCGCCGATGTGCACGTCCTGCACCGCGGCGGTGTCCGCGTCCGCCATGCCCGCCCAGCGTTCCAGCACCGGATGGTCCTGATCGGACAGTGCGCGCATCACCGTGCGGATGTCGAACGGCTTCTTGCGGTCCGGGTTGTGCTCGGCGGAGAAGATCTGGCCCACCGTGGCGAAATCGCTGCCGACGACGGCGTGCGGGTAATCCGACACGTCGCGGCCCGCCGGGTCGGTGGTGACCGCCTGGCGCGGGCTCGTTTCGCCCGGCACGACGTAGGTGTGCGCGTAGTGCGCCATCAGCACGTCGCGCGCCCCGGCGAGGTTCGGCGCCCAGTACTGCGCCTGCCCGTTCGGGCCCATCACGCGGTCGTAGCCGCCGATGCCGAAGTTGTCCTCGGCCGACACGCCGCCGGAGAAGTCCAGCGACTGCTTGCCGGTGAGCACCATCGCCGAATCCGGCGTCATCACCAGGATGCCCTTGGTGTGCATGAGCATCGTGGCCTCGGCGTTCCAGTACGGCTGCGCGCCCACGGTGATCCCGGCGACCACGATGTTGATCTCGCCGCCGTCCTGGGTGAACTCCACGATCCGCTTCAGCGCGGCCGCGACCCAGTCCATGTTCTCGGTGCCGGACTCCATCGAGATCCGCGCGCCGGAGGACAGCGCGAACCATTCGACCGGAACCCGCAGCTCCTGCGCCAAGTTCAGCGCCGCGATCACCCGCGTGCACTCCGGTTCGGCGAGCGCGCCGAGCGACTTCGTCGGGTCGCCCAGCAGCACCACGCGCTTGACGCCCTCGGGCACGCGGTCGGTCGGCGTGCTGACCACACCGGCCACGAGACCGGCCTTGTTCTGCCCTCGCGGGCGGTCGACCGGGACCAGAACGCCGCTCTCGTCGAGGTCGTGCTCCGCGAAGGATCCGCCGCCGGCCAGCAGTTCGGTGAGTTCGTACGGGTACACCGTGTCGCGGCGCGCCGCGCGCAGCACCTTCTGCCGGTAGTCGTCCAGCGGCTGCACCGGTTCGGTGCTCGGAGCCTCGACCGTGAGCCGCACGCCCGCGCCGACCTCGTTGCGGACCGTCACCGCGATGTCGGTCAGCTCGCCGGTTTCGGCGTTCCGCTGCCGCGCCAGGAACTGGATCTCCTCCAGGCCCGCGCCCGCGGTGGTCGGCAGCACGCGGCGGGCGAGCAGGTTCAGCTCGTCCATCGTCAGTTCGCTCGTCGGCCACACGTAGATGACGATCCGGTTGGTGTCGAACCGGTTCTTCGCCGGACGCCGCGCCTGCGCGTTGCGGACCGCGTCGAGGCACGCGGCGAGCGTGTCCTCGGCCGAGGGCAGCGACACGAGCCTGCCGTCCGCCTCGCGCAGCGGCGTCAGGTCGCGGACCTGCGCCATCGCGATCAGCCGCTCGTCGGCCGGGTTCGCCTTCGCGGTGCCGGTGAACAGGTACACCTCTTCGTCCGCCGACGGCAGCCGCGTGAGGTCGAATTCCTGCAGCCGCTCCAGCTGCAGCCGCTCGGCGACGCGCGGGTGCAGCCCGCGGATCACCCGGTCCTCCTCGAAACCGGACTCGGTACGGCGGAAGGTGAAGTGGTGGTGCATCACCGCTCCGCCGCCACCGGCGACAGTCGTGACGACCCGGTCGACATCAGCCGGAAGCGGTTGCGCCGCAACGATTTCGCCCAGCTTCGCGGCCATCGCGTCGCTGTCGGGCTGGTCGGTCCACTTGAGATAGACGTCCGCGGCGACCGGCGCACCGGCGTCGGCGGACAGCTCGGCCACCGCGCGCATCGCGTCCGGAAGCTGCGGGAAGTCGACCGCGGTGGTGACCACGCGTGCCGGTTCGGGATGCGACGCGGTGACGAACGTGCAGCCCGCGACCTCTCGTGCGCGCACGTCGGTGAGCGCCTTGTTGCCGTAGTAGCGCCGGGTCAGCACCTCGAGCATCGGGGCCGGATCCGCGCCCGGCCGCCCGATCCGCTGGCCGAGCAGCCGCACCAGCGGCTCGTTGCTCGACACCATGCCGGAGATCCGCTCGGCGCGGTCGGCCGCGTCCGGGTTGCGGTCGAGGTAGCGCAGGTGGCCGCGGATCTCGGCGTACACCTCGGCGCGGGCCCGGCGCAGCAGCGGCTGCGCGAACCAGCGGAACACCACGCCGCGGGCGAGGTCGCTGACCGCCGGGAAACGCAGCTGGGTCGCGGCGATCAGGTGCTCCAGCGCGAGCCCGGCAGCTTCGCGCAGCTCGGCGGACGGCGGGGCCTCGGCGAGCCATTGCCGCAGCAGCGCGGAAACGATCGCGCTGTCGCTCGAAGCCCGTTGCTGGGCAAGGAAAATCCGGAAGACCGCCTCTTCCAGCTCCGGCGTGCGCTCCAGGTCGCCGACGCCGTAGTGGCTGAGCACGCGGCGCAGCCTGCCCTGGAATTTCTCCGGCAGCCCGGCCCGCTCGACGTCGAGGCTCTGAAGGTAGGTGTGGAAGTACTCGCGGGCGCTGTGCACCGGGCTCGACGCGCTCAGGTCGTCCGCGGCCGGCTTGTTCCGGCTCAGCTCGGACAGGTCGGCGAAGACGTCCAGCAGCCCGAGTTCGCCCTCCAGCGGACGCGCCGGCAGCTCCGCGCGCGCGGCCAGGTAGCTGCTGAGCACCCGGCCCTGGTCGTGCGGGTCGACGTCGAAGCCGAGCAGCAGGCTGCGCAGGTCCTGATTGCCGCGCTCGACCCGGTCGGCCGCGCTGGTGCCGCCCGGTTCGGCGGGCAGGTCGATCTCGGCGGTCTCGGCTTCCGCGGCGGCCTCGTCCTCGGCCTCGTCGGCCAGCGGTTCGAGACGCAGCAGCGGCGCCCCGGTCTCCACCTGGCTGCCGATCGACACCGGGAGTTCCTTGACCCGGGCCCGGAACGGCGCGCGCAGCACCGTCTCCATCTTCATGCTCTCCAGCACGAGCACCGGCGCGCCGGACTCGACCTCGTCGTCCACCGCGACCGGCGTGGCGACCACCAGCGCGGGCGCGGGGGAGCGGACGACGCCGCCCTCGTCGCGGCTGACCCGGTGCGTGACGCCGTCGACCTCGACGAGGTGGATCGGCCCGTGCGTGCCGGTGACGAGCCGGAACCGCGTGCCGTTGACGGTGATCTGGCCGCTGTACTCGTCGAACCGCTCGAGTTCGACGTCGGCCTGGTGCACGTCGCCGCCGCCGCTGACGCCGACCCGGAACCGCTTCGGCCCGGTGCGCGCGACGGTGACGCGGTACGACGCGCCGCGCAGTTTCAGGTCCAGCGGACGGATTTCGTGGCGCACCTGCGGACGGCCGCCGAACGCGGTGGACAGCAGGCGCTGCCGGCCGACCTCTTCGTCGTCCTCGTAGGCCTCGATCGCCGCCGCGGCGAGCGCGACCGCGGAGTGCCGCGTGGTGACGAGACGGCCTTCGGCGCGGACGCGGTCGATCCAGCCGGTGTCCGCGCTGGCGTCGATCACCTCGGGCTGGTCGAGCAGGTCGAGCACGAAGCTCTTGTTCGTGGCGCCGCCCTCGATGAGCACGGACGTCTCGGACATCGCCCGGCGCAGCCGCGCGAGCGCCTGGTCGCGGTCGCGGCCGTAGGCGATGATCTTGGCGATCATCGAGTCGAAGTCGGCGGGGATCGTGTCGCCCTCGCTGACGCCGGTGTCGACCCGGACGCCCGGTCCGGCGGGCAGCAGCAGCCGCGCGATGCGGCCCGGCGACGGCGCGAAGTCGCGGTCCGGGTCCTCGGCGTTGAGCCGCGCCTCGACGGCGTGCCCGGATTCGGCGGGCTGCTCGCCTTCGAGCTTGCCGCCGGACGCGACGTGCAGCTGCAGCCGCACCAGGTCGGTGCCGGTGGTGATCTCGGTGATCGGGTGTTCGACCTGGAGCCGGGTGTTGACCTCGAGGAAGGCGAACATCCGGTCGCCGGGGTGGTAGAGGAATTCGACGGTGCACGCGCCGCGGTAGCCGACCGCGACCGCGAGCCGCTCGGCCGACGACTTCAGCTCGGCGGTCTGGTCCGGCCCGAGCACCGGCGACGCGGATTCCTCGATGATCTTCTGGTTGCGCCGCTGCACCGAGCAGTCGCGGACTCCGAGCGCCCACGCGGTCTCGCCGTCGGAGATCACCTGGACCTCGACGTGCCGCGCGCCGGTGACCAGGCGCTCCAGGAACACGACGCCGCTGCCGAAGGCGCGCAGCGCTTCCTGGCTGGTGCGTTCGTACGCCTCGGTGAGGTCGCCCGCCGACTCCACCTTGCGGATGCCGCGCCCGCCGCCGCCCGCGGTGGCCTTGAGCATCAGCGGGTAGCCGATCTTGTCGCCCGCGGCGAGCGCTTCCTCGAGGGTCGCGACCTCGCCGCCGCTCCACGGAGCGACCGGGACGCCGACCTCCTCGGCGATCAGCTTCGCGCCGATCTTGTCGCCGAGCTTGCGCATCGCGTCCGCGCTCGGGCCGACGAAAGCGACGCCGACCTTCTCGCACAGTTCGGCGAACGCCGGGTCCTCGGCGACGAAGCCCCAGCCGACCCACGCGGCGTCGGCCTTGGTCTCGACCAGCGCCTTCTCCAGCTTGGCGAGGTCGAGATAGGGCCGCGCGGACGCGGGGCCGAGCGAATACGCGACGTCGGCTTCGCGGACGAAAGTCGCCGTGGCGTCCGCGTCCGTGTAGAGCGCGACCGTCTCGATCCGTCGCCCGGTCTCGGCGGACAGGTCGCGGACGGCGTGGATCAGCCGCATCGCGGCCTCTCCGCGATTGACGATGGCGACGCGATTGAACACGGACAAAGCCTCCCAGCGAACCCAACTACACCCACGCACAGCAGGCGACGCCGGACCCGCCGGAACGTCGCCTGTCTTCGTCGTACACATTGCTCCCTTACCGCCGGGTACACCAATGTCGCGGATGACGCATGCCGCGCCTGCCGGTTTGTAGGAACCCGCCAAAAACGGCTCGTGCCACGTCGTCTCGACCTGATTTATCGCGAGGTATGCCACAAATCACGCCCGGCCCGCCGGCGCGGCGGCAACTGGACGGCCAGGCGTTTCCCAGGGGGACGGACAGGGGTTACCCGAAGTTCAGGCGCGGGTCCTGGTGGGGCAGTGGCCCTCTTCCGCAACCGGTCCGTGAAGGACCCCTTGAGGGAATCTGATCCCGATGCCAGGGACCTAAGGCGGCGCTGCGGGTGCGGTGTGTCTGCCCTGCTCGAAGGGTTGGCGGGCAGGCGGGGGGTGCGCTGTCCGTGAGGGGAACCCTGAGGGACTCTGATTCCCTCAGGGTTCCCCTCACGGACCTTCGTCTCGCGCACCGCGCCCGTCGGCCAGCGGAGGACCCCGCCCGCCCGTCGACACCGCGGCCGCGGCCGAGGAAGCTCCGGCGGGCCGAACCGGAGCCGATACTCCTGGGGTACTGGGAAAATGTGAGCCTTGACACTCTCCTGCCGGGGCCCCTACCGTGCGGGTAATCGATTTCTCGACGCGGGGCGGGCCGAGAGGCGGGACATGGGCGACGGCGGCGTCGCGCTGGTCGAGCTGGCCGGCGTCAGCAAGACCTACGGCGGGGTGCGTGCCCTGGGCGCGGTGGACTTCACCGCGGCGAAGGGGGAGGTGCACGCGCTGCTCGGCGAGAACGGGGCAGGCAAGTCCACGCTGCTGAAGATCTTGTCCGGGGA
>NZ_PQIA01000178.1 GCF_003385235.1 Amycolatopsis circi | reverse complement strand
GGGCCCGCTCGGGATGGCCGCCAGCGTCCCGCTGGTGGGGTGCGCGCGCCAGCCGGGACTCGCGGTGACGGCTGTGCTGTGGGGCCTGTCGGGAATGGCGAGCGCCTACCACCTGCCGGCGTCGGCGGCGTTCACGCTGGCGGTTCCCGACCACCGGCGAGCCCAGGCCTACGGCTTGGCCGCCACCGCGTTGACGACCAGCCAAGGAGCCGGGATCGCCCTGGCCGGCCTAGCGGCGACCGCAGCGAGCGCGAGCACGGTCCTCGCCGTCGCCGGGGGACTGGGTGTCCTGACGGCGTTCGCGGCGGGCGCGGCTTGGAACCGGGCCCGTCGTGCTCCTGAACCGGTGTGACGGTTTGCGGGCCTATTGGTTGCCGTCTTGTGTTGCTCATCGTGACGGCTTTCCCCGCAGTCGCCGGAAGACTCGGCGTGAGCACGGCAGGCGCGGCCTGGAACCGCGCCCGCCATGCTCACTCACCCGTTTAGCGGATCAGCGGTCCCACTCGTTCCCGCAGCGGTCCCACTCGTTCCCTCTGCGGGTCCACTCGTTGCCCTGGCAGCGGGTCCATTCGTTGCCGCGGCGGAAACGGGTCCATTCGTTGCCGTGTGCGTTGCTCATCGTGGCGCCTTTCTCTCGGAGGAATGGTCCGGCCGGCCTATCGACCCCTGGTGACAATGCGATTACTGTGGTGTCTCTTCGTTGACAGGGGCGGATACCAGCGTGACTGGTGAGGATGGCAGACGCAGAGCGACGCGGGGGCTGTGGTCCCTGCCGCGTCCCGCGCTGTGCCTGGTGCTCGCGGTCGACCTCGTCGCGGTCGTGCTCGCCGTGCTGTCGTCGGTTTCCGTCTCGATCACCCGGACCCAATGGCTGTGGTTCGCGGTCCTCGCCGCCGCCGCGATCGCGCATCTCGAGGCGGTCCGCACGATCGAACGCCGCCGCGAGCAGGCGTCGAAGAAAGCGCCGTACACCAACCTCAAAAGCCTCTGGGTGTTCGCCGCGCTTCTGGTGCTGCCGCTGCCGCTGGTGATCGCCCTGACCGCGGTTTCCTACCTGTACTGCTGGTATCGCGTCTACGGGCCGACGATCCTGTTCCGGAAGATCTACTCCGCCGCCACGTTCGTGCTCGCCTCGGCCGCCTCCTCGCTCGTCCTGGACGGCGTGGCGCCCGGCGCCCGGCTGCCGCACGACCTGCTGTCGCTGCTGCTCGTGGCGGCCGCGGCGGCGACCTGGTGGCTGGTCAACTACGCGTTGGTCGTCGTCGCGATCGGCCTTTCCGCGCACGGGAAATTGGCCGTCCGCCAAGCCCTGGGGCATCCCGGCGACCAGCTGGTGGTCGCCTCCGCGCTGGGCCTCGGCGCGACGATGGCCGTTCTGCTGGTCCACGAACCGTGGGCGCTGCCCGCGCCGATGATCGCCGTCCTGTGCGTGCACCGCGATCTCCTGCTGCCCCAGTATCTGCGAGCGTCGCGCACAGACCAGAAAACCGGCTTGGCGACCCCGGCGTACTGGGCCGACGTCGTCACCGCGGCACTCGACCGCGCGAAGCTGAGCCAGACCAGGCTCGGAGTGCTGTTCCTGGACGTCGACAAGTTCAAAACCATCAACGACACCTACGGACACCCCGCCGGAGACCAGGTCATCCGCGCCGTGGCGGACCTGGTCAAGGCCGAGGTCCGTTCCCAGGACCTCGTCGCCCGCTACGGCGGAGACGAGCTGGCGATCCTGCTGCCCGGCCTCGAATCCGACCAGGTGCTGGCGGTCGCGGAACGGATTCGCTCCCGCCTCGCGCACACTCCGATCGCGCTCACCGCCACCACCGACGGACAGTCCCGCACCTTGCCCGGCGTGAGCACCTCGATGGGCGTCGCGTCCTACCCCGGCAACGGAGCCACCGCCGACCAATTGCTCACCGCCGCCGACGGCGCTCTGCTGCAGGCCAAACAGAACGGCCGCAACCAGATCAGGCAGGCGCGATTTCCCCGGCAGCAAGAAATGCGAACTACCGGGTCCCGAGAAACGCCTTCCCCAACGCCGTAAGCGAATGATGCACCCCCGCACTCTCCCGGGTCGTCGTAATCAACCCAGCCGTCCGCAACGTCTTCGTATGCTGGCTCACCGCCGCCGGTGACACTCCCAGCCTCGCGGCCAACGCCGTAGTGGACGCGTCCGCCGCCAATGCGCACAGCAACCGCGCCCGCGTGCGGCCCACGAGCCCGGCCAGCTGATCCTCCCGAGTGCCCACCGGTTCCTGCGGCACAACGCCGACCGCCGGGCAGACCAGCATCGGCTGTTGGGCAGCATCGATGAACGTCACCGGCTCGCCCCAGCAAAAATGGGTGGGCACCAGGACCAGGCCCCGCCCGTCCAGAGCCACCGTGCGATCGCGCGGGTAGTCCGCCTCCAAAACTGGATCGCGCCACCGGATCGACGGGTGCAGATTCGCCAGCAGCGCCTCGACACCGCCGCTGAGCAAGTGCTCCGCATACCGGGCGCGGTCGGTCTCGACTCGGCGGTCCAAGACCGGCCGCGCCGGCCCGAGGACCAGGTCGCTGTACTGACGGAGAGCGTGCACGACATCGCGGGTGCTGCCGTCGGAGTAGACCGTGCGGGCCCAGCGCGGCACGCGGCGCTGCCGGGCGAAGGTGCGGACGATGTCCTCGCGCAGAACGGCTTTCGGCTGCGACAGGATGGTGTCGAAGTGGGCGCCGACGTCCGTCTCGTCCAGCGCGGGCGTCAGGAAGTCCGGGAAGTTCCCGGCCGGGACCAGCTCGGCGGCGGTTTTCAGGCAGCGCCAGCGGGCGGCAGCGCGCCGGGCGCCGGTCAGGACTGTCGCTCGCCAGCCGCGGTACTCCAGGGGCAGGTGCGGGTCCTGGAGACTGTTGATGCTCAGAATCAGCTCCCACGTCGGGTGCGCGCCGCTCGCCAGCCGCACCCGGCACCGGTCTTCGGCCGTGAAAATCATCCGCAGCATCGGAATCACCCCTGGTCCGCGCCTCCCCAGCGCGGCTCTGCGTCCAGGATGCGGCGCGCGACCGCGGTCTGGGAAGCGTCCTCCGGCAACCGGCGCGGATCCGTCGGCGGACGGGGCCGCGACTTCGGCCGGGCTGAACGGCGGCTTCCCAGACCGCGGGCGGATCAAGCCTTGGCGCGGATCACCTCGATCAGGCTGGTCCAGCTGTCGCGCCCGTGCCCGGCGGCGATGGCGCGGTCGTAGTGCTCCTTCACCGCCGCGGGCAGGGCCGTGTCGATGCCCGCGTCCCGGCTGGCGACGAGGATGTGGTCGGCCGTCGCGCCCATCATCTGGGCGTTTGCCTGGTCGCCGGGGTGGGTGCCGCTGTCGACGTTCTTCGCGGTTTCGTCGAGCATCGTCTGCACGAGCGTCAGCAGTTCCGACGCGTACGGCACCAGCGTCGCGGCGGGCACCCCGGCCGTGCCGACGAGCGCGGCGGAGTGCAGGAACGCCGAGAGCGTGGTGAGGAACAGGTCCAGCAGCGACTGGTAGTACAGCTGCGCCAGGCCCGGGTCCGCGCCCCGGTAATCCGCCCGTCCGATGACGCGCAGGGCTGGCTCGATCCGGTCGAACGTCGGCTGTGCGCCGCTGTAGAACACGAACGAGCCCTCGGTGCCGACGACCGGCGCGGGCACCATGATCCCGCCGGCGATCATCTCCGCGCCGCGCGCGGCCAGCCATTCCGCGGCCACCCGGGTCCGCTCCGGCGTGTCCGAGCTGAGGTTCACCACGATCTTGCCCCGGAGCGCGTCCTCGGCCGGCGCGAGAATGTCGTACATCGCCTGATAATCGGTGAGGCTCAGGATGACCAGTTCGTTCGCGGCCAGCGCCTCGGCGGCGGTCGCCGCCCGCTTCGCGCCCTCGGCCACCAGCTCGTCGGCCCGGCTCGCGGTGCGGTTCCACACCGTCACCTCGTGGCCGGCGGCCAGGTAGGCGCGCACCATGGCCTGGCCCATCGGGCCGAGGCCGAGCAACGTCACATTCACAGGTTTCTCCTTATTTCTTCAGCAGTTCGATGACGCTCGTGAGGTTTTCCGCGCCGTGGCCGTCGGCGGCCCGGCGCAGGAGCAGCTGGTGCAGCGGTGCGAGCAGTTCGGAGCTGACGCCCTGGTCAGCGGCCGCGGCGGGCAGGTTCTCGAACGCGGCGGCCTGCATCCCGAGGTTCGACACGACGTCCTGCGTGTAGTCGCCGCTGTCGACCTCCTTCGCGGCGGTTTGGGCGAAGCCGCCCATCGCGGTCAGCCATCCGCTCAGCAGCGGCGCGAACTCGACCGCCGACAGCCCTTCGCTGCGGATCAGCGCGTAGGCCTGCAAGATGCCGGTGAACTGGCCATACATCCCCGACAGCAGTGCGAGGTCGTGCAGCGCGGCGAGCCCCGGGTCCTCGCCGACGTAGTTGCTGCCGCCGAACGCGTCGAACACCGCGCGATGCGTGTCGAACAGGTCCTTGGGCCCGCTGTAGAACACGAACGCGCCCGGCTGCCCGATCATCGGCGGGACCGCCATGATGCCGCCGTCGAGGAACCTCCCGCCCTTTTCCGTGACCCATTCGGCCAGCTCACAGGCCTGTCGAGGGGTGCCGTTGGTCAGGTTCACCACCGTCTTGCCCGGCAGCGAAGCCGTGTCGAGCACCTCGCGCACCGACGCGTCGTCCAGCAGGCAAGCGATCACCAGTTCGCTCGCCGCTACCGCTTTGGCAGCCGACTCCGCAGCCACCGCACCCCGCGTCACCAGCGGCTTCGTCTTGTCCGCCGAGCGGTTCCAGACCGTCACCGGCCGTCCCGTTCCCAGCAGCGCACCGGCCAGCGCGCTGCCCATCGCCCCGAGGCCCAGCACCGTCACTGAGGTGGCATTCCCGGACATGTCGTCCCTCCAGTTCGTCGATCTGCCGACCACGGTGCCGAGTGCCGCGCACGGTTCGCTGCGGGTCCGCGCACGGATGCGGTTACGGTGGATTCGTGCGATTCGGGATCCTGGGGCCCTTGGCCGTGAGCAGCGACGACGGCGAGCCGGTCCGGGTGCCCGAGGCCAAGGTCCGGACCCTGCTCGCGGTCCTTCTCGTGCACGAGGGCCGTCCGGTGTCCGCGGACCGGCTGGCGGACGACCTGTGGGGCGACCAGTTGCCCGGCAACCCGGTCAACACCCTGCAGACGAAGGTTTCGCAGCTGCGCCGTGCGCTGGAGCGCGCCGAACCGGGGCAGGGCCGCGCGCTCGCCCATCAGGCACCCGGTTACGTCCTGCGGATCGATCCGGAGGCGGTCGATGCCGGACGGTTCCGTGCGTTGACGGCTGCGGCAAGCACGGCAGAGGATCCGCAGTCGAAGGCCGCACTGCTCACCGAAGCGCTGGCGTTGTGGCGAGGTCCGGCGCTCGCCGAGTTTGCCGACGAAACCTTCGCGCAGCCAGTGATCCAACGGCTCGAGGAGGATCGCCTTGTCGCGCAAGAAAACCTCGCCGAAGCCAGGCTCGCTCTTGGCGAACATGCCGCGCTCACCGCGGAACTCGCCGACCTCGTCCGGCAGCATCCGTTGCGCGAACGGCTGCGCGCTCTCCAGTTGCGTGCGTTGTATGCGGCGGGGCGGCAGAGCGAAGCGCTGGCCTCTTACGACGAGTTGCGTCGCCGTCTCGCCGACGAGCTAGGACTCGATCCCGGTCCTGAACTGACGGCACTGCACCGGTCGATCCTGGCACAGGACCCGGCGCTGACCGCCGTCGTCCCGCAGCTTCCGGTGCCGCTCACCGAACTGGTCGGCCGGACCGCCGCGATCCAGGCGGTCAGCGCGCTCGTCAGCGAATCCCGCCTGGTGACGCTCACCGGACCCGGCGGCGTCGGCAAAACCCGGCTCGCGCTGGAGACCGCGCACCGGCTCGGCGGCGACTTCGCCGCGGGAGCGTGGCTCGTGGAGCTGACCGGGATGGATCGGAACGAGTGCGCGCTGAGCCAGTGTCCGCCGATCGAATGGGTGGTGGAGGCGATCGCCGCGACGCTGGGCATCCGGGACGCGGCCGTGCCCGCCGTGGCGGATCCAGCCGAACGGCTGGCCGAGTCCTTGCGCGGCAAGGAGACTCTGGTCGTCCTGGACAACTGCGAGCAGCTGATCGAGCCGGTCGCCGAGGTGACCGGACGGCTGCTGGCGGCCGCGCCCGGACTGCGGATCCTCGCCACCAGCCGGGAGCCGCTCGGGCTGGCCGGGGAAACGCAATTCCCGGTGCCGCCGCTGGACCACGACAGCGCCGCGCAGCTTTTCACCGCACGGGTCGCCGACACCGGGTGCACTGTGGACAGTGCCGATGCGGTTGCGGTCGCGGAGATCTGCCGGAAACTGGACGGATTGCCGCTGGCACTGGAACTCGCCGCGACTCGCGTGCGCGCGTTGGGTGTGCCGGAATTACTGCGGCGGCTGGACGATCGGTTCCGTCTCCTGGACACCACCCGACGCGGAGTGCCCGCCCGACAGCAGACTCTGCGCGCGATGATCGACTGGAGCTGGGAACTCCTGAGTGCGCCAGAACGCCTTGTTCTGCAACGATTGTCGGTGCATACCGAGGATTGCGCGCTCGACGCGGCCGAGACGGTCTGCGCAGGCGACGGCGTCGAAGAGGGCGAGGTGCTGGGTCTGCTGGCGAAGCTTGTCGACCGTTCTCTGGTTGTGCCCGCGAACAACGCGCGGTACCGGCTGCTCGAATCGGTAGCGGTTTACGGCCTGGAGCGGCTGCGCGAGGCGGGCGAGGTCGAAAAGACTCGACGTCGGCACGCGGAGTACTACGTCCAGCTCGCCGGTGTCGCCGACGCTGGTCTCCGCGGCCGCGAGCAACGGCGCTGGCTGCAACGACTCGACGCGGACCTGCCGAATCTCCGCGCCGCAGCGGAGAATCTGGCCGGTTGGGGGAGCGCCGACGACGCGTTGCGGTTGGCGAACCGGCTGGCCTGGTACCGATTCCTGCGCGGGCGGATGGCCGAGGCGACGCGCTCCCTCCGTGCCGCACTCGGCTTGCCCGGCGGCGATCCAGAGTTGCGTACGGAAGCCCAGGGGACGCTCACCGCGCTAGGCATCCTCGCTGGCGACCGGCCGGACTGGCGTCCCGTGGCCGAGCAGCCGATGAGCGCCCGGGCCAAGTGGTTCATCGGCTACGCACTGTCCACAGTGGCCGATCTGCCCGGTGCCGAACCGCTGACCCTGGATGCTCTCGCCGCCTTCGAAGCCGCCGACGACCGGTGGGGGATCGCCGCCGCCAGTGGCGACCGAGCCAGTCAAGCGTTGTCGCGAGGTGATATCGCCGGGGCATGGCGTTACGCCGATCGCTGCGCGGAGCTGTTCGCTGAACTCGGCGACAAATGGGGACAACTGCAGGCGATTTTCGCGCGGGGCGCACTCAGTTCCCTTGCCGGGAACTACGCGCGCGCCGAGGCGATCCACGGCGAAGGCTTGCGGATCGCTGAGGAACTGGGGTTGTGGCCGGAAGCGTCCTACCAACTGTCGTGGCTGGGCCGGGTAGCGTTGCTGCGCAAGGATTACGCCGCCGCCCGCGGACTGCATGACAGGGCTCGCGAGGTCGCCGCGGAGCACGGCTTCACGCCGGGGGAGATGTATGCGCTGACCGGGCTCGCTCTCGGCGCGCGGCGCGAGGGCGACCTCGATCTCGCCGAGCAGCATTTGCGGACGCTGCTCGAATGGAACAAGCAGGTCGATTTCGAACCGGGGAACACGTTGATCCTCGCGGAACTCGGTTTCGTCGCCGAATTGCGCGGAGACCCGGACACTGCGTTGCGCCTGCAACTGGAAGGTTACGAGATCGCCCACCGGGCCGGGGATCCGCGAGCGATCGCGCTGGCGCTGGAGGGATTGGCGGGCGCGCACGCACTAGCCGGTGCGGCTCGCGAAGCCGCGCGATTGCTCGGCGCGGCCGCGGCTACCCGCGCCGGGGTCGGCGCGCCGCTGCCCGCGGCGGAGCGGGAGGACGTGGACCGGATCACCGCCCGCGCGAGCGATCTTCTCGGCGCGGCAGAGTTCGCGGCCGAGTTCCGCGCGGGCGGCAATGCCGGGAACTTAAGCCGCGTGGCCTCCGCCCGCTGACCGTGCCCTCAGGTCCGTGAGGGGAACCCTGAGGGAATCAGAGTCCCTCAGGGTTCCCCTCACGGACAGCAAACCCCGCACCGGCCACCCCAGCGTCTCAGAAGACGGGCCGCCGATTCCCGTACCCGGTGGCCTGCTCGAAAGCGTGCGCGGCCCGCAACAGCCCCAGCTCGCCCCGCAGCGGCGCGATGATCTGCAGCCCCACCGGACGTCCGTCGCCGGTGAACCCCGCGGGCACCGACAGCGCCGGACAGCCGGTCGCCGAGATCGAGTACGCCGAGCGCATCCACTCCAGATAGTCGTGCATCGGTTGCCCGGCAACGGTTTCCGGGTACTCCCACTCCACCGGGAACGGCGGCACCTGGCTCACCGGCGCGAGCAGCAGGTCATACTGGGAGAAGAACTCCCGCATCCCGGTGATGAGCTGCAGCTGCCGCGTCTGCGCGCTAGCGATGTCGGCACCGGAAAGCGTGGCGCCGAAAGCGATGTTGTCCTTGAGGGTCTGCTTCATCTTGTCCGGATGTTCTTCGAGCAGACCGCTGAATCCGGCGTGGAAAAGCCACCCGCGCAGGGTGCGGAACACCTCGTCGGCCGCAGTGAGGTCCGGACAGGCGAGTTCGACGTGGCAGCCGAGGTCGGCGAACACCTTCGCCGCCGGTTCCAGCACAGCGGTGACCGCGGGGTCGACCGGCAGACCGCCCAGATCCGGCACCCACGCGACGCGCAGGCCGGTGAGGTCGGCGTCGAGCGAGCCAGCGAAGGGCGCGGCGGGCTGGTCGAGCGCGATCGGGTTGCGTTCGTCGTGTCCGGCGATCACGGAGAGGAGGAGCGCGACGTCGGCGACCGTGCGGCCCATCGGCCCCTGCACGCCCAAGGCTTCCCACGGCAGCGTCGCAGGCCAGGTTGGCACGCGTCCCGGCGACGGACGCAGGCCCACGACGTTGCAGAACGACGCCGGATTCCGCAGCGAACCGCCCATGTCGCTGCCCTCGGCGAGCGGCTGCAGGCCCGCGGCCAACGCTGCCGCCGCTCCACCGCTGCTGCCGCCAGCGGACAGATCCCGCCGATAGGGGTTCCGCGTGGCGCCGAAAACCGGGTTCATCGTGTGCGACCCGGCCCCGAACTCCGGCGCGTTCGTCTTGCCGAGGGTGATCGCACCTGCGTTTCGGATCCGCTCGACGACGAGGGTGTCGCTGTCCGGGATGTGGTCGGCGAAAATGGGGGAGCCGTAGGTCGTGCGGACACCGGCGACGTCGTGCGTGTCCTTGTGCGCCACCGGAATTCCGTGCAGCGGACCTACCTCCTCGCCGTGCGCGAGACGTTCGTCGGCGGCTGCGGCCTCGGTCAGCGCACGCTCGGCGGTGAGCGTGACGATCGCGTTGATCTGGGGGTTGACCTGCTCGATCCGGTCGAGATGGGCCCGCAGCACCTCGCGGGCGGACAACTCGCGGGTGCGCAGCCGCCGGGCCAGTTCATGGGCGGGCAGGTAACAGATCTCCTCGGCGCTCACTGGCTTCCCTTCCTGACCCCGGTGTCCGTTCGAGACGTCAGCTTCGCGCGCGGTGCTGGGGTCGGACAAGAGCTGCTCGACAAATGACGGAATCAGCCACAGTATTGGCTGATGACCGCACGCCTGGACCCGCTCGACCGCCGGATCGCCGGCGCGCTGCAAGTCGACGGCCGCGTGTCCTGGCGGCGGATCGCCGAGGTGCTGGACGCGCCGGAACGCACGGTCGCCCGCCGCGGGACGCACCTGCTGCGCACCGGCGTCGTGACGGTTGTCGCCGTTTCGCCGCACGGCGTACCGCTGCTGGTGCGCGGTCGCTGCCGGGCCGGGCTCGGCCGTCCCGCGGGCACCGCGCTCGCGGGACGGCCGGAGACGAGCTTCTGCTACCTCATCACCGGACAGGGCGAACTGGTCGCCGAGGTCTTCTGCGACCGCAACCGGCTGCCGACCTTCATGTTCGACGAGATGGCGGCGATCCCCGGTCTGCTCGATCTGACGGCCGATACCGTCACTCGCTACTACCGCACCATCCACGAATGGCAGCCCGGCCTGCTCAGCCCGTCGGAGACGGAGGCGATCTCCTCGCTGCCGCAGCCGACTCCGCAGCCCCGGGAGCCGGACGGCGTCGACTTCAGCAGCGACGAACGCGCCATCGTCCGCGCGCTGCGCGAGGACGGCCGGCGGACCCACGAGGAGCTGGCCCGCGCCGCCGGGATCTCGGAATCGACCGTCCGCCGCCGGCTGGAAGCGTTGCGGCGGGAGGAAAAGGTGTTCATCCGGGCGGTGGTGGAGCCGGCCGTGCTCGGGCTGCCGGTCGAGGCGCTGCTGTGGATCCGGTGCCGCCCGCACGACGTCGACGACATCGGCCGCGCCCTGCTGGGCTCGCCGTACGTGCGGTACGCGGCGGCGATGACGGGCGAGTATCAGCTGCTGGCTGACGTGACCTTGCCCGACATCGCCGCGTTGCACGAGTTCGTCGGCAGCTCCGGATGGTCCCGGCAGGCGGATTCGGTGCATACCGGGGTGGTGCTCAAGGCGTTGAAGCGCAGCAGCGTCCTCGCTCCCGAACTGCGCTCCTGACGGCTAGACCCGCTCCTCCAGCCCGTTCAGCACCGACGGCAACGCGCCGCGGTGCAGCACGCCGAGCCGCTGCGTCGCCCGGGTGAGCGCGACGTACAGCTCGGCCGCGCCGCGCGGACCGTCCGCGAGGATCCGGTCCGGGTCTACGAGAAGCACGGCGTCGTACTCGAGCCCCTTCGTCTCCGAGGCCGCCACCGCGCCCGGCACGTCCGGCGGCCCGATCACGACGCTGGTCCCTTCCCGGCCCGCCTCGTCCCGGACGAATTCCTCGACTGCGGCGGCCATTTCGTCGTCCGCGACCTTCCGCGACCACGGCCGGACCCCGCACGCGCGCACCGATTCCGGCGGTTCGACCCCCGGCGCGAACTCGGCCAGCACCGCGCCCGCGATGGCCATGATTTCCGCCGGGGTGCGGTAGTTGACGGTGAGCGAACGGTAGACCCAGCGGCCCGGAACGTACGGATCCAGCATTGTGGCCCAGTCCGTCGCGCCCGCCGCCGACCGGCGCTGCGCCAGGTCGCCGACCACGGTGAACGACCGGCTCGGACACCGCCGCATCAGCACCCGCCAGTCCATTTCGGACAGTTCCTGCGCCTCGTCGACCACGACGTGCCGATAGGTCCAGTCACGGTCCGCGGCGGCGCGTTCGGCGAGGTCGCGGGTGTCGTACTCGACGAACCGCTCGGCCAGATCGGTGTCGTAGAGCAGGTGTTCGGCGGAGAGGCCGATGTCCTCGTCCATCTCCTCGCGATCGAGGCGCATGATGTCCAGCACGCCGGCCGCGTACTCGGCCTCCGCCTCGCGTTCGGCCTTGTCCTCCTTCTGCTTCGCCCGGTCCGGTGCCTTGCCGAGGAGGTCGATCAGCTCGTCCAGGAGCGGGACGTCCGACACCGTCCAGGCGTCGCCCCGCTCGCGCAGCAGCGCCGGGCTGGCGCCGGCCGCGGTGAGCCGGGCGGGGGAGGAATACAGCGTGGCCAGCAGGCTTTCCGGGGTCAGGAGCGGCCAGAGGCGGTCGATGGCCTTCACAAATGTCTTGTCAGCAAGGAGTTCTTTGACGAGCGTGGAACGGAAGTCCTCCCACTCCTCTTTGTCGTCGCGAGTAAGCCAACCGCGCCCGATGCGGACCATGGCGCGCTCGGTGAGCACGTACGTCACGATCTCGACGAACACTGCCCGCGCCTCGTTGTGCGGCCGCCCGCTCTGCCGCGCCTCGTCGCGAGCCCACTCGGCGGCCGCCGCGTCGATCCGGACCGTGGTGTCGCGAAGTTCGATCAGGACGGGTTCCTCCGGCAGCTCCTGCCGGTCCTTGACCGCCGCGTCGAGGACGTCGAGCATCCGCAGAGATCCCTTGAACCGCGCGACTTCCGGCTCGTCCTCGGCCCGCGCGTGCAGCCCCGGGAGCAGCCCGCCCGGGGTGGTGAACACCACGTCGGACTCGCCGAGCGACGGCAGCACGCGGCCGATGTGGTTCAGGAACGACGGATTCGGCCCGAGGACGAGGACGCCGTGGCGCTCCATCCGCTCGCGCTGCGTGTACAGCAGGTACGCGACGCGGTGGAGCGCCACGACGGTTTTCCCGGTTCCCGGCCCTCCCTCGATGACCAGGACGCCAGGATGGTCGAGCCGGATGATGCGGTCCTGCTCGGCCTGGATAGTCGCGACGATGTCCCGCATCCCCTCGCCGCGAGGAGCGTTGACCGCGGCGAGCAGCGCGGCGTCGGCGTCGTTCTCCTCGCCGCTGCCGGGCCGCCCGAAGACCTCGTCGGTGAAGGACGCGACCTGCCGGCCGTGCGTGTGGAACTGCCGCCGTCGCCGCATGTCCTCGGGCGTGGCGGCGGTAGCGGTGTAAAACGCGCTCGACGCCGGAGCGCGCCAATCGAGAAGGACGGGTTTGTACTCGTCGTCCTGATCGAAAAGCCCGATCCGGCCGATGTAGGAATGGTCGCCTTCGAGAGTGTCGAGCCGCCCGAAACACAACCCGGAGTCAGCGACCGACAACCGCCGCGTTTCCCGAGTGAGCGCGCGCACCTCGACGTCGCGCTCGCCCGGAGTCTCGTCGTTTCGCTTGAGGGCAGCGGTGTAGCGCTCCTTGGCCCGCTCGCGCTCGCCGTCGAGCCGCCGGTACAGCCCGGCGACGTAGTCCTGTTCGGACCGCAGTTCTTCTTCGTACCCCTGAGTTGACACGTGCCCCTCGCTGCTGTTATTCTGAACCCAGATTCGGCGCGAACTTCTTCTTTCTTGGTGAAGACACGTCGATTTTTTATTGTCCACCTGTTGTCAAGTGGCTGGTGGGACTGGTCCTTTTTCCGGCCTTTGCCTCGCCGGGAGTCCGTGGGTGGCGTGGCGTCTGGCTGGTTGCGATGGCTGGCCGGGCGGCGCCGTGGAACGTCGAGCCCTCTCGGGCGCGCCAGGGTCGGGACCGCGGAAGGCACCCTCGGCCAAGGCGAGCCGGGCGTCCCGCCGCAGCGGCTAGGCTCCGGCTGGTGCATGCCTAACGATGGCGAGTTGGGCCATGGCGACACGATGGCGAGTTGGGTCATGGCGGGAGGCTTGGGGCCCTGCGCTCACCAGACGCGTCGGGCCATGCGGAGTCGGGCTGGCCGGATGGAACCGGTCGCGCCGGGCGCATCCTCGGCGGCGAGCCTTTCCACGCGCCACGCTTCCTGATCCTGCCCGCACCAATCGCACGCTTCCCCCGACAGCTCGAAGTTCATGGTCGAGCAGCGATTCTGCGGCATCCCCCGGGGCTTGCGGCAAGCCCCGGGGTGCGCTATATCTTGAAAAGGGCGAGGGAAATCATTCTTCACAGAGCGCGGAATCCCGCGCGGTTCACGGCTGCGCAGCGGGCACCCAGTTGCGCACCACCGGCCGATATCCCTCCGGCTTGTCGCCCACCTTCGCGCCGGGGTTGATCAGCCACGACTGGTAGTCCGGCGTGAACATCCGGTACGGCCCGGCCGGCGGCACTTCGCTCGCGCGGTCCAGGGCGTCGCGCAGGTCGGCGGGCAGGGTGAAGTCGAGCGCGTGCATCGTCGCGTCCAGTTGTTCCGCGCTGCTCGCCCCGACGATCGCCGACGCGATGCCCGGCTGCGTCGCCACCCAGTTGATGGCGACCTGAGCCATCGTCACGTTCAGCTCGTCGGCGACTGTTTCGAGCGTCTTCAGCAGTTCCCACTGTTGCGTGCTCCAGGTCCCAGCAGCACCCTCGTCCGCCAACCGCCCCTCGCCGCTCAGCCCGGTCGCTGAGTTGCGGTATTTGCCGTTCAGAAACCCGCTGCCGAGCGGGCTCCACGCGGTGATTCCCAGGCCCAGCTCCTGACCCGCCGGGACGTGCTCGGTCTCGATCGTCCGCTCGATCAGCGAATACGGCAGCTGGAGACTGATCATCGGCGGCAGCGAATGTGCGTCGGCGAGCGTCTGTGCGCGGCTCGCGTACCAGGCCGGGACGTCGGACAGTCCGGCGTACCTGATTTTCCCTGCCCGCACCAGATCGTCGAACGTGCGCAGCACCTCCTCGACCGGCGTGATCCGGTCCCAGGTGTGCAACAGGAACAGGTCGAGATAATCGGTGCCCAGCCGGCGCAGCGACGCCTCCACCGACCGGATCATGTGCTTGCGGCCGTTGCCGCCCGCGTTCGGATCGCCCGGGTCGACGCTGTTGGTGAACTTGGACGTCAGCACGAGCCGATCCCGGCCGCCCGTCTCGGCGATGAACTTGCCGAGCAGCCGCTCGCTCTCGCCCGCGGTGTAGAAATCAGCGGTGTCGACGAAGTTGCCGCCCTCCTCGACGTACTTGCGGAAGATCGGCCGCGCCTCTTCCTCGGACTTCCCGTAGGCGGCGTGAAACCCGTCGGCGCCGAAATTCATCGTGCCGAGCGCGAGCCTGCTGACCCGCAATCCGGACCGGCCGAGCAGGTAATACTGGTCAAGAGACATCGGGGTCATCGCTCCGTTCCCGAAACACGCGCGGGCCGCGCCCGCCTGGCTCGGCCAGGGTGCCTCCGGAAAAATGGACCAGCAAGTCCAGAAGTTGAGGGGGTGCCGAGCAGGCAGGGGCGGCCGGGGGCGACCAGCCCGGAACCGCCGCGTCACAACCGGCCCAGTCACAACCCGCCCAGACTGCAGGCCGCTCAGCAGCGGCCTGCCGACCCCGCCCGCCGAGCCGCTCTTCGCCCAGTCGCGCCGCGCCAGTCG
>NZ_PQIA01000179.1 GCF_003385235.1 Amycolatopsis circi | reverse complement strand
CTCCCGCCCCAGCCGAACCGGGTGGAACCGCCCCTCACAGCCGCCGCCCCAACGAGACCGCCAAGCTGCCCGCACTGGCCCGCCCGCCGAAACCAAGCCGTCGCCCGCTCCGACCGAACCCGGCGAACCGGCTCTCAGGCCAGCTTCCACCCCAACGTGACCACCGTGCCGTCCGCGGTGGTCCGCACGTCCGCCCGATCCGCCGTGGCCTGCACCAGCAGCAACCCGCGGCCGCGCACCGAAACCGGGTCGTCCTCGACCTCGTCCGGAGGGCGCCATTCCCCGTGGTCCGCGATCACGACCTCGACGCTGTCCGGACGGCACACCGCGTCGAGATCCACCAGCCCGGGCTCCCCCGGATACGCGTGGTCCGCGACGTTCGCCAGCGCCTCGTATCCGGCCAGCACGATGTCGTGCGCACGATCGTCCGGGATGCCCGACTCCAGCGCCCACGCCAGCAAGCGGTGCCGCAACGTTCGCAACGCCCCCGGTTCCGCCACGATGTCGTGGCAGCTGAGTGCGCGGGTGTCCTCCTGCACGTCCATCGTCAACCGCCCGCTCCGGCGACCCCGGCGAGCGCTTGGTCGACCGAGGGGAACAGCGAGATCCACTCGTCGAGCCCGGTGGTCGTGAACGGCCGCGAGGTGATCGAGGACGTGCTCACGACCCGCAACGCGCCCGCGTCGAGCTGGCGGTGCGCTCCGGCCAGCACTTGCAGCCCGGAGGAGCTGAGGAAGTCGACCGCGCGCAGGTCCACGACCAGCACTCCGGGCTCGCGTTCCAGCACACCGCCGACGAACTCGCCGAGTTCCGGCGCGGTGACCAGGTCGATCTCGCCGCCTACGGTCACGACTGCCGCCGGTCCCCGCCACCGGACGGAAACTTCGAGGTCGCCTGCGTCCTGCCCGTCTTCCGAAGCCACGATCACCGATCGTGCCCGATCGGAGGACGGATCGCCAGTGGGCCTCCGGTCGGCGGCCACGCGAGACCCCCGCCCGGACGCGCGTCCGCTCCGCCATCAGCCGGTCCGGCGGCGGCCACTCGCAGAGAGCAGCACGCCCGAGGGGAACGACCGCACCCGGCACCTCGCCGAGGCTCCGCCACCACCGAACGATCGCCCATCCGCCTACCGTCACCCATGCCGGATTGGGCGCCTCTGACGCGCCCAATGCGGCATGGAGTAGTCGCGGGTGCGGTGTCAGCGGTGCGCGGAGGTTCGCTCCCCGGCTGATTGGCCCGGCACCACCGGCCAGAGGTCCGTGAAGGGCTCCTCGAGGGAATCTGATTCCCTCGAGGAGTCCTTCACGGACCTCTCTGCGCGAGCGGAGCACGTCGGCCCGCCGTCAGACCTCAGAAAAGCAGCCCCGCTCAGGCGAACCGGTCCGGATCAGCCGCCTTCCAGTCCTCCGCCCATCCGAGAGGCGGCTCCCCCAGCAACTCTCCCGGCTCCAGCCAGTCGTACCACTCCGCGTACGACAGCACCGTCCGCGCATCCACTCGCCTCCGCAGCATCCGCGGCGACAGCTGTGCCGGATCCGACACCCCCATCGCCGCCATGATGCGCATCGCCGAGGCGACCGTAGCTTCCTGATAGCGCTGCACCCGCTCGGTCTTGTCCCCGACGTCCAGCGCCCGCCCCCGCCGCGGATCCTGCGTCGCGACTCCCACCGGGCATTTGTTCGTATGGCACCGCTGCGACTGGATGCACCCCACCGCGAACATCATCGCCCGCGCGGCATTCGTGTAGTCCGCGCCCTGGATCAGCCGCTTCACCACATCCGCCCCGGTCGCGACCTTCCCGCTGGCCCCGAGCCGGACCCGGTCGCGCAATCCGGTGCCGACCAGTGCATTGTGGACAATGTGCAAGCCCTCGGTGAGCGGCGTGCCCAGGTGATCCGCGAATTCCAGCGGAGCGGCACCGGTACCGCCCTCAGCGCCGTCGACCACAATGAAGTCCGGCGTGACCCCTTCGGCCAGCATCGCCTTGCACACCGCCAGCACCTGCACCCGCGAACCGACGCATAGCTTGAATCCAGTCGGTTTCCCGCCAGCCAACTCGCGCATCCGGGCGATGAACAGCACCAGTTCACGCGGCGTCGAGAACACCCGATGATACGGCGGGGAAACCACCGTCTCCCCCATCGGAACTTCGCGAACCCGGGCGATTTCCGCATTCACCTTGGTGCCCGGCAGCACCCCACCCATCCCGGGCTTCGCGCCTTGCGAAAGTTTGAGCGAAACGCATTTCACCGCGTCGTGGGCGGCTTTGTCGGCGAAGGTCGAAGGATCGAAGTCACCATCCGAGGTCCGGCAGCCGAAGTATCCGGTGCCGATTTCCCAGATCAGGTCGCCGCCGCCGCGCAGGTGATACTCCGACAGCCCGCCCTCGCCGGTGTCGTGAGCGAAACCGCCGCGGGCGGCACCTTGATTCAGCGCGAGGATCGCGTTGCTGGACAAGGAACCGAAGCTCATCGCCGACACATTCAGCAGCGCCATCTCGTACGGCTGAGTACAGTCCGGCCCGCCGACTCGGACCCGAGGCAAGCTATCCGGCACCGGCACCGGCGCGAGTGACGGGACGAGGAATTCGTATCCCTCGGCGTACACGTCGCGCTCGGTGCCGAATGGTTCTTCCGCTGCGGTGCCCTTGGCGCGTTGGTAGACAATGGACCGGACGTCGCGGTCGTACGGGCGGCCGTCGAAGTTGCGTTCCACAAAGTACTGCTGCAATTCCGGCCGGATGCTTTCGAGCAAGAACCGCAAATGCCCGAGGACCGGGTAGTTCCGCAGCACCGAATGCCGCCGCTGGGTCACGTCGTACGCCCCGGTCGCTGCGAGCACCAGCAACGGCGCTGCCAGGAACCACCACCACGCCGACGTCGCCGCGCTGAGCACTACCGCCGCGGCCGCGAGCACGACCAGCCCCGCGACCAGTCCGAATCGGACCACACTGAGTCTTGCCACGGCGTAGAAACTAAACCCCGCCGCCGAGCCGCGCAGGTCGGCTAGACAAGCGCGGGCTGCTCGGCAGCGGCCAGCCGCTGCGAACGGCGCGCGAAGATGATCACCATCGCCGGGAACAGCAGGTCGCAGACCAGGACGCCGCCGGTGTTGCCCGGCGCGTGGTCGCCGTTCGCGAACCACTGGTACACGTGGCCGATCAACGCGCCCCACAGGAACATCCCGGCTCCGAGACCGACAGTGATGCGCTCGCGCGCGGTGGCCGAAGACGAGGCGGCGCGGAAGCCCATCACCGCGAGACCGAGGTTGGCGAACGCGATCTCGAACTGGAACGGCGAGCGGGTGAACCCGATCGCGTCGGCCATCACGCCTGGCGCGCCGAGGAAGGCGAAGACCATCCACAGGCTGCCGCACCCGAGCGCGGCGACGGCCCACCACCGCTGCCAGATTTCGAGCCTTGCCCGCGGCGAGAGGTTCTTGCGGGTGCGAAGCACCGCACCGACGACCGCGATCAGCGGCCAGGTGAGGGGGAACAGGGTCTGAGCGACGTAAGGGATCTCCATGCCGATGAGTCTTGCATAGTTAATATTAACTCGTCAACACTCCTGGTAGGCTCGCTCCCGTGGACGACGGACTTGCCGAAGCGCTGCATCGAGTGGTGTACCTGCTGGGCGAAGCCGCGCGACAGCGCGCGGACGGCTCAGGCGGATTGACATACAGCCAGCTGCGGCTGCTGGGGACAGTGGAAGACATCGAACCCGCGACACAGCATCAGCTGGCCCAAGCGATGTCGGTCTCCGACCCGGCGATCAGCCGCGCGCTGCGCCCGCTGGAATCGGCTGGGCTCGTGCAGGTGCGCCAAGACCCGGAGCACGCACGACGGCGGCTGGTCACCCTGACTGATGCGGGCCGCGCGGCTTTCCATGACACGGGGAAACCGCTCCGGGACGAGTTCCGCGAGGCCTTGCTGAAGGCAGGGTTCCCGTACGAGCAGTACTTGCGCGACACCGAGCGACTCGCCGAACTGCTGTCCTGAGCCGAAATGGGCCCAGAAATGCCGTGAGGGGAACCCTGAGGGACTCTGATTCCCTCAGGGTTCCCCTCACGGACTCGGCCCGTCACGCAAACGGCGACGGAACCACGCGAAACGACGGCTCAGTAAGCCAGATTAGGCCGCAGCCACCGCTCCACTTCGGACAGTTCCTCGCCGCGCCGGGCCGCGTAGTCCTCCATCTGGTCGCGCCCCAACCGGCCGACCGTGAAGTACCGCGATTCCGGATGCGCGAAGATCAGCCCGCTCACCGCCGCGGCCGGGGTCATCGCGTACGACTCGGTCAGCCCGATCCCCAACTCCTGCGCGCCCAGCAGCTCGAACAGGTCCTTCTTCTCGCTGTGGTCCGGGCTCGCCGGGTAGCCGAGCGCGGGACGGATGCCGCGGAAGCGTTCCGCGTGCAGGTCCGCCAGGTCCGGCTGCACGTCCGGCTCGAACCAGCGGCGGCGGGCTTCCAGGTGCAGGTACTCGGCGAACGCCTCGGCCAGCCGGTCGGCCAGCGCCTTCACCATGATCGCCCGGTAGTCGTCGTGCTCCGCCTCGTACTTCCCCGCCAGAACCTCCGCGCCGTGGATCCCGACGGCGAATCCGCCCAGGTGGTCGCCAAAACCGGCGGGGGCGATGTAGTCGGCGAGGCACCGGTTCGCGCGGCCCTCGGGCTTCTGGGTCTGCTGGCGCAGCATCGGGAACTTCCAGTCCGAGTACTCGCCCTCGAGCAGGATGTCGTCGCCCTCGGAATGCGCGGGCCAGAACGCGTACGCGCCGCGCGCGGTGAACGAGCCGTTCTCGATGATCTCGTCCAGCAGCTGGTTCGCGTCGTCGAACAGCTCGCGCGCGACCGGCTGGTCGAGGATCGCCGGGTACTTGCCCTTGAGTTCCCAGGCCAGGAACAGGAACTGCCAGTCGATCATCTCGCGCAGCTCGGGAATCGACGGTTCGACCACGCGCACGCCGGTGAACTCCGGCGTCGGGATCTCGTCGAACGACACCTTCTCGGCGTTCGCCCGGGCCTGCGCGACGGTCAGCATCGGCGTCGAGTGCCGGTTTTCGTGCTGGATCCGCAACCGCTGCTGCTCCGCGCGGTTGGCGATGTCCAATGCGTCGGCGCGATCGGTGTCGAGCAGGTCGGACACCACGCCGACCACCCGCGACGCGTCGAGCACGTGCACCGTCGTGTGGTCGTACGCGGGCGCGATCTTCACCGCGGTGTGCTGCTTCGACGTGGTCGCGCCGCCGATCAGCAGCGGCAGCTTCAGTCCGCGGCGCTGCATTTCCTGCGCCACCGACACCATCTCGTCCAGCGACGGCGTGATCAGCCCGGACAGCCCGACGACGTCCGCGTGCTCGGCCACCGCGGTGTCGAGGATCTTCGCCGCGGGCACCATCACGCCGAGGTCGATCACCTCGTAGTTGTTGCAGCCCAGCACGACGCCGACGATGTTCTTGCCGATGTCGTGCACGTCGCCCTTCACCGTGGCGAGCACGACCTTCCCCTGGCCGCGGGAGGTCTGGATGCGGCCCTCGGCCAGCATCTTCTCCTTCTCCGCCTCCATGTACGGCTCGAGGTAGGCCACCGAACGCTTCATCACCCGCGCGCTCTTCACGACCTGCGGCAGGAACATCTTCCCGGAGCCGAAGAGGTCGCCGACGATCTTCATGCCATCCATCAGCGGACCCTCGATCACCTCCAGCGGCCGCTCGAACGACTGCCGGGCTTCCTCGGTGTCGTCCTCGATGAAGTCGACGATGCCGTGCACCAGCGCGTGCGAAAGCCGTTCCGCCACCGGCTTGTCGCGCCAGGACAGGTCGACGACGCGCTTGGTGCCGCTGCCCTTGACCGTCTCGGCGAACTCCACGAGCCGGTCGGTGGCGTCCTCGCGGCGGTCGAACAGGACGTCCTCGACCAGTTCCAGCAGGTCCTTCGGGATGTCCTCGTACACCGCGAGCTGACCCGCGTTGACGATGCCCATGTCGAGCCCGGCGCGCACCGCGTGGAACAGGAACGCCGAGTGCATCGCCTCGCGCACGACGTTGTTGCCGCGGAAGGAGAACGACAGGTTCGAGATGCCGCCGGAGGTGTGCGCGCCCGGACAGCGTTCCTTGATCAGCGGCAGCGCCTCGATGAACGCCTTCGCGTAACCGTTGTGCTCGCTGATGCCGGTGGCGACGGCGAGCACGTTCGGGTCGAAAATGATGTCCTCGCCGGCGAAACCGGCCTGCGTGGTCAGCAGATCGTAAGCGCGGGAACAGATTTCGACCTTGCGCGCGGCCGTGTCGGCCTGCCCCTTCTCGTCGAAGGCCATCACCACGACGCCGGCGCCGTAGTCGCGGATGCGCCGGGCCTGCTCCAGGAACGGGCCCTCGCCCTCCTTGAGGCTGATCGAGTTGACCACGCCCTTGCCCTGCACGCAGCGGAGCCCGGCCTCCAGCACGCTCCAGCGCGAGCTGTCGACCATCACCGGGATGCGCGCGACCTCGGGCTCGGTGGCGATCAGGTTGAGGAACGTCGTCATCTCCTGCTCGGATTCGAGCAGGTCGGCGTCGAAGTTGACGTCGAGCAGGTTCGCGCCGCCGCGGACCTGCTCCAGCGCGACGTCCACCGCCGCCTGGTGGTCGCCCGCCTCGATCAGCCGGCGGAACTTCGCCGAACCGGTGACGTTGGTGCGCTCGCCGATCATCACGAACCCGGTGTCCGCGCCGATCTTGAACGGCTCGAGGCCAGAGAACCGGGTGCTCGCCTCGTGCGCGGGCACCGGCCGCGGCGGAAGTCCCTTGACGGCCTCGGCGATCTTGGCGATGTGGGCGGGCGAGGTGCCGCAGCAGCCGCCGACGATGTTGACCATCCCGGCTCCGGCGAACTCGCCGAGCATGCCGCCGGTTTCCTCCGGCGTCTGGTCGTAGCCGCCGAACGCGTTGGGCAGGCCCGCGTTCGGGTGGCACGCGGTGTAGGTGTCGGCGAGTTTCGCCAGTTCCTCCACGTGCGGCCGCATTTCGGCGGCGCCGAGCGAACAGTTGACGCCGACGACCATCGGGCGCGCGTGCGCGATCGAGGTCCAGAACGCCTCGACAGTCTGCCCGGACAAGGTGCGCCCGGACAGGTCGACGATGGTCACCGAAATCCACAGCGGCAGGTGCGGCGCGACCTCGCGGGCCGCGGTGATGGCGGCCTTGCAGTTGAGGGTGTCGAAGATCGTCTCGATCAGCAGCAGGTCGACGCCGCCGTCGGCGAGCGCCTGGATCTGCTCGGCGTACGAGGCTTTGACGTCCTCGTAGCTGACCGCGCGGTACGCCGGGTCCTCGACGCGCGGCGACAGCGACAGCGTGACGTTGAGCGGGCCGATCGACCCGGCCACGAACCGGTTGCCGAACTCGTCCGCGGCCTGGCGCGCGAGTTCGGCGGCGCGCAGGTTCATCTCGCGCACGCGGTCCTGCAGGCCGTAGTCGGCCTGGCCGATGCTGGTGGCGGTGAAGGTGTTGGTGGTGGTGATGTCCGCGCCCGCGGCGAGGTATTGGCGGTGCACGTCGAGCACGACGTCCGGCCGCGTGAGGTTCAGCAGGTCCGGGTCGCCGGTGACGTCCTTCTCGTGCCCTTCGAGCCAGTCCGCCCGGTAGTCGCCGGGCGCCAGGCCGGCACCCTGCAGCATCGTGCCCCAGGCCCCGTCGAGCACGACGACGCGCTGGTCGAGCAGGTTCCGCAGGTTCTGGGTCATCGCCACCTCCGCATGAGTCCACGGAGGCGCCCTTGGATGGTGGTACCGGCCGAGCGTGGCGGACCACCGGTCCGTTGCAGCGCCTCTCGACCTGGTGGTCAAGACTACCGGATGTGACCAGCCCCCGGGCAGGCGTGTTCACTCCTCGGGAATCGAGCGATCCTCGAGCGGGATGCCCCTCCATTTCCAGCCGGTCCGCCGCGGCCGTCCGGGCAGGCCGATCCGGCCCGCGCACCAGCGAAGCGCGTCCCAAGCGTCGGGAATCGGCTCCTGCTCAGGGAAAAGCCGCGCGACGACGCGGGCGCAGGTCTCGCGCGGCGGGTCGATCGCGACACCGAGGCCTCGGCCGATGTCGTCGCCGTGCAACAGGAGTTCCACGCAGCCCATCGCGGCGAAACCGGCCGGATCGGAGCGACCGGTCGGGTGGTAGGCGCGTTCGTCCGGCTGGCTGCTCCGGACCGCGGCAGCCAGCAAACGTCCGCCGGTGAGAGCGAATTCGAGCAACTCGGCCGGGGACGCGTCGGTGTCGGCCTTGGCGAGGAAGCGCACGTAATGGTCGGCCGGACGGCTCACGACTTGAGCCGCGTAGGACAGGAGCGTGTCGCCGAGATGCTCTGCGGTGTAACGGCAATCCCAGTCGAGATCACCTGCCGGACGGGTCCAGTCGCCTCCGGTGACGGGCTCGAGAACGGCGGAAACGCAGGTGAGAGCTTCGTCCAGATCTTCGGCGCGCACGGTCATCCGGTCAGCGTAGAGAAGTCCAGAAGCCGCAATGGTGATCTTTCGCGAATCCGGTCAGCGGCTGCGCACCGCCCGGCCGGTACGCGACCGCCTGTCCGGTCGGACCGCCGCGGACGAACGCCGTCCAGTCGTCCACCATCCGGTCCGCGAGCCGTTGCTGGACTGGGGTGAACGTTGGTGGCTGCTCGGCGAAATCGAACAGGTACGGCAGTTCGGCGGTGTGCGTGGCACCGAGCGGGAACGGTGCTCGCAGCGCGGCCGCAGCTGGCGAGGTCGGGTCGTTGAACTCGTAGGTCGACACGCTCGGCAGCGAGCTGGCCAGTTTTGCGGTCGGGCAGGCGAACACCCAGTCCGTGACGGCCGCCGCGTACGCGAGGGAAGCATTGCCGCTGAACGCATCCACCGGGTATTCGCGAGCGACCGCGGCCGCGTCGGGGAACACGGTCGCAAGCGCTTGCGGGTAGCCGTGCCGCGTCACTTCGCGACCGGCCGCCGTCTGCTCGGCGAGGAAGTACGTGAACTCGTCGTGCGTCGTGCCCAGCATCACCGGCACCGGGGTGGCGGGAACCTTGCCGGGCAGCACCGAACCGCCGGTGACCGGTCCGGGCATCTCGATGCCCGCGATCGAGCCGTACGCCGGCGCGGCCAGGAGTTTCTTGACTGGCAAGGCTCGCAAGCATTCCGCGGCGGTCTGGCGGTCGGTACAGCCGCGCGCGGCGGCGTACTCGACGCTCTTGTGCTCGGCGGCGGGCAGCGTCGCCTGCGCCTGGCACGGTCCACTTTGGATGATCGCGGCCCGGAACAGCCCGCGCGAGCCGGGGGCGACGAGGTGGTCGCACACCGACATCCCGCCCGCGGACTCCCCCGCGATCGTCACCTGGTTCGGGTCGCCGCCGAAGGCTTCGATGTTGTCGCGCACCCACAACAGGGCCTGCTGCTGGTCGAGGAAGCCGTAGTTCCCCGGTTCCGGGCCCAGCGACGGGTCGGCGAGGAAGCCGAGCGCGCCGAGCCGGTAGTTGAGCGTGACGACGACCGCGTCGCCTCGGTCGACGAGCCGTGCGGCGCCGTAGCGGTCGCCGCCGCCGGTGAGGAACGCGCCGCCGTGCAGCCACACCAGGACCGGCCGCCCGGTCTGGCCGGACGGCGGCGTCCAGACGTTGAGATAGAGGCAGTCCTCGCTGGTCAGGGCTCCGTCGGCGGCCTGCGGACAACGGGGCCCTGGTTTCGTGGCGTCGCGCTCCCCCGCCCAAGGCTCGACCGGGGCGGGCGGCTGCCAGCGCCGCTCGCCGACGGGTGCGGCCGCGTACGGGATGCCTTGGAAGAGCCGGTGATCGGGAGCGACACTGCCGCGGACGGCACCGGCGGAGGTGTGCACGACGGCGCCTGCCCGGCTGATCGCCGCGTCCGAAGCCGCGCAGGCCGACGCGGCCAGAACGGGGACGACGGCCAGCGCCGCGAACCACCGTCGCCGAATCCCCCGAAAAGCCGCCGCCACCGGCCGGACGATACCGGCCCGGCGGCCGGGCCCGGCCGCCGGATCATCCGGCGGAGCGCGAGAACCACCCCGCCGGGCAGCGTCGAGACCAGACCGAGCACGCCGTAGCCGACCGCGACCGTCACGCCCTGCTCCGCGCCCAGTCCGGCCGCGGCGAACGACACCGCCGCGACGCCTTCGCGCGGGCCGAACCCGCCGACATTGAGCGGCATGCCCATCGCCAGCAACGCGAGCACCAGCAGCGGCAACAGGACGCTCAGCGGCGCGGTCGCGCCAGCAGCACGGGCGGCGACCACGAACAGGGTCAGATGCCCGGCCACCGCCAGCACGGACCACCCGGTGACGCCGGGCCACGCGCTGAGCACGCCGGTCCTGATGTCGGCGGCCCAGACGTGCCTGAGCCGTTGCCGCATCGCCACTGCCACGACGACCAGCGCCGCGGCCACGATCGCCAGGCAGATCAGCACCTGACGCGGCAGCAGCTCCGGGCGGAAGACCACGACCGCCAGCCCGGCGACCACCACCACGGTTTGTCCGGCGACGCGTTCGAGCACGACCGCGCGGACACCTCGGCCGACGTCACCAGACCGTCGTCCGTGCTGCACCGCACGGTGCACGTCGCCGAGCACGCCAGCAGGGAGGACGCCGTTGAGGAATTGCGCGCCGTAGTAGTCGCCGACGGCTTCGCGGAACGGCAGGTGCAGCCCGAGCCGCGCCGCGACCAGTCGCCAGCGCGCGGCGCTCGCCAACGTGGTCACGAGCCCGATGACCAGGGCTATCGCGATCGGAACCGGGCCGAGGGCGCGCAGCCCGCCGGCGAACGCTCCGGTGCCGAGCCGCCACCACAGCGCGGCGATGAGCGCGGCCCCGGCCAGCAGTCGCAGCCACCGCATCAACGCACCACCTGATCAGCCAAGATTTCGCCTAACCTCGCCGCCGCGGCAGGCCACCCCTCCAGTGTGCGCGCTCTCGCGACGGCCGCATCCCGAAGTCGTTTCCGCAGGTCAGGGTCGTCGCGCCAGCTTCGGAGCGCGGCGGCGAGCGCTGTTTTGTCGCCGGGCGGGACGAGGAGGCCGGGTTGCTCGCCGTCCGGCGCGCGGCCGAGAGCGTCCGGGATGCCGCCGACGTCCGAGGCCAGCACCGGAATGCCGCGCGCGAGCGCCTCCGTGACGACCATGCCGTAAGTCTCCGCGTGTGAGGGCAGGACCAGCAGATCCGCCCGGTCGTAGGCGGCTTCCAGTGCTGATCCGTCGAGTGGGCCGGTGAAGCGGGCTCGCGGATGGCTCAAGCTGTTGGCGTAGGCCGGGTTTCGGGTGCGTGAACCGACGAAGTCGACTTGCAGTCCGTCCACTTCGGACAGTGCGTTGAGGAGGATGTCCTGGCCCTTGCGCGGGGTCACCGCGGCGACACAGATCAGCTGGGACACTCCGTCGGTCCCGGTCGCTTGCGGCGCCGGATCGGTCCCGGGCGGTGCGATGTGGACGGTGGCGAGGCCGTGGCGCTTCTCGACGGCGCGGGCGGCGGCTGGGCTGGTGACGATCACCTGGTGTGCCAGCTGAAGCGTCTTCCGTTCGCGAGCATCGAGGTCAGCCGCGCGCTGGGCGTCCAGGCCGGTCTCGTCAGCTAGCGGCAAGTGCACGAGGACGGCCAGGTCGAGCCGGTTCGCGTGCGGGGCGAGGACGTCGGGCACTCCGCAGGCGATCAGGCCGTCGAACAGCACTTTCGCGCCGTCGGGGACCTGAGCGAGGACCTGGTCCAGCTGCTTTTTTGCGCCTTCGTCAGGGTCCGGCCAGGTCCCGTCGACCGGCCGCAGCCGCACCGGCAGGTACTCGGCCACGCGGCGGTCGTAGGTGTTGCCGCCGCTGGGCACACTGCGGTCGTCGATGTCGCCGGGCACCACGAAACAGGACAGTCGCACGCTGCCTCCCTCCTCACAGGAGACAACGGGCGGCGGAGCGATCCGGTTCAGCCTTCGAAGGTGTCCGGGTCTAAGCCGGTCCGGCGGCCCTCGTCGAGTCCGCTGAGGACGTCGAGGTCGCTGTCGCTGAGGGAGAAGTCGAAGATGTCGATGTTCTCCCGCATCCGCTTCGGCGACGACGACTTCGGGAACACGACGTTGCCGAGCTGCACGTGCCAGCGCAGCACGATCTGGGCGGGCGTCTTGCCGTGTTTCTCGGCCAGTTCGGCCAGCAGCGGGTCTTCGAGCACCTCGCCCTGGGCGAGCGGGCTCCACGCCTCGGTCACGATGCCGTGCGACTCGTGGTAGGCACGCAGTTCCGGTTGCTGCAACGCGGGATGCAGCTCGATCTGGTTCACCGCGGGCACTGTCGCCGATTCAGCAGCCAGCCGCTCCAGGTGCGGGATCTGGAAGTTGGACACCCCGATCGCGCGGGCCTTTCCCGCGCGGTGCAGTTCCTCGAAGCCGTGCCACGTGGCGACATACCTGTCTTGGTGCGGCAGCGGCCAGTGGATCAGGTAGAGATCGACGTAATCCAGTTCGAGCCGCTGCAGGCTGCCCTCCAGCGCGTTGATCGCGTTGTCGTGGCCCTGTGCGTCGTTCGCCAGCTTCGTGGTGACGAAGATTTCTTCGCGCGGCACACCGGAATCGCGGATGCCCGCACCGACACCCTCTTCGTTGCGATACATCTGCGCGGTGTCGAGGTGCCGGTATCCCGCTTCCAGCGCTTCCCGCACCCTCGCGGCGGTTTCCTCCGGCGGAATCTGGAAGACGCCCAGGCCGAACTGCGGAATCCGGACGCCGTTGTTGAGTTCGAGCTGCGGAACGCGGTTCGTCTCGATCGTCATGTCGGCGGCCTACCCGTGCGCGGCGGCGGCGAAACTCGCTCGATCAGGCAGCGACCGTCTCGCGGACGCCCAGGATTTCGTCCGCGCCGGTCACCGCCAGACACCGCCGGACCGCGTGCGCCGACCCGGGCACGACCGTGAACAGGGGGATCCGCTCGTGCGCGTCGAGCAGGGCGCGAACACCGGCGCAGCTCAGGAACGCGACGCCGGAGAGGTCGACGACCACCGGCCCGGTCAACGGAGCGAGAGCCGCTTCGAAAACGGGCGTGGTAGCCGCGTCGAGGTCGCCGACCGGGGCAAGATGGATCGCGTCCGCCTGCCTCTGCGCGCGGACAGTCAATTCCACCGGCGCGATGACGCCCGGAAGATGGAGAGTCATGGGTTTGCGCTCCTTTCGCAGAGATCTGCTGGGGGCGCTGACCGCGGTGTGGTTCCGACGACAGCCAACACAAGCGACCGTACGCGTTCTGCCAGTGCGGTCAACCCACGTGACCACGAGGTTCACTCCCGCGGCGGCTGAGTCCGCCTGTTCGGGGGTGCCGCTGTCGACGGCGTAGTCGCCGGGTTGCGCAGCGGTCGAGCCATGTCGGCGGTGGCCGGCGGGTCGTTGGCGGACTGCCAGATTATGGTGCGGTCACCGGGATTCGTTCATCGGCCGTTCACTCGCCGGGGCACCTGTTCGGGGGATGCCCGGATTGCCTGGTGGCTGGTTTGGGGCTGTTACGGCTATTCGCCCGCGTTCGCGGTACCGCCGCGTTTCCGAGCGGTGGACTGCGGGGCGAGCGCAAGTCGGCGAGCTGGATTTATCCGAACTGTCGAGGTACGCCGCGGCCGCATCCGGCTGCGTGACGGCCGCCCTCGGTGACCGAGCAATCGACGCGGCAGCCAAGCCGACTCGTCTCGGGCGTGGGCCGAGTCCGCGCGGCTGCAACGCTCTCCGGCGCTGCAGCCATCGATTCGCGCGGGAACCGCCGCTCACTCTCGCGACAGGTCGGCCTGCGCAAAAACTCCCCGCCTGCGCGGCGAGCGTCCACTATGGACAGTCAGTCGCGCAGGGCGAGCTTCGCCAGTTCCTCGTCGAAGTCGAAGCAACGGTCTTCGGAGCCGACCGGAACCTCGTCGTACGTGCGGTCGAGGAAGTCGGCGAGTTCGTTCGCCGCCGCCTCCAGCACGGCCGAGCCGTCCGGCGCGTTCAACTCGACGAGCACGCGGCTGTCGTCGGCGGCGGGGCGCACCTGGACGTCCCCGTCGCCCGCGGGGGCGAGCAGGCCGTCGGCGAGAAGATCGCGCCCGAACAGCCAGCGCACGACGCCGCCGCCGGCGTGGTAGCCGACCGACACCGCGAACGGATCCGCCGGGTCGTACTCCAAATCGGCGCGCACCGGCAGCGGGACGGACCCGAACGTGCGCAGCCCGAAGATGATCGTCGCGCGGACGACCTGCGGTTCGGTTTCCACGACGGCGCCTCCTTCGTTATCCGGTCGCGAACCTGTCCGGACCGAAGTGAATGTTTCTCAATAGGTAACGCGCCGTAAGAGCCTAAGCTGCCCTACTGAGCAATTTTCACTCCAAAGGTGGAGATCTACGTCTCAGTTGGCTACGCAAGGGCAGCATTGACAGCAGGAACGGGCAGCGCGCACATCGGTGCCTGAGCCGCGCGCGGACGGCTTCGACCTGCGAAAACGGAGTTCCACGATCGTGGGGTCGGCGGGTTCGGGCCCGGCGGAGGCGGCGGAGAGGGCAGTTCTCGCCGCCGAAAACGATATTGGGGCACGGCTGGCCGAATCGGTTCAAGGCTGAGCAGCGAATCGGTTGGCTGCGACCGTGCCCGACGCAAGCCAGCATCGACCGGACGCAAGCCAGCATCGAGCGACGGCTCGGCTGATGGCGGCTGACCTCGCCAACACCAGCCAGCGCCCAGCCACGGCCTGGACGCCAGCGGCAGCTCTCCCCCGCCGCAAGCCAGCACCCAACGACAGCCCCGCCGACAACGACCGCCCTCGCCAACACCAGCCAGCACCCAACGACAGCCCAGCCTACAGTGGCAGCTCTCGCCCGCCGCAAGCCCGCATCCAGCGACGGCCCGGCCGATAACGACCGCCCCCGCCCACAC
>NZ_PQIA01000174.1 GCF_003385235.1 Amycolatopsis circi | reverse complement strand
GCCCCGGATCCCGACGCGCCCCGCTCCCCCGCCGGTGGTCTCGATCCCGCCGCTGCTGCCCGGTCTGCCGCCAATCGTCGTCGGCTGACGCCTCGGTCCGTGAAGGGCTCCTTGAGAGAATCTAATTCCCTCAAGGAGCCCTTCACGGACAGCCAGCCGCGACGTTGGTCACTCTGGAGCGCGGTGATCGGGGCGGGTGGGCAACCCCTATCGGAGGCGCGGGCCACATCTCCAACGGGTGAGTCGCGCGGTCGCTACCCTGTGCTGCAGGACCCGGGCGGCGTCGTCCGCCGGGACGTGCCCGAACCTGGAGGCGGTGTGCGTGTCAGCTTGGCGTGGCAAGGATAAGAGTCAGGAACTGGAGCGGCTCGCCACGCTCGCCGGAGAAGCGTCGGCGGAGGCCGCGTCCTCCTCGGCGCAGCTGGCGACTACGGTTCCGCCCGCGCCGCCGGACCTCACCGCGGGCGCTTTCTTCGACGTGGACAACACGATGATGATGGGCGCGTCGATCTTCTACTTCGCCCGCGGCCTGGCCGCGCGCAAGTTCTTCACCTCCTCCGACCTCGCCGGTTTCGTGTGGGACCAGGTCAAGTTCCGCATCGGCGGCCGCGAGAACAAGGCCGACATCAAGACCCACCGCGAACGCGCGCTGTCCTTTGTGGCCGGTCGCACGGTCGAGGAGCTCACCACGATGAGCGAGGAGATCTACGACGAGCTGATGGCGGACAAGATCTGGTCCGGCACCCGCGCGCTCGCGCAGATGCACCTCGACGCGGGCCAGCGCGTGTGGCTCGTCACGGCGACGCCGATCGAACTCGCCGCGATCATCTCCCGCCGCCTCGGCCTGACCGGCGCGCTCGGCACCGTCGCGGAAACCAAGGACGGCGTCTACACAGGACGCTTGGTCGGCGACATGCTGCACGGCCGCGCGAAGGCCCACGCGGTCCGCGCGCTCGCGTCGCGCGAAGGCCTGAACCTCAAGCGCTGCACGGCTTATTCGGATTCGCAGAACGACGTGCCGATGCTGTCGGTCGTCGGAACCGCGGTCGCGGTGAACCCGGACAGCGGCCTGCGCGACGTCGCCCGCGCCCGCGGCTGGGAAATCCGCGACTTCCGCACCGGCCGCAAAGCCGCCCGCATCGGCGTCCCGTCAGTCATCGGCGCGGGCGCCGTGGCGGGCGCAGTGGCGGCGGGGATGGCGTACCGCCGCCGCTGAGAACTGCTCGTGAGTGTTTATGCCGGTTCTAACCGGCATAAACACTCACGACCTAGTCCAGCGCCGGGACCGTCGGCGACGAACCTCAGCGCTGCGAACGCTCAGTGCGCCGCGGCTGGCACCTGCCCGGCTGAAAGCTCAGCCGCGGAAAACGCTGCGCCGCTGGGAAAGCCGACGGTACAGCGAATGCTGGATCGACTCGCGCACCTGGTCGGTGAGCGTGAACACCAGCATCGGGTCGTCGACCGCGTCCGGACCGTAGTCGTCGGTGCGGATCGGCTCGCCGAACTCGATGGTCCACTTCGTCGGCAGCGGCACCGCGCCGAGCGGGCCCAGCAGCGGGAAGAACGGCGTGACCGGGAAGTACGGCAGCCCGAGCAGCCGCGCCAGCACCTTCAGCTCGCCGATCTTCGGATAAGTCTCCTCGGCCCCGACCACCGACACCGGAATGATCGGCACGCCCGCGCGCATCGCCGCGGACACGAACCCGCCACGGCCGAAACGCTGCAGCTTGTACCGCGCGGAGAACGGCTTCCCGACGCCCTTGAACCCTTCCGGCCATACGCCGACCAGCTCGCCGTTGGTCAGCAGGCGTTCGGCGTCGGCGTTGCAGGCGAGCGTCTGCCCGGACTTGCGCGCGAACGATCCCACCAGCGGCAGCTTGAACACCAGGTCCGCGCCGAGGCCGCGCAGGTGCCGTCCGCCGGTCTCGTCGTGCACCGCGACCGCGGTCATCAGCGCGTCGAGCGGCAAGGTGCCGGAGTGGTTGGACACCAGCAGCGCGCCGCCCGCCGTCGGCAGGTTCTCGACGCCGAACGTGTCGACGCGGAACCACTTCTCGTACAGCGCGCGCAGCGGCGGCAGCACGAGCGTCTCGGTGAGTTCGGCGTCGAAACCGAACTCGTCCACCGCGTAATCGCCGGTCAGCCGGTGGCGCAGGAAGGTGAGCGCGCCGCGCACCGACTCCGACAGCGGATCGGCCGCGGGCTCGCGCACCGGTCCGGACGGCTGCGCCGGGAACTCGACGACCGGCGCATCGGCGCGCTCCTCGGCCCGCACCGGCGCCTCGGCCGGCTTCTCCCGGCCGGGTCCATGCAGCGGGATGACCTGTGCCTCAGCACCATTCACGGGATTCGCCTCACTTCCGGCCTTCGTCGCGTGATTCATCGGCGCGCCTGCCCGGTGGCTGCGGCCTCGAGCACCTTGCCGGCCAGCCCGGCCAGCGCGCCGCCGTCGAGCACCGGACGCAGGCCGCGGCCGGCCACGTAATCGTCGAACGCCTCGCGGGTGGTCCAGCGGGGCGTGTACCCGAATTCCTTCTTGAGCTTGGTGATGTCGACCGCGCGGCCGAAGTTCAGCAGCCGCACCTGGTCGGCGGAGAAATCGACCAGCCGCGCGCCGCGCAGCAGCTTCCCGACCGAGGGCACCACGCCGCGCGGCATCGGCAACCCGACCCGGCCCGCCCGGCGGATCGCCTGCGACAGCGTGAGCACGCCCTCGGAAGCGACGTTGAACACGCCCGGCTTGTCCTCCAGCGTGGCCATTTCCAGCACTGACAGCGCGTCTGAGCCGTGCAGGAGCTGCAGCCGGGAGTCGTACCCGAAAACCGTCGGCACGACCGGCAGCGAGAAGTACCGGGCCAGCACGGTGTCGACCTCGGGGCCGATGATGTTCGCGAACCGCAGGAGGGTGATCGTCAGGTCCGGACGGCGGCGGGCGAGGCCGCGCACGTAGCCCTCCATCTCGACCGCGTCCTTCGCGTAGCCGCTGGACGACGGCGGGATCAGCTCCGAATCCTCGGTGAAGACCGCCTGCGACCGCGCGCCCGCGCCGTACACCGCGGCGCTGGACTTCACCACGAGCTTGCGCACCTTCGGCGCGCGCTGGCACGCCGCGAGCAGCCGCATGGTGCCGATGACGTTGACTTCCTTGACCGCCGCCCGCCGGCTCGGCCCGGCCGGATGCGCGGTGCACGAGGTGTGCACCACCGTGTCCACCTCGGCGCTGCTGATCACCTTCGCGATGAGCGGATTGCGGATGTCGGCGCGGACGAACTCGGCGCGGCCCATCCGCTGCTGGACGTCCTTGGCGGGCGGGGCGGTGTCGACGCCGATCACCCGCTCGAGATCCGGGTTGGCGCCGAGCCTGGCGAGCAGCTTCCCGCCAAGGTCGCCGGCAACCCCGGTGACGAGCACGATGTTCGAGGCCATGGAACTCCCTGATCGGCAGCAGTGTGCAAGACGGAGTGATCACTCGGGGTGCGCGAACCTGCACTCGCTGGAAGCATCGCGCTGATGCGCCTGCCATGTTACCGGCCACGGGCGCCCTTCTGACCAGGGCTTACCTCGTTTTTACGAGGGACGTCCGGATTGCGATCCGCACCTCACTCGATCGGGCGTAGAACAGTCCGAACATGAGTGTGGCCCGTCCAGAGACTGGACGGGCCACGAAACTCTAGCCGCGCGGACGGCTCACTTGCCGGCCTTGCGCCGCTGCACGCGCGTACGGCGCAGCAGCTTGCGGTGCTTCTTCTTCGACATGCGCTTGCGGCGCTTCTTGATTACGGAACCCATGGGCGCTCCTCTTGGTCGTCGGTCACGCTGCCCGGCGCAGCGTCCAACGGGTGGAGCGCACAGGCACGAGCGGTTTACCAGGCTACTAGCGTCCCGGCGCGGGCCGGTCGGCGGGCATGGTTTGACGCATGCCCGGCGACCACCCAGACCCCGCCCCGCCGCCGCCCTCAACGGAGCGGCGGGGCCGCGCGGAGCCCTATCCGACGTCGAAGTAAGCACCCTGCAGGTACTCGTGCACCGCTTTTTCCGGCACCCGGAAGGACTTCCCGACTCTGACCGCGGGAAGTTCGCCCGAATGCACCAGGCGGTACACGGTCATCTTCGAGACCCGCATCAGCGTGGCCACTTCGGCGACTGTCAAAAACTGGACCTGCCCTACCGCGGGCAAATCCTCCTTCTTGTTCGGCGACATGTTTACCGCGTCCTTCGACACGTGTCGCGCCACGAGGCTTCCCCACCTGTGGTATCGACACGCACGTGCTCTTCCGAGGGTAGCGGGACAGGTGGGACTCGTGCGACGCCTGTCACCAGGATGGGCCCTCACCTGGGGCTTCGAATAGCCCAGACGGCCCAGCACTGTCCGCTTCGCCCGATTCCGCCATTCGTCCCGCTGCGGCATCACCGGCGCTGAACGGCCCAGCGGACCCGCCCGTGCGGCCCCACGACCACCGCGCCGAAGCACCGCACGCCACCCGCGACGGGGCCAAGCGCGCGATGCCGAGGTCCGTGAGGGAATCAGATTCAATGCCAGGGCTTAAGGCGGTGCTGCGGGTGTGGCTGAAGCGCGGCCGCCCAGGCCGAAGGGGCCGACGGTGCCCAGGTGGCCGCCGTCGTGGCCGGGACAGGTTGGCGGAAGCGGCGGGCGGTCCGTGAGGGGAACCCTGCGGGACTCTGAGTCCCTCAGGGTTCCCCTCACGGACCTCTGCGGAAGCAAAGCGCGCTCCTGAGAAACCGTCGGGGCGGCCGGGGCGAGCGGTCAGTTTTCGTGGGCGCGGCCCAGCTCCTCCGAGCGGTCGCGGGCGGCCTCGATCGCGTCGAGCAGCGCCGCGCGCACGCCGTGCTTCTCCAGTTCGCGAATCGCGTTGATGGTCGTCCCGGCCGGGGACGTCACCGCCTCGCGCAGCAGCACCGGGTGGTCCTGGCCCTCGGCGAGCATCTTCGCCGCGCCGACCGCCGACTGGATGATCAGCTGCCCGGCCAGCGCGCGCGGCAGGCCGAGCAGGATGCCCGCGTCGATCATGGCCTCGACCAGGTAAAAGAAGTACGCCGGACCGGATCCGGACAGCGCGGTGACCGCGTCCTGCTGCCGCTCCGGCACCTCGACGACCTGGCCGACGTGCGACAACAGCTCCTTGACCGTCGCGAGGTGCGCCGGCGTCGCGTGCTTGCCGGGTGAGATCGCGCTCATCGCCTCGCCGACCAGCATCGGGGTGTTCGGCATCACGCGGACGACCGGGACGCCCTCGGCGAGACGGCGTTCGTACAGCGCGGTCGGCAGTCCCGCGCACAGCGAGACGACCAGCGACGCCGTCCCGAGCAGCGGGGCCAGCTCGTCCAGCACCGGCTCGATGTCCTGCGGCTTCACCGCGACCACGAGGATGTCCGCGCGCCGGGCGGCGTCGGCGACGGTCGCCGCCTTCATGCCCGGGTAGCGCGCCTCAAGCTCGCGCGCCCGCTCCTCGTACCGCTCGGTGAAGAACAGGTCGCCTGGCTCGTGGCCGCCGTTGAGCAGGCCCGACAGCAGGGCTTCGCCGATCTTTCCCGCACCCAGCACCGCGATCACACTCATGCGGCCAGCGTGCCAAACGCGGCTCAGCCGCCCGGTGCCGGGGCGAGCGCCAGCTGCCGCACCTGCGCGACGAGACGGCCCTGAGAGTCCACGACCGTCGCGTCCGAGTCGAACCACGGCTCGTGCACCGACCGCGCCTCGACGAGGATCCGCAGCCAGCCCGGGGCCGGGCGGGTGCGCAGCAGCGACGTCAGCTGGACGGTCGGGGCCCAGCCGTGCCTGCCGAGGTTCGCCACCACCGGCGGGTTGAGGTCACCGGCCAGGAGCGCGAAGTAGACGTCGGGCTGGCCGGTGCGCGGACGGGCCCACATCCGCAGCCGCGGCGGGTCTCCGGTGCGTCCGGACACGAACCCCGCGGTCGACGGATCCAGGCGCACGTCGCAGGCGGCAGACAGGTGGAACGGGCCTTCCGGAGTGTCCTTGCCGAGTTGCAGCGCGCTGGACGGCGGTTCGGCGGGCATCTGCGGCAGGTCCGTCCATTCGGAACGGCGCATCGGCAACCGGCCGACCGTGACCCTCGCCTCGACGCAAGCCCGGCCGCGCTGTTCGAGCGACACCGCGACCACCGAAACGCGGCGGCCGACCTTGCGCACATCGGTGCGCAGCAACACCGGCCCGAGCGCGGGCGCGTGCAGGAATTCAGTGCTCACCGCGAGCGGATCGACCGTCGCGTCCCCGCGCTCCTGCAACGCGGCGGCGGCGGTTTTCGCCAGCAATGCCACCAAAAATCCGCCGTGCGGATGGACCGCGATGGCCCATTCCGAACGCAACGTCGCGGTGAACGTGCCGTCCCCGAGCGACCGGACTGCGGTGGCCGCGTCGAAGGCGGTCGCGGTGTCGTCGGCCGCGCTCACGGACGACCGGCCACGGCGATACGGCGCGTGGAACCGGGTCCGGCGAAATCTGGAGACGGCGATGGCAGCGAGGTCACGCCCGCACTTTACGGTGCCCGGCCGCCTTTGCGAGCCGAGCAGGGCAGGGACCGCCCGGACAGCCGAGCAAGATCACCCACGGAGCACGGCCCGAGATGCGGCCGGGGCGACTCGCGACGCACGCCTGCCCGCGGATCACTGCCCCAAATGCAACCGAGCGAACAACAACGCCTCCGCCAATGCCCTCGCCCGCGACGCCGCTCCAGTCGCGTGCCGGGTGTTGACCTCCAGCACCACCTGCCCGGAAAAGCCGTCGCTGACCAGCTTTTCCAACAATTCCGCACACGGCTGTCCGCCATGCCCCGGAATCAGGTGCTCATCCTTGGGAATTCCCGTCCCATCCGCCAAATGGACATGGCTCAACCCCGCCCCCATCCGGTCGGCGAGCGCCAGCGCGTCCATCCGCGCCGCGGCCGAATGCGAAAGGTCCAGGGTGTAGTGCCGGAATCCGACGTCGGTCGGGTCGATCGAGGGCCGGAACGCCGACACCCGGGCGTCGCGGGATCCGCCGGGCGGGCGGACCTTGAACATGTTCTCCACCGCGACGTCGACGCCGCTCGCGTCCTCCAGCTCGTCCACGAGATCGCCGAACGCGTCGCCGTAGCGGCGCTGCCAGCGAAACGGCGGATGCACCACGACCGTGCGCGCGCCGAGTTCCAGCGCGGCGTCCACGGACCGGCGCAGCCGCACCTCGGGGTCCGGCGACCAGATCCGCTGCGTGATCAGCAGCGACGGCGAATGCACCGACAGCACCGGCATCCCGGTGCGCCGCGACCAGCGCCGGATCGCCGAGACGTCCTGGCTGATCGGATCGGCCCACACCATGACCTCGACGCCGTCATAGCCCAGGTCCGCGGCCAGCTCGAACGCCGCGCCCGCGCGCAGCGGCCACACCGAGGCAGTGCTCAAGCCCACGGGGACGGGCGCGCTCTCACTCACGCGCCTATCCTGCCCCAGCGCCCTTCGCGGCTAGCTACTTGGCCACCAGCAACAGCGCCGCGGGCGACACCGTCACCACCAGCCCGACCAGAATCGCCAGCAGCGTCGTCTGCAGGTCCTCGGCGCGGCGGATCTTCCGCACGATCCAGACCAGCGCGACGATCACCAGCAACGCGCCCACGAGCGCGGCGGGCGCGAGGTTGACCCACAGCCAGTTGAAGCCCAGCCACACCGCTGCCCCGCCGACGACGCCCAGCGCGAGCTGTCCGGCCAGCGTCAGCCACTGCTTGCCCGCGGACACCGCGGGTTCCGGCTCGGCCTCCGGATCGTCCTCGGCGACGGCTTCCTCGGGGTAGTCGTCGTACTCGTCGCCTTCGGCATAGCCCTCGGCGTGTTCGTAGCCTTCGGCGTGCTCGTACCCGTAGCCGTCGTCGCCCTCGAAGTCCGGCTGGCCCTCGGGGTAGCTGCCGGGCTCGGCGAACTCGCGCTCGTACTCGGCCAGGTCGTCGTCGACCGCGTCCTTGCCGCCCGGCGCGAACGGCATCGGGGCCGGGTAGCCCGCGGTCGGCGGGCCGGCGTCGTAATCCGCGGCGGCGGGCGGGTACTCGTCCTCGTAGCCGTCGTCGATGTAGTCGTCCTCGGCGTATTCACCGGCCGGTTCCGGCTCCGCACCAGCAGGCGGGACGGCCGGCATCATGCCGACCTCGGTGTCCTCCAGCTGCTCCGCCTCGCGGCGCTGGCGCCAGCCGGCGAGACCCGCTGGCGGCGCGTCCTCGCCGACGCCTTCGGCGGGCGGGCCGCCGACCGCGTCGAACTGCTCGGTGTGCGGCTCCTGTTTCGGGGCCGGACGACGAGCCGGGGCACGCCGCGGCCGGTTGGGAGGTGCTGGCGGAGCCCCGGGAGCCGGGAACGCGCCGCTGGCCATCGGCGGCGCGGGCGGACGCACGTAACCGGACTCCTGCGGCGCGGCGGGACGCAGGTAGCCGGTGCCCTGCGGACCGGCCGCTGGCGACGCGGGGCGGGCGAACTGGCCCGACTCCTGCGGCGGCGCGGGCGGGCGCACGTAGGCCGAATCCTGCTGGCCGTTGCCCGGTCGCGGGTACTGGCCGGACTCCTGCGGCGGAGCCGGCGGACGCACGTAAGCCGAATCCTGCTGGCCGTTCACCGGGTACTGCCCCGACTCCTGCGGAGCCGGGTACTGGCCGGAGGGCTGCTGGCCGGGACGCGGGTACTGGCCCGATTCCTGCGGGGCCTGGGGGGCTGGCGGCGCGGGCCGCTGGGCCGCGTCCGGACGGCGGCGGCCGCCCGGGGGACGCGAGGGAGGCGGCGGGGTGCCGCCCTCGGAGGCCACCCGGTCGATGATCGCCTGCGGTCCGGTGTCGGTGAGGCTCGAGCGCCGCGGGGCGGCCTCGTCCTCGTCATCGGCCGCCCTGCGCCTGCGTCGCCGTCCGCCGTCGACCTGCTGCCCGTGCTGGGCGAGCAGTTCGGCCACGGTCTTCTGGGGCTGGTCGCCGCCGGTCTGGTCCGTCATACCGTGCTGTCCAAAGCGCGCTCGGGGTTGGTTGTGGTCACTCGGGCACACCTGCCCTCGGAGCCGCGCGCAATCGACACCGTGCAGTGCATGTCCGTCACCTCTTCACCGTGCCTGGTCTTCGTCGGCCAAGTCCAGTCCGCTGCTGTCACCGGTCCTCCCCGCTCGCCGAAACGCCGGGAACCGCGGCTCCAGTTTCGTCCGACCCATTGGCGTGGTCCAACCGCCGCAGGATGACACCCTCTCGCAGCGCCCAGGGGCAAATCTCCAACTCGGTGAGGGAGAGCGCCCGCATCGCGGCCTGCGCCACCAACGCGCCCGCCACGAGCTGGTGCGACCGGCTCCCGCTGACGCCTTCCAGCTGAGCCAGATCCGCGGCGGTCATCCGCGAAATGAAGGCGATGAGCTGGCGAAGGGCAGTGTCAGTGAGCGTACGGCGCACGCGGGGGCCCGCCGCCGAGGGGGCCGCCCCGGTCAGCCGGGCGAGCGAGCGGAACGTCTTGGAGGTCGCCACGACCCGGTCCGGCAGACCCTGTCCGGCGACCTTCTTCGCGAGCCCGGCGAGCTGGTCCTCGAGCCAGGCCGACGTCGCCACGACCTCGGAACGAGTGGGCGGGTCGTTGCGGAAGCGCGTGCGCGTGGTGCGGCCCGCGCCGAGCGGGAGCGATTCGGCGAGTTCGGGTTCCTCGTCGCGGCCCATCGCGACCTCGAACGACCCGCCGCCGATGTCCAGCACCAGGAGTTTCCCGGCCGACCAGCCGTACCAGCGGCGCACCGCGAGGAAGGTGAGCCGCGCCTCGTCCGCGCCGGAGAGAACCCGCAGGTTGACGCCGGTCTCGGCGGTCACCCTGGCCAGCACCTTCGCCGAGTTCTTCGCCTCGCGCACCGCGGACGTCGCGAACGCCAGCACGTCCTCGCAGCCGAGCCGCGCGGCCGCGGCTTTGGCCGATTCGACCGCCCGGACCAGGCCGTCCTCGCCGGGACGGCTCAGTTCGCCGGAACCGGTGAGCTGTTCGGCCAGCCGCAGCATCGTTTTCTCGGAGTGCATCGGGGTCGGGTGGGCGCCACGGTGGGCGTCGACCACGAGCAAGTGGACGGTGTTGGAACCGACGTCGAGTACCCCTAGGCGCACGAGGATTCAGCGTACCGGTCCCAGCGCCAGGTCTCGAAACTGTAACCAACTCCACTCAGATCCACATCGACTCAGCGTGCGCGATCCGGCACCGTGTGCACTGAAACCCGGACAAAAGCCGTGAAGGACTCCTTGAGGGAATCAGATTCCCTCAAGGAGTCCTTCACGGACGGTTCGGAACGACGGCTCAGGTCTCGAACTTGTAGCCGAGCCCGCGCACGGTCACCAGGTGCCGCGGCGAACCCGGGTCCGGCTCGATCTTCGAGCGGAGCCGCTTCACGTGGACGTCGAGGGTCTTGGTGTCGCCGACGTAGTCCGCGCCCCACACCCGGTCGATGAGCTGGCCGCGGGTGAGCACCCGGCCGACGTTGCGCAGCAGGTATTCGAGCAGGTCGAACTCCTTGAGCGGCAACGAAACCTCGCCGCCGTCCACAGTGACCACGTGCCGTTCGACGTCCATTCGCACCGGTCCGGCCGACAGCACCAGCGGCGCGAGTTCGCCGTCGCTGCCCGGCTCGCCGCCGCGGCGCAGGACCGCGCGCACCCGCGCGATCAGCTCGCGCGCCGAGTACGGCTTGGTCACGTAGTCGTCGGCGCCGAGTTCCAGTCCGACGACCTTGTCGATCTCGCTGTCGCGCGCGGTCACCATGATCACCGGCACCGCGGAACGCTGCCGCAACTGCTTGCAGACGTCGGTGCCGCTCATCCCGGGCAGCATCAGGTCGAGCAGCACGATGTCGGCGCCGTTGCGGTCGAACTCCTCGAGCGCCTGCTGGCCGGTCACAGCCACCGCCGCGGTGAAGCCCTCCTTGCGCAGCAAGAAGGCGAGCGGGTCGGCGAAGGACTCTTCGTCCTCGACTATGAGAACCCTCGTCACAGGTTTCCTCCATGGTCTGGGCTGGAGATTTCCTGCCCGGTTGCCACGAGCCGGGGTGTCCGCTCGGGGGTCTTGTCCGGCCGCGCGGGCGCGGCCTTGCGTGCGGTGTCGGCGGGTTCGGTGCGCACGTGCGCGGGAATGCGCAAGGTGAACGTCGACCCGGTGCCGGGACGGCTCCACAGGCCGACCGAACCGCCGTGGTTGGCCGCGACGTGTTTCACGATCGCCAGTCCGAGGCCGGTGCCGCCGGTGGCGCGCGAACGCGCCTTGTCCGCGCGGTAGAAGCGCTCGAACACGCGCTGCTGCTCGTCCTCGGCGATGCCGATGCCGCGGTCGGTCACCGCGATCTCGACCATGCCGTCGGCGAGCCGGCGCGAGATCGACACCGGGCTGCCCGGCGACGAGTACGCGACGGCGTTCTCCAGCAGGTTCGACAGCGCGGTGACCAGCAGCGTCCGGTCCCCCTCGATGAGCAGGCTGCTGGCCGCGTCGGTGGTGATGGTGATTTCGGCGGATTCCGCGGACAGCGTGGTGCGCCCGAGCGCCTCGCGCACGACGGCGTCGACCTCGACCACGTTGAGGTCCGGCAGCCGTTCGGCGCCCTGGAGGCGCGACAGCGCGATCAGTTCGGTGACGAGCTGGCCGAGCCGGGTGGACTCGCGCAGGATCTTGCCGCCGAAGCGGCGGACCTCCTCGACGTCCTCGGCGGCGTCCAGCACGGCCTCGGTGAGCAGCGCGATCGCACCGACCGGGGTCTTGAGTTCGTGGCTGACGTTGGCGACGAAGTCCCGCCGCACGGCCTCCAGCCGGATCGCCTCGGAGTGGTCGACGGCCTCGACGACGGTGAACCCGTCGCCGAGCGGCCGGACCTCGCCGAGCACCGCCTCGGGCTGGCGGCGGCCGCGGCTCTCCAGCGGCGAGAGGTCGACCTCCATCGGCTCGTCGGTCTCGACTACCTGCTCGGCGGCCTTGCGCGCCCGCGGGTCGGCCTGGTTCACCCGGACCAGGCCGAGTTCGTACGCCCGCGGGTTGTGCAGCACGAGGTCGCCGAACCGGTTGAGCACGATGACGCCGTGGTTGGAAGAGCGGATCAGCCGTTCGAGCAGCTCCGCGACAGTGGGGCCGGTAGGCCGGGCCGCCTCGCGCCGGGCACTGGCCCGTGCCGCGAGGAAACCGGCGACCGCGCCGACGACAAGAGCGCCGATGGCCGTCAGCAGGACAACAGGCGTGGTCACGGGGGAATCGTAAGCATCCCGGTAGCCTTCCGGCCTAGTCCTGGAAGCCCTGTCGTGAGGCGAGTGACACCTGAGGGGTACATATTTGCCTCGGAGTCAGGCCTTGTTCACCCGATCGAGATGTTCCGGCAAAATCGACGCGCTCAGCGTTCAGCGCGCGTCAAGGGTCTTGAGGTCCTCGTCGGTCAGCTTCAGCGCCGCCGCGGCGACGTTCTGCTCCAGGTGAGCGGGGTCACTCGTACCGGGGATCGCCAGCACGTGCGGACCCTGCGCGAGCGTCCACGCCAACCGCACCTGAGCGTCCGTCACCTCGTGCCGCCGCGCGACCTCGGCGACCCGCTCGCCCTCGTCGGACTGTCCACTCGCGACCGCGAAGAACGGCACGAACGCCACGCCCTGCTCGCCGCACAGCCGCAGCAGCTCGTCGTCCTCGCGGCGGGCGGACAGGCCGTACTGGTTCTGCACGCACACCACCGGCGCGATCGCCTGCGCCTCGGCGAGGTGCTCCGCGCCGACGTTGGAAATCCCCAGCTCGCCGATCAGCCCCTCGGTGCGGAGTTCGGCCAGCGCGCCGAAGTGCTCGGCGAGCGAGCCGGTCCCGCGCTCCAGGCCGCTGCCGATGCGCAGGTTGACGACGTCGATGTGGTCGCGGCCGAGTTCGCGCAGGTTCTGCTCGACCTGGCCGCGCAGCTCGTCGGGGCGGGCGAACGGCCGGAACTGGCCGGAAACGTCGCGCGACGGGCCGACCTTGGTGGTCAGCACGAGGTCGTCGCCATACGGGGCGAGTGCGGCCTTGATGAGGGCGTTGGCCGACCAGGTGGTGCCGAAGTAGAACGCAGCGGTGTCGATGTGGTTCACGCCCAGCTCGACGGCACGGCGCAGCACGGAAATCGCGCGGTCGGCGTCGATCGGCGCGGTCGGGTCGAGGGTGCCGCCGAGCCGCATGGAGCCGAAGCCGAGCCGGTTGACGGTGCGGGAGCCGAGCTGCCAGGTGCCCGCGGCAGCGGCGGGAAGTGTTGTTTCGGTCATGTCTCCAGCGTGCTTCCCGGTCAATCCCGGCGGCGTGTTTGGCAGCAAGCTGCCAACGCAGGAGACTGGATGACGCGCCCCGAACCGAGGAAGTCGCGAACGTGCGCGACGAGCGGGAACTGGTCGAACGCGCCGGACACCTGCTCGCCGGAGCCGACGAGTTCGCCTGCGCCGCGAACGACCTGCACACCTGGTCCGCGATGCAGAAATTCGCCGCCGAGCTTCCGGCGCGGCCGAAACTGCGGGTCCGCAAGGTCTACCTGTCGCGCGTGCTGCTCGACTCCGACGGCGTCGAGCACCTGCGGACGTTGCGCCGCCTCGGCGCGGAAGTCCGGATCAGCGACCACGAGATCAATGAGACGATCCTGCTCGACGGCCGCATCGCCATCATCGCCGCCGGTCCTGGGTACAACGTCGTGACCACGCCGGACCTGGTGCGCGGCATCTCGTCGCTGTTCGAAGCCGCCTGGCGCTCGTCGACCGCGATGGAGGCGTACGAGACGCGGTTCGCCGAACTGCGCCAGTACACGCCGCAGCTGCTGGACCTGTTGTCTTCCGGTTCCACGGACGAAAAGGCGGCCCGGGCGATGGGCGTCGGGCTGCGGACGTACCGTCGGCGGGTGGCCGAATTGATGGATGTACTGGGTGCGACGTCGCGGTTCCAAGCGGGTGCTCTCGCGCGGGAGGCGGGCCTGCTGTGAGGCGCGTTGTCGTCGCCGCGGCCCTGCTCGCCGCCGGTTGCAGCGGAGGTGGGTCCGGGCAATCCGCACCGCCCGCGTCGCCACCCGCGCCCGCTCCCGCGAATGTGGCCTATGTGGACGCCAAGGCGACCAGCGACGCGGTGTCCGGCATCAAAAAGGCGGTGGAGTCGGCGTTCACCTACGACTCGACGAAGCCGGACGAGGTCGCGAAAACCGAGCAGAAGTACCTCACCGGCGCGGCCCGCGCGCAGTTCGACAAGACCTTCGCCGAGGTCCGCACCGAACCGGTGAGCACGCAGACGCAGGTCGTGGAAACCGGGTTGGCCGAGCTGACCCCGGACCACGCGCGAATGCTGGTGGCAGCCACGCAGCACAGCAAGCGCCCCGACGGAGCCGCGAACCAGGCGGGCGCGCTCATGCTGGTCACCGCGGTCCGAACGAACGGGCAATGGCAGCTGCAGGACTTGAACTTCGACCCGCGCGGTCCGATCGCCCCCGCCGCCGACCCGGCGAAAGGCCTTGCCGCGACTAGGGATTCCGCGGTCGCAGCGGCTCGCCGGGACGGCGGGGTCCTGATGACGATCGACCCGCAGAACATCGACGGGAACTACGCGGCCTGGGAAAACGTGGCCGCCGAGCCGCTGCTGACGGAGTTTCGCAACAGCCGCCAGGAGACCGTGGACCGCATCAAGCAGACCGGGAAGAAAGCGAGCTACGGCCCGGATTCGACGGCCGCGCTGACCGCGCTCAGTCCAGACGGCACCCACGCGTCGGCGGTGCTGGCCGCGCTGCTGACGACGAGCGGCGGCCAAAACCCGGGCGAAAACCGGCTGCCGGTGCACCTCGATCTCGTGCGGCAGGGCAACGAGTGGAAAGTGTCCGGAATGAAGGCCATCTCCGGGGCCTCGTGAGCGGCAATCCCGGTTCTAACCGGCGCCAACACTCACGACACCCCCACCCAGCCCCGCGCACCCGACCCCCTCGTGAGCGGCAATCCCGGCTCTAACCGGCGCCAACACTCACGACGCCCCGGCAACCACCGGGGCCAGGCTGCCGCCAAGAGGCCAAGCCGCCGCCTGCTCGTGAGTGCTGATCCCGGTTAGAACCCAATGCCGCGTAGCTTAGGTTGATCATGTTGTTGGGGTGAGTCTGCGGGGTCTGATGG
>NZ_PQIA01000172.1 GCF_003385235.1 Amycolatopsis circi | reverse complement strand
CGCCCACCCCGACCCGAACAAGTGGAACGCGCTGGTGCGACGCCAGCCACACCACCACGCCCACACCCCCAACCAGCACCCGCACACCCCGCCACCAACACCAGAAACCACCACAAAAAACAACCAGTGGATCCAGGTCAGATTCCCTCAAGGAGTCCTTCACGGACCTTCAGCGGGGGAGGCCGAGCACGCGTTCGGCGGCGGCGGACAGCAGGACTTGCGTGGTGCCGCCCGCGATGGACAGGCAGCGAGTCAGCAGAAACTCTTGTGCCGCCGGGTTTTCCGCGACCAGTTCCGGAGCGAGGTCGAGGGCGAACTCGGCAGTTTCCTGTCGGTGCCGTACGCCGAGCAGCTTCGCCACCGACGCTTCCGCGCCCGGTCCAAGGCCGTCCAGGCGTCGCAGCGTCGCTCGCAGGTCGAGCACCGAGCACGCGCTGCCTTGACCGATCAGTGCGCCGAGCCGGTCGCGATCCACGTCTTCCGGTGCTGATTCCAGCAGCGCTTCCACGTTCTCGCCCACCGCCGAGCCGCGGCCCAGCGCGACGCGTTCGTTCGCCAGCGTCGTACGCGCCAGCTTCCAGCCCGCGCCTGGTTCGCCGACGACGTCAGCGTCCGGAATGAACACGTCGTCCAGGAAGACCTCGTTGAACACGCTCCGCCCGGTGATCTCGCGCAGCGGCCGTGTGGTGATTCCGTCGGCGCGCATGTCGACCAGGAAGTACGTGATTCCCTTGTGCTTCGGCACTTCGGGGTCGGTGCGAGCGAGGCAGATCGCCCAATCCGCCTCGTGCGCGAGCGACGTCCACACCTTTTGCCCGGTCAGCAGCCAGCCGCCGTCGGTCCGGCGCGCCACGGTGCGCAGCGACGCGAGATCCGAGCCAGCGCCGGGCTCGGAGAACAGCTGACACCACGTCACCTCGCCGCGCAATGTCGGCTTGGCGAAGCGTTCGCGCTGGTCGTCGGTGCCGTGCGCGAGAATCGTCGGCACTGCCCAGCCGCCGATCACCAGGTCCGGCCGCCGGATGTCGGCCGCGGTCAGCGCGGCGTCGATCCGCAGTTGCGTCGCCGCGTCCGCGCCCATGCCGTACGGCTGAGGCCAGTGCGGGGCCAGCAATCCGGAGTCCGCGAGCGCGGTGCGCCGGTTTTCCTCTGGCAGCGCAGCGATTTCGGCGACCAGCCGGGTCACCTCGGCGTCCTCGCCGACGTTCACCCCGAGCGTCCGCCGCTTACCGGCCAACGCCAGGTCCGCGGCCCGCTTCCGCCACCGTTGCGAACCGCCGAGCCACTGCCGCAACGCCAGCGCGCGCCGCAGGTACAGGTGCGCCTCGTGCTCCCAGGTGAAGCCGATTCCGCCGAGTACCTGGATGCAGTCCTTCGCGTTCTCGACGGCAGCGTCCAAGGCCACCGCTGCGGCGCTCGCGACGGCCAGCGGATCGCCGACCGACGAAGCCGCGTCCCACGCCAGCGCCTCGGCGGCTTCGGTGCGGCACAACATCTCCGCGCACAGGTGTTTCACTGCCTGGAAAGCGCCGATCACCTGTCCGAACTGCTCCCGGACCTTGGCGTATTCGACGGCCGTCGTCAGGCACCAGCGCGCGACGCCCGCTGCCTCCGCGACCGCGAGCGTCGCTGCGAGATCGCGGACGTCCGGCAGATACAGCACCTCGCCCTTCGCGGCGGTGCTGACGCGCCCCAGCGACTGGGAAAAGTCGAAGGGAGCCAACGGTTCCACCGCCGTCCCGGGCGGGACCAAGACGTATTGTTCGCCACGCGGCACGAGCAGCCACGACTCGGCGTCCGCGCCGGGTACGGTCGCCGATTCTTCTAGCTGCACCGCGACGTGTGCGGTCCCGTCGGCGATCTCGGCGGCGAGTTCCTTCGAATGTTCGGCGAGCAGCAACCCGGCCAGCGCGGTGCTCAGTAGCGGTCCCGGCACCAGTGCTTCGGCTGCGGCGGCGAGCCCGGCCGCGAGGTCCGCGACAGTCCCGTCCGCCCCGTTCACCGACGCGGGCAACGCGACGCCGGTGAGGCCGAGCGCCGCGAATCCGTCCGGCAGCCCGGCTCCGGTTGTTTCGGCCGCGCGCACAGCGGCGACCGGATCGTGTGCCGCCGCCCAGGCCTGCACGGCGGCAGCGAGCGCGGTTTGTTCCTCGGTGAGCGCGACCGGCATCGGTCTCCTCCTCGCGGCGTACAGAGCTACTGGCGAGTGTAGAACGTGTTATAGTTTTTCCGCCAGGCGGTCGAGAGTTGAACCTTTCTCCAGGGCAGGTACGCTTAGCCGGAAACTGGAACGAGTTCCGCAAGACTGCTTGCGTGACGACAGAGGGGAAGGGCGATGCCGGGGAAGGCGAAGACGCCGGCGGCGAAGACGCGGGCGAACGGCCTCGGCGCGATGGGCGAGGAACTGGGCTCCGCGGCCCAGCGGGACCGCCGCCGCCGCATCATCGACGCGACGCTTTCGCTGGCCTCCAAGGGCGGCTACGACGCGGTGCAGATGCGTGCCGTCGCCGAGAAGGCCGACGTCGCGCTGGGCACGCTGTACCGGTACTTCCCGTCGAAGATTCACCTGCTCGTGTCGGGTCTGGCGCAGCAGTTCGAGGCCGCGCACGAGAAGATCCAGCGCAGCGCGATCCCCGCCGAAACCCCCGCCGAGCGGCTGATGTTCGTCCTGGGCCGCAACACCCGCCTGATGCAGCGCGATCCGCATCTCACCGAGGCGATGGTGCGCGCGTTCATGTTCGCCGACACGTCCGCAGCGGCCGAGGTCGAACTGGTCGGCCGCCTGATGGAGGACATGTTCGCGAGCGCGATGGGCATCGACGACCCGACCGAGGCGGACCGCGACATCTTCCACGTGGTGGCCGACGTGTGGATGGCGAACCTGGTCGCCTGGGTGACCCGGCGGGCCTCGGCCGCGGACGTCGCGAGCCGCCTGGAACTCTCCGTCCACCTGCTCCTGGACAAATAGCCGTCCGTGAGGGGCACCCTGAGGGACTCTGAGTCCGTCAGGGTTCCCCTCACGGACCTTCCGGCTGCCGCGGGCGCGGAATTGTCGGAGGGGCGCGTTACGGTGCGCGGGTGGAGTTCGACCAGACCACCCAGGCCACCTACCTCCCCTCGGATCCCCCGCGAGAGGGAGTTCTGGCGCTGTGGGGCGACGAGATCGAGGGGGACACCCCGATCCAGCTCGTCCTGCCCGGCGGCGGGAAATTCGCCCGTACCGAGGTAGTGGCGCGGCTCGTGCCGCTGGCGAACGCCATCCCGCGGCTGCTCGTCGCGCCGGACGAAACGAGTCCGGCGCTGGCGGCGTGGTCGGCGGTGGTCAACGCGGGGGTGAACCTCGTGGCGCGCGGGCGGTTGCGTCCGGCGTCCACTCCGAGCGGTCTGGGCACCTGGCGAGTGGGGCCGCTCGACGCCGCCGACGAGGAACTTCTGCGCGGGCTCGCCGCGGCGCTGCCTCCTGAGGCGCACGCGCTGCCGTTGTCCGGCGTCAAGCGAATCCGGCTGCACTCGCCGGAATCACTGGTGCGCGCGGTGTGGGACGCGGCGGCGGACGTGCTGGTGCGCAGTCCGGCGGCGGCGGTCGGGTCCGGCGGGGCGGCCTTCGCGGAATCGCAGCCCACGCTGCTGGATCCAGACGGCGCGGCCTGGCTCACCGAGCTGGAAGCCCGCCGCCCGGACGGCGCGCAACTGTTGCTGCGGATCGAGGCGACCGACGAGGAATTCGCCGGAGTCCTCGCCGTTCGCTCCACCCTCGAGCCGAGCCTCGTCGTGGAAGCAGCCACTCTCTGGGACGCGCCTGAAGCAGTCCTGCACCGGCTAGGCGATCAGGTCGAAACACAGCTGCTTCTCGGCCTCCGGCGAGGCGCGCGGGCCTGGCCACCGCTCGGTCGAATCCTGTCCGAACCAGCGCCTACCTCGCTCCCGCTATCCGACGACGAGGTTGTCGATCTGCTCGGCACCGGTGCGCGCGACCTGGGCGGCGCGGGCATCGAAGTGTTGTGGCCCAAGGATCTTTTCGCGGGCGAAGTCCGGGCGAAGGCGAGCGTGACGCAAGCTCCGGCGAGCGAATCCGGTCCCGCGTTCCCGCTCAACGGCCTGCTGGAATTCCGCTGGCGGCTCAGCCTCGGCGGCAGCGAACTCACCGACGAGGAGGTCGCGGCGCTCGCCGAAGCGAAACGTCCGCTGGTCCGGTTGCGCGGACAGTGGGTGAAGCTCGATCCCGCTCTGCTGGCGCGAATGCGGGCCCGCCGTTCGCGGCTGACCGGAGCCGAAGCGCTGGCCGCGGCGCTGACTGGTGAGCTGGAGGTCGACGGCGAACGAGTCGAATTCGCTCCGCAGCCAGCGTTATCCGGGCTCGCCGAACGCCTGCGCGAAAGGGACCCCGCTCCCGTCGAGGAACCAGCGGGCCTTACTGCCACTCTGCGTCCGTATCAACGGGCCGGATTGGGCTGGCTCATCGCCATGACCGAACTCGGCCTTGGCGCCTGTCTCGCCGACGATATGGGGCTGGGCAAGACAATCCAGCTCATCGCACTGCACCTGCACCGCCGCGCGCAGGCGGCGGGGCCGACGTTGGTGCTGTGCCCGACGTCGCTGCTGGGCAACTGGGAACGCGAGTTCGGCAAGTTCGCGCCGGACGTGCCGGTGCGCCGCTTCCACGGAGGCGGTCGGCATCTCGACGACCTGGCCCCGGACGAGGTCGTGCTCGCCACGTACGGCGTGCTGCGCCGCGACCGGGAGCTGCTGTCCGAAGTGGACTGGGGCATGGTCGCCGCGGACGAGGCACAACACGTCAAGAACCCGTTGTCCGCCACGGCGAAAGAACTGCGGCAGGTACCCGCGGCGGCGCGGGTGGCGCTCACCGGCACGCCCGTGGAGAACCGGCTGACCGAGCTGTGGTCGCTGCTCGACTGGACCACCCCTGGGCTGCTCGGTCCGCTGGAGAAGTTCCGGCGCACGGTCGCGCGGCCGATCGAACGGGACCGGGACGAGACGGTCACCGGACGACTGGCCGCGACGGTCCGGCCGTTTCTGTTGCGCCGCCGCAAAACCGACCCGGACATCGCGCCGGAACTGCCGCGCAAGACCGAGACGGACCGCTATGTCCCGCTCACCGCCGAGCAGACCACGCTGTACGAAGCGGTCGTGCGGGAGAATCTCGCGCAAATCCGGGAGGCGCAAGGAGTACAGCGGCGCGGACAGGTGCTGAAGCTGCTCACCGAACTCAAGCAGATCTGCAATCACCCGGCGCACTACCTCAAGGAAAGCACTGGGGTGCTGAGCGGGCGGTCGGGCAAGCTCGCCGCGTTCGAGGAGCTGCTGGACGTCATCCTCGACGAGGGCGAAAGCGTGCTGGTGTTCAGCCAGTACGTGCGGCTGTGCCGGTTGCTGGAGCGACGGCTGACCGAGCGTGGGCTGCCGACCGCGCTGCTGTCCGGCGAGGTCGGGCCGAACCAGCGCGACGAAATGGTCGCCGCGTTCCAATCCGGTGAGGTGCCGGTGTTCCTGTTGTCGCTCAAGGCGGGCGGCGTCGGGCTCAACCTCACCCAGGCCACGCACGTGATCCACTACGACCGCTGGTGGAACCCGGCAGTGGAGGACCAGGCCACCGACCGCGCGTACCGGATCGGCCAGGACCGGCCGGTGCAGGTGCACCGGCTGATCGCGGAGGGCACGCTGGAGGAACGCGTCGCCGCGGTGCTGGAAACCAAGCGCGGGCTGGCCGACGCGGTCGTCGGGGCGGGGGAGGACTGGATCACCGAGCTGTCCGACGACCAGCTCGCCGACCTCGTCCGGCTCGGGAGCGGCTGATGCCGCCGCGGCGGACGTTCGGGAGCCGGTGGTGGGGCCGGGCGTGGGTGGAAGCGCTGGAGCAGCGCGCCAAACTGGACCCGAACCGGTTGCCGCGCGGGCGGACGTACGCGCGCAAGGGCGTCGTGGACCAGCTGGCGATCAGCGCGGGCGAAATCACCGCATGGGTGCGGGGAAGCAGACCGGACCCGTACCGCGTCGCCATCCGGATGCGCGAGTTCAGCGCGGAGGAATGGGACAAGCTGCTCGACGTCGCCGGTCGCCGGCTCGGGCACGCCGCCGCCTTGCTCGACGGCGAACTGCCGGAGGAGCTGGCCGCCCAGTCCCGCGAGGCCGGGGCCGACCTGCTGCCCGGGCCTGGCGATCTGCGGCCGCGTTGTTCGTGTCCGGACAGCGCGAATCCGTGCAAGCACGTGGCGGCGGTGTACTACCTGGTCGCCGATGAGGTGGACGCGGATCCGTTCGTGCTGTTCACCCTGCGCGGGCGCGGCCGGGACGAGGTTTTGGCTCAGCTGCGCGAATTGCGGACCCCCAGCGCCGCTCGCCCGGCTCGCGCGCCGGAGGTCGGGCTGACGCCGAAAAAGGCGTACGCGCGGCGGATCGCGCCGTTGCCGCCGTTGCCCGCGATCCCCGGCGAACCCGGCCCGCCCGCCGTGCTCGACCTCGATCCGCCCGCTCGCTCCGGCCTGACGTCCGCTGCTCTCGCCGCACTTGCCGCCGATGCCGCGTCGCTCGCGCTCGGCCTGCTGCGCACCCGGGATGCCTTGGCGGACTTGACTTTCGCCGAGGACCTGGCCCGTCGCGCGGCCCGGCCGGGCGCGGATGTGTTCGGGCTGGCCGCTGCCGCCGAGGTCGCGCCGTCGGAGCTGATCGTGTCGGCGCAAGCGTGGCGGGAAGCGGGCCGGAGCGGGCTGGCGGCGCTGCGGGACGCGTGGAGTCCGGGCCCCGGGCCGTTGGCAGTGGCGCGCGCGGAACTGGCGGAATTGCCGGGGGAGGTGAAGGTGTGGCGTAACCGGGTCACGGTCGGGCCAGTGCAGCTCCGGTACGGCCGGGACAGCCGGTGGTACCGCTTCGTGCGGGTCGCGGGTCAGTGGTGGCCGGACGGGCCTCCGGCCGAGCAGCCGGTCGATCTCGCCTACCCGGCGGAGGGCTGAATCACTTGCGCTGAATCACTGACGCCGAGCGAAACGAGACGATCCGTCTCGTTTCGTGCTACCGTCTGCGGCATGACGAGAACCTGGGTGATCACCGGAGCGAGTCGCGGACTGGGCCGGGCGCTGGCGCTCGCCGCGGCGGAAGCTGGCGACCGAGTGCTGGCGACCGTCCGGACGCCGGGGAGCGCGCCGGAGCACCGGAACGTCGTCGAGCACGTGCTCGACGTGCGCAACCGGGTCGCGGCGCGGGAAACCGTGGATCGGACAGTGGCCGAGTTCGGCCGGCTGGACGTCGTGGTGAACAACGCCGGGTACGGGCTGGTCGGCATGGCCGAGGAGGTAAGCGAGGACGAGGCGCGGGACATCCTGGAGACGAACCTGCTGGGCGCGCTGTGGCTGACCCAAGCGGCGCTGCCGGTGCTGCGTGCGCAGCGGTCCGGTCACGTCGTGCAGATTTCCTCGGTCGGCGGTGCCGGTTCTGTGCCGGGATTTGGGCTTTACAGCGCGAGCAAATGGGGGCTGGAGGGAATGAGCGAGGCGATCGCGCAGGAGGTCGCGGAGTTCGGCGTGCGCGTGAGCATCGTCGAGCCGGGCGGGATGGACACCGAGTGGGCGACCGGCAGTATGCGCTTCGCCGCCCCGAACCCGGCATACGACGGGCTGCGCGAGCGAATGTTCGGCACGACGACCGTGCCGTGGGCCACCACCGGCACCGGTGGCGGTACCCCGCCCGTGGACATCGCCGCCGAAATCCTGCAGCACGTCAACGACTCGGCTGACCAGCGGCTGCGCGTGCTCGCGGGCTCCGATGCCCCCGCCATGGTCGCGACCGCATTGTCGGGACGGCTGACGGATTACCGTCAGGACAAGCGTTTCGCCGACGCGGAGAGCTGACATGGCCCGCGCCAGCACCCGAGCCCGGGTACACGCCGCGGTGCTCTCCCTGGCCGCCGAGTCCGGTTTCGACGGCCTGACGATGGAGGGCATCGCGGCCCGCGCGGGTGCCGGGAAGCAAACGCTGTACCGCACGTGGTCGTCGCCCGCCGAGGTTCTGCTGGACGCGCTGCTGGAACAAAGCCTCGACGCTTCCGGCGAAGTCGCCATCCCCGACACCGGCGACCTGCGGGCGGACTTGGAAACGTTGGTCCGCGGCATGATCGCCGAACTGACCGACCCCGCGACGGACCGGCTGCTGCGCGCCGTGACCGCCGAGCTGCAAACCGATTCAGCCGTCGGCTCCGAAGTCCTGGACCGCCTGCTCGGCCCGCAACTTCGCGCCATCGCCGACCGCCTGGCCCGCGCCGAGGCCGAGTGCCCAGAGGACGGCGCGGAACTGCTGCTGGGCCCGGTCTTCCACCGCTGGCTCCTGCGCACCCGGCCGTTCACGGAGGACTGGCCCGCCGCCCACGTAGAGCGGGTGCTGCGCGCGGTTTCGTTCGGCCGCTAACTCCGCGGGCGGTGGTGAAGGAGAACGCGTACCGCGGGTGTTTGATCGAGCGGCCAGCTCTCGTGCGACCCGGTGACGAGGCAGGGTTCAACGCGCAGTCGGCGCTCGTCGAGGCGGAGTCGGCGTTCGCGGGACTCCTGACCGCGGCGGTGAACCAAGGCAGGGTCGATGCGGTGCGGTGGGAGCAAGTCAGCTGAACCAGGCCGGATCAACTACCGCCTGACTCAGTCCCCCGAAGCTCCACACAGCATCCGCCGTCGCGAGGCGCGACCCGGGCCGTCGACACGCCCGGCACCTGGAGTCCCTCGACCACTCCGCTCAAGAACCGGTCCGTCATCCCGCACACCAGGTCTGGCGCGCGCACGGCCAGCGGCTGGAAGGGGCAGTTCCGCATCCGCAGGCACACCGGCGTCTCGCGGTTCGGCTCGAAACCGTGCCGGGCCAGGACCGTGCTCGTCAGTGTCAGCCCGCGTTCCGTGCCCAGCCGACCTGGCCGGGAGCGTTCGCGTTCGGCGGCGCCGGCGGCGGAACCGTGCCGTCCGGCTTCGCGCAGGGCGGCGTCTCGGGCCGGTTCACCGGGAGCGGCCGAGGCGACCGCGTCGACCAGGATCGCGGCCAGGACGTCCGGGTGCCGGGGCGGGATGGTGATCGCGAAGTCGGTCGCGGCGGGCTCGTAGACCTTCGGGGCGCGGCCCACCTTGCGGACGCCGCCGACTGTCTCGTAGCGGGCGCGCAGCAGACCGGCCGTCACGAGTTTGTCCAGGTGGAAGGCTGCCAGCTTGCGCGAGATGCCGACCGCCGAGGCCGCCTCCTCGCGCGTCACCGGGCGGCCGGCGTCGCGGATGAAGGCGTACATCCCCCGGCGCAGGTCCTCGTCCAGCGCCGCTACCGCGCGGATGGTCGCCAGATCACTCGTCACACACCCACGATAACGCCCAGCGAGGTTCTCCGAACCCGCTACCTGGCTTGTTCACCTGGTCACATTGACTCCACCGGGCGATAAGACCAAGATTTGTAGGCGAAAACCCTGTCCCGCCAGCCCCGAAGCCCGAGGATCGCCCATGCAGTCGTCCGGAACCGCCCTCCGCGTCGTCCACGAGCCCGTCCCCGGCTTCGACCTGGCCGCGGCCGAAAACGCGGCGGGGGACTTCCTGCGCGCGCTCGGCATCAGCCTCGACTCGGAGAGCCTGCGCGGCACCCCCGGCCGGATGGCCCGCGCGTACGCCGAGCTGTTCACGCCCCGCGCGTTCGACCTCACCACGTTCCCCAACGACGAGGGCTACGACGAGCTGGTGCTGGCCCGCGACATCCCGGTCCGGTCGGTCTGCGAACACCACCTGCTGCCGTTCATCGGCGTCGCGCACGTCGGGTATCTGCCGGGCGAGCGGATCCTCGGGCTGTCGAAGCTGGCGCGCGTGGTCGAGCATTTCGCGTGCCGTCCGCAGGTGCAGGAGCGGCTGACGAAGCAGATCGCGGGCTGGCTCGGCGACCAGCTGTCCCCGAAGGGCGTCGGCGTGGTGATCGAGGCCGAGCACACCTGCATGACCCTGCGCGGCGTGCAGGCGACCGGCTCCTCCACAGTCACGTCCACCCTGATGGGCACCCTTCGCGAGGACGCCCGGTCGCGTCAGGAGTTCTTCTCGTTGACCGGCGTCAACGCCTGATCGCGGGCCCAGTCGAGCCGGGCCCAATCGAGAAAGTGCTCGACGCCGCGCACCACGTGCGTGCTGCGGATCGACGGGAACACGTCGAACGCGTGCTGCGCGCCAGCCAATTCCGCGTATGCCACCGGATGGGCCGATTTGGCGCGCAGCCGGGCGACGAACTCCCGCGCCTCCGCGACCGGCACGAGCGAATCGTGCTTGCCGTGGATCACGAAGAACGGCGGCGCGTCCTCGGCGACCCGGTCCATCGGGGACGCCGCGAGGTAGTCGTCCAGCCGGTGCTCCGGGGCGAACACCCGCCGCGCCATCAGGCTTTCCAGGCGGTACCGGCTTTCCTCCTCGCCGGTCGACGCGGCGATGTCGTACACGCCGTAGTGCGGCACGCAGGCCTGCACGCTCGTGTCCGCCTCCTCGAACCCGGGCTGCAGCGCAGGGTCGTTCTGGGTCAGCGCGAGCAGCGCGGCCAGGTGCCCGCCCGCCGAACCGCCCGTGACCGCGACGAACCGCGGGTCGCCGCCGTACTCGGCGATGTGCTCGCGGATCCACGCGAGCGCTTGCTTGGCGGCGACGATGTGCGCGGGCCAGCGCGACGCGGGGGAGAGCGGGTAGTTGATCGCCACACAGACCCAGCCGCGGCTGGCGAGGTGGCGCATCAGCGGCAGGCCCTGCTGTTCCTTGTTGCCGATCGTCCACGCGCCGCCGTGGATCTGCAGCAGCACCGGCGCCTCGCGGACCGTCTCGCGCGGACGGTAGACGTCCAGCAGGAATCGTTTGCCGCCAGGGGCGTAAGCGACATTCCGGTCGCGCACGACGTCCGGTTCGTGGATCCGGAACGGCATCAGCAGCCGTCCCCACGGCGTCGAGAAGTCCGACGGGCTCTCCAGCCGGTCGGCGTAGTCCTCGCCGAGCGCTTCGACGAGCGCGGACTCGACCTCCGTGCGCGCCTTCTGCGAGGTCGCGATCAGCGACGCGAAACCGGCCGCGGACAGCGCTGCTTCGGCCAGCTCCGCGCGGTCGCCGCGGCGGCGCAACCCGTGGCGCGCGACGTGCTGCACGGTGTCGGCCGCGGTCAGCGCGAGCAGGTGCGGCGCGAGTTCGCCGGTGAGCCAGCCGGCGAAGAACACCGGGATCGAGGTCGGCCGCGGTTTCGGCGGCCGCAGTGCGAGCGCGGCGAGGCCGAGCTGCGCCGCCCGGCGGGTCACGAAGTCCGGTTTCACCTGCCCGATGCTACCTCCGCCGAGCGCCCCGGCCAGGGTTCTGCCTTACGCTGGCAGGCATGCAGCGACTGAGCGGGCTGGACGCGAGCTTCCTCTACCTGGAGACGCCCTCGCAGGTCCTGCACGTCTGCGGCCTGCTCATGCTCGACGGCTCGACCATGCCCGGCGGCTACGCGTTTCCCGAGTTCAAGCGCCGCCTCGCCGAGCGGGTCGCGGTGATCCCGGCGTTCCGCCGCAAACTCCACAATCCGCTCTGGAACCTGAACCATCCGGTGTGGGTCGAGGACGAGGACTTCGACCTCGACAACCACGTGCACCGGATCGGCCTGCCCGCGCCGGGCGACGACCGCGAACTCGCCGAGATGTGCGCGCACATCGCCGGGCAGCGGCTCGACCGCGCGCATCCGCTGTGGCAGTGCTACGTCATCGAGGGCCTGTCCGACGGACGGCTGGCGGTGCTGCTGAAAATGCATCACGCGAGCGTCGACGGCGTCGGCGGGGCCAGCCTGATCGGCTACCTCGCCGGTCTCGAACCCGACGCGCCGCTGCCGGAACTGCCCGCCGACGAGCGGCACAACGACGGCCTCCCCACCCGGTTGCGGCTGCTGCGCGAGAGCGCCGACTCGCTGTTGCACCGGCCGTTCGAGATCGCCCGGTTGCTGCCGGAACTGCTGGGGCTGGTGCCGAGGTGGGCGATGAAAACTGTGCGCGGCAAGGGAATGCCGGTGCCGTTCACCGCACCGCGGACCTCGCTGAACGGTACCATCACCGGACACCGTTCGGTCGCGTTCGCGCAGCTGGACCTTGATGCGGTGAAGCAGGTGAAGGACGCTTTCGGCGTCACCGTGAACGACGTGGTGCTGGCGCTGGTTTCCGGTGCTCTGCGGCAATTCCTGCTCGGCCGCGGCGAACTGCCGGGCGATCCGCTGGTGGCGACGGTTCCGGTGTCGGTGCACGAACGCACGGAACGCGATCGTGGCAGCAACCGCGTGTCCGCCTTTTTCGCTTCGCTGCCAACGCATTTGCCCGACCCGGCGGCGCGGGTGTTCTTCCTGGCCGAGGCGAACCGGCGGGCGAAGGACCACCATTACGACATCGACGCCGACATGCTCGCCGACTGGGCCCAATTCTCCCCGGCGTCGGTGTTCGGGCTGGGCGTGCGCGCGTATTCGGCACTGCGGCTGGCCGAACGGCATCCGGTGGTGCACAACCTGATCATCTCGAACGTTCCCGGTCCGCCGATGCCGCTGTATCTGCTGGGCGCGCGGATCACCGGGCTGTATCCGCTGGGGCCGGTTTTTCACGGGGCCGGGCTCAACATCACGGTGCTGTCGAACGACGGCAAGGTTGGTGTCGGGTTGTTGGGGGCCAAGGAATTGGTGAAGGATTTGTGGCCGCTGGCGGACGCGTTGCCGGAGGCCCTGGACGAGTTGAGCAAGGCCGCACCGGTTTAGCGGGCTGGGGCCTTGTGAGTGTTTATCCCGGTTCTAACCGGCATAGCCACTCACGACACCCCGGACAGTGCGCTGGTCTAGTGCCGCCGTTTCTTGGCCGTGTGAGGGATGTCGGCGAACTTCAGCGTCGCGCGCAGGCTGCGAACCGCTCGATCCAGCCGGAGCAAGGCCACCTGCGAGAGCGTGAACAACTCGTCCACATTCCACGTCCGTCCGGCAGCGGCGAGCACGACGGTGTCCGGTGCGCCGCCCAGCATCCGGGCTGAGTCCAATGTGGACACCTTGTCGGCCAGCTGCGCCAACGCTTCCGGCTCGTCGTGCAAAGCCTCGGCGGACACGAGTGCCTGGGTGTAGAGGTGGCTGGCCGCGGTAGCGCGACCCAGCCATTTGACGTGGATCAGCTCGTCGTCAGGCCCCAGCAGATCGCACAGTTCGAACCGCGGATGCAGGGGAGTGCTCGCGAAATCCTTGTCCAGGCACAGGTATCCCGGCGCGAGAGCGGCGACGCGCTGGCAATACCGGTGCTCGTCGTCCGGCTGACCGCTCGGCTTCCACGTGATGTCCGGCCAGATGTGCTTGCGTGCCAGCAGATCGCGCACCTGATCCCGCATCTGCGCCACGTACGTCTCGCCGATCCGGTACCAGCGGGCCTGGTGGAAGACGTACCGCGTGTGCTCGACGGTCGTCTCGAACACCAGCCAACGAGCGGCAGGCAGCGGTGCTCCGGTGGGTTCCGCGCCCGCCTCGTCGGCGCAGGTCGTGATGCGGCCCGCGCGCAGGGCTTTCCACCGCCGTTCAACGGGAATTCCGCCGAGTCGCGCGGTCAGGTGGTCCAGTTCCAGACGCCCAGGGACGTGGATCGGGCCGCCGGGGCCGAGACCGGTGATGCGGAACGAACCGGCGTTCTCCGCGTCGTTCGCGGCGCTCGACGGCCACGCCAGGCCGAGCGCGTCGCTGCCGCCGAGTGCTTCGGCCAGTTGTCGTTCCAGTTCGGGCACGAGCGGGTGGTGCCGGTCCATCGGGCGGGTCTGGGCGATGAACCGCAGTGCGGAATCCGCGTCCGGTTCGTCGACCACGGCGCCGACAGCGTCGAGGTCGGCCAGGAACGCTTCGGGATCCTTCGCGAGCGGTGCCCACAGCGAGGTGCCGACGCGGATGCGGTAGCGCTTGCCGGTCACCCGGCCGTAGGTGAGGTCGGTGAGATCCGCCGAACCGGCGAGCCGGTGCACGAGATCGCCGTACGGTTCGAGCCGGAACGCGGACAGTTCGCCGCCGCCGGGGATGGAGATTTGGGTCGCCCGTGCGGAAACATCGAGTGCGGCGCTCGCGACGAGCCCGAGGTCGAACGGGTCGAGCCGGCGGATTCCGAAGCGCAGCCCGAAACCTTGCTCCACGTGTTCGTCGTTGAGCACGAGATGCCCCGCGCCCCAGGTGACCGCATAGGTCCACGGCGGGCGCGGCACGAGCAGGACGGCGAACGGCAGCGTCGAGGGCAGGTCCAGCGGGCCGCCGCCGAGTGCTTCGGCGTGCTGCAGCCATTGCGGGGCCTCGGTGCGGAACGCGCCCGCGACCAGCCGGGCGCGCGTGCCGGGCAGGTCGACCGGGCGGTCGGCGCTGATCTGTTCGGGGGACAACGGGGTCAGCAGGTCGGTTTCCGCGGCGGAACCGTCGAGGCGGAAGAGGGACGCCGGACGGCTGGGGGCAGGCATGACCACCACCGATGGTCGGAATTCCAGGACGTCCGATCAGCCTAGGCGGCGCAGCGGTCCGGCTGGTTAATCACGGAGCGCGAATGGCGTGCGAAATGGTGAAATTTCGCTGAATCACCCATTCACGGGACGCGGGCACGGCTGATGATAGGGTTTCCTTTCGGGATGTGCCACAGCGGGTTTTTCCTGGCCAGGCAACGGGTAGGTAATCTCGTGATGGCCGTTTACTGGACGCGGAATTGCGGTTTCGATAAATCGTCCGGCTTCCGCGAAAGAACCTGTTCGTCGGGCACGGCTGCGCTGTCCGGGGCGGTATCCCCGCGTTTCGGTGACGCACGGTGAGCGATTCGGCGGGCGAACCGCGCGGCGAATGGGCTAGCCGGGTCGGCGGCCGGTCGCGGGACGGTTCGCGCTGCCGCGCGTGCCCGACTACCCTGGCCGAGTCGTTTCCGGTCGGCCCGCCTGCGGGGGCAGCATGATGACAGTCCCGATGTTCGCGCACGGCGACCGTCTCACGCGTCGGGACCTGGAGACGATCTCGGATGAACGCCGCCGGTACGAGCTGGTGGACGGGACGCTTCTGGTGAGCCCGTCCCCGCGTCCGCTGCACCAGCGGGTGGTCGCGCGCCTTCTCGCCGCGCTCACCCGGGTGTGCCCTGCCGACTGCGAGGTCCTCCCCGCGCCGGTGGACGTGGTGCTCGACGAGTTCACCGTGATGATCCCGGACGTCGTGGTCGGGCGGCGCGAGACGTTCACCGAACGCGCACTGGTCGGAGTCCCGGTGCTGGCGGTCGAGGTGGTCTCGCCGTCGAGCAGGCACATCGATCGGTTCCTCAAACCGGCCCGGCTCGCGCTGGCGGGCTGCCCGTACTACTGGGTGATCGAGCCGAACGAGCCGACGTTGAGCTGCTTCCGGCTGGCGGACGGCGAGTACGTGCTGGACGGCGAGGCGACGGGGGACGACGTGGTGCGGCTGGAGGTGCCGTACCGGCTGGAGCTTCGTCCGGCGGAGCTGGTTTCGACGTACTAGAGCGTCGTGAGTGGCGATCACGGTTAGAACCGGGATAGACACTCACGAGACGCAACCCTAGGCCGAGTCCGCGATCCGCTCCTGCCCCGCCGCCCGC
>NZ_PQIA01000177.1 GCF_003385235.1 Amycolatopsis circi | reverse complement strand
GGGGGGACGCAGCCGGGGTGCGCGGTTCGATGCTGACCTGGAGATTTACCGCGAAGTGTGGGGTGGCAAGCCGGTCGGGGAGAACGCGGCGGTGCCCCGTGGGGCTCGGCAGGTGCCGATGTTGTTTGGGGGATATACCGAACAGGCGTTGCAGCGCATGGTGCGGTGGGGCACGGGCTACATCGCCGGTTCGGGGTCGGTGGCGGCCAGCGCGCCTCGGTTCGAAGCGGCGAAACGTGCTTGGCGTGACGGTGGTCGGGCGGGAGCGCCGCGGCTGGTTTCGTTGGCCTACTTCGTTTTGGGCGATGTCGACGCTGGGCTGGCGAATGTGCGGGACTTCTATCGGTTGGCTCCGAAGGAAGTTGCGGACAGCGTCGTACCCTGTGCGTCTCCGGAGATGGTGAAGAAGTCCATCGCGGATTTCGCCGAGCTGGGTGTGGACGAGTTGATCTTCATGCCGGTGACTGACGACGTGGACGAGGTCGCTCGGCTGGCGGACGTCGTCGGCTGAAGCATCGTCCAGGAAGATGACTTCGACATCGGGGCCTCATCCGGGACATCACCGATGTTCGCGGTGCCGGGCGGCTCCAAGCTGAAGTTATGAGACTACGCGTAATAGCGATCATCGCGGCGATGCTTGTCGTCGTCGGGGCGGGCACCGCGCAGGCGGAGCCGAGATTGGCGTTGCCGCGGCCTGGCGGGATCAGTCCGGTCGGGACTGCCAGCTTTCACTTCACCGACACTTCCCGCGCGGATCCGTGGGTTCCTTCGCAGCGGCGGGAAATGATGGTCACGCTGTGGTACCCGGCGCAGTATCCGGGATGGCGGGCGACGCAGTACCTCACGCAGCGGGAATCGGAGCTGATGGTGGAGGAGACGGGCGATAAGTCACTGCCCAAGGATCTGTTGACGAAGGTGCGGATTCATTCCACTGTGGACGCACTGCCGCAGTATCGGCGGATGCCGTTGGTGGTGCTCTCGCCTGGGTTCACGTTGCCGCGCGCGACGTTGTCGTCGCTGGCGGAGGAGCTGGCCAGTCGCGGGTATGTCGTGGCGGGGATCGGACACAACTACGAGGCGATCGCGACCACCTTCCCGGACGGGCACACGACGCAATGCGTGGCATGTGGCATCAAGGACTGGAAAAAGCTCGTCACAACTCGGGCGCAGGACGTGTCGTTCGTGCTCGATCGGTTTGTCGGACCGCATCCGGCGTGGGGCGGCGGACAGCTGATCGACGCGCGGCGGATCGCGATGATCGGGCATTCGATCGGTGGTGCCAGCACGGCGCCGGCGATGCTGGCCGACCGGCGAATCCGCGCCGGAGCGATGCTGGACGGCATGTACTACTTCCCGGTGGCCGGGCTGGATCGGCCGTTTCTGCAGTTCGGGGCTCCGGTGCATCAGCCGGGCGGGACGGTCGATCCGTCGTGGGACGCGGCGTGGCGCGAGATGGCCGGGTGGAAGCGGTGGATCACCGTCGACGGTGGCGACCACAGCATGTTCACCGATGAACTGCTGCTTTTCCAACAGGCCGGGGCGAAGTTGCCGGGGGTGGAGATCGATCCGTTGCGGGGGATCCGGGTCGGCGAGGCGTACCTGACCGCGTTCCTCGACGAACACCTGCGGGGGTGGCACCAGCGACTGCTGGACGGGCCGTCGCCGCGGTTTCCTGAAGTGCGCTTTTGGGGCTGAGACTCTCTGCTGGGAAGTCCGGCGGAATTTCTTGGCAACCCCCTCCGGCGGTGTGCGTCTCTATAGGCAAAGGGAAAGCCAAGAGCTGGTCAGGGGAGAATTGAAATGCTCATGAAGACTGTCAAATTGGCCACCGTCGGAGCGGCTCTCGGCGCGGTCGCGCTGCTTTCCGCTTGCTCTGGCCAAAATTCGGCAGCTCCGGCGAGCAACCAATCCGCCCCGGCCAACGTGGCGGCGAAAGCCCAGGTGGAGCAGCCGAAGACGCCGGTGAAAAAGGGCGGCAGCGGCGGTGGCGGGGCCAGCTCGGAGGACGTTAATTGCAGTACGCACGGTGGAACTGTCGGACCGCGCAAGGTTTCTTTGATCGCGGATGCGACCAAGGCCGGTACTGTCGGATGCACTGAAGCGTTCAACGTTATTACCGAATACTTCGACGATATCGACAAAGCCGTCGGATCCAACTACATGCTGACTGTCCAGGGCTGGCAGTGCCTGACCGACACCGGTGCGGAGGGCACGCACGAGATCCGTTGCGAGAAGGACGGTCTCAAGATGCACACCACCCCGCCCAAGGACGAGAACACCTCGGACCCGCAGGAGCAGGGCACTGGCTACCACGGGGTTCCGATCGACCCGCCCGCCTCGCAGGACCAGGGCACCGGCTACCACGGCGTCCCGGTTGACCCGCCGAACGCACAGGACCAGGGGACTGGGTACAACGGCGCGCCGATCGACAACCCGGACCAGAACTAAGCTGCTGACCCAGCGCTGGAAGTAGGGCCGGGCCTTGCGGGGCCTGGCCCTTTTCGCGCGGCGGGTATTCGAGGCGAAGATGGCCGCCCTGGCCGCACGTCCGCGTCGGCGGAAGTCCGGTTCGAGCAGGCAGATCTCCTGGTAGCAGGGCATCTTGTGCTTGACGAAGGTGCGGAATCGAGTCGTGCGAGTGCACGCCCAGGGCGGCGACGGTTCCGTGGACTGAGCCACAGTCACAGAACTGAAGACAGCCCCTCTCGCAACATCCGATAAGCCGCCTCCACCCGCGCTACCGCGTCTGGGTACGTCTCATCGGCGCTCCGACCAGCGCGGATCTCCCGGGCGTTGTGAAACCCCAAGATCCGCTGCGCCCCGAAGATCTGCGCGGCCACCAGTCGAGCGGTGAACTCGTCCTCGACACCGCACGAAGCCCGCAGTTCCTCCACCAGTTCCTGCTCCTTCTCGAGCAGGTAGGTGGCAAGCCGAGCTAGCAGCGCCGGCGTCGAGTACAGCAGCGTGTGGCACGTGATCGCGTCCGGAGAATCGTTCAGGCCGGTCAGCGGGTCGCGTTCGGCCAGGCGGTCCAGGAAGGACCGTTCCAGCGCGGACAGGGCCGACACTCCGTCCGGCCGGGCGCGGACGATTTCCGCGGGGCCGTTGTCGTCGGCGAACTTGTGGATGACCAGGTCTTCCTTCGTCGGGAAGTACGCGAACAGCGTCGGCTTCGAGATCTCGGCTTCGGCGGCGATGTCGGCGACCGAGACCCCGTCGAAGCCCGACTCCCGGAACAGGCGAAGAGCCGCCGAGGCGATCGTTTCCCTCGTGCGGCGGCGTTTGCGCTCGCGCAGTCCTGACACGAGCGTCAGCCTAGCTGGAACTCGAACCCGGATAAAAACTTGACTGAGTTGTATATTTAACTTAGTCAAGAAACAGGGGGCGGGGAGTGGAACCAGAGATCCGGGCCGAGCGCGAGTATCTCCAGGCCTGTCACGCAGAACTGGACCGCATGCGGGAGGAGATCAAGGCCGCCATCGCGACGGGATCGGGCGAGGGCGACGCGGTCGACGACAAGTACTTCAATCACGTCCTCAGGCAGTTTCGCATCGAGATCGCCGAGGAGCTAGCGGATATTGACGACGCGCCGCTCTTCTTCGGCCGCCTCGACTATCCGCCCGGCGAGGTCTACGAGGCCGCGCGAGGGTCACATACTCGGTCGCCGGAGCATGACCTGGTTTACCTCGGGCGCAGAGGAATCCGTGACGACGACGGCGAACCTCTGGTGATCGATTGGCGGGCACCGCTCGCCAGGGCGTTTTACGAAGCAGATCACGACGATCCGATGGGGGTGCGGGTCCGGCGGCGGTACGGCTTCGACCAAGCCGGAGTGCTCAGCGCGTTCGAGGACGAGCCGCTCGACCGGCCCGGGGCTTCGGCGAACCAGCTGCTCACCGCGGAGATCGAGCGGCCGCGGCAGGGGCCGATGCGGGACATCGTCGCCACGATTCAGCCGGACCAGATGCGGCTCGTTCGTGCGCCGGTCGATCGGACGCTCTGCATCCAGGGCGCGCCGGGGACTGGCAAAACTGCGGTTGGTCTGCATCGGCTGGCGTACCTGCTCTACACCGAGCGGGTGCGGCTGCAGAAGGCCGGCGGGGTCGCGGTGATCGGGCCGAACCGGTCGTTTCTCGCTTACATCGCGGGCGTGCTTCCAGCGCTTGGTGAGGTGGCGGTTTCCCAGGCCACGATTGACGAATTGACTGGCGCAGGACAACCGGCCGAGCACCTCGACGATGCGCGGACGGCGCGGATCAAGGGTGACGTCCGGATGGCGGAGGTCGTGCGGAGGCATCTGTGGGCGCGGATCCAGCCGGTCGATCGGACGCTCGAAGTCAAGTATCAGCATCGGACCTGGCGGCTGTATCCCGAGGACATCGCCGAGGAACTCAAAGAAATCCTCAGTCGCGGCTCGGATTACAGCGCGGGGCGCGAATTGCTGGCGCAGCGGCTCGCGCATCGGGTCCTGCGCGAGATGGAGCGGTCCGGCGGGACGAGCGCGACGCTGCATCAGCTCCGTCGCAATGCCGCGATCAACAAGGCGGTCCGCGACATGTGGCCTGCGGTTGAGCCTGCGCGGGTGGTCTATGACCTGCTTACGGACCGAACGAGTCTTGCTGAAGCGGCTGAAGGAATCCTCACCGCCGAGGAGCAGGAAGCGCTGATCCGGCCGCGGCCGCGCAGTCGTAAGGCGATGGCCTGGTCAACGCTTGATCTGGCGTTGCTGGACGAGGCCGCGGCGCTGGTCGAGCGTCCGGCGAAGCTCGGGCATGTCGTGGTGGACGAGGCGCAGGATCTGAGTCCGATGCATCTGCGGGCGATCGCGCGCAGGCTGGCTGGTGCGTGCACGGTTCTCGGCGATGTTGCCCAGGCGACCAGTCCGTCCGCGGTCCGCGAGTGGACGACCGTGCTGACCCATCTCGACCGGCCCGGCGGGCGGATCGAGGAACTCACGCACGGCTACCGCGTTCCGGCGGATGTGCTCGACTTCGCGGCTCGGCTGCTTCCGCACATCGCGCCGGAGCTGCGCAGTCCCACGTCGTTCCGGCATTCCCCCGATGCCTTGCACCTGACCGAAACGGACGAGACAGTTGCCGCCGCGGTCGACACTTGTGCGAAAGCGCTGGTGCAGGAGGGGTCGATCGGACTGTTGGCGGCGGACGCGGATGTCCCGGAGTTAAGCCGGGCTCTCGCCGAGCGCGGACTGGACCACGCGGTGTTGGGCGCCGAGGGAACAGCGCGGATCACGTTGGTGCCAGTGAGTTTGGCCAAGGGGCTCGAGTACGACACGGTCCTGGTGGTCGAACCGGCGCGCATCGTGGCGGCGGAAGAGCGTGGGCTGCAACGGTTGTACGTCGCGCTCACCCGAGCGGTCAGCACGCTACACGTGCTCCACGCGGACCAGCTTCCGGAGCCGTTGGTGGCTCAGACCGCGGCGGTCTGACGGCGCGTCGAGTAGAACTGCCAGCCGAGAAAACCCAGAGCCAGCAGCAAATAGCTGTTCCCAACCACGTGCTCCACCGGTCCCCAGGACAGCTCCAGGTAACCGTTCTTCGGCAGCCAGGAATGCGGTGCGATCACGAAAATCGCCGCCACGGCAGCCAAACCGGCGACCGCGATCCGGGTGTGCGCACGAGCGGCGAACACCACGATCGCGGGAACGATCCACACCCAGTGGTGCGACCACGAAATCGGAGAACACACCAGAATCGCCGCCGCGTTGAGCAGGAACGCCATCGGCGGGTCGGCGCGCAGCATCGCGGGCACGGTCAGTGCGAGCGCGGCCAAGGTCAGCACCGCGATCAGGATCAGCGTCGGGGTGTCCGGAAGCCCGAACCGGTGCACCGCGCCCTGAATGGTCTGGTTTGTCGCGAAAATCGAACCGCTCATCCCGGACGCGCCGGTCAGCCCGCCGCCGAACCAGTACTTCGTCGACGCTTCCGGCGCGATCAGGAACCCGGCCACGCCAGCGAGCACGAAGGTGACCACCGTGGTCACGGCCGCGCGAAAGTCCTTTTTCAGCAGGAAGAACAGCAGAAACCCGGCCGGCGTGATCTTCATGGCGGCGGCGAGGCCCAGCAGCACGCCGCGGGGCAGCCGGGTCCGCGGGCCGAGGCAGTCGAGCACCACGAGCGCCATCAGCAGCAGGTTGATTTGCCCGAACCACATCGTTTCGCGGACCGGCTCGAAGGCCAGCGACCCGGCGCCGATCAGCAGCGCGGCCAGCAACGTGGTCCGCCGCCGGGCATGCGGCCGGACCACGACGTAGACCGTCCCGCAGAGCGACGCCAGCGAGACGGCGAGCATCAACATCGCACCCAGCGGCAACGGCATCGCGGCGAACACCAGGAACACGACGGCCGCGAACGGTGGGTAGATGAACGGCAGGATCAGCCCGGCGCGGGTCGGCGGCAGCGGGCCGTAGACGTCCTCGCCCTGGGCCAGCGCTCGCGCGCCGGACCGGTAGATCTCCAGGTCGAGCGGCCACATCGTGCAGACGAGCCACAGAATTGTCACTGCCACCGCCACCGAGGCGAGGACCAGCGCGAACACCGTCCGTCGACGGGTACTGGCGTCGTCTAGCCACCGGCGCAACGCGACAGCGGGGGGCCGGAGGGAAGTCACTCCGCGATCATGCCGGTGCGATCACCCGTTCGCGCAGTGGGGGCGAGACCAGGCGACTTCGTCGACCGCGAGCCACGGTGCGTTCGCGGCGGCCGCGGGCGTGACCCCGGCGAAGGCTTTGACCTCGTGGTGCAGGTGCGACTGGTCGACGTATCCGCTGTCGGCCGCCACCGCCGCCGGGCTTTCGCCAGCGGCGAGCCGGTGCACCGCGTGGTCGAATCGGACCAGTTGCGCGGCACGTTTCGGGCTGAGCCCGAGCTGGCCCCGGACCACAGCCGTTTTCGGCTCCATCCGGTCTCGTCGGCCAACTGCTCGATCCGCACCTGACCGTGGCGCGCGTCCAGCTGCTGCCAGGCGAAGGCGACTTCCGGGTCCACTGTCCGTCCGACCTCGTACCGTCGCGCCAATGAGGCTTCTACCAGGGCAAATCGGTCTTTCCACGAGTTGAGCGCGCGCAGCCGGTCGGGCAGGTCAGTAGGCCAGACGTCCTCTAGGGACACGACCTCGCTCAGCTCCGTCCCGAGCACCGCGTGCGCGACCTCGGGCGACAGCCGGATCTGCATGCATTCGATGTCCTGCCCGCGCACCCGCATCCCTTGCGGCGCGAGCCCGGCGACGACACTGCCGCGCGCGACGTCGTTGACGAGCAGTCTTTCTCGGAGGTTCAGAAACAGCGTGACCGCCGGATACGGGACCACTGTCAGGTCGACGAGGTCGACGGTGTCGCCGACAAACCCGGCCATCTGGACACCCGGCAGCCGACTCGGCCGGGACGGCACAGCGATGCCCCACACCGCTGCTCCGTCGCGAGCCCACTCGGCTGGTCGCATGCCGCCATCGTAGGAGAAATCCAGCCGCGCGACATTTCTCCAAGACCGGCCGCCACCGCCCCGACCAGGCTGAACGGGTACCGGAAAGGGGATCCGTGATGATCAATTCCGCAGTAGAACTCGCCGCCGCCATCCGCGCGAAGGAGGTGAGCCCGGTCGAGGTCGCCGATTGTTACCTCGACCGCATCGCCGCGCTGGACTCGAAGTTCAACGCCTTCTGCTTCCGCGCCGACGACGAGGTGCGCGCCGCTGCGAGAGCCGCCGCCGACGCCGTGGTCCGGTGCTCGCCGGAGGAACTGCCGCCGTTCCACGGCGTTCCGCTGCCGATCAAGGACCTCGCCAACGTCAAAGGCTGGCCGACCACCTACGGCTCGCTGGCCACCGACCGGTCTCCGCAGCCAAAGTCGGATCCGCTCGTGCAGCGGTTCACCGACGCGGGTTTCCTGCCTCTCGGCAAGACCACGACGTCGGAATTCGGCGCGGTGCCATTCACCGAAAGCGAGGCGCAGGGCATCTCCCGCAATCCGTGGGACCCGGACCGCACGCCCGGCGGTTCGTCCAGCGGCGCCGGGATCTCCGTCATCGCCGGAATGGCTCCGGTCGCGCACGCGGAGGACGGCGGCGGCTCGATCCGGATCCCGGCGTCGTGCACCGGTCTCGTCGGGCTGAAACCGACCCGTGGCCTGGTCACGAACGCCGTGGTGGAGGTCGAGGGCTTCGCGACCAGCGGCGTCGTCAGCCGGACGCTGGCCGACACGGCTGCGGTGCTGGATGTCATCGCGCGGCACGACCCTGGCGCGTGGTGGTCGCAACCGACGCCCACACGGTCGCTCGCGAAAGCGCTGACTAAAGAATCACCGACCGGCCTGCGGATCGGCGTCCTCACCACCTCGCTCATCGACGGCATCACCGTCGACCCGGCCTGCCTGACCGCGGTCGACAAAACCCTCCGCGCGCTCGAACAAGCCGGACACCAGATCGTCGACAAACCGCTTCCGCTGCCGACGTCCGAGGAGCTGATCTCGACGTTCATGAAGGTCTGGAATGTCGCCAGCGCAGGCATGCCGCTGGTCGACCCAGACCGCGTCGAACCGCACAACCGGGCACAGCGCGACGCCGCGAAGTCGGTCGATTCCTGGACTTACGCGGAGAGCGTGCACAAGACCCAGGTGCTGTCGCGACGCATTGTCGAGTCCTTCGTCGACAGCTTCGACCTGCTGGTCACCCCGACCATGGCGTGTCTCCCGCCCAAGGTCGGCGCGTGGCGAGCGAGCGGAAACCCGGTGGTGGCCGCGTACCCGATGGGCGTCTTCACGTCGCTGTTCAACGTGACCGGCCAGCCGGCGATCTCCCTGCCGCTGCACCACGACGAGGCCAGCGGCCTGCCGGTCGGCGTCCAGCTGGTCGCCGCGCCCTGGCGGGAAGACCTGTTGCTGCAGGTCTCCCGCACCCTGGAGCAGGCGCTCCCCTGGACGGACCGGCGGCCGCCGTCGAGCTAGCCGACGTAGGCGGCCAGGTGCTTCCCGGTCAGCGTCCGCTTCTTCTTGACCAACTCGGCGGGCGTCCCCTCGAAGACCACCTGGCCGCCGTCGTGTCCGGCGCCGGGGCCGAGGTCGATGATCCAGTCGGCGTGCGCCATCACGGCCTGGTGGTGCTCGATGACGATCACCGACTTGCCCGATTCGACCAGGTGGTCCAGCAGCCCGAGCAACTGTTCCACGTCGGCGAGGTGCAGGCCGGTGGTCGGCTCGTCGAGGATGTACACGCCGCCGTTGGACCCCATGTGCGTCGCCAGCTTCAGCCGCTGCCGCTCGCCGCCGGACAGCGTGGTCAGCGGCTGGCCGAGGGTCAGATAGCCGAGCCCGACCTGCTCCATCCGCTCGAGAATCCGGTGCGCGGCCGGGGTTTTCGCGTCGCCCGCGGCGAAGAAAGCGGTGGCCTGCGCGACCGACATCGCGAGCACCTCGCTGATGTCCCGTCCGCCGAAGTGGTACTCCAGCACCGAGGCGTCGAAGCGCTTGCCCTCGCAGACCTCGCAGGTGGTGGCCACCCCGGCCATCATGCCGAGGTCGGTGTAGATGACGCCGTTGCCGTTGCAGTTCGGGCACGCGCCCTCGGAGTTGGCGCTGAACAGCGCGGGCTTCACGTTGTTGGCCTTGGCGAAGGCCTTGCGGATCGGTTCGAGCAGCCCGGTGTAGGTCGCCGGGTTGCTCCGCCGCGAACCGCGGATCGGGGCCTGGTCCACCGACACCACGTCATCGGATTCCCGGATGGACCCGTGGATCAGCGAGCTTTTACCCGATCCGGCGACCCCGGTGATCACGCACAGCACGCCGAGCGGGATGTCGACGTCGACGTCCTGCAGGTTGTGCGTGTTCGCGCCGCGGATCTCCAGCACGCCCGTGCGCTCCCGAACCGACGGCTTGAGCGAGGCGCGGTCATCCAAATGCTTGCCGGTCAACGTCTTGCTCGCGCGCAGACCGTCCACAGTGCCCTCGAAACACACCGTGCCGCCGTTCGTGCCCGCGCCCGGCCCGAGGTCTACGACGTGGTCGGCGATCGCGATCGCCTCCGGCTTGTGCTCGACCACGAGGACGGTGTTTCCCTTGTCCCGCAACCGGAGCAGCAGATCGTTCATCCGCTGGATGTCGTGCGGGTGCAGGCCGATGGTGGGCTCGTCGAAGACATACGTGACGTCGGTGAGCGACGATCCGAGATGCCGGACCATCTTCACCCGCTGCGCCTCGCCGCCGGACAGCGTGCCCGCGGGCCGGTCGAGCGACAGGTAGCCGAGCCCGATCTCCACGAACGATTCGAGCGTCTCGTGCAGCGACTTCAGCAACGGCGCGACCGACGGTTCGGACAGCTTCCCGACCCAGTCGGCGAGGTCGCTGATCTGCATCGCGCACACGTCGGCGATGCTCATGCCGTCGATCTTGGACGAGCGCGCCAGCTCGCTCATCCGTGTCCCGTCGCATTCCGGGCACGTCGCGAAGGTGACCGCCCGGTCCACGAACGCGCGGATGTGCGGCTGCATCGCCTCGACGTCCTTGGACAGATACGACTTCTGAATCCTCAGCACCAGACCCTCGTAGGTCATGTTGATGCCTTCGATCTTCATCCGCGTCGGTTCCTTGTACAGGAAGTCCTGCAGCTCGCGCTTCGTGTACTTGCGGATCGGCTTGCTCGGGTCGATCAGTCCGGAGCCGGTGTAGAGCCGGTAGTTCCAGCCGCCGGGGGTGTACCCGGGGATGGTGAGCGCGCCGTCGTCGAGCGACTTCGTGTCGTCGTACAGCTGGGCGAGGTCGATGTCGTTGATCGAACCGCGGCCTTCGCAGCGCGGGCACATGCCGCCGGTGACGCTGAAGCTGCGCCGCTCCTTGATCTCCTTCCCGGCGCGTCGCACGGTGACCGCGCCCGCGCCGCTGACCGACGCGACATTGAACGAGAACGCCTGCGATGACCCGATGTGCGGCGTGCCGAGCCTGCTGAACAGGATTCGCAGCATCGCGTTGGCGTCGGTGGCGGTGCCGACCGTCGAGCGCGGATCGGCCCCCATCCGCTGCTGGTCGACGATGATCGCGGTGGTCAGCCCGTCGAGCACGTCGACCTCGGGCCGGGCCAGCGTCGGCATGAAGCCTTGCACGAAACTGCTGTAGGTCTCGTTGATCAGCCGCTGCGATTCCGCCGCGATCGTGCTGAACACCAGCGAGCTTTTGCCCGAGCCGGACACTCCGGTGAACACCGTCAACCGGCGCTTCGGGAGTTCGACGCTGACGTCCTTGAGGTTGTTCACTCGGGCGCCCTGCACGCGGATCAGGTCATGGCTGTCTGCGGCGTGCTCCGGCGCGGGTTTCCCCTTGGCCTTCGTCATCGTCTCTCCCTGTTTCTTTCCCCAGAGGTCCGGCTCGGACTTCTTCAGCTCGCTTGCTGGATGCGGATCAGGTTCCCGGCCGGGTCGCGGAAGGAGCAGTCGCGGATGCCGTAGGGCTGGTCGGTCGGCTCCTGCACGACCTCGGCGTCGCTGGCCTGCAGCCGGTTGAAGGTCGCGTCGACGTCCTTGGTGGCCAGGTTCAGCGCGGCGTAGGTGCCTTTGGCCATCATGTCGGCGATCATCCGGCGCTCGTCGTCGGTGAGGCCGGGGAACGCGGCGACCGGCTGCAGCACGACCGAGGTGTCCGGCTGTCCGGGCGGGCCGACGGTAATCCAGGCCATGTCGCCGTACTTGACGTTGTTGCGCACCTCGAAGCCGAGGACGTCGCGATAGAAGGTCAGCGTCGCTTCCGGATCGGTGTGCGGGAGGAAGCTCGCGTGAATGGTCATCTCCATGTCGGTAACACTATGTGCGCGTTGAACGGGGTGCTTCTCGATTCCTGATCGGTCGCGTGACCTGTTTCGCTACGCAGGGAGCCATGCCCTCGGTCGCTCCGGTCTCCTCCTGGCGGTAAACGCTTGGCGGCTTTCCGACCAGCTCAGTGAACCGAGTACTGAACGTCCCCAGCGACGAAAACCCGACCTCGAAACACACCTCGGTGACGCTCAGGTCGCCTCGGCGCAGCAACGCCATGGCGCGCTCGATGCGACGGGTCATCAGATACGAGTACGGCGACTCTCCGTAAGCGGCGCGGAATTGCCGGCTGAGGTGCCCGGCGGACACGTTGATGCTCCGCGCGAGCGCCTCGACGTCCAGGGGACGCGCGTACTCGCGGTCGATCCGGTCGCGCACCCGGCGCAACCGTGCGAGATCGGCCAATCGCTGCGCGTCGTCCGGTTTGCTGGTCACTTCCGAATCGTGCCACGACGATCGCTCGAGCCCCAGCAATCCGCTCTTTCGGGCTGGTGGCCGATTCGTTCAAGACCCTCGCGCCGGGCTCGTGCGACGGTGTCCGGGTGACTGTGAAATTGGAGGCCGTCACCCCGTTCCTCGCCGGGCACGGCCGGTTGCTGGACCAGCGGCGGTTCGAGCTGCTGGAAGGAAATGGACGAGCCGAAGAGGTGCTCGCGGCGGTCGCGGCCTACCGGAATCCGGACGGCGGCTACGGCTGGGGCCTGGAGCCGGACCTGCGCGCGCCGGAAAGCCAGCCGGGCGGCGCGCTGCACGCGTTCGAGATGTTCGCCGACATCGCGCCGGTGACCACGCCGCACGCGGTCCAGTTGTGCGACTGGCTGGAATCGGTGTCGTTCGCCGACGGCGGGCTGCCGTTCGCGTTCCCGGTCGCCGACCCGACCGCGTGCGCTCCCTTTTGGACCGGAGCCGACCCGACGGCGTTCTCGTTGCAGAGCACCGCGTTCGTCACGTCCGCGGCGTGGCGGGTCGCCGAACACGACGAGGCGGTCGCGGCGCATCCGTGGCTCGTGCGGGCGACCGAGACGTGCCTGCGGGCGATCCGGGACCTCGACGAGATGCCGCACGTCATCGAGCTGAGCTTCGCGATCCACCTGCTCGATGCCTGTTACGACCGGTATCCGGAAGCCGACGAACTCCTGACGAAGCTGGGGAAGTTCCTGCCGGAGAGCGGAATCGTCCCGGTGCAGGGCGGCTCCGAGGGCGAGGTGCTGCGTCCGCTGGACTTCAGCCCGGTGCCCGGCCCGTCCCGGCGGCTGTTCGCCCCGGAAGCCGTCGAAGCGGACCTGACCCGGCTGGAACAGGGCCAGCAGCCCGACGGCGGCTGGAAGGTCGACTTCGCCAGCTTCTCCCCGATGGCTGCCCTGGAATGGCGCGGCTACGCCACCGTCGGCGCGATTTCCAAGCTGCGCGCCAACTGCAGGCTCGGCTGAGCACCCCAATAAAGTCCGTGAGGGGAACCCTGAGGGAATCAGAGTCCCTCAGGGTTCCCCTCACGGACCTCTGCGGTGCGGCTAGGGCCAGAGGCGTTCGCGGACCCAGCCTGCGGGTTCGCGGCGATAGCGGATCCGGACGTGCCGCCGGTCGTGCGAGGCCTGCCAGAACTCCACCGATTCCGGCTGGATCAGGTAGCGCGTCCACGTTTCCGGTGCCACATCCGGGTTTTCCGCCACCCAATCCGCGGCCGCCTCGGCGGCTTCGGCTAGCTTTGCCGGGTCGGACAGCACCTCCGACTGATGCCCGACGTACGCCTCGGCCCGCGAGGCAGGCGGTCGCGCGAGAAAGTCTTCGGCGGACACCTCAGCCGCGGCCGGAACCACCAAACCGCGCACCCGCACCTGCCGTCCGCGGCCGGGCCAGAAGAACGTCAACGCCGCCCGCGGGTTCGCTGTCAGCTGCTGGCCCTTCGGGCTTTCCGAACTGGTCGCGACCGCCCAGCCGTCCTCGTCGACGTTCTTCAGGATCACCACGCGAGCGTCCGGCGATCCGTCGGCGTCCACAGTGGACAGAGTGACGGCGTGCGGGGCCAGCACGTGCTCGCCGGCTTCGGCCAGCCACGCGAGGAACAGCTCTTCCGGCGTTTCCGGGGCGTGGTCCGGATCGAATTCCGGGAGCTGTTCGGGGAACGACTGCCAGCCGCGCAACGAAACCATGTCACCGACCGTACGGCGGTTGCCCCGGCGGCGGGTAGTGCGGCGGCTGCGGCCCGGCCGGACCCGCGGCGGGCGGGGGCCCGGTTTGCGGCATCGGCCCCTGCGGAATCTGCCCGGGGAAACCGCCGGGACCCGATTGCGGGGGCTGTCCGTAGGCCGCCTGCTGTTGCTGCTGCCACTGCACCTGCTGGAAAGCCTCGCCCGGCTGCGGGAAACAGAACGTCAGCTTCGCGTTGATCGCGCCGTGCATCGCCGCGCCCCAAAGCTTCCCGCCGGTAAACGCGTACGTCATGCCCGCGTGCGGATCCACCGCGACCATCCGGGTTTCGCCGCCGAACTGGTTGCTCGTCTTCGCGCTCGCCAGCTGCGCCGCGTCCGGGTGCACGCGCCCGACGAGCCCGCAGATCACCACCGACGCCGCGGTCCAGCCGATCGTGCCCTGCACGTTGGCGCGGGCGTGCTGGGTAGCCATGCCGGTGAACTGCTGCAGCGTCGCCGCGTCGATCTCCGGATAAGCCCCGGCCACTACGCAGTAGTTCATCGTGGACAACATGATCGACTCGGTGAACAGGCCGACCGCGGCGGTAACCGGTCCGATCTGGACGGTGTTGAGCCTGCCGCCGCTGCGCACCACGCGTTCGGCGACCACCTGCAGGTACTGCTCGGGCGTGAGCACGTCCGCGACCTCCCCGGGGCTGAGCGGAATCCGCCGCAATCGTCGCACGCGCCGCCTTCGCACGGACTTCACCGGGCATGGTTGACTGTGCCCGCCATGCGCCGACTTCTCGTTCTCGCCCCAGCCCTGGTCCTGCTCGCCGGCTGCACTCCGTCGAGCCCGGCGAAGGAGACTCCGTCTTCGGCGCCGGCGAGTTCCGCGTCGGCCTCCGCGGGGCTGCCGCCCGATCCGCAGCCCGCGCGCACCGCGGAGTGTCCGTACCTGTCGAACGAGACGGTGCAGGACGCGAACGGACAGCACGTCACCAAGGTGAGCGTGTCCGACGACGAGCCGCATCCGACGTGCTTCTTCTACCGCCCGGACGGCAGTCTTCAGCTGACCGTGCGCGTGTACGTGGGCAAGAGCGACGTCGCGACCGCGCTGGTCAACAAGGCCGCACCGGTCGACACGTCGAACCCGGCTTCGGATCCGGCGGGGTGGAAGGGCGGCTACCAGCCGGTCGGCGACGGGGTGGTCTACGCCGTCGCGAAGGGCGAGGCCGCCGTCATCGTGACGAGCAACCAGAAGCAGAGCATCAAAGCACGCACAGTGGCGAAAAAGGCTATCGCTGCCCTGAAGCTCTGAGTAACGGGCTCCGCACGGGTGAGTGAAGTTGATCTTGTATTACTCTAAGCAGCACGCGCGGTTCCCCCAACACTCGCGCGACGGGTGCCCGTCCGGCACCGAATACTTGGTTACCCCTTTTGACGACAAGGACAGATTCGTGGCTGACACCCTCAAGGAAATCCTGCTCGACTCGAGCCGTCGCCCCAGCGTGGTCACCGACCTCGGAGAGCTCGTGGACGCCGAGGTCTCCGACAAGGGCGGGGTCTCGGGCGCGGTCGTGAAGACCGGCTTCGCCGCCGTCAAGAAGATCAAGCCGGGCATCATCCCGTCCGCGGTCGACAGCCTGCTGGACGACTTCGCCGGCGCGCTCGAGCCGTTCTACGGCGACTACCGCGCCAAGGGCGGCAACGACTTCGGCGCCTACCTGACCAGCCGCTCGGACGAGGCTTCGGACGCGCTGCTCGGGGTCACCGACAGCCGTGCGGACCGCAGCAGCCGCGACAGCATCAAGAAGGTCTACTCGAAGCTGCGCCCGAACGGCAAGAAGAACGTCGAAGAGGCGCTGCCGCGTCTCGGCCAGCTGATCGACAAGCACGCCGCCGCGGTCTGAACCGACTGAGCGACAACACGAAAAAGGGCCCCGGGACGCACTCCCGGGGCCCTTTTCGCGCGTTCAGTTCTTCTTCTCCGCAGGCGAAGTGCTCGGCGCCTTGCCGTTGGTCTTCGGCTCGCCCGGCTTGGCGTCCTTGGCGTCCTTCGTGTCCTTGGCTTCCGGAGCCGGCTTCGGGGCCGGGGGAGCCGAAGACCAACGGCAAGGC